>UPYI01000005.1 GCA_900538555.1 uncultured Porphyromonadaceae bacterium
ACCCGTAATACCTCCGGTCACAATGTCGTTAGGCAATAGGAAACCTTTCCATCCTACCGCATACAATAGAAGACCTATAAGTATGACCACATAGTCTTTCATGTGGTAGGCGATAGCCTTTAAACTGAATTTCATAGTCTGAGATTTTTTATTCGACAGTGCAAAAATAGATCGGTTTACAATACGATGTTCACAATTTTATTCGGAACTACGATTATTTTTTTCGGGGTTTTACCTTCGATCCAACGGGCGGACAGCTCATGGTTCAATGCAATCTGCTCTATCTCCTCGCGCGGCGTTCCTGTCGCCACTTCTATATTGAAACGGGCTTTGCCATTGAACGAAACCGCATAGGTCACTTTATCTTCTTTCAGATACTCTTCGTTGAATGCCGGCCATTGGGCATCGCATACCGTCGTATCGTGACCCAACACGTGCCACAACTCTTCGCTGATGTGCGGGGCGAACGGAGCGAGCAGGACGACGATATGTTCGAGAACCTGCCGGTTATGCGACTTCAATGCGGTCAGTTCGTTTATACAGATCATGAATGCACTGATAGAGGTATTGTACGAGAAATTCTCGATATCCCACGATACTTTCTTGATGAGTTTATGCACCGATTTGAGTTCTTCTTTCGTCGGTTCGCCGTCGGTAACGACCAGATTGTCGCCTTGATAGAACAGGTTCCAGAATTTTTTCAAGAAACGGTGTACGCCGTCTATACCGTTGGTATCCCACGGCTTGCTCTGCTCGATAGGACCTAAGAACATTTCATACAGACGAAGGGTATCCGCACCGTAGTTTTCCACAATGTCATCGGGATTCACGACGTTGAACATCGATTTCGACATTTTTTCCACAGCCCATCCGCATACGTATTTGCCGTCTTCCAAAATAAATTCGGCGGTGGCAAATTCGGGACGCCACTGTTTGAAAGCCTCTATATCGAGTATATCGTTACTTACGATATTCACATCGACGTGAATGGGCGTAGTGTCATACTCTTTTTTCAGATTGTACGATACGAATGTATTGGTGTCCTTGATACGATATACGAAATTGGAACGTCCTTGTATCATACCCTGATTCACTAATTTTTTAAACGGTTCTTCTTCGCAAACCACTCCCATATCGTACAGAAACTTATTCCAGAAACGGCTGTAAATCAAGTGTCCGGTAGCATGTTCCGTACCTCCGACATACAGATCGACATTGCGCCAATATTCGTTCGCCTGTTTCGATACGATAGCTTCGTTGTTATGCGGGTCCATATAACGGATATAATATGCCGACGAACCTGCAAATCCGGGCATCGTACACAATTCGAGCGGATAGTTTTCGGCAGTCGTCCAATTTTTAGCACGTCCCAACGGAGGTTCGCCCGTTTCGGTAGGCAGGAATTTATCTACTTCGGGCAGTTCCAACGGCAGCGATTTATCGTCCAGTACATAAGGCATACCGTCTTTATAATAAACAGGGAACGGTTCGCCCCAATAACGCTGGCGGCTGAATATGGCATCGCGCAAACGATAGTTCACCTTTACACGTCCCAGTCCTTTTTCCTTGATAAATGCTTTGGTGCGGGCAATCGCCTCTTTAACTTCAAGTCCGTTCAAATCGAGACCGTTTCCGCACGAGTTGATCATCTTGCCCTCTTTGGCATCGAAACTTTCTTCCGATACATCGCAACCTTCGATCAACGGTATGATGTCCAATCCGAAGTGTTTGGCAAAAGCGTAGTCGCGGCTATCGTGCGCCGGCACAGCCATGATAGCACCCGTACCATATCCAGCCAATACATAATCGCTGATCCAGATCGGAATCTGTTTATTGTTCAACGGATTGACAGCATACGCTCCGGAGAATACACCGCTTACACCGCGATCCATCAGACGTTCGCGTTCGGTACGATGCTTGATACTTTCGAGATATTCGTTCACCGCCTGCTGCTGATCGGGCGTAACCACTTGTTTCACATAATCGCTTTCGGGTGCAAGTACCATAAACGTCACACCGAATACGGTATCGGCACGAGTTGTGAATATCGTAAATTCAACATCCGAATCGACTACCTTGAACTGCATCTCCGCACCTTCCGAACGACCTATCCAGTTGCGTTGCGTCTCTTTCAACGAGTCAGACCAATCGACCGTATCCAATCCGTCCAACAGACGTTGCGCATAAGCCGATACACGCAGACACCATTGGCGCATCACTTTCTGCTCCACCGGATAACCGCCACGCACCGAAACGCCTTCGCTCACTTCGTCGTTTGCCAGTACCGTACCCAATTGCGGACACCAGTTCACCATCGTGTCGCCGAGATAAGCTATACGGTAGTTGAGCAATACGGCTTGTTGTTCCTGTTCACTCTTGTTCTTCCACTCTTCTGCCGTGAAAGAAAGTTCTTCTCCGCAAGCCGCATTTACACCGGTCGTTCCGGCAGTTTCGAAATGCGCTACCAGTTCGTCGATAGGACGTGCCTGCCGGCGATCGTTGCAATAATAACTGTTGAACATTCTGATGAATGCCCATTGCGTCCATTTGTAATATGCGGGATCGCAAGTACGTATTTCGCGGTTCCAATCGTAACAGAAACCTATCTTATCGAGCTGCTCGCGATAACGGTCTATATTTTTTTCGGTAGTGACTGCCGGATGCTGACCTGTCTGTATCGCATATTGTTCGGCGGGCAGACCGTAAGCATCGTACCCCATCGGATGCAATACATTGAATCCTTTCAGACGCTTGTAACGCGAAAATATGTCGGAAGCGATATATCCGAGCGGATGGCCTACATGCAAACCTGCACCCGACGGATAGGGAAACATATCGAGTACATAAAATTTCGGTTTCTCCTCATTTTCCGTCACCCGGTATATACTTTGTTCTTTCCAGAACTTCTGCCATTTTTTTTCTATTTCTCTGAAATTGTATTCCATATCGTGATTCTTTTTTAATTATCCATTGTTACAATCCGAGCGAAGCGGATATATCGAGCATGCGCGTGATAGGACGTATCGCTTTTTCGGCGATCTCTTTCTCCACGACGATTTCGGGCTGTTCGTATTTCAAGGCATTATACAACTTCTTCATCGTATTCAAACGCATGAAACTGCATTCGTTGCAGGCACAGGTACTGTCGTCGGGAGGAGCGGGAATAAATTCCTTATCGGGATTGGCTTTCCGCATTTCGTGCAAAATACCCGATTCGGTAGCTACGATAAACTGTTTTGCCGGCGAAACGGAAGAGAATTTCAACAGTGCGGCGGTGGAACCTACCTTATCGGCAACCGTAAGCACCGCTTTCTTGCATTCGGGATGCGCCAGCACCAATGCTTCGGGGTACTGTTTTTTCAGTGCCACTATTTTTTCGAGCGAGAACTGCTCGTGTACATGACAAGCTCCGTCCCACAACAACATATTGCGACCGGTTATCGAGTTGATGTAATTACCCAAATTGCGGTCGGGACAGAAAATGATCTTTTCCTCTTTCGGAAAACTCTCCACGATCTGACGGGCATTGGTCGATGTCACCACCACATCGGTGAGGGTCTTCACGGCAGCCGACGTATTCACATACGATATGACCGTGTGTCCGGGATGTTCGTCGATAAACTTTTTCAGATCTTCCGCCCGGCAACTGTCAGCCAACGAACAGCCGGCATTCAGGTCGGGAACGATCACTTTTTTGTCGGGGCAGATGATCTTCGCCGTTTCGCCCATAAAGTGAACGCCGCACAACACCAGCACATCGGCAGTCGTTTTTGCCGCCCACTGCGCCAACGCCAACGAATCGCCGACGAAATCGGCTATATCCTGCAAATCGGAAGATTGGTAGTAGTGCGCCAGAATGACGGCATTCTTTTCTTTTTTCATCCGTTTTATTTCAGCCTGCAAATCCAGACCTTCGGGAATATCGGCATCTACATACCCCTTCGAGATATCCACACTTATCATATTATAAATATTTCTTTTTTCTTTTTTTAAAAAACTTCTTTTATGATGATAATAGCCTGTTGATATATAGGATAACTTTTTCCTAAAAAACTTGTTTTTAAAGTTATCACAAGCCTGTGACTTTTTATCCGTATTTTATCTACACGATTTATATTTCATAATGAGTAGATTAAATACTTTATCAACATCATGTTCGAAAGTGCAAAGTTAATAAAATTCTTCCATTCGGATTCTTGATAAACTCACAAAAAAGCGTGAATATCGTTGTGAAAAATATTCTGCCTAAATATTTGTTTTTCTGTATCTATCGCAGCATATACCGATTTATGGGATTACCTAATTTTTTTACAATTATTTACCCACCGGTATTCACATTGTTATTCACGGTTTATCAATAGGCTTGTGCAGTTATCAACATTGCTGTGAATAATGCAAGCCGGAGAGTTTTTATTTGTTTCGCGATAGCTCTTGTATTACTTTTGCAGAAACCGTTTTTAAAGATACCTATTTTATGAAAAAGAAAAGTATTCTGGATTTGGAAAGAATTTCACAACAGGAGTTTAAACAGGTGGATAAGATACCGTTGATCGTCGTGTTGGACCATATCCGCAGCTTGAATAATGTGGGATCGGTATTCCGTACGGGGGATGCTTTTCGTATAGAGTCGGTGTATCTTTGCGGCATTACCGCTACTCCTCCGCATCCCGATATTCATAAGACGGCTTTGGGAGCGGAAGATAGTGTGGCATGGAGTTATTTCGAAGATGCCTGCGAGGCTGTTGATAAACTGCACGACGAAGGATATACGGTATATGCCATAGAACAGGTAGAAGATAGTTTGAATCTGGCTAACTTGCAGTTGGACAGGACGAAAAAATATGCCGTGGTATTGGGTAATGAAGTGAAAGGGGTGCAGCAGGCGGTTGTTGATAAGTGCGATCAAAGCATAGAGATTCCGCAGTTCGGCACCAAACATTCGCTGAATGTTTCCGTTACTGCCGGATTGGTGATCTGGAATTTCTTCAAACAGCTTTCAGGTTGTTTATAAAAATCCCTGTTCTACTTCTAAGCAGATGCGATTGATTTCGGCATGTTCTCCCTCCGGATCCCATTCGGTTTTCAGCGTTACACCGAACAGTCCGCCGATAGCTTGCCAGAATCCAGCCCGGAAACTGCCCAAGAAAGCCCGTATCAGGGCGTACGACGATTGGTTGCATTCCCGGTTTATCAACAATATCAACATCTTTCCCTGTGAGAAGGTAAATTTCTTCAACACAGGAGCATACTGTTTGAAAACTTCGTCCTCCATCGCTTTCAGGTGTTTCTCGCGCGAACCGTCGTCGGGCAGTGTTTCTATGTATTCGTAAGTTTCCACCAATACCGAGTAGACTAATTTGGCATAAGGCAGGGTTTTCTTTACGTCGCGTACGGTTTTCCAATAGTGTTTTTCCTGTTTTCTGCTTTTGAATTTTTTTTCGGGATAGATATATACCGTCTTCATGTTGATAACCATACGGCGGGCACCGTCGATATTCGCATAGTAATAACCGGTATAAGGCGATATGCGTGTATATGCCGTCTGGGCATTCGTACCGAATACACAACAACATATCAACAATATCAACACTATGTAATATCCTCTTTTCATGCGACAACCGTCGGTTTTGATTATCGGTTTTTCATTACCGATAACATACAAAGGTAAACGATTCGATTCAATATCTGCCGTTTTATACGATAAATCTGTTTTTTTTATGCTTCTTTTAAATCTTTTTCCATAGTGTGGATAAGTAGTTTATAATTGTGTGATAAGTAAGTTGATAATGTATATAATATTTTGTTATACAATATTTTACGATAAAATATAAAACGGTTGATAACGATAGTTGTTCATGGTTTTATCGCATGCGGTTTTCTATTATGGATATTAGATTTGCCGAAAAGGGCGGATCGAATAAATTTATTCATACATATAGTTGATAACTATGTGTATAGCTATTTATATATCTTTTATTATCAATTGTTTAAGTTGTTTATAAACCGATTTTACAAATTGTTGATATTAATGGAATCAAAAACAAAACCGTTCGGTTTGCTTGCAATCTTTGCGGTAAAGCGTATTTTTGTATTCCATGAATCTTTAAAAACAAAAAAGCATGATGACCGTATTGTTCCAACATACTATTTTCGGTCCGGTGCATAGCCGCCGTTTGGGAGTATCGTTGGGTGTGAACTTGTTGCCGAACGACGGTAAAGTCTGTTCGTTCGACTGTATCTATTGCGAAGCCGGATATAATGCACAAGGTAAGGGAAGCGGTTTACCCACTCGCGAACAGGTAAAGGAGGATTTGCGTACCCGTTTGATGGATATGCACGCCAAAGGCGAGAAACTCGATGTAATTACTTTTGCCGGAAACGGCGAACCTACTTTGCACCCGCATTTCGAGGAGATTATCTACGATACGATCGAGTTGCGCGATCTTTATTATCCCGAAGCGAAGGTAAGCGTACTGTCCAATGCCACCATGATCGATCGTCCTGCCGTGGCACGTGCTTTGAAAAAAGTGGATAATAATATTCTGAAAATAGATTCGGTGAACCAACGTACCGTCGAGCTGATCAATGCACCCAACGCGCCTACTTTCCGTGTGGATAAGTTGTTGAAAGATCTGAAACAGTTCGACGGCGATTTTATCGTACAGACTATGTTTGTACGCGGCGAACACAACGGATGGATTGTAGACAATACTACCGAGGAAGAGGTGAATGCATGGTTGGAAGAGATTGCCCGCTTGAACCCGAAACAGGTAATGGTATATACGATCGACCGGAAAACACCGGAAGAGAAGCTGCAAAAAGTATCGCCCGAAGAGTTGGAGCGGATCGCCGGTCGGGTGCGCGAGCTGGGGATTTCCGTTACGGTTTCCGCCTGATGCGATAGGGTGGATTGACGAACGCATCTATATTCATGCACCTTTTCTCGTCTCGGCATGATCCGAACGAGTTCCGTTCTGCACTCGGTTTACGAAAACGTGTATAAAAAAAAGAGTTGCTTCCCGCAGGAGGCAACTCTTTTTTATAAATATATCCGTTATTAGTCTTTCAACTTGGCGCAGATAAATTCGCGGTTCAAACGGGCGATGTTGGTGAGCGAAATGCTTTTGGGGCATTCGGCGGCACAAGCACCGGTGTTGGTACAGTTACCGAAACCGAGTTCGTCCATTTTGGCTACCATGGCGCGTGCACGTTCGGCAGCTTCTACGCGACCTTGCGGCAGCAGGGCGAATTGGCTTACTTTCGCCGAAACGAAAAGCATTGCCGATCCGTTTTTACAAGCTGCTACGCAAGCACCGCAACCGATACAGGAAGCGGAGTCCATAGCTTCGTCAGCGTCGATTTTCGAGATAGGCAGTGCATTGGCATCCTGTGCGCCACCTGTATTGACCGAAATGTAACCGCCAGCCTGTTGGATTTTATCGAAAGCGCGACGGTCTACCATCAAGTCGCGGATTACCGGGAAACCGGCAGAACGCCACGGTTCGATCGTAATGGTATCGCCGTTTTTGAATTTGCGCATGTGCAACTGGCAAGTTGTGATTTCGGTGTCGGGTCCGTGGGGGTGTCCGTTGATGTAGAGCGAACACATACCGCAAATACCTTCGCGGCAGTCGTGATCGAATACTACGGGTTCCTGACCTTCGTTGATAAGTTGCTCGTTCAATACGTCGAGCATTTCGAGAAACGAACTGTCGGTAGAGACGCCTTTCAGGTTGTAGGTCTTGAATTCGCCTTTTGCCTTACGGTCTCTCTGACGCCAGATTTTCAGTGTTATATCTATTGTTTTTTCCATAACTTTAAAGTGTATGAGCCGTGTAATTCGGCGAATTAACTATTGTTTGTAATTACGTTGTTGAACCTTGATAGCTTCGTATTTCAGTTCTTCTTTCAATAATTCGGGCAGTTTGTTTTCGCCTTCATATTTCCAGCAGCTAACGTACATAAACTTGTCGTCGCGACGTTGAGCCTCACCTTCTTCGGTTTGATACTCTTCACGGAAGTGACCGCCGCACGATTCTTCGCGGTTCAAGGCGTCGAGAGCCATCAGTTTACCTACTTCGAGGAAGTCTTCGAGACGGAGAGCCTTTTCGAGTTCCACGTTGAGGGTATTCTTGTCGCCCGGGATACGTACATTGGTGTAGAATTCTTTCTTCACCTCTTCGATCTTTTGCAGGGCGATTTCCAATCCTGCTTTGTTACGTCCCATACCTACGTAGTTCCACATTACCAGACCCAGCTCTTTGTGGATGGAGTCTACCGAACGTTTACCTTTGATATTCATCAGACGGTCGATACGGGCTTTCACAGCCTCTTCCGCTTCTTTGAATTCGGGCAGGTCGGTGCTGAAACGCGGCACGCCGATCTGGTCGGAGAGGTAGTTCTGGATTGTGTAAGGCAGTACGAAATAACCGTCAGCCAAACCTTGCATCAATGCCGATGCACCCAGACGGTTTGCACCGTGGTCGGAGAAGTTGGCTTCGCCGATAGCGAACAGACCGGGGATAGAGGTCATCAGTTCGTAGTCTACCCAGATACCGCCCATCGTGTAGTGCGATGCGGGGTAGATCATCATCGGGGTTTCATACGGATTTTCGTCTACGATCTTCTCGTACATTTGGAAGAGGTTGCCGTAACGTCCTGCAACGGCTTTCTTACCGAGTTTGTCGATAGCAGCTTCCATACCGCCCATAGCTTCGATTTCGGCGTGGTCGAGAGTCTGGATAGCTTGTTTTCCCAAACGTTGGAACGATTCTTTGAAATCGAGGTAAACGGCGAATCCCGTACCTACACCGTAGCCTGCGTCGCAACGTTCTTTGGCTGCACGCGAAGCCACGTCGCGGGGAACGAGGTTACCGAATGCCGGATAACGACGTTCGAGGTAGTAGTCGCGGTCTTCCTCTTTGATTTGGGTCGGTTTCAGTTTGCCTGCGCGGATAGCTTCGGCGTCTTCTTTTTTCTTCGGTACCCAGATACGGCCGTCGTTACGGAGCGATTCGGACATCAACGTCAGTTTCGACTGGAATTCACCGTGTACGGGGATACAGGTCGGGTGGATCTGGGCGTATGCCGGGTTGGCGAAATAAGCGCCTTTGCGGTAGCATTGGATAGCTGCCGATCCGTTCGAACCCATGGCGTTCGTAGAGAGGAAATATACGTTTCCGTAACCACCGGTAGCGATAACTACGGCATGGGCGGCAAAACGTTCGATTTCGCCGGTTACCAAGTTACGGGCAATGATACCGCGGGCACGACCGTCGATGATCACTACGTCGAGCATTTCGTAACGGGTATATTGTTTTACCGTACCTTTTTGCACCTGACGGTTCAGCGACGAATATGCACCGAGCAGCAATTGTTGTCCGGTCTGACCTTTGGCGTAGAACGTACGCGAAACCTGTGCGCCACCGAACGAACGGTTGGCAAGCAAGCCTCCGTATTCGCGGGCGAAAGGAACGCCTTGCGCTACGCATTGGTCGATGATGTTGTTCGATACTTCTGCCAGACGGTAGACGTTGGCTTCGCGGGCACGGTAGTCACCGCCTTTGATCGTATCGTAGAAGAGGCGATATACCGAGTCGCCGTCGTTTTGATAGTTTTTAGCTGCATTGATACCGCCTTGCGCTGCGATAGAGTGTGCACGGCGCGGCGAGTCTTGAATACAGAAGTTAAGTACGTTGAAGCCGAGTTCGCCGAGCGTAGCTGCTGCCGAACCTCCTGCCAAACCTGTACCTACCACGATGATATCGAGCCGACGTTTGTTGGCGGGATTCACCAATTTCTGATGGGCTTTATAATTGGTCCATTTCTCAGCCAAAGGCCCTTCGGGGATTTTAGAATCTATTTTAGTCATAACGAATAATTTTCTAATAGGTTGATCGAATTAAAGAGTACAGCTACCGTTGCAAAGCAGACTGCAAGCGTAGAAGTAAATCAGAACGACTGCAAATCCGAGAACGATGATCGTCGTGAAGATGTTGGAGATACATTTCCAACGGTTGAACCATACATGGTTGTTGATACCCAGAGTTTGGATTGCACTCCAAAAACCGTGAGTGAGGTGGAACCAGATGGCTACGAACCAGATGAGGTAGAGCACTACGGTGATCGGGCAGTTGAATGTTTCGCGGATCAACGCTACGCCGTCGTGAGGATTCACATCGGGCAATACGCCGGTGATTTCGTTGAACTGCATCTTGAACCAGAAATGATACAGGTGCAATGCCAACCCTACGAAAACGATGATACCCAGCACCAGCATGTTTTGCGATGCCCATTCTACCGATTTGGGACGTACATTCACCGCATAAGCGTCGTTACCGCGAGCTTTACGGTTTTGCAATGTAAGCCAGAACGCGTAGATGATGTGCAATACGGCACCTGCGGCGATAATAGCCGTACCTACCAGAGCATACCAGTTTGCGCCGAGGAAATTGCAGATCATGTTATATCCGTCGGCGGATATAACGGCTACCACGTTCATCGACATGTGAAACGTTAGGAATAGGACGAGGAAAAGTCCGGTCAGACTCATCACCACTTTCCGCCCTATGGACGAATTACTTAACCACATAAAAGTTTAAAATTTTAAGTTATTATTGTAAGATAATTTATTTTGTGAGATATATCTGCAAAAGTAAAGGTTTTAACGGTAAGAAACAAACTATTAAGGAAATATTTCTTTAATAACTTCGCTCTTGCGGACGATCGTCCGATAGGGTTCTGTAATCCATTTGCTTCCGTATATCGTCCGGTATGTCGTCTTTTATTTTTATTCGGATATTTTTTTAAACAAAAATCTTCTATCTTTGTAGAAGATAAGAGGCATCTCGGCATAGCCATTCAAACGAGTTTGGTGTCTCTGCTCTCGATTTGCGTTATCTTTGTAGAAGATATAGAGCAAGACGTGTTTTTTTATTTCAATAAACGCTGCGCCTTGGCATAATTCATTCAAGATTTCACTTGATGGCTTCTGTACTCGGCTTGCAGTTAATTTTATAACCGATAATAAAAGTATATGAAAGGAAAAGTATGGTGTGCCGCATTGGCGGCTTCGGCGTTGTTGGCAGGTTGCTCTTCGTCCGAATATAAAATCAAGGGTTCGGTTTCCGACGTTTCGTTCGAAGGGAAGGATGTGTATTTGTACGATATTGCCAAACGCATGGTAACCGACAGTACTTCGGTGAAAGACGGCGCATTCATGTTTCAGGGTACGGTAGATACGGTTTATTTCGCCCATGTGGTGCTGGATGGCCGCGACGGCGTGGATGTGATTGTGGAACCGGGCGTGGTGACCGTAGATATGGACGAGTCGAAGAACTTGGGCGGTACGAGCGAAAATGATTTCTGGCGGCGGATCGAAGAGGAATATGCCCTGCTCGATGAGGATCTGATGAGAGAAATGGCTGAAATCCGCGAAGCGGAGGTTTCGGTCGAAGAAAAAGAACGTCGTATGGACGAATTTTACGATCGGGCTTATGCACGCTTGGCTTCGTTTACGGTAGAGAAATTCAAGGAATACAGCGATAAGCTGGCAGGTGCGAAGTTAGTGGTGGATCTGAGCAATGTGCTTTCGCCCGAAGATATAGATTCGATCGCTGCGATAGCCGGCGAAAAGGTGAAAGAGAATGAGTTGGTTCAGAAGATTTTCAAGGCGAACGAAGTGCTGAAACAAACCGCACCGGGTAAGATGTTTGTCGATTTTACCGTCGATACGCCTACGGGCAAGGCTTCGCTTTCCGACTATGTGGGAAAAGGACAATATACTTTGGTGGATTTCTGGGCTTCGTGGTGTCCTCCTTGCCGGAAAGAGATTCCGGTGATCGCCGATGTATATCGCAAATATAAAAAGCAAGGTTTGGTCGTGCTGGGAGTGGCAGTGAGAGACCGCGTGGAAGACACCGAAAAGGCGATCGAGGAATTGAACATCACTTGGCCGCAGATATTGAATGCCGGTAGAGAACCGCTCGAATTGTACGGTATCAAGGGTATTCCGCATATTATCCTGTTCGCTCCGGACGGTACGATTGTAGCCCGCGATTTGCGTGGCGACGGTCTGAAAGCCAAAGTGGCGGAAGTAATGGCGAAGAAATAAACGATCGGTTTCGATCTCTATGAAACAAGGCGGTGTGTCAGGTTGGCTAAGACATACCGCCTTGTTTTTTAGTTGGGCATTTCGGCATTCTGCCGATTGACCTCGATTCAGGAATCCGATATTATACAAAAAAAGCGACTCAAAAAATTGAGTCGCTTTTTTGTGTTGGATTACCAGGATTCGAACCTGGACAAACAGAACCAAAACCTGTTGTGCTACCATTACACCATAATCCAAACTTCATCGCTTTGGGTCTCTCCCAAAAGCGATGCAAAGATAGAGCGGATTTTGTAATCCGCCAAATCTTTTGTAAATTATTTTGCAATTACCAAGAAATAATTTTTCTTGCCTTTTTGCACGATGAGGTATTTTCCGTCGAGCAATGCACTGTCGTCTATTACAGCGTCGAATGCGGTCAGTTTCTCTTTGTTGATCAATACGCCGCCCCCTTGCGTGAGTTTACGCATTTCACCTTTCGAAGGGAATATCGCTGCTTTTTCGGTGGTGAGGTCTACCGCCTTGATACCTTGTTTCAGCTCGTCGAGTGAAATTTCGAATTGGGGTACGCCTTCGAATACAGCCAACAGCGTGTCTTCGTCGAGTTTGCGCAGTTGCTCGGAGGTAGAGTTTCCGAAAAGAATGTTCGATGCCTCTACGGCTGCTTCGTAATCGGCAGCGGAGTGTACCATTGTGGTTACTTCCTGAGCCAGACGTTTTTGCAACAGGCGCAGATGCGGGGCTTCGGCATGTTGGGCGATGAGCGATTCGATCTCTTCGCGACCGATCGACGTGAAGATACGGATATAGCGTGCGGCATCGTCGTCGCTTACATTGAGCCAGAATTGGTAGAATTTGTAAGGCGTGGTGTAGCGTGCATCGAGCCAGATGTTTCCCGATTCGGTTTTACCGAATTTTCCGCCGTCGGCTTTGGTGATGAGCGGGCAGGTGAGTGCGTATGCTTCATTGCCGTTCGTGCGCCGTATCAATTCCGTACCGGTGGTCATGTTGCCCCATTGGTCGGAACCGCCCATCTGCAATTTGCAGTTCTTTTCGCGGTTCAGGTGCAGGAAGTCGTAGCCTTGCAGTAGCTGGTAGGTAAATTCGGTGAAAGAGAGTCCGTCGCGGGCTTCGCCGTTGAGACGTCGTTTTACGGAGTCTTTCGCCATCATGTAATTGACGGTGATGTGTTTTCCTACTTCGCGGGCAAAATCGAGGAAGGTGAAATCTTTCATCCAGTCGTAATTGTTCACGAGTTCGGCGGCATTCGGCGCATCCGAATCGAAATCGAGGAATTTAGCCAATTGTTTTTTGATACATTCCTGATTGTGGCGCAGCGTAGCTTCGTCGAGCAGATTGCGTTCTGCCGATTTTCCGGAGGGGTCGCCGATCATACCGGTGGCTCCGCCGATGAGGGCTAACGGTTTGTGTCCGCAGCGTTGCAGGTGGCGCAGCATCATTACCCCGCACAAGTGTCCGATATGTAATGAATCGGCAGTAGGGTCGATACCGAGGTATGCCGTAACTTGTTCTTTTGCCAGCAGTTCTTCGGTTCCGGGGGTCATGTCGTTGAGCATACCCCGCCATCTGAGTTCTTCTATAAAATTCATTGAATGAAGTTATTTTGGTTTGTTTTTCGTCGTTTGTCACAGACGGATGCCTTCCGGTGGTTTCCGTCGGGAGCAAAGGTAGTACAGTTTGTTGGAAGTTACAAACAATGAACGGGTTTAATTGCCTTTCCGGTCGATGTGGAACCGGGATCGTACGTTGCGGTATATGGTATCGGCGAGTGTTTCGGCGGTCGTGCCGCGCACGGTTGCCGCCCGTCGGTAGAGTTCTTCGACGGCGACCGGGCTTTCGTCCGTTTCTATGAATAGCCGTTCGTCGGGGACGGCGCGTAGTGCGTCTTCGTTGTACCGTTCCCCGAACGAGAGATAAAAACCGTGGTCGAGCAGTTGCCGGGCGGCATCGGGCTTTCCACGGAATCCGTGCAGAATCCAGGCTTGTGCCGGACGGTATTTGCGGTGCATGCCGATCAGTTCGGCGGTATAGCGTACATTGTGGAGGATGAGCGGTTTTTCCGTTGCTTCGGCAAGCCGGATATGCCGGTCGAGCCATTGCATTTGGAGGTCGGGGTATGGATGTAGCCGGTCGAGTCCGCTTTCGCCAATGGCTACCGTTTGCGGATGCCGGGCTGCCTGTTCCAGCTTTTCGACAACATCGGCTGTGAGCGGAGGTAATGTCCACGGGTGGTAGCCTACCGAATAGAGGTATTCGCCGACAGGGATGAACGTATCGGGGGTTACGCTACGTATTGCCGACAGGGGTGCGTCGGGTCGATGGGTATGTATGTCGATCGGTTCCATACGTGACGATACGTTAGGGAAGGGTCAGGGCACAGGGTCGTATCCGCTTCCGCCCCACGGGTGGCAACGCAGCAGCCGGCGTATGGTGAGCCACAGACCTTTGAACGGTCCGTGTTTCTGCAACGCCTCTATGGCGTATTGCGAACAGGTAGGTACGAAACGGCATGAAGGCGGGAGCATCGGCGAAATGCAGGCGCGGTAAAAACGTATGGGCAATATGAGCAGCCACGAAAGTATCTTTTTCATGATTGCTTCGGGGGATTGTTTTCGATATACGCCGCTAATTTTTGGAGTGCTTCGGTCATTTTGCGTTCCAACAGGGCGTATTCGTTTATTTTTTTATCCAAGTAGAGGAAGGCGATCTGCATCGTCCGGTTTTGCCGGACAAGCGGTTCGGTGATGATCTGCTTGTGCAGCCGGTATGCTTCGCGGGTGCGCCGGCGCAGGAGTACCCGTTTGACTGCCCGTTTGAAATTGCGCTTGGGGATGCTGATGAAGAACGAGGGCAGTTCCCCGCTCGATTCTTCGATGCGGTACACGATGCGGTAGGGGTAGGCGATAAATGCCTTCCCTTCGTTGAACAGCTTGTCGATGAGCGTCTGGCTGCACAATTTTTCCGCTTTGGTGAGTCCGTGTTCTTTCATATATGAGAAACCTCGTAAGGCGAGCCGCAGCAAATGTTTCGGTTGCCGGACATCGAACTTACGAGGTGATGTTTCGGGTGTTGCGAAAGATTATTTCTTTTTGGTATAGTCTTTCAGATAGAGTTCGATAGCGGCGGTCATCGACGGAGCTTCGGGTCTCGGAGCTTCTATGTCGAGCCGCAGTCCGGCGGCTTTGACAGCTTGTGCGGTGGTAGCGCCGAAGCAACCTATCTTGATCTCTTTCTGGTCGAAATCGGGGAAGTTTTTCAGCAGGGAATCGATACCCGAGGGGCTGAAAAATACGAGCATGTCGTAGTCGAATTTTTCGTCCGGACCGAAATCGTTGCTTACCGTGCGGTACATGATCGCTTTGGTATAGTTGAGGTTGTTTTTCTCCAACAACGAAGTCTGTTCTTTATGCACGTCGGAGATCGGCAGGAGGAATTTCTCGGAACTGTGTTTCAGCAGAGCGGGCAGCAGGTCGTCCATTTTACCGGACGTTCCGAAGAATATCTTACGTTTGCGGTAGACGATATATTTTTGCAGGTAGAGGGCTATTGCCTCGGTCGTACAAAAGTATTTCATCGTATCGGGTATCGTTACGCGCAACTCTTCGCACAGACGGAAAAAATGGTCGATGGCAGTACGCGCGGTGAAAATAACAGCGGTAAATTCCGGAATCGATATTTTTTGTTGCCGAAATTCTTTTGAAGTCAAGCCCTCCACTTTGATGAAAGGACGGAACTCAATGTTCACTCCGTATTTTTGAGCAATGTCGTAATATGGAGATTTCTCAGATTGAGGTTTGGGCTGAGAAATGAGAACTTTTTTAATCTTCACTGATTTAAGTATTTAGTTTCAAAACATAAGATCACTCCACTACCTTGTCGAAGATCAGCAGGAGAGGTGTTATTTCAACGGCGCAAAGGTACAAAATAAAGTACACCAAACCATATAAATTACTGAAAAAAATCTTAGTAGCTATAAAAACGAATGAGATTCGGGAGAGCAGAAAGAGGATTCCGACGATGCTTAGCAGCACAATCTGATATTCGGGATAATATAGCAAAAGCGATACGGGAATGATGGCAAGTATGCCGAACAGGGCATTTATCGTGGTGAATACCGATACCGCCATCTGTTTTCCCGAGGGGGTTGCGAAGAGGTAGCCCGTCAGGGCGAGTGCCGAAGTTTGTACAAGGAAATAGAAGAATGTCAATACGGTGAAGAGCAGAGTGCCTCCCAACATTTCGCCGGTGGTCTGGCTGACGTATCCGGTCGTAAGGTTGTAGAGCAGTATGCCTTCGGTGAGGAACGTTGCGATCAGCAGGGCTATGCGCGAGCGGTTTTCGCTCGCTATCGCTTCGTCGGCATGGGATTGCCGGCGTACGGGATTGCGGAACAGTTGCCCGAATATTTTTCCGCTGTGCCGGAACGATATGGCGATCAGCAGGAATGCCCCGATCAGCAGGATCGAGAGCGTGGGGTTGTTGAGGGCATTCTGCGGATTGGGGGTAGCGTCGAACCCGCCGGGTATGAGCGATATGTGGTGTTCGGTGTCGAGCTGTTTCAGGGTGTCGGTTGCGACGGGAACGAATGCGGTTGTATCGGATTCGGTTGCGGTTTCCTGTGTTTCGGTGACCGGTGTGGCTGGCAACAGTTCGGTCATCGGCAGTTCGGTCACTGCGGGCTGTATAGTTTCGATGACGGCTTCGGTTTCAGCCGGTTGCCGAACGGGTCGGTCGATTGCGGCTGATTCGTTTGTGTGGCGGGATATGATACGCGAACCGGAAGTAGCGCCTCCGGGCAGCGGCATACCCTCGGTTTTGCCGATCGGTTGCGAGGTCTCGAATCCGTGCAGGTATTTCGGTGTGAACGTCGATCTGCGTGGCGTTGCGACAGACTGGGGTGTTGCGGGTCGTACGACGGCGGTGCTGCCCGCTTGCCCGGTTGCCTGTGCGGCGGCAGCGGTTGTACCGGTGTGTGCAGCTGTTTCTGTCGGGATGGCGACAGTCTGTTGGGGAACGATATGTAGGGAGTCGGGTTCGAACATAATGGGTTGGCTGTTTATATGGCGGCGATTTTTCGTAATTTACCGTCCCACTTCGGGGCGTTTTCGATCGCTTCGATCGCTTCTTCGGGCGAGGAGACTACTTGCCACATCGCCGCATGTTCGTGCCGCATGAACGTTTCGTCGATCGCTTTTTGCAGCATGGTTATCAACGGATCGTAGTAGCGGTTGATGTTGAGGATGACAATCGGGTTCAGGAACAGCCCTAATTGTTTCCATGTGATGATTTCCAGCAACTCTTCCAGTGTGCCGCATCCGCCCGGCATGGCGATTACGGCATCGGCTTCTGCCGCCATACGCTGTTTCCGTTCGTGCATGTCGGCGGTGACGATCGTGCGGCTGAGGTTCGGGTGATTCCATCCCTCGTCCATCATGAAACGGGGAATGATGCCGAGTACTTCGCCGCCATTGTCGAGTACACTGTCGGCAAGCGTGCCCATCAACCCTTGATTGCCGGCACCGTAGACGCACCGTATGCGGTTGCGGGCGAGCAGTTCACCGAGTTGCCGGGCTGCTTCGAAGTAACATTCGTCTACTTTCGAACTGGAAGCGCAATATACGCATACCGATTTTACCGTTTTCATTTCCACCGTTTTTGATCGGTTACAAAAGTAATGCACTTCCTTGTATTTCGGATACGATCGGCGATAAAAGTTGTCGGGCAGGAGTTGTTTTCGGTTATAGCCATCCGTTTTTCCGATACCATTCTACGCATTCGTGTACTCCCTGTTCGAGAGAATAGGCGGTTTCGAAGTCCAGTTCCCGTCGTGAGGCTTCGGTGTCGCACAGCCAGTTGCGCTGTTTCATGATGTGGTACTTATCGCGGTTTAGTGTGCTGGCTTTTCCTCTTGCCTTTGCCAGAGATTCGGCGACGACCGATACAGCCCGCAGCACGAATACCGGTACGACTACCGGAATCACGATACGTTTGCCCAATGCGTCGGCAATGTACCGCCGGAAATCGTGCGAGGTATATCCTTTCGGGTCGGCAAGGAAATATCCGCGCCGGGTCACCCCCTTGTCGATAACGGTGAAGATGGCGCGTACCAGATCTTTCACATAGATGAATGTGAGTTGTTGGGGGCGGTAGCCTACTCCGAAATCGAAACCGTGTTTTATGGTCTTCATCATCAGGAAGTAGTCGCGTTCGCGCGGTCCGTAAACGCCGGTCGGGCGCATGAATACATACGGAAAACCGTCGAGCGATTGCAGGTAACGTTCGCTTTTGAGTTTGCTGGCTCCGTATCGGGTATTGGGTTTCGGTGTATCGTCGGGCGAAATCGGGCGGTAATTCTTTTCATCGCCGGCACCCCATGCGCTGAGGCTGCTCATGTAGATGAATTGCCGGGGAACCGTGCCGGTAGCGATGAGCATATCGGCGAAATTGCGTACGAAAGAGAAATTGATCCGGTCGAAATCGTCGGGTTTCTGACATTTCGTTACGCCGAGGTTGTGTACGATATAGTCCCATCCTCCGGTTGTCCGTTTTTGTTCGAGCAGCTGTTCTTTCAGCCGGTCGCGGTCGGCAAAATTCAAGTCGATAAAGCGGATACGCGGGTCTTGCAGATACTCTTTTGAAGTGGTTTTGCGTATTCCCGCCCACACTTCGTATCCTCGGGCGAGAGCTTCTTCCACGATGAACCCGCCGATAAATCCGCCGGCTCCGGTAATCAGAATTTTCGTATTCATGCGTACTTGGGTTTTGCCGTTAAAGATACGCATAAAAACTCTTCGTTAAACGGTTTTTATAATATCTTAGGGTAAAGATTATAAAATGTTTATAATAGCCCTGCAATTGACAATCTTTATTTATCTTTGCAAAGTTCCTGCGCGACGCATAAATATGCGTTACTGTCTGGGACGGATTGTTTTCGGTCGGTGGAATGCGTTTTTCTGAATAGTGTATCCATCTGGCTGACAGTTTTTTTGTGAAAACGAAAAATAGATATATGAAAAATTACAAATGGCTGAACAACTTGTTGGGATGGGTGGTATTCGTCGTGTCGGCGGTGACTTACATCCTGACACTGGAACCTACCGCAAGTTTTTGGGATTGCGGCGAATTTATCGCATCGGGGTATAAACTGGAAGTGGGACACCCGCCGGGCAACCCGATTTTCATGCTTACCGCCCGTTTCTTCGCCAACTTCGCATCGTCTCCGTCGGAGGTTGCCTATATGGTGAATCTGATGTCGGGTTTGTTGAGTGCGGCTACGATCCTGCTGTTGTTCTGGACGATCACGCACCTTGCCCGTAAGATCGTATTGTCGGGCGATCGGGAGATGACCGTCGGCCGTATGGTCGTGATATTCGCCTGCGGTATCGTGGGTTCGTTGGCTTACGCATGGTCCGATACGTTCTGGTTCTCGGCGGTCGAAGGCGAGGTATATGCTTACTCATCGTTTTGTACGGCACTGGTATTTTGGCTGATCCTGAAATGGGAGACGGTAGCCGATGAACCTCACTCCAACCGTTATATCATTCTGATCGCGTATCTGATCGGTCTGTCGATAGCCGTACACCTGCTCAACCTGCTTTGTATTCCGGCAATCGTTCTTGTGTACTATTACCGCAAATACAGCAATCCTTCGGTGAAAGGTTCGTTAGTGGCATTGTTGTTATCGTTCGCCATTATCGTGCTGTTGCTTTACGGCTTGATTCCGGGTTTCGTGAAAGTGGCGGGATGGGCAGAACTTTTGTGTGTGAATGTGCTGCACATGCCGTTCAATTCGGGAGTACTTTTCTACTTCTTTGTGGTGATCGGCGTGATTTCGTGGAGCATTTACGAAACGTTTGCCCAACGGAACGAAAAGCTGATAAAAACGCTCTTTATCGTCAGCATCGCCCTTGTGGGTATGCCGTTTATCGGTGACGGTATTTGGCTCGGTCTGCTGTTGATCGCCGCGCTGGCATTCTATCTGTTTACGCGGAAGAAGACGGCTGTGGTGACCATGAATACCATACTTACCTGTCTGTTGGTGATCTTTATCGGATATTCGTCGTATGCGTTGATCGTGATCCGTTCGACTGCCAATACGCCGATGGACCAGAATTCGCCCGAGGATATTTTTACACTCGGCAGTTATCTGAACCGGGAACAGTACGGCGATCGTCCGTTGTTCTACGGACAGACTTTCGGCGCGGAGGTGGAACGTACCGCCGACGGTGCTCCGGTCGTAGAACGGGGTAAGGCGATCTGGCGGCGCGAAGTGAAACAGAACGAGAACGACCGCGACCGGTATATCATTACCGGATACAACGAGCGGTACCAGTACCAGCCGGAGATGAATATGCTTTTCCCCCGCATGTATAGCGACAAGGCTACTCACATATCGGCTTACAAGGAGTGGTCGGGATTCAAGGGACATCCGGTGCGTGTGAATACGGGCAACGGTATGGAGACCAAGATGAAACCGACGTTCATGGAAAATCTGAAATTCTTTTTCAGCTACCAGCTCAATTTCATGTACTGGCGTTATTTCATGTGGAATTTCGCCGGTCGTCAGAACGATATACAGGGACACGGCGAGGTGCAGAACGGCAACTGGATAAGCGGTTTCAATTTTATCGACCGTCACATTGCCGGCGACCAGACCAACCTGCCTGCCGAACTGAGGGACAATCCGGGACGCAATGTCTTCTATCTGTTGCCTCTGTTGCTCGGTATTATCGGGTTGCTTTTCCAAGCCTATTCGGGCAAGAAGGGAATCGAGGGTTTCTGGATTACGTTCTTCCTCTTCTTCATGACCGGTATCGCCATTGTGATCTATTTGAATCAGACGCCTTACCAACCGCGTGAACGGGATTACGCCTATGCCGGTTCGTTCTATGCGTTTGCAATCTGGATCGGTCTCGGAGTTGCCGGAGTGGCTGAGGCGATCCGCCGGATATGGACGAAGGTAACGAAAAAGGAATCGGATCTGCTGCCTGCCGTCGTGGCATCCGTGCTCTGCCTGTGCGTGCCGTTGCAGATGGTGAGCCAGACATGGGACGATCACGACCGTTCGGGACGCTACGTATGCCGCGATTTCGGTATGAACTATCTGAGCAGCGTGGAAGAGAATGCCATTTTGTTTACGAACGGCGACAACGATACATTCCCCTTGTGGTATGCACAGGAGGTGGAGGGATTCCGTACCGATGTCCGGGTCTGCAACCTCAGCTATTTGCAGACCGACTGGTATATCGACCAGATGAAACGTCCGGCATACGAATCGGCACCGCTTCCTATTTCTGCCGATAAAATGGTTTACTCTTACGACAAACGTCCCTATTCGTATGTGATCAACCGTATGGACGATTCGTTGTCGGTAAGCGAGGCGCTCGACTTCCTGTACAGCGATGAGGCGTGGACGAAAGACCTGCCGGGTTATGGGAAATTGAACCACCTGCCCACAGACAAGATGTTTATTCCGATCGACCGTTCCGCTGCGCTGGCTTCGGGGGCTGTTCCCGAAAAATGGGCAGACAAGGTGGTAGACCGGATTGTTCCCGATTTCTCGAAGAAACGCGGTTTCTCGATGAGCGAAATAGCTTCGCTCGATATGGTGAACACGATTGCCGCCACGGGCTGGGAGCGTCCGATCTATTTTGCGGTAACGGTAGGTAACGATTATTACCTCGGCTTGCAGAAGTACTTCTACCGTACGGGACTTGCCTATCGGGTTCTGCCGTTGGAGAGCCAGTCGGGCAATATCGATACGGACAAGATGTATGACAACATGGTGAACAAATTCCGTTGGGGAGGTCTGGATGCCGTTACCGAACAGAATCCGCTTTATCTCGATGAAAATATACGCCGTATGTGTATAACCATGCGTGTGATGTTCTCCGATCTGGTGGCGCAACTGATTGCCGAAGGCAAGGACGAGAAAGCGTTGAAGGCTCTGGATACGATCATGGAGAAAGTTCCGGGGTGGCAGGTGCCCCACGATTATGCGTCGCTCAAACTGGCGGATGCTTATTTCGTATTGGGCGAAGATGAGAAAGGTGCGGCTCTCACCCGCGAATTGTTGGAGTCGGCGATCGAATATCTCGACTGGTACGGCGATCTCACTCCCGTCCAGCTGCGTTCGGCGATGAACGACTACCAGTTGCGCGACTATGTAGTGAAGAGCTGTCTGAGTCTGCTTTATTCTGCCGGAATGGAAGATGTAGCGGATGAATATATGAACGATATTCAGGCAAAGGGTATCCGCCTTTTGTCCAATAATTAAAACAATGATGAAGCGGAGATGCGGTTTGCCGTGTCGATGAGGTCGGCAGTTCCGTCTCTCCGTTTCTTTTTCAGGTTATGTTTATAGAACAACCACCCTATTTTTACCGGATGTTGATTCCGGAAACGATATGGCGTATTCCCGGCAAGGAGAAGACGGTATATCTTACGTTCGACGACGGTCCGATACCGCAGGTAACGCCGTGGGTTCTCGATTTGCTCGATTATTATAATGTAAAAGCCACGTTCTTTTGTGTGGGCGACAATGTGGCGCGTAATCCGCACCTGTTTGCCGAACTGCGCAAGCGCGGGCATCAGGTGGGCAATCATACCATGAACCATGTGCAGGGTATGAAAATGTCGAAAGAGAAATATTTGCAGAACGTACAGAATGCCGACGATCTGATCGGCAGCACGCTTTTCCGCCCGCCTCACGGACATATCGGATCGGGGCAGGCTGCGGCGTTGAAACGGAAATACAATATTATCATGTGGGATGTCGTAACGCGCGATTACAGCCGTAAACTTACCGGCGAGAAGGTATTGGCGAATGTGAAACGATATACCCGCAACGGGTCGATCATTGTTTTCCACGATTCGATCAAAGCGGAACGAAACCTGCGCTACGCCTTGCCCCGTGCCATCGAATGGCTGCTTGAAAATGGATACCAGTTTTCCAAAATCACCGGCGTATCTCGCTGATGCGATCCGTGCCGAGGCTTTCCGCCTGGGCTTTTCCGCCTGCGGTTTCGCCCGGGTGGAACCGGTCGATGCCGGTATGGACCGCTTTTTTTCCGATTGGTTGGAGGCGGGGTGCCAGGCACAGATGACATATATGGAGAATCACCGGGCTTTGCGCAACGACCCTACCTTGCTTTATGACGGTGCGCGTACGGTGATTTGCGTTGCTCTCAATTATTATCCGCCGGTGCTTCAACCGGCATCTCATCCTCAGTTTGCTTTGTATGCCTACGGGCGCGATTATCACGAAGTGATGCGCGAACGGTTGAACCGTCTGTCGGCATTCGTTTCGTCCCTTTCGGGCGATGCCGGACGTGTGTGTTGCGACACGGCACCCGTGTACGAACGCTATTGGGCGCATCGGGCGGGTATCGGTTTTATCGGGAAGAACGGGCAGTTGATCGTTCCGCACCGGGGGTCTTATTTCTTTTTGGGCGAGTTGTTCACCCGATTGGATCTGCCGTCGGATAGTCCGGTCGAGAACCGCTGCGGCGACTGTACCCGCTGTCTCGATCATTGTCCTACCGGTGCATTATCCCGTCCGGGAGTAGTGGATGCGCGGTTGTGCATCTCGTGCCAGACTATCGAGAACCGGGACGAGATACCCGAATCCGTGGCGAGCCGGATGGGAAATCGGGTGTATGGCTGCGATACCTGCCAGACGGTATGCCCGTGGAACCGTTTTGCGGAGCCTACCGGGGTGACCGAGTTTCATCCGAACGAAGAGTTTTTGGCGTTGGACGAGGAGCGTATGCGGGCTTTGACCCCCGAAACGTACAGCCGGGTGTTTTCGCATTCGGCGGTGAAACGTGCCAAGTTCGCCGGATTGCAGCGTAATCTGGCGGCACTCGTCCGCGAACGGGATAAAAAGAAATGATATTGTTATGGCGAAAAATTTACTGAACCGGTATGTGTGGCTGATCGACACGATACACCGTTACGGCAGAATCACCCAGAAAGAGCTGAGCGACCTGTGGCAGCGGAATGAGAAACTGTCGGGCGGGAATCCGCTGCCGCGGCGTACTTTTCATGCCTATCGCAAGGCGATCGAGGAGATGTTCGACGTGAATATCGAATGCGACACTTCTACCTATGAATATTATATAGAGGACGAGGGCGAGCTGTTGAGCGGCAATGTGAACCATTGGCTGCTCGATACGTTCGCCGTGAACAGCATGCTCGATGACAGCCGGCAGCTGAACGGCAGGATCCTGTTGGAGAATGTGCCGTCGGGACGCAAATTCCTGACCGTAGTCATCGAGGCGATGAAGAGCGGGCGTGAACTGTCGCTCGTATATCGTCCGTACAGCCGGCAGGAGGCTACCGGCATGACGCTCGAACCCTATTTTGTGAAGGTATTCAAACAACGGTGGTATGTGATCGGGCGTAACGGTTACGACGGACGTATCAAGACGTATGCACTCGACCGTGTATTGTCGATGGAGATTTCGGAACGGAAGTTCGTATATCCCGCCGGGTTCGATGCCGAAGCCTATTTCGACCATTGTTTCGGTATCATGCAGAGCGATGAGGAGCCGCAGGAGGTTGTGATAGCCGTTTCGGAACACCGGGCGAACTATTTCAGGGCGTTGCCTTTGCATCGTTCGCAGCAGGAGAGCGGCAGTTTCGGCGGCCGTGCGGTGTTCCGTTACCGGTTGAAGATTACTTTCGACCTGTTGCAGGAGCTGCTGTCGTATGGCGACGATTTGCAGGTAATGGCTCCGCCGTCGTTGCGCGATCGGGTAGCTGCGGTGTTTCGCAGTTCCGCTGCATTGTACGGGAAATAGATAGAAGAATATTCTTTATACCGAAACACCCCCTGCCACAATTCGTAGCAGGGGGTGTTTCGGTTTAGGGGAGTGGCAAGCATCCCCCCGATATGTATAGGAATGTTTTATTTTTTTGCCGGCAACGAGGCTACGAAGTTGTTGGCTTCCGCTACCGCTTTGGTTATGTGGTCGCAGATGTGGTCGTCGCCGATCAGTTCGTTGATCTTCGCCTTTTTCAGCACTTCGTGAACAGTGGGATTGACACCCGACAGGATGATCTGGATGTTTTCCTTCTTCGACGACTGGATCAGTATTTCGAGGTTGTGGATACCGGTGGAGTCGATGAACGGAACGCGGCGCATACGGATGATACGCACCAGCGGTTTGTCGCCCATCGAGCGCATCATTTCGTCGAATTTGGTGGCTACGCCGAAGAAGAACGGACCGTCGATTTCGTACACTTCGATACCTTTCGAGAGGTTCAGCACTTCGTGTACGGTGGCATCGGTGCCTTGTGCTACATCGAGTTCGTTACGCAACACCGAGATGTGGGTGTTTTCCGTTACCCGGCGCAGGAACAGGACGACAGCCAGCAGCAACCCGATTTCGATAGCGATCGTAAGGTTGAAGATCACGGTGAGCAGGAATGTGATGATCAGTACGGATACATCCGATTTCGGGTTTTTCAGCAGCGAACGTACCGTGCGCCAGCCGCTCATGTTGTACGATACGACGATCAGTACTCCCGCCAGACACGACATCGGCACTAATTGGATGAGCGGCATCAGGAACAGGAAGATGAGGAGCAGGACTACGGCGTGTACCATACCGGCAATCGGCGTACGTCCGCCGTTGTTGATGTTGGTCATTGTACGGGCGATTGCTCCGGTAACGGGAATACCGCCGAAGAACGGTACGATGATATTGGCTGCGCCTTGTGCGATAAGCTCGGTATTCGAATCGGTCTTGTCGCCGGTGATACCGTCTGCCACGGTGGCGGAGAGCAACGACTCGATCGCGCCGAGGATGGCGATGGTGAAGGCGGGCGACAGCAGTTGGTTGATCGTCTCCATGTTGATGGTGAAGCCTTGCGGTTCGGGAATCTCATTGCTGATCTTGAACCGGTCGCCGATCGTTTCGATGCCTTCGATTCCGGCGAAAGTCTTCAACAGATAGACGACAAGCGTCATGAGGATAATCGCGAGCAACGAACCGGGAATCTTCTTCGAGAAGCGCGGTGTGAATGCGATGATGAGGATGCTGGTTATCCCGACAATGAGCGACGGAAGGTGTATGGTGTCGATGTGTTGGAAATAGGCACCCCATTTCGAGATGAAGTCGGCTGGAACGCTATCCATCGTAAGTCCGAAGAGGTCTTTGATTTGCGTGGCGAAGATCGTGAGGGCGATACCGCTGGTGAACCCGACGACGATCGGATAGGGGATAAAACGGATGACAGTTCCCAAATGGAATACGCCGAGCAGTACGAGGATCAGTCCTGCCATGATGGTGGCGATTGCCAGTCCTTCCAGTCCGTAATTTTGAATGATGCCGTACACGATGACGATGAATGCACCGGTAGGTCCGCCGATCTGTACGCTATTACCGCCGAGGAACGATACGATGAAACCTCCGATGATCGCCGTGATCAAACCTTTTTCGGGCGATACTCCGGATGCTATACCGAATGCGATGGCAAGCGGCAGGGCTACGATACCGACAATGATACCCGCCATCAGGTCGGTGACCAGTTTTTCCTTCGTGTAGTTTTTGAACGAAGAGAATGTTTTCGGATGAAATTCGAAATTTGCTTTCATTTTTATATTTGCTATGTGATAAATCCGGTTATTTCGGGTTTTTCTCTGTCTGTGCGACAGCCGGTATCGTCGATTAAGGAGTGCGTTTGAAAAAACTTTGCAAAAATAGTTATTTTTTGTCATCAAAAACTATTCCGGGAAGAAAAAACGGAATGGGTGCGGAATAGACGTGTGAGCAGGGGTGTTGTATGGTATTGCTTCCGATAGATAAACAAATGGGGTAGAGTGTCGGAATGACGCATCACAAAAGGGGGTTGCATCGAAATGGGAATTTCGACACAACCCTTTCTGTGGAGTTTGTTGTTTTTTGTTTATAGTTTTTTGCGGAATGCCCGGCGGCGTTTGTGCTGTTCGCGGTGGAAGTATTGCCATTGCGACTGCACCTTTTCGTTTTCTTCGAGTTCGGGATTACTTTCCGCATACTGGTATCCGTTCCGGATGAATACGGGAATCAGGTCGGAGAAAAGGAGGGCGTTCACGCCTTTGTTCTGGTAGTTGGGATGTATGGCTACCAGCAACAGGTCTACGACGTCGTTTTTGCCTTTGAGTGCTTTCAGCACATGGATGAATCCGAACGGGAACAGTTTGCCTCGTGCTTTCTGGAAAGCTTTCGCCATCGAGGGTATGGCAATGCCCACGCCTACCAGCCGGTCGTCGGCATCGATGATGAGCGAAACGTTTTCGAGCCGCACCATAGGCAGATACATCTTGATGTAGTAGTCGATCTGCCGGGGAGTCAGCGTGGAGTATCCGAAAAGATCTTTGTAGGCTTCGTTGATCAGTTCGAAAATCTGTTTGCCGTACAAACGTACGATATCCGATGTTTTGGTGAATTTGATATTGCGCAGGTTGTATTTGCGGCGTACCATGTCGCTGATGCGCTGGTGCTTCTCGGGGATAGCGTCGGGAACGTAGATCTTGTATTCCACCCAGTCGGTCAGAGGGAGGTATCCCATCCGTTGCAGGTGTTCGGGGTAATAGGGGTGGTTGTAGATCGTGCTTATGGTCCCTAACTGGTCGAACCCTTCGATAAGCATGCCTTCGTAGTCCATGTCGGTGAAACCGAGCGGTCCGTCCAACGTATCCATCCCTTTGGAACGCGCCCACTCTTCGACGGTTTTAAACAAGGCTTCGCTTACTTCGCTATCGTCGATGAAATCGACAAAGCCGAACCGGGCTTCTTTCGTTCCGTTCTTTTCGTTTACCTGCCGGTTGATGATGCCGGCGATTCGTCCTACGGGTTTGCCGTCGCGATAAGCCATGAAGTACGCAGCTTCGCAGATGTCGAATGCCGGATTCTTTTCGGGAATCAGCGTGCCTATTTCGTCGAACATCAATGGTGGAATATAATATGGGTTTCCCTTATACAGGTCGATCGGAAACCGGACGAATTTTTTCAGTTCTTTTTTATCGGATACGGGTTGAATGGTGATTGCCATGTGTATGTTTTCTATGTACCGGTGCCGGTACGGTGTTCTATTCTTTGATACCGAATGCCAGATCGCCCGCATCGCCCAGTCCGGGTACGATGTAGGAGTGTTCGTTCAGTTCGTCGTCGATGGCCGCTACCCACAAGGTGGTATCTTCGGGCATGGTCTTTTGCAGATATTCGATCGCTTGGCGGCTGGCAATGACCGAAGCCAGATGCGTATGGCGGGGCGTCCCTTTGGTGAGCAACGCCCGGTAGGAGAGTTCCATCGAGCCTCCGGTAGCCAGCATCGGGTCGCAGAGTATCAATGTCTTGTCGTCGAGTCGGGGCGAAGCGATGTATTCGATGAAAATATCGAAGTTGAGTTTGTCCTTGTATTTTCGGTAGGCGGAAACAAAAGCGTTTTCGGCGTTATCGTAGTAGCTGAGGAATCCTTGGTGAAACGGCAGTCCGGCACGCAGGATCGTACCCAATACCACGTTGTCGTCGTAGAGCAGGGAGTTTGAAACGCCCAACGGCGTTTGAACGGAATTTTCAGCATAGTGCAGCCGTTTGCTGATCTCGTAGGCAATCACCTCGCCGATGCGTTCGAGATTCCGGCGGAAACGGATGCGGTCGTTCTGGATATGGATGTCGCGCAATTCCGCCATGAAACGGTTTACGATCGACGGATGCTCTGCAAAATTGATAACTTCCATGACGTGGTATCTTGATAGGTTTAATTTAATGATTTCGTCCGGCTGTTTCTCCGGGACGAAAAAGGGAATCTGTTTTTTTCAAATGCAAAAATACGTCTTTTTCAAAAAAAGCAGCATCGTAAACTCTTATTTCTTTAATAAAAGGTGCGTTTTGCTATCCCGGCATGACGTTTTGAGTTTAACGCGTTGTGCCTTAACAAAAAAAAGCGGTTAATTAGCGAAAAATTTCTTTAATGAGGGTTCTACTTTTGGAATTTGTATTATTTTTGCAGCGGTTTTCAAGCGTAAAAAAGGACAACACAAAATATTAATTTTTTTAAATCGATAAAAAATGGCAACATTAGATTTAAGTAAGTATGGTATTACCGGGGTAAAAGAGTGCTTGCACAACCCCTCGTACGAACAATTGTTCGAAGAAGAAACCAAAGCCGGACTGGAAGGTTTCGAAGTTGGTCAGGTTACCGAACTGGGTGCGGTAAATGTAATGACCGGCGTTTATACGGGTCGTTCTCCCAAAGATAAATTCTTTGTTTATGACGATACGACGAAAGACACTGTATGGTGGACTTCCGATGAATACAAAAACGACAACAAACCGTTGTCTGTTGAAAGCTGGAAAGTGTTGAAAGACCTTGCCGTAAAAGAACTCTCCAACAAAAAACTTTATGTTGTCGATACGTTCTGCGGTGCCAACGAAAACTCCCGTATCAAAGTACGTTTCATCATGGAAGTCGCTTGGCAGGCTCACTTCGTAAAAAATATGTTCGTTCGTCCGACCGAAGCCGAATTGGCTAACTACGGCGAACCCGATTTCGTAGTATTGAATGCTTCGAAAGCCAAAGTTGAAAACTACAAGGAACTCGGTTTGAACTCCGAAACAGCTGTGGTATTCAACCTGACCGAAAAAATGCAGGTTATCCTGAACACTTGGTACGGCGGTGAAATGAAGAAAGGTATGTTCTCGTACATGAACTATCGTTTGCCGTTGGCTGGTATGGCTTCCATGCACTGCTCTGCCAATACGAACGAAAAAGGCGAAACGGCTATCTTCTTCGGTTTGTCCGGTACAGGTAAAACGACTTTGTCTACCGACCCGAAACGTCAGCTCATCGGTGACGACGAACACGGATGGGACGATGAAGGCGTGTTCAACTTCGAAGGCGGTTGCTATGCCAAAGTAATCAACCTGAGCAAAGAAAACGAACCCGATATCTATAACGCTATCCGTCGCGACGCTCTGCTCGAAAACGTAACGGTAGACGCTAATGGTAAGATCGACTTCAACGATAAATCGGTTACTGAAAACACGCGTGTTTCTTACCCGATCTATCACATCGAAAACATCGTTAAACCGGTATCGAAAGCTCCGGCTGCGAAGAAAGTCATCTTCTTGTCTGCCGACGCATTCGGCGTATTGCCTCCGGTATCTATCCTGACTCCGGAACAGACTCAATATTACTTCCTCTCCGGATTTACCGCTAAATTGGCTGGTACAGAACGTGGTATCACTGAACCGACTCCGACTTTCTCGGCTTGCTTCGGTGCTGCATTCCTTTCGCTCCACCCCACTAAATACGGTGAAGAACTGGTGAAGAAAATGGAAAAAGCAGGTGCTAAGGCTTACTTGGTGAACACGGGCTGGAACGGTACCGGCAAACGTATCTCTATCAAAGATACCCGCGGCATCATCGACGCTATCCTCGACGGTTCGATCGACAAAGCTCCGACCAAGATGATTCCTTACTTCTCGTTCGAAGTTCCGACCGCTCTCCCCGGTGTAGATCCCAACATCCTCGATCCGCGCGACACTTATGCCGATGCAGCTCAATGGGATGAAAAAGCAAAAGATCTGGCAAGCCGCTTCATCAAGAACTTCTCGAAGTTCACGAACAACGAAGCCGGTAAAGCTCTGGTTGCAGCCGGTCCTCAATTGTAATTCACTTACAGAATTATATAAAAAATACGGGTCTCCATCGGAGGCTCGTATTTTTTTTGTTCGGTATCGCGGCAGGAGCTCAGAAATCGTATCGTCCCGATGCCCCTCCGAGGTATTTCGAAAGCGGGTTGCGGAAACAGTACGAGATGCCGCACCCGAAAAATTTACTCCCGTAGCCCCCTTCGGCGAAGATTCCGAAGTGCGGGGTGAAATGGTAGCTGATGCCGGCGGTGATTCCGTATTCGATTGCCGGAAAATCTTTTGTGAATTTGGCGGAGGCGGCAAAGAAACTGCCGCCGTCTATGCCGGCACGCAGATGCACGAAAAGGTCGAGCCGGTTGATCACCGTGTAGTGGTATGCGATGTCCGGACCGAGGATCAGCCGGGAGAATTTCCCGGTCTTTTTCTGTCCGTCGATCTCCTTGTCGAACATCATTTGTCCGTAATAGAGGTGCGCTCCGGCGGTCAGAACGCCTTTGTCGTTGAACTCGAACAGGCAATACCCCCAACGTAGCCCTGCCAACGGAATGCCGCCGCTGTATGCCGGTTTCACGATTGCCGGATTATCGAACAGCCATGCGTCTATGGCGACGAACGACATGCCGCGTACGAGGGTCGATTCCTTTGCCGGCTTGGATTGTATCGGGGGCTGTGCTCCGATATTTGCCGCGAGGACAAGGCACATGCCGATCAGTAGATTCCGTTTCATGGCTGTTGCGAATCAAGCAGGGCGTCCAGAGCCTCCATGAGCTCCATCCATTCGCTGTATTTCACTTTCTTGCTACGGATCAGCTCCTGTATCTCGGGATAGTCGGAAAGCGCCCGTAAGGTCTGCTTTTTGGTGAGGCTGAAAATGTAGGCGGCATCGACCGTGGCATCTTTTACGTATTTCTTCACGGCGTAGTCGGTCATGCCGTCGGGGCGGTTGTCGGTGCTGAAATAGTAGTTGTAGCGGGTGATATAGTTCATTCCCTTTTGTGTGCCGCCGTAACCGAGCACGGGGTTGGCATCCACCCACGGAATGGCATAGCAGGTAACATGTTTTCCTTGCCAGCAGACACGGGTCATAGCCAGCCGGATGCGGTCTGTCAGCGAATTGAAGAAGACACGCCGGGGAATCCATACGAATTCCGGATCGGTTTCGGTGGCAGGATAGACCAGTTTTTCGATCTCGGTGGTTTGATAACGGGTATATTTCCCTTTCGGTGTATCGCTGATGTCTACAAACATGGCTCCGTTCATGAGCGAACTGCGTATATATCCGTCGATCGTCTCGCCGGATGTGAGTGTCAGCACGATGTGGTAATCTTCGTCGTTCTCTTTTTTCTTTGCCGACAGATCGAACATGCCGAGCAGGAGCAGCCACAGGAGCAGGTGTTTCAGTTTCATGATAGACAAGTATTTCGTTTTCTCAAAAGTAGTAAATATTTAGAATATAGGAGGCGGTTCGGCATGATTAAATCGTAAAACTTCGTTTCCCCATTTGTCTCTGCTCTCGCCTTTCACTATATTTGGCTTATGCCCAATATTAGGGCGGTTCGGCATAAAAAATAAACTCGTTTATTTTATTCTGCGCTCACCTTTAATAATATTTGAAAAAAGATTTATTGTTTGCAGGGTTTTTGTATCGAATAATAAATTACTTTTTCGTATCGGGATCTTTAAGGGGAGAAATAATTGAAACGGGACGGCAGCTGTTTGTACGGCAGGGCGTTTCCGGTAGCCGGCTGTTCCGGATGAATAGAAAAAAGGCAGCCCCGGAAAAATGATTCGGGACCGCCCTTTTTGTTGTTATGGCTTGGTTTGGTTTCTTAGAGCAGCAACATGGCATCGCCGTAGGCACCGAAGCGGTAGCCTTCTTTAAGTGCGGTTTCGTATGCCTTGTTCACGATTTCGTAGCCGCCGAATGCCGACACCATCATCAACATGGTGGAGTAGGGCATGTGGAAATTGCTGATCAGGCTGGTAGCGACCGTGAAATCGTAAGGCGGGAAAATGAATTTGTTCGTCCAGCCTTCGTAGGTCTTCATGTGTCCGCCGGTACTTACGGCGCTTTCGATACCGCGCATGACCGAAGTGCCGACCGCGCAGACTTTACGGTTCTCGTCTTTGGCTTTGTTTACCAGATTCACCAGCTCTTCGGTTACGACCATTTGTTCAGAATCCATTTTGTGTTTGGTCAGATCTTCCACGTCTATTTCGCGGAAGTTGCCCAGTCCGGAATGGAGCGTGAGGAATCCGAAATCGATGCCTTTGATCTCCATCCGCTTCATCAGTATGCGGCTGAAATGCAAACCGGCGGCGGGAGTTACCACGGCACCCTCGTTGCGTGCGAAGATACATTGGTAGCGGTCGGCATCCTCCTCTTCTACCGGTCGGTCGATGTATGAGGGCAACGGCATTTCACCGAGTTTGTACAGCGCCTCTTTGAACTCTTCGTGCGTGCCGTCGAAAAGGAAACGCAGGGTGCGTCCGCGCGAGGTCGTGTTGTCGATTACTTCGGCTACCATCGAATCGTCGTCGCCGAAATAGAGTTTGTTGCCGATACGGATTTTTCGTGCCGGTTCTACCAGTACATCCCAAAGACGGTTCTCTTCGTTGAGTTCGCGGAGCAGGAATACTTCTATTTTCGCTCCGGTCTTTTCTTTGTTTCCGAACAGGCGTGCCGGGAATACTTTGGTGTCGTTGAATACGAATACGTCTTTTTCGTCGAAGTAGTCGATAATATCCTTAAAGATGCGATGTTCGATCTCTCCGGTTTTGCGGTCGATTACCATCAGTCGCGATTCGTCCCGGTTGGGTGCGGGATATTTGGCGATTTGTTCTTCCGGTAATTTGAATTTGAATTGTGATAATTTCATATCGTTAGTTTTGTTTTATTTCTTTTCAGTGCTTCCGTCGGAAAGGGTTTCTTCCACCTCGGCGGTCTCGATGAGATGGATTACGTCATCGACCGATATGCAGTCGCTCAGCCGTACGTCGCCTATCCGGGTGCGTTGCAGGGCGGTGAGATGCGCACCGCTGCCCAAAGCCTGCCCGATGTCGCGTGCCAGCGCACGGATGTAGGTGCCTTTGCTGCATACGACTCGGATGCGGATAACCGGCAGGGCGTATTCCAACAGCTCTATTTCGTCGATAACCAGTTCTTTGGCTTTCAGTTCTACCTCCTGTCCTTTGCGAGCCATTTCGTAGGCTCTTTTGCCATCGACCTTGCAGGCTGAATAGGCAGGGGGCACTTGCATGATCGAACCCATGAACCGGGGCAACACCGTCTCTACGGTTTCGCGCGTGATATGTTCGTAGGGATACCGGGCATCTATCTCGGTTTCGAGGTCGAACGACGGTGTCGTGGCACCCAGTTGTATGGTGGCTACGTACTCTTTGGTCTGGTATTGCAGGCTTTCTATTCGTTTGGTGGCTTTGCCTGTACAGATAAGCATGACACCTGTTGCCAGAGGGTCGAGTGTACCGGCATGACCTACCTTTATTTTCTTACGGTGCAACCGTCGCAATATCCGCATGCGGATTCGTTTTACGGCATCGAACGATGTCCAGTGCAACGGTTTGTCGATATAGAATATTTCTCCTTCGTCGAAATTCATACGTTTCCAGTTTTGTGGTTATAAGAGGGAGAAAATAACCGTGGCGGCACCTACTATGGCACAATATATGGCGAAGTAGATCAGTTTTCCTTTTTTGACGATGTTGATCATCCATTTGCATGCCAGACATCCGGCGACAAATGCCGTGAGGAATCCGACGACGAGCGACAGTGTGGGTATATCTCCGGCGGGAGCTTCTCCGGTTGCCGTTTTCAGAATGTCGAGTATGGCTTCGCCCAAGATCGGCGGGATCACCATCAGAAAGGAAAACTGCGCCAGTTGGGTCTTGTTGTTGCCCAACAGCAGACCGGTAGCGATGGTCGTACCCGAACGGGATAACCCGGGAAGCACGGCACATGCCTGCGACAGACCGATAATGAATGCGTCGCGCATGCTGATGTTTTCTTTCTGGCGGGGCTTGGCATAATACGAGAAGGTGAGCAGGCAGGCGGTAAGCAACAGCATGCACCCGACGATAAGCAGACCCGATCCGAAAATCTCCTCTACATAGTCTTTGAAGAAGATGCCGACGATACCTATCGGGATCATGGAAATAAGTATGTTGATGACATATTTCGTTTCGGCGTTCATTTCGAATTTGAACAATCCGCGGAATATCCAGTCGATCTCTTTCCAAAGGATAACGAGGGTGCTGAGTACGGTAGCCACGTGTACGGCAACGGTAAATGTGAGATTCTCTTCCGCTTCAATGCCGAAGAGCGCCGAGCCGATGGCGAGATGACCGCTGCTGCTTACGGGAAGATATTCGGTAAGTCCCTGTATGAGACCGAGTACAAATGCTTCGAACCAAGACATAATGTGTGTGATATAATGCGTTTGAGATTATTTCGATTTGTGCATAATCGCATAAATCATGAACACGAATCCCAGAAATGCGATGGTGGGTGCGATGACGATCCGGCGTACGCTGAATATATCGGGATTGTAGGCGGCTTCGGTCGAACCGGAACCGAGCATCAGTGCGAAACCGACGATCACCAGCAGGAATGCGGCGGCGATGAGCAGGAAGTTCTGCTTACCGAGTGCAAACTGTTTCTCTTTTTTCTCTGCTCCTTTGTTGTCGGGAGCGACGGATGTGATATTTTTTTTAATAGCCATAGTCTATAATCGGTTAGATATAGTAAAGTGTATCCCGGTTCATTTTGATATATCGGTTCACGGCGAAATATGCCGAGATTGCCGACAGTATGATACCGAGCAGCAATATGCTGCCGTAGGTGAGCAGCAGCAGTTTTACGGATAAAAGATTTTGTACGTTCCCGATTTCGGTGGTGAGATAGTAAAGGCAGCCGGTAAGGGCGACGATCGCGATGAATGCGGCGACAATGCCGCTGACGATGTTGCTTCCGATAAACGGACGGCGGATGAATCCGGGGGTTGCCCCTACTAATTTCATGGTGTGTATCAGGAACCGTTTGGAATAGACACTGAGCCGTATCGTGTTGCTGATAAGGGCGAACGATATGATCATCAACAGGATCGACAATGCGAACAGGACGCCGCCGATACGCCGGATATTGTCATTGACGAGCTGTATCAGGTTTTTCTGAAAAATGATTTCATCGACTGCCGGCTGTTTGGCGAGCGACTTTTCTATCCATACGATGCTGTCGGGATGGGCATATTCGGCTTTCATCTTTACTTCGATCGACGAGTGCAGCGGATTTACCCCCAATACCTCTTCGGGATTTTCGCCGAGTTCTTTCATGATCTCTTTCAGGGCGTCGTCTTTTGAAATGAATTTCGAGGATTTTACATAAGGTGCGCGGTCGAGTGTGTTTTGCAGTTGGGCGATTACGTTCTGTCCCCGGTCTGCCGATTCGCGCAATACGATCGAGAATCCGATATTTTCACGGACGTGCCGCGACAGGTTGTTGGCTAAGAATCCCAACAGGACGATAATACCTAAAACAAACAGAACCAACGATATACTTAAAGTAGAAGTGAGCCGTGCATTCAAAAACGCATGATGTTTCTTCTTCGATGACTTTTTGTTCATGATTCGATTTTCTTTCTATTGGTTTTGAATAAGGGCACTTTTACCTCAAATTTGATGCAAAATAATAACGAATCTGTTGAATATCCGCTTTTTATTTCGATCTTTTAACAATATAACACTTGTGCCGTGCCGTATGTTTGTAGCGATAGCGAAAAAAGTGAACGGGGAATAGCCGGACCGCTCCGACCCGGTCCGGAATTTCCGGAGGGATCGAAGCGGTCCGGTTTCCGAACGGTTCATATTTATGCACCTTTTCTCCGCTCGGCATAGATCGAACAAGTTCGCCTCTGCACTCGGCTTGTCGAAAACGTTCATGTCCATGCACCTTTTTTCGCCTCGGCATAGCCTGAACCTTGTTCGGCTCTGCACTCGGCTTGTCGAAAACGTTCATTATCATGCACCTTTTCTCGCCTCGGCATAGCTCGAACCTTGTTCGGCTCTGCACTCGGCTTGTCGAAAACGTTCTTTTTCGGGGTGCGCCGTTCGTTTATTCGGCGATGACTTCTCCCAGTAACGTGGCGGACGACGCATCGGTAATGCGTACCCGGATAAACTCTCCGATATGCCGGTCGCCTTTGGGGAATACGACAACCTTGTTCTGCTGTGTACGTCCGAACAGTTGTTCGCGGGAGCGTTTGGAGAAACCTTCCGTCAGTACTTCGAACTCTTTACCGATGTCGCGCCGGTTGCTTTCGAGCGACAAGGTGTTTTGAAGTTCGATCATGCGTTGCAGACGGGCGATTTTTTCTTCTTCGGCAATGTCGTCGGGCAGATGTTTGGAGGCGAAAGTGCCGGGGCGTTCGGAGTATTTGAACATGAACGAGGCATCGAACCCTACTTCACGCATCAGCGACAGGGTCTCTTCGAAATCGGCTTCGCTTTCGGAATGGAACCCGCTGAAAAGGTCGGTCGTAATACCGCAGTCGGGCAAAATGCGGCGGATAGCGGCGATGCGGTCGAGATACCATTCGCGGGTGTATTTCCGGTTCATCAGTTGCAGAATGCGGTTGCTGCCCGATTGGACGGGCAGATGTATATGGTTGCACAGATTTCGGTGACAGGCGATGGTCTGTAAAATTTCATCGCTCATATCTTTGGGATGCGAGGTGGTGAAACGCACGCGCATACCGTCGCCTGCGGCTTCCGATACCCATGCGAGGAGGGCGGGGAAATCGACTATCCGCCCGTCGGGATATTCGTAACGATAGGAATTGACGTTTTGTCCCAGCAGGGTCACCTCTTTGAAATGGCGGGCTTTCAGGTCGTCCAGTTCCCGGAGTATGCTTTCGGGTTCCCGGCTCCGTTCGCGTCCGCGGGTATAGGGGACGATGCAGTATGAACAGAAATTGTTGCATCCGCGCATGATGGATATGAAACCCGATATTCGGTTTCCGCCGATACGCGACGGAATGATCTCGCGGTAGGTTTCGGTGGTGGACAGGTTCACGTTGATTGCTTTCTCGCCCTGTTCTACCGCACCTACGAGGTTGGGCAGGTCGAGATAGGCATCGGGACCGACTACCAGATCTACCCCGTAATCGGCGATCAGTTCTTCGCGGGCACGTTCCGCCATGCAGCCCAATACGCCGACTACCAGCGATTTTTTTCGTTTACGCAGCGAGTTGAAATAGGTAAGCCGCGAGATGACTTTCTGCTCGGCATTGTCGCGTATCGAACAGGTATTGACGAAAATCGCATCCGCCTCTTCGATGTTTTCGCAGAGTTCGTAGCCATCCATTTTCATGATCGAAGCCACAACTTCGCTGTCGGCGACATTCATCTGACAGCCGTAGGTTTCGATAAATAATTTTTTCCCGTTGTTTCCGGTGACGGATTTTGAGTCCGTTCCAGTTTCTGTTTTCATCGTTTTATTTGTTTAAATTATAAATCAAAATATTTTTTGTAAATAAAATGATAATTTATTTGATTTTTTCTTGTTTTTAATAAAAACAAATATTACATTTGTTTCGTATTACATGAAAATTTTTCATAGTTAAGGTTTAGGTTAAATTGTTAAGGGTGGCTGCGAAGTCACCCTTAATAGGTTTCCATGCAAAAATCTTGCATAATTCTCCGGTATTTCTTATATTTGAGGACAAAATTACAAAAAGAGATGGACAATTCCGAGATTATTATTTTTATAGTTGTCTTTGTGGTAGCCATAATCAATGCTTTCGGCAAGGCGACCCGTTCGAAGAAGGCATCTCGGAAACCGCAAACTGCGGTCCGTCCGGAAATCCGCAGGCCTGCGCCGGAGATGGAAACGGCAGAGCGGGAACCGGAGCAATGGATTCCGACACTTTCCGATTTGCTCGGAGGGCTAACACAAGTTGCGGCGAAACCCGCCGACCGGCAGGAACCGGTTGTGGAGAAAAAAACGGTGGTAACGTCGTCGCCGGCGGTACAGGAGTTACCGGAAGAGGGCGTATCGGTTTTCGGCACATCGCAAGAGGATGAAATCGACGACAGCAGTGTCTATCAAGACCGTGAGTCGGATAGCCCGGACGAAGAAACCGATGCGATCGACTGGCGGCAGGCGGTGATTACGACGGAAATATTGAATAGAAAATACTAAAAACATCACAGAGACCATTAACCTAAATCTAAATCACATTCAAAAATTAAAAGTTTTATGGCATTTAGGATCCTTACAGCAGAAGAAGCTGCTGAGTACATTCATCACGATGACAATGTAGGGTTCGGTGGATTTACGGCTGCCGGAACTCCCAAGAAAGTAACGGTTGCTCTCGCGAAGAAAGCGAGGGAAGAACATGCTGCCGGCAGACCGTTTAAAATCGGAGTATATACCGGTGCGTCTACCAACGATTATATCGACGGGGAGTTGGGCAGAGCGGAAGCCATCCGTTCACGGACTCCGTACCAGTCTCATCCCGATACGCGGAATGCGGCGAACACGCACCAGATGAACTATTTCGATGTGCATCTTTCACATCTCACCCAAATGATGCGTTACGGGGTATTGGGCAAAATCAATGTAGCCATTATCGAGGCTGCCGAAGTGAGCGACAACGGAGAAGTACTGTTGGGCCCGGGCGTAGGAGCTGCGCCGACTATTTGCCGTTTGGCGGATAAGATCATTATCGAAATCAATAAACACGAGAATAAAGCGATTCGCGGATTCCACGATATTTATCAACCGTTGGATCCTCCCTATCGTCGCGAAATACCTATCTACAAACCGAGCGACCGCATCGGTGACACGGTGTTGAAGGTAGATCCGAAAAAAATTGTCGGTATCGTGGAATCGGATGCCACCGACGGTGTGAAACCTTTCGCTCCGGTCGATGAGGTAACGATGCGTATCGGTAGCAATGTGAGCAATTTCCTTGCCGCGCAACTCAAAGCCGGACTGATTCCGCCGCAATTCCTCCCCTTGCAATCGGGTGTGGGTAATATCGCCAATGCCGTATTGGGCTGTTTGGGATCGAATCCCGATATTCCGGCGTTCGAGATGTACACCGAAGTCGTTCAGGATGCCGTTATCGACTTGATGAAACAAGGCCGTTGCCGCTTTGCCAGCAGTTGCTCGCTGACCGTAAGCGATGGCAAATTGCAGGAGGTGTTCGACAATATCGAGTTCTTCCGTGACAAAGTGGTCTTGCGTCCGGGAGAGATCAGCAACCATCCCGAGATCGTCCGCCGTTTGGGCTTGATCACGATGAACACGGCATTGGAAGCCGACATATTCGGAAATGTGAACTCGACGCATGTCACCGGTACGAAGATGATGAACGGTATCGGCGGGTCGGCAGACTTTACGCGCAACGCCTATATTTCGATCTTCACTTGCCCGTCGATTGCCAAAGGCGGAAAGATCAGCGCTATCGTGCCGATGGTTTCGCACGTAGACCATAGCGAACACTCGGTGCAGGTGTTGGTTACGGAACAGGGTGTAGCCGACTTGCGTGCTAAATCGCCGATACAACGGGCTGAAACCATTATCGAAAACTGCGTGCATCCGATGTACAAGGAATTGTTGTGGGATTATCTGAAACTGGCGAAAGGCGGACATACGCCTCACACACTGAAAGCTGCTTTCGGATTCCACTTGGAGTTCTTGAAATCGGGCGACATGTCCTTGACGAACTGGGCGGACTACGTTTAACGACCGTTTCCGATAGCCGGGTGCGATGCCGGATTTGTCCGGTGGCTATACCGATGCGAAAAGGGCCACCTTTATACTTTATATACGACAAGGAGCTGTGCTTGGTGGCGCAGCTCCTTGTCGTGTTTATGAGGGAGGCGAATGGATGTACCGGTTATTTTTTCTTGGTTTCGATGTTATAATATCTCACCGGGTTTTGTCCTGTTGGGATGATATTATGAATATCCATACCGATGTATGGGGATTTGTCATCTTTGATTCCGGTACATTCAAGACGTTTAGGATAGTCGGGATGATTGGTGAGTTGCCATTTCGGGTGGGTGATGACTTCCTTTATTATACCGTTGCTGTGTCCGATAACATGAGTAATGATTTTTGTATTTTGTAAGGATACTTTCCAATATTTACGGGTCATTTCATAAAGGTCTTCTCTATAATATATGCTTTGGGGGTCGAGGCAGTTGTATGTCTTTGTAATGTTTACGAACAATATTCTGTCGTTAGGCGATTGAAGTGTAAATGTATTCATCTGTAACTAATAATGTAAAGTATAATGTTTCGGTTATATTACCCCACAATCCATTTTGAACCGGGAAGAAAAGCGATAAGCCGGGTGACGAGGATACAGCCGAGGAAGGTAGTTGTACCGACGATAAGGATGGCAGGGAGGGTCGAGAAATGGGGGGCGAGCCATTGCTGCATAAATCCGAGGATAAAGATATGCATCAGATAGATGCCGTAGCTGAGTTTGGAGATGGTTTTGACCGGAGAGTAGAGCCATTTAGCCGAATAGCTGATATGGCGCAGTAGCAGGAAAGTTCCGGCTGTCATCATTGCCACGTTGAACGTGCAGAAGTACCAGGACTGTTCCACATAGGCATAGTCGGTCGATTCAAGCGAATTGGTGTAGAATAGTCCGGCGGTAAAGGCATATCCGATGAGGATAAGCGGCACGGCTACCGCAACGCTCTTTTTCAGCGACCAATCGACATATTTGCGAATGTAGTGGGCGAGTACGACATAACCTATGTATCCCGAGAAATAGTACAGTGCGTGGAAGTTGTTCCAGAATACTTCGCCCCATACATAAGTGGTCAGCGGTCGCAAATAGCCTGTGAACGTACTCAGAAACCATATTGCGAGAAATATTTCTTCTCCGCGTTTCGACACTTGGCTTATCCACGGCGATATGACGGGCATGATCAGATAGATTCCGACGAGCATATAGATGAACCACAGGTGTCCGCTGTCCATGTTGGCTGTATAGAGGATTGTGGCGACGCGTTGCCAAATATCTCCATCTATGCTGCCTGTCAATACCGGCACGATGGCGTATAACAAAGACCATACGAGGAATGGTACGAATACCCGGGAAAAACGACGCTTGAAAAATGTTGCGGTATCGGTAGTCAGCGGAACGAGCAGAAAGGATGATGCCATTACAAAAAGCGGAACTGCCTGCCGGAACGCTCCGTCTATAAGCGATACCCATAGGCGGTCATTGTCATTGGCGAGTATAGCTCCGGTTTCAGCACAATAATAAAATTCACAGGCGTGTACCATTATCACCATGAAACAGGCGATTACACGCAAATAGTCAAGGAATACGATGCGGTTGGTTTCAGTTTTCATATCGCAAAGTTAGCGACTGCCGTTATAAGAAACAATGACAGATACTGAATAAATTGGTACGATTGAGTCATCTGCGATAGTTTTTGCAAAATATGACGAAGTCATCATGTCCAATCTGCTGCGCTGCTATCGGCATCCGGACTAAGTATCTTGCATCTTAGATATCCTAATGCACCGAAAAGGGGCTGCATGTAGCGGCATGGCGCATTGGATGTTTTTTATGTAAGGGGTAGGTGTCCTGTATAGGTAGGTTATCCCGCCCAATTCTCCCGGTCGAGATTGCGGTAGCTGATCGCTTCGGAAATATGGTGCGCCTGCACGGTGTCGCTGTGGTCGAGGTCGGCTATGGTGCGGGCTACTTTGAGAATGCGGTCGTAGGCACGTGCGGAGAGGTTGAAGCGGGTCATGGCATCTTTCAGCCGTTTCAGTCCGGCTTCGTCGGGTTGTGCGAATTCGTTAAGTAGCCGTGTCGTCATTTGGGCATTGCAATAGATGCCGGGATAGTTTTCGAAGCGTTTGCTTTGTTGTTGCCGGGCGGCGATGACACGTTCGCGGATCTTCTCGCTCGGTTCGGACGGCTGTGTGTCGGATATTTTTTCGAAAGGCACGGGCACGATTTCGCATTGGATGTCGATGCGGTCGAGCAGCGGACCGGAAATTTTATTCAGGTAGCGTTGCACGGCTCCGGGGGAACAGATACAGGGTTTGGTCGGGTGGTTGTAGTAGCCGCACGGACAGGGATTCATCGAGGCGACGAGCATGACGCCGGCAGGGTATTCGATGGTGTATTTCGAGCGGGCGATCGTGATCTTGCGGTCTTCCAACGGTTGCCGCATCACTTCCAGCACTTGCCGTGAAAACTCGGGCAATTCGTCGAGAAACAGTACGCCGTTGTGTGCGAGCGAGATTTCGCCCGGTTGCGGGAACGATCCGCCGCCGACCAGTGCTACCGACGATATGGTGTGGTGCGGTGCCCGGAACGGACGGTGCGAAAGCAGTGACGTTTCCCGTCCCATTTTGCCGGCTACCGAATGTATTTTTGTTGTTTCGAGAGCTTCTTGGAGGGTAAGGGGCGGCAGTATCGAGGGTAGGCGTTTTGCCATCATCGACTTGCCGGCACCCGGAGGCCCGACGAGGATGATGTTGTGTCCGCCGGCAGCGGCTACTTCGAACGCGCGTTTTACGTTTTCCTGTCCTTTGACATCGGCAAAATCCATATCGAAACAGGTGTATTCCTTATAAAACTCGGCGCGTGTATCGACTGTCGTGGGCAGGAGCGTATGCGTGCCGTTGAAGAATTCGATGACTTCGGTGATTTTTTCTACGCCGTACACATCCAGATTATTGACTACGGCGGCTTCGTGGGCATTGGCTTTGGGCAGGATCAATCCTTTGTAGCCTTCTTCCCGGGCTTTGATGGCGATAGGCAACGCGCCTTTGACGGGCAGGATGGTGCCGTCGAGCGACAGTTCGCCCATGATCATATATTCGTTCAGTTTGTCGGCTGCGATCTTTTCGTCGGCTGCCAGAATGCCGATAGCGAGCGGCAGGTCGTATGCCGCCCCTTCTTTCCGGATATCGGCGGGCGACATGTTTACGATCAGTTGTTTGCGCGGGAACCGGTAGCCGTTGTGCTCCACTGCCGATAGTATGCGTTCGTGGCTCTCCTTGACCGCCGTATCGGGCAGTCCGACCATAAAGAAATGAATTCCTTGCGTGCAATTGACTTCGATAGTGACGACAATGGCATCGATTCCTTGTACGGCTGCGCCGAAAACTTTTACTAACATAGGCGGTGTGTTTATCCGGTGATTATTCAGGTAGAGAGTACGGCGGCGGTGGCAGCCTGCCGCTGTTTAAAGTGGTGTGAGCGCGCCGGTGACGGAGTCCATGATGTATCCGCGCACATTGACATCGGCAGCCATGAGCGGATGTCGGGCAATGAGATCGACGGTTTCCCGTATGGCGTCTTCGGTTTCTTCGAATCCGTGCAGCCAACTGTCGAGGTCGATTCCGCAGTGGCGCATGAGCGAGATGTGCTCGTCGCTGATACCGCGTTCGCGCATGAGGTGAAGCATTTCGGCGGCGTTCATTCCCTGCACGCCGCAACCGGTATGACCTATCACCATGATTTCATTCACGCCCAGTTCGTAGACGGCGACAAGGAGCGACCGGATGGTGGAGTCGAACGGGTTGGTAATGGTGCCTCCTGCGTTCTTGATGATTTTCACGTCGCCGTTTTTCAGTCCGAGGGCGGCGGGAAGCAGTTCGACCAAGCGCGTGTCCATGCAGGTTACAATGGCAATGCGTTTGTCGGGGTATTTGGAGGTGATGAATTTTTTATATCTTTCGGCTGCTACGAATTCTTGATTGTAGCGGAGTATATCGTCTATCATGATGTCGTTTGGTTAGGGTTGTGAAGTTTCCGTATTTTGTGCGGGATGCAGCAGTGAATCTATTTGCTGTTGCAACAACGGTTCGGGTTGGTTGCGCCCGACGATGTGCCCGGTGGAATCGACGAGTACCCACGACGGGTTTCGTGTGATGTGCAGCTTCACTATGCCGGGATGGCTGTATCCGTCTTTTGCCCAGAGCAGGATGCCTTCGCCGGTGATGTTCTGCCGCCACGAGGCGCTGTCGTTGTCGAGCGAAACATTCAGTATGCGCAGGTCGTCGTCGGTGTAATTCTTGCGGAGGCGGCGTAGCATGCCGTTGGTGAGTTTCGCCGTGGGGTCTTGTGTGGTGCGCAGGTAAAGCAGGGTCGTGCGGCTGTCTTTGGCGCGAACCTGAAAGGTGCTGTCTTTCAAAGTAAGGAAACTCATGATCGGGAGTATCGTGTCTGCTTCGATCTTGGCAAGGTGCGATTGCAGTTCTTCGAACGGTTGTAACAGGGCAGCCGGTTTTGCTCCGGTGTCGATCCGTTTCAGTATGGAGTCGCAACGGTCCATATTGTCGGCTCGCAACAGGTATTCGTTAAAGAGAATCGTCGATACGACGGAACTGCGGTTGTTGCCGATATAGGCTTCCACGATGCTGTCGAATTGGGCGCGCAACTCTTTCATGCGGAAGGTTTCCATGCCGTTGTCGAGCGATTTGCGGCGTTCGGCATCGAGGCGTCCGATCGGTTCGCGTTGGTTGTGGTAGAACGCCAGCAGCTCCTTGTTGAGGTCGCTCCCTTTGATTTCCGATGCGCTGAAATTATCGGCATTGCCGTTGATCTGTATCCGGTCGCCGTTTTTTACATAGAACGTGAGCAGGGTGATGCCGTCGCCGCTATAAAATTTTACCGGCGTGAGTTCGGGGGCATTGCCTTTCAATTCGATGAATCCGTTGATCGGGATCAGCGTATCTATCCGGAATCCGTCGCCTTTCGGGTAGACCGACAGCAGCGAATGTTGGTCGAGGTTGTTGATCGTGCCGTTGATGACAAATTCGTTGCTTTCCTCGCCGCAGGCGACGAGCAGGAGCAACGGTAACAGCAGTGATGCGAATTTCTTCATATTCTCTGTTTTATAAATAGCCTCGGCAGGGAGGCGGTAGCGACCGTAATGGCGTGAACTTGTTTGTCGGCGCATGGTCGGTTTACAAAGGTAGCAAATGTTTTTTTAGAATGAATTTATCGTTGTCATATTTATATATTGTATATTTATGTTTATTTTTGAAAAGAATTATGTGCGGATTTACAGGTATATATAATCGGTCGGGCGAGGCTGTCGGCGAGAAAGAGGTGTCGCTTGTATGCGGGGCGCAGCATGCGTTGCGCCATCGGGGTCCCGACGAAAGCGGTTTTTATCGTTCCGATACGTTCGTGTTGGGATTTGTAAGGCTTTCTCTTGTTTCCATAAACAAAGGACAACAGCCGTATACCGGCAAAGGCGGACGTTTTGTAACCGCATTTAACGGGGAGATATACAACTTCCGGGAGTTGTCGCGCAAATATCTGTCGCGCGATACGGTGTCGGAAGTCGAGCTGGTAACGGAGCTTTTCGCTTCCTACGGGGTCGAGAGTTTCGGGTGGCTCCGGGGGATGTTCGCCCTTGTTATTTACGATACGGAACGCCGGGAGGTTTTCGCGGCAAGAGACCGTTTCGGTATCAAACCGTTTTATTATGTCGATACGGCTGACGCCGTCTGTTTCGGGAGCGAGATCAAGGGGCTGCCGGTAGATAAAGAGACGTTACAGATCGACAAGGAGGCTTTGAACTATTATTGTACATTCCAATATGTGCCCGATCCGAAAGTCGTGTATCGGGGGGTGCACTCTCTTCCGGGCGGACATTATATCCGTTTCTCCGAAAAGGGCAGCAAGCTGTATTGTTTTGCCCCGAAGAAATTCGATACGAAGAACAAAATGCCCCGTCCGGTCAAGATGATGAAGATCAGAGAGGCTCTCGAAGAGAGTGTGGGGCTGTGTATGAACGGCGATACCGAGACGGGGACTTTCTTGTCTGCCGGAGTGGATTCGTCGATCATTACCGCTTTGGCAGCCCGGATCAACCCGAAGCTCAAAGCGTTTACGATCGGTTTTGACTGTGATTCCTACCCGTCGGAAACGGCGGTGGCGCGGAGAACGGCAGAGTGCCTCGGCATCGAACTGGTCGAGGGGATGTTTACCGCCGACGATTTTATGGCGGCGTTCGACCGGGTGATGTACCATCTCGATTCTCCGATGGCGGATCCGTCGGTTATCGGGGTGTATCTTTTGGCTCAGTTGGCATCGCGGCAGGTCAAATCGGTCTTGTCGGGCGAGGGAGCCGACGAGCTTTTCGGCGGTTACAAAGTGTATAGATCGACAGCCCGTACGGCTCATTGCGGCGTTATGCAGCCTTGTGTGGATTTCGGGTTGAGACGTTTGTCGAAACTTTTGCCGAAGCAGCATATCCTGCGGCAGGAAATAGCCGATTCGACATTTCGGCTGGCGAAAAGGTATGTAGGTCCTACCAGTGTGATGGGCGAACGCAGCCGTCGCACTTTCCTTACTCCCGATTTCTTTTCCGATGTGTCGCATCGCGATATTACGGCACCATATCTGAAAACCCGCGGGCTCGACCGCTTGCAGAAAATGCAGTTGTGCGACTGGAATCTTTGGCTCCCGTGCGATATACTTTGCAAGGCAGACCGGTTGTCGATGGCAAATTCGTTGGAAGTGCGCGTGCCTTTTTTGGACGACAAGGTTTTTGAGATAGCGGCTCGATTGGGCGATGCCGACAAGGTGTCGGTCGGACAGAGCAAGGTGTTGCTCCGCGAGGCGTTTGCCGATCTCCTGCCGCAGCATGTGCTTCATCGTCCCAAAGTAGGATTTCCCGTACCGGTAGCGGCATGGTTGAAAGATGAACTGTTCGATTGGTCTCGGTCGATTTTAAATGACGACCGGGTGCAGGAGATTATAAACGGTCGTCGGGCGCAGAGCTTGCTTGAAAAATACCGGTTGGGTGAAACGGACGATTTCTTTTTCCGTCAGGTGTGGCTTTGGGTGGTGCTTGCCGGATGGTATCGGCAGCACGACCGGTCGTGAGTCCATAGATATTATAACGCATTGAAAAGGGGGTCGTGTCGAAATTTCCATTTCGGCACAACCCCCTTTAATTCCGGTATGCGGTATCGCCTTACAGCGAAAATGCCTGTTTTACTTTCTCTACGTAGTCGAGTTTTTCCCAAGTGAAGAGTTCTACTTCCCGTACCAACGGTTGGTCGGTGTAGCGCGAAGTGAATACTTTCGTTACAGTCTGCGGGGTGCGTCCCATGTGACCGTAAGCGGCGGTTTCCTCGTAAATCGGGTTACGCAGTTTCAACCGTTCTTCGATAGCTTTGGGGCGCAGATCGAAGAGCTGTTGTACGCGTTGGGCGATTTCCGCATCGCTGAGGGCGATCTTCGATTTGCCGTAGGTGTTCACGTAGATGCTTACCGGTTCGGCTACACCGATCGCATACGAAACCTGTACCAATATTTCGTCGGCTACACCTGCCGCTACCAGATTCTTGGCAATGTGGCGGGCTGCATAGGCGGCAGAGCGGTCTACTTTCGAAGGGTCTTTACCCGAGAATGCACCGCCTCCGTGTGCGCCTTTGCCTCCGTAAGTGTCTACGATGATTTTACGGCCTGTCAGTCCGGTGTCTCCGTGAGGTCCGCCGATGACGAATTTGCCGGTGGGGTTTACCAACAGGATGAGCTTGTCGTCGAAAAGTTGCTGTACGCGTTGGGGCAGCCGGGCGATTACGCGCGGAATCAATATCTCTTTCACATCTTTGAAGATGATGTCGAGCATCTTGCGGTCGGCTTCGGCTTGTGCTTCGGGCGTATCGTTTTCGGGGCTTATGAAGTCGTCGTGCTGGGTCGAAACGACAATGGTATGTACCCGTACCGGTTCGTTCTTTTCGTTGTATTCGATCGTTACCTGCGATTTGGAATCGGGGCGCAGGTACGAGGTGATTTTACCTTTGCGCAGGTAGGTCATCTCTTTTTCTTCGCGACGGATAGCCGCCAGCTCGGTGAGCAGTATGTGCGAGAGTTCGAGCGACAGGGGCATGTAGTTGTCGGTTTCGTTGCAGGCATAACCGAACATCATGCCTTGATCGCCGGCTCCCTGGTTCATCGGGTCTTCGCGTTCCACGCCCCGGTTGATGTCGGCAGACTGTTCGTGAATGGCGGAGAATACGCCGCACGACTCGGCATCGAATTTGTAAGAACTTTTGTTGTATCCTATCCGGTGGATGACCTTGCGGGCGACATCCATCAGATCGACATACGCGTTAGATTTAACCTCACCGGCAAGTACTACCTGTCCGGTAGTCACCAGCGTTTCGCAAGCTACTTTCGAGTTGGCGTCGTATGCCAGAAACTCGTCAAGCAAAGCATCCGATATTTGATCGGCTACTTTATCGGGGTGTCCTTCCGACACCGATTCAGAGGTGAATAAATAGTTCATGTTTTTTGTATATAAAAAATGTTTAGGTCGTATATTCGCCGATGCGCAAGGCAACGACGCCCTGAGCCGAAACGGGAATAGCCGAAAAAGGAAATGAAAAAAAGAGGGGGGTCAGAGACGATGACGCATCTTTTAGCATTTTTTTTCGTGGTTGCAAGCAGCCAAATCCTTCCACATTTCGATGCTGCAAAGATAGATGAACTTCGCGGATGTACAAAATATCCGGCGATTTTTATGTATGCCCGGCATTGCCTTTGTTCCGAGGGCTGTCTGCCGGACGGTTATTCGTCGGGCGCGATTTTTTCCAAAGCCGGTGTGCCGAGCCGGTCGAGCAGTTCCTGTGCGCTTTGTCCGAGGAGCGGGTGTTTCCAACCGGGGGCGATTTCCGCCAACGGTTGCAGTACGAAGTCGCGCAGGTGCATGCGCGGATGAGGCAGAGTGAGCGAGGGGGTGTCGAGCCGGATGCCGTCGTAGTCGAGCAGGTCGATGTCGATCAGCCGGTCGTCGTACGATCCGTCGGGTTTGCGGTGGGTGAGCGAACCCAATTCGATTTCGATGTTCCGGGTACGGATCAAAACCTCTTCGGGAGAGCAGTCGGTCGAGAGGGCGATTACGCCGTTCAGAAATTCACGGTCGGATTCGTATCCCCATGCCGCAGAGCGGTATAGTGCCGATCGGGCATGTATCGTGCCTATTTGCGATTCGATCTTTTGCAGGCATTGTTCGATCAATTCTTTACTATTTCCGAGATTCGATCCTACTCCTAAATAGATTTGTTTCCCAGTTATTGCCATTCTAACTATCTGTAAGGCTGTTTTTGGAATGAAAAGTTTTCTATTTTTGGCAACTGGTGTCAATAGTTGCTGAAATAAAGTTTACAAAAATAAGAAATTTTTTTGGTCGCAATAGAAAGTTTTTGGTTACCTTTGTTTCGTTTTGGTGTTTCTATTTCGGGCAACGCAATAGAAGTGAAAAGGGAATCGGGTGAAAATCCCGGACAGTCCCGCTGCTGTAAGTTTTGAACCTGTTCCGCAAATATGCCACTGAGCCGATCGGGAAGGCGCGGAAACGGAAAAACAAGTCAGAAGACCTGCCAAAACAGAGACTGGTAAATGGGGTGCGAGGAAACATCCCGAAAGTTAAATTAAAAATCTGTATTAAAAAGATGGATTACGAAAAGATTCGCATCACCAAGCGTGATGGGGCACAGGAGAATTTTTCTATCGACAAAATCAAACGGGCTATCGAAAAGGCTTATCGTGCCGGCGGCATTAACGAAGACAGTGCGATCGATCAGATAGCGGTGAAAGTGGCTTCGTCGATCGACAAAGAAAACATTACGGTCGAAGAGATTCAGGATCTGGTAGAACGGGAACTGATGCTGCGTAATCCGTATATTGCCAAGAAATACATTATCTATCGCGAATGGCGCAATACCGAACGCGACAAACGCACCTCGATGAAACACGTGATGGACGGCATTGTCGCGATAGAGAAAAACGATGTGAATCTGAGCAATGCGAACATGTCGTCGCATACACCTGCCGGACAGATGATGACGTTTGCTTCGGAGGTGACGAAAGATTACGCATACAAATATTTAGTAGGCGTGCGGTATGCCCGTGCCCATAGAAACGGGGATATACATATCCACGATCTGGATTACTATCCGACCAAGACTACCACTTGTCTGCAATACGATCTGGAAGACCTGTTCAATCGCGGATTCCACACCAAAAACGGAACCGTGCGTACGCCGCAGTCGATCCAGAGTTATGCTACCCTCGCGACGATCGTGTTTCAGACCAACCAGAACGAGCAACATGGCGGACAGTCTATCCCGGCGTTCGACCATTTCATGGCACCCGGCGTCATCAAGAGTTTCCGGAAACATCTGGAATCGGATCTGGATTTTATCCTTCATCTGAAAGGTCGTGACGGAAAGCTCGATCTGCGCAAAGATTTTACCGAACGGATCGTTTCGATCGATTATAGCGACGAGCAGGCTGCCGTCGTGCTGGATCTGCTGAAAGCGAAAGGGGCGGATTGCATTTCGGCCGACGAAGTGAAAGCGGCGTGGAACCAGTCGTATGAGAATACCCGTAAGGATACGCATCAGGCTATGGAGGGGTTGGTACACAACCTGAACACGATGCACTCGCGCGGAGGAAATCAGGTGGTGTTCAGTTCGATCAACTACGGAACGGATACGTCGGCAGAAGGGCGTATGGTGATCCGTGAGTTGCTTTCGGCGACGACCGAAGGTCTGGGCAACGGCGAAGTGCCGGTATTCCCGATTCAGATATTCAAGGTGAAAGACGGTCTGTCGTATTCGGAAGAGGATTATGAAGCCGTACTGGCGAACTACGAAGAGGCCATGGCGGGTAAGATCAAATTTAAAGCCCCGAATTTCGACCTGCTGTTGGAGGCGTGCCGCACGACAGCGACGTCGCTTTTCCCGAATTTCGTGTTTCTCGATACGGAGTATAATAAAAATGAATTGTGGCGTGCCGACGATCCCGACCACTTCCGTTATGAAGTGGCGACGATGGGCTGCCGTACGCGGGTATTCGAAAACCTGCACGGTATCAAAAGCTCGTGGGGACGCGGAAACCTGTCGTTCACGTCGATGAATATGCCGCGTCTGGCAATCGAAGCCCGTCGCGAAGCGGAGGAACTTTATCCCGACGGCGACAAGCATGCCATTCGCAAGGAGGCGCGTATCCTGTTTTTGGAACGGGTGCGCACGATGGCGTCGATGATTGCCGAGCAGTTGTACGAACGTTATCAATATCAACGTACGGCATTGGCTCGCCAGTTCCCGTTCATGATGAGCAACAATGTGTGGAAAGGCGGCGGAGACTTGCAGCCGAACGACGAAGTGGGCGATGTGCTGTTGTCGGGAACGCTGGGTATCGGGTTCATCGGCGGACACAATGCCATGTGTGCAATTTACGGCGAGGGTCATGCGCATAGCGAAGAGGCGTGGAATACGCTTTACGATGCCGTGAAAGTGATGAACAACGTGGTCGAGGAGTACAAGACCCGTTACAACCTGAACTATTCGGTATTGGCGACACCTGCCGAAGGCTTGTCGGGACGATTCACCCGCATGGACCGTCAGCGTTACGGAATCATTCCGGGCGTGACCGACCGCGATTATTATGTGAACTCGTTCCATATCGACGTGAAAGAACCGATCAGCATGGTCGAAAAGATCAAAAAAGAAGCGCCGTTCCATGCGATCACACGGGGCGGTCATATCACCTATGTCGAACTGGACGGCGAAGCGAAAAAGAATATGGTGGTGATTCTGAAAATCGTGAAGGTGATGCACGACGAAGGTATCGGTTACGGCTCGATCAATCACCCTGTGGACACTTGCCGCAAGTGCGGATACAAAGGGGTGATCTATTCGAAGTGCCCTGTTTGCCAAAGTGAGGATATCTCGCGCATGCGCCGGATCACCGGTTATCTGACGGGTAGCCTTGAAAGTTGGAACTCAGCCAAACAGGCGGAGGAGCGCGACCGTGTGAAACACCATTGATCGATGAGTTTTCAATCGCTGAATCTGATAAACGTGTACCCCGAAACTATCGCCGATGGTTTCGGGGTACGCTACTCTATTTATCTTGCCGGATGCACGCATCATTGTCCCGGCTGCCATAACCGGGAGAGTTGGGATGCCGCAGCCGGGGAGCCTTTCACCGAAGCGATACTGGCACGGATTATCGACGAAATCAACCGGAATCCGTTGCTCGACGGCATTACGGTTTCGGGCGGAGACCCGTTTTTCAATCCGGAGGCATTGCTGTCGCTGTTGCAGCGGCTGAAACGCGATACGCACCAGAATATCTGGTGTTATACCGGATATACCTACGATGCCTTGCTTGCCGATAGCCGCCGCGAACCCTGCCTGCATTATATCGACACGCTGGTCGATGGACCTTTCATACAGAGCGAATACGATCCTACCCTGCTGTTTCGCGGTAGCCGGAATCAGCGGTTGGTGCGTTTGGCAGACGGTCGTGCGGTCTCGTTGTAGGCGTATGCCTGCCGTTGCCGTCCGGTCCGGCATTGGGGCGATGCGCATTCGGCTGCGATCTGTTTTTCGGCGTTTTGTTTCCGGTAATACCGGTTTGTTTCTTCATGCCGGAAACTTTGTCTCCAATCTTGTTATAATTTAACATCTTGTTTTTCGGTCGCTTTTTAACAAAATGCCTATCTTTGCGCTATGCGCGAAGATAGGAGGCGGCTCGGCATAGTTCAAATAAGTTTGACTCTGCCCTCGCTTTTGCCTATCTTTGGATAAGATAGGCTACGGTTCGGCATAATCAAATCGTGAAACTCTGTTTCCCGTTTGCTTCTGCTCTCGCCTTTGCCTATCTTTGTTCTTTCATTGACAAGCGAAAAAAAAGAAGAGCAGTGGCAAAAGAGATAGTGGAAACCCCGTTGATGAAGCAGTATATCGAGATGAAGAAACAACATCCCGATGCGATCCTGCTTTTTCGCGTGGGCGACTTTTACGAAACTTTTTCGGACGATGCCTTGACTGCCTCCGAGATATTGGGCATTACCCTTACCCGGAGAGCAAACGGCGCAGCGCAATATGTCGAGCTGGCAGGTTTCCCGCATCATGCGTTGGATACCTATCTGCCCAAATTGGTGCGGGCTGGCAAGCGGGTGGCGATTTGCGAACAGCTCGAAGATCCGAAACTTACCAAGAAGTTGGTGAAACGGGGTATAACCGAACTGGTTACGCCCGGTGTTTCGATCAACGACAATATACTGAACCACAAAGAGAATAATTTCCTTGCCGGCGTACATTTCGGCAAAGGTGGCGTATGCGGTGTCGCTTTTCTCGACATCTCCACCGGCGAGTTCCTGACGGCGGAAGGTGCGTATGACTACATCGACAAGCTGTTGGGGAACTTTTCGCCCAAAGAGGTGCTGGTCGAGCGGTCGAAACGCAAACAGTTCGAAGAGCATTTCGGTCCGCGCTACCTGTTGTTCGAACTCGATGACTGGGTATTTACCGAAGATGCCGCATCGGAGCGGCTGCTCCGCCATTTCGAGACGAAAAACCTGAAAGGATTCGGCGTGCAGCAGTTGCCCAATGCCATCATTGCGTCGGGATCGTTGCTGCATTATCTCGATATCACCCAGCACACGCATATTGCACATATCACGGCGCTGTCGCGTATCGAGGAGGATCGTTATGTCCGTCTCGACAAGTTTACGGTGCGTAGCCTCGAACTGCTCGATTCGATGAACGAAGGCGGTCGCAGCCTGTTGAATGTGATCGACCGCACGGTAAGTCCGATGGGGGCGCGTATGTTGCGCCGCTGGCTGGTTTTCCCGTTGAAGAATGTGAAGAAGATCAACGACCGGCTGAACGGTGTGGAGTATTTTTTCCGCCGTCCCGATTTGCGCGAGGCGATCGAACCGCATCTGGATCTGATCGGCGATTTGGAGCGTATCATTTCGAAAGTGGCGGTAGGGCGTATCTCTCCGCGCGAGGTGGCACAGCTCCGGGTGTCGCTGTCGGCTATCGAGCCGATCAAACAGATCTGCCTTTCGGCGGAAGAACCGATGTTGCAGTATATGGGCGAACAGCTGAATGCCTGCGCCTTGATCCGCGACCGCATCGAACGGGAGATCAACCCCGATGCTCCCACGTTGGTGAACCGGGGCGGAATCATACGCCACGGCGTGAACAGCGAGCTCGACGAATTGCGCGATCTGTCGTTTTCGGGCAAAGACTATTTGCTGAAAATACAGCAGCGGGAGATCGAGCGAACGGGTATTACAAGCCTGAAAATCAGTTTTAACAATGTGTTCGGATACTATATCGAGGTGCGGAATACGCACAAGGATAAAGTGCCTGCCGAATGGATACGCAAACAGACTCTGGTGAATGCCGAGCGGTATATCACGCAAGAACTGAAAGAATACGAAGAGAAAATACTCGGTGCGGAAGAGCGCATATCGGTATTGGAAACGCAGCTGTTCAATGATCTGGTGCAAGCCATATCGGAATATATTCCTGCGATACAGCTGAATGCCAATCTTATCGCACAACTCGATTGCCTGCTTTCGTTCGTGAAGACCGCGCAGGAAAACCGGTATGTCCGTCCCGAAGTGAACGAATCGTTGGAGATCGACATCGTAGAGGGGCGTCATCCGGTCATAGAGAAGCAACTTCCGCCCGGCGAGGTGTATGTGTCGAACAGTGTCAGACTCGACAATGACACCCAGCAGATCATGATGATCACCGGACCCAATATGGCGGGTAAATCGGCGCTGCTGCGTCAGACCGCGTTGATCGTACTGATGGCGCAGATCGGTTGTTTTGTCCCGGCGGAAAGCGCGAAGATCGGGCTGGTCGATAAGATCTTTACCCGGGTAGGTGCATCGGACAACATTTCGTTGGGCGAGTCTACCTTTATGGTCGAGATGAACGAAGCCGCCAACATCCTGAACAATATTTCGGAACGGAGTCTGGTGTTGTTCGACGAACTGGGACGGGGTACGAGCACCTATGACGGTATATCTATCGCCTGGGCGATTGTCGAACATATCCACGAACACGGGCGTGCCCGTGCCAAAACGTTGTTTGCTACCCACTATCACGAACTGAACGAAATGGAGCGTACCTACAAGCGCATCGCCAACTATAATGTGTCGGTGAAGGAGGTGGACAACAAAGTGATATTCCTTCGTAAACTGGTGCGCGGCGGCAGCGAACATAGTTTCGGTATTCATGTCGCCAAATTGGCGGGGATGCCCCAGAGCATTGTGAAACGGGCTGATCAGATATTGAAGCAGATGGAGAAGGAGAACCGGCAGAACGGTATCGCCAAACCGACGGCGGAGATCGCATCGAGCCGGGGCGGCGTGCAGCTGAGCTTCTTCCAGCTCGACGATCCTGTGTTGTCGCAGGTACGCGACGAAATACTGCGGGTCGATATCAACAACCTGACACCGATGGAAGCGCTCAATAAGTTGAACGATATTAAAAAGATCATTACCGGAAAATAGATATGGAAAGAGCTGAATTTGAAATCATGGCGCCGGTCGGCAGCTACGAATCGTTGTCGGCGGCTATACAAGGCGGTGCCGATTCGATCTATTTCGGCATCGAGGGACTGAATATGCGGGCACGTTCGTCGAATAACTTTACGATCGACGACCTGCACGAGATCGTGCGGATCTGTAACGAGCATCATATCAAAAGCTATCTGACCGTAAACACGGTGATATACGACGACGATCTGGCGTTGATGCGCCGGATTATCGACGCTGCCAAAGAGGCGGGGCTGTCGGCGATCATAGCCAGCGATGTGGCGGCTATGACTTACGCATGCAGCATCGGGGTGGAGGTACATCTCTCCACGCAGTTGAACATTTCGAACGTGGAGGCGTTGCGGTTCTATGCTCGTTTTGCCGATGTTGTCGTGTTGGCGCGCGAACTGAATATGGAGCAGGTTGCCGGAATCTACCGGGCGATCTGCGAGGAGCATATCACCGGTCCGAGCGGGAAGCCGGTGCGGATCGAAATGTTCTGCCACGGAGCGTTGTGCATGGCGGTATCCGGTAAATGCTATTTGAGCCTGCATGAGATGAACGCTTCTGCGAACAGGGGTGCATGTATGCAAATTTGCCGCCGTTCGTATGTCGTACAGGACAAAGAGACCGGTGAGGAGCTGGAAATAGACAACAAATATATCATGTCGCCCAAAGACTTGAAGACGATACATTTCTTGAACAAAATGATCGACTCGGGTGTACGGGTGTTCAAGATCGAAGGCAGGGCCCGCGGAGCGGAATATGTGCGCACGGTCGTGTCGTGTTACAGCGAAGCGGTATCGGCTTATCTCGACGGAACGTTTGCCGACGGGAAAATCGAAGAGTGGAATACGCGGCTGGCAACGGTGTTCAACCGCGGTTTCTGGAACGGGTATTACTTGGGACAGCGGTTAGGCGAATGGACGCACCGTTACGGTTCGTCCGCGACCAAGACGAAAGTCTTGATCGGGAAAGGAATCAAATATTTCTCGAAATTAGGAGTTGCCGAGTTCCAGATCGAAAGCGGTTCGCTTCGTGTCGGCGATGAGATATTGGTGACCGGACCTACTACGGGAGCGGTGACGCAGGTCGTGGAGGAGATCCGGGTAGATCTGAAACCGGTGGAAGAGGCGAAAAAGGGCGACCGTTTCTCGATCAGGATGAGCGAGAAGATCCGTCCTTCGGATAAATTGTTTAAATGGCAGGACAGTAAAGTAGCAGAATAACCGTGGAGCGCGAGCAACCTGTGGCGGAACGTACCGGAGACGGGTCGGAAACTTTGTTTCTCCCTCATCTGAATGAACATTATCATTCGGTAAAGGGGGCATTGACCGAAGCGTTGCATGTGTATGTGGAATCGGCATTTCACCGGTGTCCGCTTCCCGCCGTTTCGGTGTTGGAAATGGGTTTCGGCACGGGACTGAACACGTGGCTTACCCTGTTGGATGCACGGCGTAACCGTCGCCGGGTGGAATATACGGCATTGGAGAAATATCCGTTGCCGGCTGATCTGGCAATCGGGTTGGGATATGCCGGTTTGTTTCCGGACGAACCCGATGCTGCCGACCTGTTCGACCGCATACAGCGTGCTCCGTGGAACGAATGGTGCGAGGTAGTGCCCGGATTCCGGCTCTTGAAACGGGAAACCGATGCTACCGAAATCACATTGTCGCCGCAGTACGATGTGGTTTATTACGACGCTTTCGCACCCGAGAAACAACCGGAGCTGTGGAGCGAAGAACAGCTGGCACGGATTTGTGCCGGATTGCGTCGGGGCGGTATATTGACTACTTATTGTGCCAAAGGCGAGGTGCGCCGCAGCCTGCAACGGTGCGGGCTTTCGATGGAACGTCTGTCGGGTCCTCCGGGCGGAAAACGGGAAATCCTGCGGGGAATACTTGCCGAGCGTGAAAAGGAATTTAAATAGATAGAATATGGATAAGAAACGAGTAATTGTATCTTTTGTAATCTGTTGCCTGTCAATTGGTTTTGCCGTAGCGCAAAATGAAGTGATCGACGATGGCAGCCGGGGCTATCTCGAACGGGGCAAGCTACTGTATCAGGACAAGAGTTATGTGGCATGTATCGATCAGATGACCGAAGCACGGGCGCTTACCCGCGACGAAGCGGTACGCGAGGAGGCGGATTACTTGATCGCCATGTCGCATTATCATCGCGGCAGCCGGATTACACCCGATCTGTTGCAGAAATTTCTGAATGATTATCCGAGATCGTCGCACGTGCTGTCGGTACGGTACACGATGGGTAACTACTATTTCTTCGATACTCACAAACGTTATCCGGAGACCCATTTTCAGGAGGCGATCAAATACTACAAAGAGCTGGACATTACACAACTGAATGGAAACGACCGCACCGATTTCTGTTTCCGGCTGGCATTCTCTTTCTTCAAGACCGGCGAGCCGAACCGTGCCCGACCTTTGTTTGAAGTTCTGAAACGCGAATCGAAAACCTATCGCGATGCAGCGTCGTTTTATCTGGCGTACCTCGACTATACCGACGGGAAGTACGACGACGCTATCCGGCAGTTTACCGAGTTGAAAGATGCGCCGCGTTTCGGTACGCCTTCCCGGTTTTATATCGCACAGATCCGTTTCCTTCGGAAAGAGTATCAGGCGGTATGGGATGTCGGTACGGAGCTGTTGCAAAAAAATCCGTCGTCGCGTTTCCGCTTCGAACTCTCCCGCCTGCTCGGCGAGAGCGCATACCATCTGGGCATGAAGAGCGAGGTGGGACGTTATCTTACCTACTATATAGACAATACGGAAAAACCGTTGCGGAGCAGCCTGTATATCATGGGCGTATCGAACTACGATCTGGACCTCTATTCGAGTGTGGCATCGTACCTTACCCGGGTGGTGGACGAGGACGACGCTTTGACGCAAAGCGCATATCTTTATCTCGGACATGCTTATCTGAAACAGAACGATAAGGCGAATGCCCGTATGGCTTATCAGGCGGCATCGAAATATACGTTCGATAAGGCGGTGCGCGAAGTGGCACTGTACAACTATGCCATGTGCCTGTACGATTCGGCTTCGGCATTCGATGCGCCGGTCGATGTGTTCGAACAGTTCTTGAACGAATATCCGTCGTCGAAATATGTCGATTCCGTGAACGACCGGCTGGTCGAAGTATATATGACTACCCGGAACTACCAGTCGGCGCTGGTTTCGATCGGTAAGATCAAGAAGCCGAATGCGAAAGTACTGGCTGCCAAACAGTATATTACGTTCCACATGGGAACGGAGGCTTTCGCCAATACCCAGCTGGACAAGGCGAAGAACTATTTTTCCGAAGTGATCCGTATGGGAGACTACGATAAGGATGTACGTATGCAGGCTATGTTCTGGTTGGGAGAGTGTCTCTTCCGCAGCGGTTCGTACGAAGATGCCTTGCTTTGCTACTCCTCTTATACGACACGGGGCGACAAACGGAGCGAGATCTACCCGTTGGCGTGGTACGACCTCGGATATTGTTACTTCAAACTGAAACGTTTCGCCAAAGCCTTGTCGTCGTTCGAGCAATACGTTTCGTTGTCGTCGCGCAACGACCGTGCCATGCGTGCCGATGCGCTCGTACGTGCCGGCGACAGTTATTACGCTTTGCGGCAATACAAAAGCGCGTCGGAGAGCTATTACAAATCTTATTCGTCTTATCCGTCGGCAGGCGATTACGCCCTGTTCCAGTATGCGTTTATGGAGGGATTGCAAGGTAAGCATGAAGCGAAAATCAAGTCGATAGACCGGTTGCTTCGCGATTATCCGCAATCGGATTATCGGGCGGAAGCGATCAATGAAAAGGCACAGAGCTGTATGGCTATCAAGCGGACAGACGATGCGATCGCCTCTTACAAACGGCTGATAGCCGACTATCCGCAGCATCCGCTGTCGCGTAAAGCCGGATTGCAATTGGGTATGATCTACTTCAACCGGGGCGATATGGAAAACTCGATCCGTTCGTACGAGGCTTTGGTTGCCGCCTATCCTACCAGTCAGGAGGCGAAATCGGCGATCAACGATTTGAAGTCGGTCTATCTGGAAAAGAACGATATCGACACGTATGCCGAATATCTGCGTTCGGTAAGCGACATCGTGCCGTATCAGGTGAGCGAGATTGATTCGCTGTCGTATCTGTCGGCTGAACGGGTTTATTTGCGCGAGAAAGGCAATACGTCGGGATTCGACAAATATGTGGAGAAATATCCTTCGGGTGCGTTTGCCGCGCAGGCACACTATTATATAGGTAAAGAGGCGTATGCCGCGAAAGCGTACGACAAAGCTCTTGCATCGTTCGACTACGTGCTGACCAACCGTCCCGACGGAGAAAACTACGAGGAGATACTGACCGACAAGTCGGAACTGTTGCTCACTACCGGACGCAAGCAGGAGGCTCTGCCCTGTTACCGCGAACTGGCTCGGATCGCTTCTGCCGCCGATGCCCGTCGTGCCGCCCGAATGACGGTCCTGCGGCTGTCGTATGATTTGCAGGACTACGCCGCAGTGCCGGATCTGGCGAAGGCGTTGTTGGACGACGACAAGCTGTCGCCCGAATTGCAGCAGGAAACCCGTTATCTGCGGGCGAAAGCCCATGTGGCTGTCGGCAATCCGGCTGCATCGTTGCCCGACTGGGAGGTGCTTGCTGCCGATACCCGTTCGGAATACGGTGCGGAGAGTGCCTATCTGGCGGCACAGTATTGTTTCGACCAAAGCGATCTGGCGGGAGCGGAAGCAAAGACGAACGCTTTCATCGAACAGAGCACGCCGCACAGCTATTGGCTGGCTCGGGGCTTTATCCTGCTTGCCGATATTTATCAGAGCCGGGGTGAGGTATTCACGGCAAAACAATATTTGCAGAACCTGCAAAGCAACTATCCGGGCTGCGGCGACGATATATCCTCGCGGATCGAAGAGAGATTATTGAAATTAAACGAATATACGAAAGAGTGAAAATGAACGTTCGATATTATATTCTGTCGGTCGCACTGGGGGTTACCGGTGTGATGTCGGCGCAACAAGATTCGTTGAGAAGAGAGGTGGTCGTGGAGAAAAACTTTACGCCGATCGTACACGACGCGTCCAAAATCAATGTGATGCCGGCGGTTGTCGCGCCTAATACGGCGAAACAAAAGATTTCGTATAGCGAATGGTCTGTTCCGGTACAGATAGAACCGACATTCGCTCCGCTTTCGACATATAGTTTCACTCCGCGTCGTACCTATTCGAAAAAACGGGGATATGCCGATCTGGCAATCGGAAACAACCTGAATATCGTAGCCGGTGCCGGATACCGGATTTTGGATAACGATGCCGACCGGTTGGGAATCTGGTACCAGCACAATTCGGCGGATACCTATCTCGACTATGCCGAGAGCAAGAACGCGACCGGATTCAAACGGACGCATTACAAATTGAACGACAACCGGGTGAATCTGGATTATGCCCATACATTTAAATCGCTTGTCCTTTCTGCCGAAGCCGGTTATCGTTACAATGCGTTCGACTATTACGGCTGGCGGCGCAGTACCGGTGAGGCGGATCCGGCAGCTTATCCGTCGAATTACCTGACACAGGCTGTCAATCAGGTGAATGCCCGGGTGGGGATCTCCTCTTCTGCCGATCGGCAGGATGTATGGTACAGCCTTTCGTTAGGGTACGACCGCATCGGCAACAAATACGGTTTTAACGACCGTACGGGAAGTGCCGAAAATCAGATCGCGTTGGATTTCAAGATTGCCGCACCGCTCAACCGACGGGCTGTGTTGTCTATCGACGGCGCATTGAATACGTTGATTTACGAACATGTGTCGGGCGATCTGTTCCCTGCCGAATTCAAATCGAAAGACTATACGATGCTTACGTTCAATCCGCATTTCGATTTCCAATACCGGCAGGTGCGTGCCAAGATCGGCTTGCGTTTCGATCTTTCGTTCAACGAAGGTACGATTGCCCGGTTCGCCCCCGATGTACGGTTCGATTGGGAGTTTTATAAAGGGTATTTCCTTTTTGCCTCGCTCGGCGGAGGCAAGGAGCTGAATACGTGGCGCAGCATCTCCGATATTACTCGCTATTACAATCCGTCGCGTTGGTTGCCGGGAACTTATACGCCGCTGGACCTTCAAGCCGGATTCAGTGTGAACAGCCTGCCCGGGTTCGCCCTGACATTGTACGGAGGATACCAGACTTCGAAAAATATTCTGTTCCGCCAGGTAGTTGCCGATACCGGAAACGACGACCCGATGTTGTCGCGTGCCTATATCAATTGGATCGGTATCGATGCCTATTGCGGTAAGTTGGGTGTGAATGCGTCGTATCGCTATGGCGATCAGGTGGAGATAACCGCCGATATGGCTTACCGTCATTGGTTCGATTCGCAGAAAGACAAAGCCATCACTTACGACCGTCCCCGCTGGGAGGGTAAATTCCGGGTGAACTACGATCCGATCAAGCCGCTGTCGCTCTATGTAAATTATTATATGGCACTCGGGCGCACTTATGGCGATCCTTCGGCTTTGAGCCGTATGGGCAAACTGCGCGACATCCATTTGCTGGGCTTGGGAGCAAGCTATCGGATCAAGCCGTTCGTATCGGTGTTCGTACAGGCGGATAATCTGCTGAACCGTAAATATGAGATTGCCTACGGTATGCCGGGGCAAGGTATTTACTTCCTCGCAGGCGCCTCATTTAAATTCTGATTCTTTCGGAAAAGAGACGGATTGGAGCAAAAAAAGAACGGCGAAAGTTAAAAAAACGCAGGAAAGCTACTTTATTCCAAGCGGTTTTTCCTACTTTTGCGCAGAATTGAGAAAGGAGCAACTTGTCTATGCATAAGAATTTAGTGATCGTGGAGTCTCCCGCCAAGGCGAAGACTATTGAAAAATTTCTTGGGAAAGACTACAAGGTGATGTCGAGCTACGGGCATATCCGCGATTTGAAAGAAAAGAAATTCAGTATCGATATAGAGAACCACTATACGCCGATTTACGAAATACCTTCCGATAAGAAGAAGCTGGTAGAGTCGTTGCGGGAAGAGGCTGCGAAAGCCGAGACGGTTTGGCTGGCTTCCGATGAGGACCGCGAAGGAGAGGCTATTGCGTGGCATTTGTTCGAGGTGCTGAAACTGAACCCCGAGCATACGAAACGCATCGTGTTTCACGAAATTACGAAATCGGCAATTCTTCATGCCATAGAAAACCCGCGGGCGATAGACCTGAACCGGGTAGATGCCCAACAGGCGCGTCGGGTGCTCGACCGTATCGTAGGTTTCGAACTTTCGCCGGTGCTGTGGAAGAAGGTAAAGCCGGCTCTTTCGGCAGGACGGGTGCAGTCGGTTGCCGTACGTCTGATCGTGGAGCGGGAACGGGAAATCGAACAGTTCCGTTCCGAAGCATCCTACCGCGTGATCGGCGAATTTACCGTCGCCGACGGCAGTACGTTCCGGGGCGAGCTGGCTCGCCGGATCAAGACCGAGGCAGAAGCCAATGCCTTTTTAGAAAGTTGCAAGGATGCCCGGTTTACTATCGGCGACGTGGTGGTGAAACCTGCCCGCAAATCGCCTGCCGCACCGTTTACTACATCTACCCTGCAACAGGAAGCCGCCCGTAAGCTGGGCTTCTCGGTGGCACAGACGATGATGGTGGCGCAACGGTTGTACGAATCGGGATTCATCACCTATATGCGTACCGACTCGGTGAACCTGTCGTCGCTGGCGATCAATACCACCAAAGAGGAAATTTTGTCGATGCACGGCGAACGTTATTTGCATGTGCGTAATTATCATACCCGTTCCAAAGGGGCGCAAGAGGCACACGAAGCCATTCGTCCGACTTACGCCAGCCAGCATGAGATAGATGCTCCGGCACAGGAACGACGCTTGTACGACCTGATCTGGAAACGGACGATCGCTTCGCAGATGAGCGATGCCGAAATCGAAAAGACGACAGCCACCATAGCTATATCGGGAAGCGACGACACGTTCGTAGCTACCGGCGAAGTATTGAAGTTCGACGGTTTCCTGCGTGTGTACATGGAGTCGTCGGACGACGAACCGGAATCGGAAAGTCAGGACAAGATGCTGCCTCCGTTGCATGCCGGCGACCCGCTGACCTGCCTGTCCGTAACGGCGACCGAACGTTTCACGCAACATCCGGCGCGTTACACCGAAGCCAGTTTGGTGCGTAAACTGGAAGAACTGGGTATCGGACGTCCTTCTACCTACGCTCCCACCATCTCGACCATACAGCAGCGCAGTTATGTGGAAAAAGGCGACCGTCCGGGACAGGAACGGGCATATACGCAACTGACCTTGAAAGACGGAATCGTGAAGGCGGCGAAGAAAACCGAGATCACCGGCGCGGAAAAAGCGAAGTTGCTGCCTACCGACATCGGTATGATCGTAAATGATTTCCTGACCGAATATTTCCCCGACATTCTGAATTATAACTTTACGGCGAATATCGAACAGAAGTTCGACGAAATAGCCGAAGGCAAGACCGAATGGAGCCACGAGATAGATGTGTTTTATAAAATTTTCCATCCGGTGGTGGAGAATGCGATGGCGATGCGTCTGGAACACAAAGTGGGCGAACGCCTGTTGGGTACAGACCCGAAAAGCGGTCGTCCGGTATCGGTGAAGATCGGCAGGTTCGGTCCGTTGGTACAGATCGGTACGCCCGACGATGAGGAGAAACCGTTGTTCGCTTCGTTGCTGAAAGGACAGTCGGTGAATACGATTACGCTCGACGAAGCGTTGAAACTCTTCGAGTTGCCCCGTACATTGGGCGATTTCGAGGGTAAGACGGTCGTTGCGGGTATCGGTCGCTTCGGGGCGTACATCCGTCACGACGGCAAATACGTATCGTTGCCCAAGACGCTGACGCCGCAGGCGGTCACGCTCGATGAGGCGGTGGAACTGATTGCCGAGAAGCGGAAAGCGGAGAGCGAACGGCTTATCAAGAAGTTCGACGAAGATGCCGAACTTGAAGTACTGAACGGCCGTTACGGTGCTTATCTCGCTTACAAGAAGAGCAACTACAAACTGCCGAAAGATTGTGTGCCGGCAGAACTGTCGTTTGCCGATTGCATGAAGATCATCGAGGAGGCGGAGAAAGCTCCGGCGAAGAAACGTCCGGCACGTGCCGCTTCGCGTAAGAAAACGACGAAATAGTGATGCCTGATGCACCGAAAGTAAGGAGTATATCGAAAATTAGAATCTCAGTACAGCTCCGACTTCTTAAAAAATAAATAAAGTGTCCCTCCAAAATTCCGTATCGGATATTGGGAGGACACTTCGTTTTAAAGCGGTTATTTAGGTATTGTTTTTTGCCAGACCGGTTTTCTATTCCTGTTTTATAATTGGGCCTCGTGATTGACGGTCAGCATCTCGCCCGAGAACGAGTAGCGGATTTTGCTGTTGTCGTCGAAAAGCCAGGAGCAATCGGCACCGTCGTTGTTCGTATAAGTCGGTTCTCCGTATTTGGCGACAACTTCCCGATATACCCGATCGACGAGTTCGGCAGACGGTTTGGAAGTGAAACTGATCATGGATTGGATGCAGATCGATTTTGTATTGAAGCGATAGTCGATCATGCAGGCGGCATCGTACATTTTGATGTTGTTTCCGACAAAGAGGAGGTCGCCGCTGCTGCTTAATCCTTTGCCGAATGCAGCCATAGCATCGACAACTGTTTTTTGTTCTTCCCCGTAGAGTTCGAGAATGTCGGTTACCGTTTTCACAGCCGTTACCGGAGTGGAGGGATTGGGATCGGGTTCGTCATTTTTTTTGTCGTCGTTGCATGCTGAGAAGAGAACGACCGTTGCGAGCATAAATGCCGTGAAGAGTAGTTTTTTCATACGTTTTGTATTTTAGTGGATATAGTTGATTGGAAATATATTCACAAATATACGGATATATTCGAGGCAGTGTTTGATTCCGGACAAATTAGTAATTATATTTTGATAAAATAATCCGGCAGAAAATCAATAGCCGGTAAGTTTCCCAGTGGGCACCGGTGCGTGATTTTTGAATGGAAGAGGGGCGGTGCGTCTGTTTTAACAGAACAGTCCCCGTCACAGGTATCTGTGCGGGGACTGGCGGTATGTTCGGGGTATCTCCCTTATCTACGTGCGGTCGGTATCAGTCTCTGCTTTTGCCGAAGAAGCGGAGCAGATAGAGGAAGAGGTTTATGAAGTCGAGGTAAAGCGAGAGCGCACCGATGGTGGCTAATTTTCCGACTTGCGACGGGTCGGCATTGTAGCTGGCTTCCTTGATCTTCTGTGTGTCCCATGCGGTCAGCCCGATGAACAGGGCTACGCCTACGAGGCTGATAATCCAGTCGAGCGATTCGCTGTGCATGAAGATATTGACCAACGACGCGATAATCAGCCCGAAGAGAGCCATTATACAGTAGTTGCCGAACTTGGTCATATCGTTTTTCGTAATCAGTCCGTATATACTCATAGCTCCGAATACGCCTGCGGTAATGAAGAAGGTGTAGGCGATAGAGGGCAGTTCGTAGATGATGAAGATCGACGATAGCACGACTCCATTGAGCAGGGCATAGAGATAGAATAGCAGGGTGGCGGTTGCCGGGCGTAGTTTGTCGATGCGTCCGGAGATGATGAATACCACGGCGAGTTCGGCGATAATCAGTCCGAGGAACAGACCGCGGCTGCCGAGCAAGGTGGTGAGTACCGCCTCGTTGCTTACTACATAAAGGGCGGTGCAAGCCGTGACGATCAATGCCAGAAACATTTTTGCGTAGACTCTGCACATCACTTTCGATAGGATCGAGGTGGGGTTTGTCGTTCCAGTATAGGATCTTTCGTTCAATTGTTCCATATTCGAGTTCGTTTTGATTCGGTTTTTATATAACACAAATGTGCCGCTGTTTGTATGGGCGGGTATGCCGGTTACATCCGGTCGGGCACTTCGATGCCGAGCAGTCCCATGCCGGTCTTTACGACCTTTGCCGTATTGGCGGATAGCATCAGACGGAAGGCGCGTACCGCTTCGTTTTCTTCGCGCAGGATCGAATAGTCGTGGTAGTACTGGTTGTACTCTTTCACCAGATCGTACACGTAGTTGGCGATGATTGCCGGGCTGAACAGCCGTCCGGCTTCGGCAACTGTTGCGGGGAAATCGGCAAGATGTTGTATCAAGTCCACTTCCTTGTCGTTCGGGGTGACCGCCGTAGTGTCGATGTGGGCATAGTCGATGTTCATATCGGCTGCTTTGCGCAACACCGAACAGATACGGGCGTGGGTGTATTGGATGAACGGACCCGTGTTTCCGTTGAAGTCGATCGATTCTTTGGGGTTGAATGTCATGTTCTTGCGCGGATCGACTTTGAGAATGAAGTATTTGAGTGCGCCCAACCCGACGATACGCGAAATTTCTTCGGCTTCCTCTGCCGTGCATCCGTCGAGTTTGCCCAGCTCTGCGGAGGTTTCGCGGGCGGTGTTTATCATTTCGTCCATCAGGTCGTCGGCATCGACTACCGTACCTTCGCGCGATTTCATTTTACCTTCGGGCAGTTCCACCATACCGTACGAGAAGTGTACGAGATCTTTTCCCCATTTGAATCCTAACTTGTCGAGCAGGATCGAGAGCACCTGGAAGTGGTAGTTCTGTTCGTTTCCGACGACATAGACCATTTTGTCGATGGGGTAGTCGATGAAGCGCAGTTTTGCTGTTCCGATGTCCTGCGTCATATACACCGATGTGCCGTCGCTGCGGAGCAGCAGTTTGTGGTCGAGTCCTTCGCCGGTGAGGTCAGCCCATACCGATCCGTCCTCTTTGCGGTACATGATGCCTTTTTCCAGACCTTCGAGTACTTTTTCTTTGCCTTCGAGGTAGGTCTGCGATTCGTAGTAGATTTTATCGAAGTCTACGCCGAGCCGTTTGTAGGTTTCGTCGAATCCGGCATATACCCACGAGTTCATCATTTCCCAAGTCTGTCGTACGGCGGGATCGCCGGCTTCCCATTTGCGGAGCATTTCGCGGGCTTCCGCCATAAGGGGCGAGGCGGCTTCGGCATCTTCTTTCGAGAGGTTCCGGCTCTCCATGAGCTCGGCTACCTCCTGTTTGTAGTGTTTGTCGAACAGGACGTAGAAGTCGCCGATGAGGTGGTCGCCTTTTTTACCGGCTTTTTCGGGAGTGATCTTGTCGCCCCATTTTTCCCAAGCGAGCATCGATTTACAGATGTGGATGCCCCGGTCGTTTACGATATTGGTTTTGACAACCCGGTATCCGTTGGCTTTCATGATTTCCGACAGACTGTAACCGAGCAGGTTGTTACGCACGTGCCCGAGGTGCAGCGGTTTGTTGGTGTTGGGCGAAGAGTATTCGATCATTACCAACTGTGCATCTTCGGCGGCAGCGGTTTTCCCGAAGTCGGGGTTGTCGTTGATTTCGTGCAACAGCGTGCTCCAATATGCCGGAGCGATCACCAGATTGAGGAATCCTTTGATGACATTGAATCCGGCAACGGCGGGTTCGTTCTTCAACAGATATTCTCCGATTTCCTGTGCGGTGGCTTCCGGATTTTTGTGCGATGCTTTCAGGAAGGGGAAGACAACGAGTGTAAGGTTGCCTTCGAATTCTTTTTTCGTTTTTTGCGGTTGCGTGGCAGAGGCATCGGGTGTGATGCCATACAGGTCGTGGACAGCCCGACCGGCGGCTTCCGATATGAGTTGTTCGATTTTCATGTGTCGATCTTTTTTTGTTCGTTCGATAAATTCGCGCAAATATAGTGAATCGGCGCGAAGTTACCTAACTATTTTCGACATTCATTTGTCCGTACCGGTTTATATAAGGCAGTGTGTCAGACCGATTGAATAGCAGGCCGTAGCGGATAAGGGAAACGAAAGGGCTATGCCGAAATGTATTCAGCATAGCCCCTTGTATCGTTATCGGCAAACAATAAACGCTGCTCCCGGTACGACCGGGTCGGGTTTATTTTACTTTTTCTGCCAATTCTGCACCGACTTTGAATTTAACGACTTTCTTCGCCGGGATAACGATCTTAGCTTTCGTAGCGGGGTTGATACCGGTTCTTTCGCCTTTTTCGGCAACACCGAATGTACCGAAACCGATCAAAGTTACTTTGTCCCCTTTTACGAGGGCTTCGCTTACTGTTTCAACAAAAGCGTCTACTGCTTTTTTTGCGTCTGCTTTGCTAAGACCGGCTTTTTCGGCCATAGCGTTAATTAACTCTGTTTTGTTCATAAGTCTATAAATGTTAATGGATTGAGGAGTTCGAGTGTTAGAGTATGGAACAAATATAGATATTAAAACAGAATGTGCAAAGAATAAAACTAAAAAAATGAAATAAAACTATTAATAATTGAATAAATGACGACAAAAAGGTATTATTCAGCAAGATTTCATTACTTTTGTCGTTCCAGACAAAGGAACGTAGCATTTGTACCGGGAGTATGGAGGCGGCTCCTCCCGCATCGGAATGGCGCGTCCGACAAGGTTAATTTAAAAACGGTTATTATGCAAGGCGGATCGTTTCGGGTTTCCGTACCTCCGGTTACGTTGAACCTGATCATTATAAATTTTTTGGTATGGCTGGCGGCGCTTACGTTGCCTAAATTCGGGATCGACCTGACGCAATGGCTCGGTCTGCATTTTTTTCTGGGCAGCGACTTCAACGTGGTGCAGCTCTTTACCTATATGTTCATGCACAGCACCTCGTCGTTCGGGCATATCTTTTTCAATATGTTCTCGGTGTATATGTTCGGCAGAACGTTGGAGATGGTATGGGGCGGAAAACGTTTCCTGTTCTACTATCTCTCCGTAGGACTGGGTGCGGGTATCGTACAGGAACTGTGGTGGCTGTATGAGTTTTGGGATATCGTGAATCTGACAGGCGATACGATGATCAACATCGGTACGCAACTGGTTACGCGCGAGCAGTTCCTCAACCTGCCGCTTACGGTAGGTGCGTCGGGCGCGGCATTCGGTATCCTGTTGGCATTCGGTATGCTGTTTCCCAATGTGCCGTTGTATCTGATGTTTATTCCGGTGCCGATCAAGGCGAAATACTTCGTGATATTTTACGGTGTTGCCGAATTGTTTTTCGGAATCAGCGGTACGATGAGCGGTGTCGCCCACTTTGCCCATTTGGGCGGTATGCTTTTCGGATTTTTCTTGATACGTTATTGGAAAAAGAAAGGAGTAGGAGGTGGCGGGAACTTTTTTTAAACGGCAGAAAGAGTTGTTTCGGAACGGTTCGTTGTTACTGAAACTGATTTATATCAACGTCGGGATATTCTTGGTGTTGCGGCTGACCGATGTCGTGCTGATGTTGTTCAACGGCTCGATCTTTCCGGTGCTTACCTACATCGAAATTCCGTCGAATATTTCTTATTTCCTGATTCGTCCGTGGACGCTGTTCACATATATGGTGGTGCATTACGACCTGTTCCATATCTTGTTCAACATGCTGTGGCTCTATTGGTTCGGACAGATATTCCTGCTCCATTTCGGCGAGAAACAGTTGGGCGGTCTTTACCTTTTGGGTGGTTTGGCAGGAGGCCTGTTCTATCTGCTGGCGTATAATACATTCCCGTATTTTGACGACAAACAGGGTTTGATGTGCGGCGCTTCGGCTTCGATATTGGCGATCGTGATCGCTACGGCGATGCGTGCGCCCGACTTTAAGGTCAATCTGTTTTTATTCGGTGCGGTGTCGCTGAAATACATAGCTGCCGTGACGGTAGTGATCGACCTGCTGAGCGTTACATCCGCCAACGGCGGTGGGCATATCGCCCATCTGGGCGGTGCGCTGGTAGGCTTGTGGTTTATCCTGCGCTGGAACCGGGGAAAGGATATAACCCGTCCGATCAACCGTATGATCGATGCCGTGACGGTGTTTTTCAAACCTCGTCCGAGAAAGATACGGTTTGTCAAAACCAAACGGCAGAATGTGAAACGCACCGAGAGCGATATGGAATACAACGCCCGTAAGAAACGCGAATCGGAGGAACTGGATGCCATTCTCGACAAGATCAAGAAGTCGGGGTATTCGGCTTTGACGGAAGAGGAGAAGAAACGCTTATTTGAAGTCGGAAACAGATCATGAAGATAATAAAAGGTACGATCACGACGGTGGCGATGATTGCCAACCTGTTGTTCGCTTGTATGCTGGTCGTGGCATCGTATGCCTCGTGGGTGCCTCCGACTCTCTTTCGCATTCCGGCTTTGTTCGGGTTGGTTTTTCCGATCGTTTTGTTCTGCAATCTTTTCTTTCTTTTTTTCTGGGCGTTTTACCGGTGGCGTTACATCTGGGTACAGTTGTTTACTTTCTTGATCTGTGCACCGGCAATCTGGCGATATATGCCGCTGAACTTTACCGACGAGAACGATACGGGTGCGCCCGGTTTTACGCTGGTATCGTATAATGCCTATAACTTCCTCGATCAGGGCAGGCGGGTTTACGACCGGAACCGTACCGTACAGTATATTCTGGAATCGGGAGCCGATGTGGTGTGCTTGCAGGAGGCTTCGGATATTCCGGCAAAGGGAATGGACCGGTTGAAGGTTTCGTCGGAGCAGGCAGTCCGTCTGCGCCAACTTTACCCGTATCGGCTTACTTACGGAATCCGGTTGGCGGTGTATTCGAAATATCCGATCCGGATCGTCTGGAAGAAATCGTTTTCGGCAAGCAGCGATGCGTGTGCCTACCGGCTGACAGTGGACGGGCATCCGCTGACGATCGTCAATTGCCATTTGGAGTCGATCGGACTGACGACCACCGACAAGGAATTGTATCTGAATATGATGGATTCTCCACAAAAAGGGATGTTGAACGATGTAAAACAAAATATTGTTCGTAAATTGTCGCAGGCTTTTTATGCGCGGGCGAAACAGGCGCAGGCGATAGCCGACTTCGTGGAGAAGCAGGAAGGCGACGTGATCGTATGCGGCGACTTCAACGACACGCCACAATCGTATGCCTACCGCAAGATCAAGGACGGAATGACGGATGCTTTTGTAAAACGGGGCACGGGTCCGGGCATCACATACAATGCCAACCGTTTCTGGGTGCGGATCGACCATGTCTTTTACCGGGGAGGCTTGGAGGCTGAAACCGCCCGTATCCGCCGTTTGCGCAGTTCAGACCACTATCCGGTATGGGTGCGTTTTAAATGGAAAGAGCAACAACAAGTAACACACAAATAACAACCGTATGAAAAAAGTATTATTCTCATCTCTAATTTGTCTTATGATGGCATCTTGCGGATCTAATCCTTTCTTCTCGAAATTCGATACGCCTTTCGGTGTGCCGCCTTTCGACAAAATTAAAAATGAACATTATTTACCGGCGTTTGAAAAAGGCATCGCCGAGCACGATGCCGAAATCGCAGCGATTATCGCCAATCCGGAAACTCCGAATTTCCAGAACACGGTACAGGCATACGACCGTTCGGGTGAATTGCTGAACCGGGTCGTTCTTACTTTCTCGGGTGTAAATGAAGCCGAGACCAACGATGAAATGCAGGCTATCGCCCAGACGATTTATCCGAAACTGACGGAACACATGGACAATATTTCGCTCAATGACGAATTGTTCAAACGGGTGAAAACGGTGTATGACAACCGTAACAAGGAGAACCTGACCGATGAGCAGATGCGCGTGCTGGACAAACTGTACAAAAGTTTTACCCGTTCGGGTGCTTTGCTTTCCGCTGCCGACAAAGACGCTTTGCGCGAAATCAACAAAGAGCTTTCCGCCCTGTCGTTGCAGTTCGGAACGAACGTATTGGCTGAGACGAATGCGTTCGAGCTGGTGATCGACGACGAGAAAGACCTCGCCGGACTGCCTGCCGACATCGTGGCTTCTGCCGCTGCCGAAGCTGCTTCGCGCGGATACGACGGCAAATGGGTGTTTACGCTTTCGGCATCGAGCCGCATCCCGTTCCTGCAATATGCCGATAACCGTGACCTGCGTGAGAAACTGTACAAGGCGTATGTGATGCGCGGCGACAATGACAATGCGAACGACAACAAGGAAATCGTTTCGAAAATGGTGAACCTCCGCCTGCAAAAAGCGAAACTGATGGGATATAAATCGTGTGCCGACTTTGTGTTGGAAGACCGTATGGCGAAAACCGATGCGGCTGTCAATAATCTGCTCGGAAGTATCTGGAAATGCGCTTTGCCCCGTGCAAAAGAGGAACTGAAAGATATGCAGGCTGTGATCGATAGCGAAGGCGGCAAATTCAAACTGGCTGCATGGGACTGGTGGTACTATGCCGAGAAGGTGCGGAAAGCCAAATACGATCTGAACGAAGAGGAACTGAAACCGTATTTCAGCCTGGATAATGTGCTGGCGGGTGCATTTATGGTGGCAAACAAACTCTATGGCATCACATTCACGGAACTGAAAGACATTCCGGTTTATCACTCCGACGTACGCACATACGAAGTGAAAGATGCTGCCGGCAATCACCTTGCCGTATTCTATACCGACTATTTCCCCCGTGCCGGAAAACGTGCCGGTGCGTGGATGAGCAACTTCCGCGAATCGTTTGTCGATAACGGCAAGATGATCCGTCCGTTGGTATATAATGTATGCAGTTTTGCCCGTCCGACAGCCGACCAGCCGTCGTTGCTGACGATCGACGAAGTGACAACACTCTTCCACGAACTGGGTCACGGTCTGCATGGCATGCTTACCCGTTGCGAATATTTGAGCGTAAGCGGTACCAACGTTGCCCGCGACTTCGTGGAATTGCCCTCGCAATTGAACGAACATTGGGCTACGCATCCCGATGTATTGAAAATGTATGCGAAACATTATAAGACGGGTGAAGTGATTCCCGACGAACTGATTGCCAAAATGGAAAACGCATCGAAATTCAATCAAGGATTCGTGACGACCGAACTGGTGGCTGCCGCTCTGTTGGATATGCGTTGGCACGAGATCACGGAAGAGAAAGAGTACGACGTGCGTGCGTTCGAAAAAGAGGTGGCACAATCGCTCGGCTTGATCGACGAAATCGCTTACCGGTATCGTTCCACTTATTACAACCACATCTTTACCAACGATTACTGCGCCGGATATTATAGCTATTTGTGGGCAGAAGTGCTGGATGCCGATGCGTTCGACGCATTCTTGGAAAACGGTGTGTTCGATGCGAAAACAGCCAAGAAATATCGTGAGAATATTCTGGAAAAGGGTGATAGCGAAGACCCGATGACGTTGTATGTCCGCTTTCGCGGGGCACAACCCAATCCGGAATCGATGCTTCGTTTCCGTGGCTTGAAATAATACAGGAGAGGATTCCCGGATGTAGGGCGGGCTGTACTGTGATTGCACGGTACAGCCCGCCGCTCGTTATGCCGCGGGTGTCCGGTTTCTTTCCGGCATGTTCCTGTACCCCGACGGGTGGAGACCGAAATTCCTTAAAGGCGGCGCATCGGAATGTCCGACCTGCTGCGTTGTCATCGGAATTCGGACATTGGTAAACTCCTGTTCCCTTTATTCCCGGTATCTTGCATCTTAGACATTCTGACGCACCGAAAAGGGGCAATATCGAAAAATTCATTTCGACACCGCCCCCTTGTCTTTTTATCTATCCGGCAGTTGCTTATTTCCCTAACAGCCGGTTGTATTCGGTTTCGTTTCCGAGTATCTCCACCGCTTTGGCGTATGCTCCGTTCTCCGGATTCATGACCCGGAAATAGGCATCCGTATCGTATAGGTCGCGAGCCAATATAGCTTTGAGTTGCAGTCTGATAAGCGGTTGCGAGATGCGGTATTGCGCTTCATCGAATTTCACCCGTTCGGTTTCCGCCATTTTCAACATTTCGTCGAGCATTTCGTCCGAAACCGTATAGCGGGCGATGAAACTGTCGGCATCTTTGTAGGCGGCCAGCAGTTCTTTGCGGTGGGCATCGAGGTAGGCGATCGGGAAGAAGTTCAGAATGCCTTTTGCCGCGAGGTCGCGATGGAAATCGGTGTAGCGTGTCGTATCGAGCGGTACGAAAATATCGGGCATGATACCGCCTCCGCCATAGATCGTGCGTTTGTTTTTCAGTGTCGTATATCGGAGCGAATCGGCGAAGTGGATGCTGTCTGCCGACATGTATTCGCCGTGGTTGTAGCGGTTCAGCAGGTCGCGGTGATACTCTTCCCGTCCTTCGCTATACGGTTTTTGGATGGAACGTCCCGAAGGAGTATAGTAGCGCGATACGGTGAGCCTCATCATCGAGCCGTCGGGGAACGGTATGGGACGCTGTACCAGACCTTTGCCGAATGTACGTCGCCCGATAATCACGCCGCGGTCCCAGTCTTGCACGGCTCCCGATAGGATTTCGCTTGCCGAAGCCGAATTTTCATCGACTAAAATCGCCAGTTTTCCCCGTTGGAACGAACCGCCGCGCGAAGCGCGTGCATAGTCGCGGGGCGAACGCCGTCCTTCGGTATAGACTATATCCTGCCCGTCGGACAAGAAATCGTCGGCGATGGACACGGCGCTGTTCAGATAGCCGCCGCCGTTGCCTTGCAGGTCTACGATCAGGTTTTTCATCCGTTTTTTGTTCAACCGGCGGAGGGCTTGCTCGAACTCGTCGGCAGTGGTGGCGGCGAACCGGCTGATGCGTATATAGCCTGTATTCTTGTCGATCATGTAGGCGGCGTCGATGCTGTGGATCGGTATTCGGTCGCGTACGATCTTGAATTCGATAGGGGTTGCTACGCCTCGCCGTGCCACCGATATGCGCACGGTCGTGCCGGTTTCTCCCCGCAACATCTTCATCATGTCGTTGTTCTTCATCCCTTTGCCGGCAATGACCGTATCATTGACTGCAATGAAGCGGTCGCCTGCCAATATGCCTACTTTTTCGGAAGGACCTCCCGAAATGGTCTGTACCACGACCAGCGTGTCTTTTACTACGTTGAATTGAATACCGATGCCGCTGAAATTGCCTTGCAGCGGTTCCGTCAGCTCTTTGGTCTCTTCGGCGGTGGTGTAGCTCGAATGCGGGTCGAGTTTTTCGAGCATGCCCCGGATTGCGTCTTCTACGAGTTTGCTTTCATCGACGCTATCGACATAGAGGTGGGTAATGGCAAAATCGGCGAGCGACAGTTTGCGCATGCTCTCCGATTGTTGTGCAAGGGCGGGAAGAATCCCGGTCAGGCACAATAGGGATATGTAAAAAAATCGTTTCATGTTTCGTGCTGATGTTTATTTCAGTTGCAGCCCCTCGGGCAGAAATTCGCTGACATCGCGTCCGAATCGGAGCAGTTCGCGTACAATGGTCGAACTGACGTGGGTCAGTTCGGGTTCGGTGAACAATACGAGAGTCTCTACGCCCGATATTTTGCGGTTTACATCGGCAATGGTCTTTTCGTATTCGAAATCATTGACGGAGCGTATACCGCGCAGGATGAACCGGGCATCGTACTGTTTCGCTAAATCTACGGTCAGGCAGTCGTATGCGATTACTTTTACGCGCGGATTGCCTTCGTAGAAATCCCGGAGCATCTCCAACCGTTGTTCGACGGTGAAGTAGGTGCGTTTTGAATCGTTGATACCGATCGCGATGATGATTTCGTCGAGCATGTTCAGACCCCGGTTTACGATAGACTGGTGTCCGACGGTGAACGGGTCGAAAGTCCCCGGAAACAGGGCGATGCGTTTAGGATTCTTCGTAGGTGTCATTTTCGATAACAAGGTTCTGTATGATAAAGTTCTGACGCTCCATGGTGTTCTTGCCCATGTAGAATGCCAGCAGTTCGTTCACAAGGTCTTCTTTGCGCAACGATACCTGGTCGAGGCGTATGTCAGGACCGATGAAATGTTTGAACTCGTCGGGCGATATTTCACCTAATCCTTTGAATCGGGTGATCTCGGCATTTTCTCCCAATTTCTTGATGGCTGCCAGCCGTTCTTCTTCGGTATAGCAGTAGTAGGTGTCGGGATCCTGCCCGTCTTTTTTGGAGCGTTTGGTGTCGCGCTTCACCTTTTTATTCCGGACGCGGAACAGGGGTGTCTGCAAAATATAGACGTGTCCTTTCTTGATAAGCTCGGGGAAGAACTGCAAGAAGAAGGTAATGAGCAGCAGACGGATGTGCATTCCATCGACATCGGCATCGGTTGCGATAATCACTTTGTTGTAACGCAATTCGTCGATGCCCTCTTCGATATTCAATGCCGATTGCAGCAGGTTGAACTCTTCGTTTTCGTACACTACCTTTTGGGTAAGTCCGTATGAGTTGAGCGGTTTACCGCGCAGGGAGAATACGGCTTGGGTCTCCACGTTGCGTATTTTGGTGATCGAGCCGGTTGCCGACAGACCTTCGGTAATGAATATGCTGGTCTCGTAGCGGCGGTCGTCCCCTTTGGCATCGTTGAAGTGGATATGGCTGTCGCGCAAGTTCTTGTTGTGCAGGTTGGCTTTCTTGGCACGTTCGCGGCTGAGTTTGGCGATACCCGCCATAGCTTTGCGTTCGCGTTCCGATTGCGAAATCTTATGGAGCATGGTTTCGGAGATCTCTTCATTTTTGTGCATGAAGTTGTCCAGTTCCTTTTTCAGGAAATCCCCGATGAACTTATTGACCGACGGACCTTCCGGACCTACATCTTTCGAGCCGAGTTTGGTCTTGGTCTGCGATTCGAAAACGGGTTCTTCGACCTTGATACTGATTGCCGCCACCATACCGTTGCGGATATCGGTATATTCGAAATTTTTGTTGTAGTACTCTTTGAGGGTGCGCGATACTGCTTCGCGGAAAGCCGAGAGGTGCGTACCGCCCATCGTGGTGTACTGCCCGTTTACGAACGAGTAGTACTCTTCACCGTATTGGTTGGTGTGCGTGATTACGGCTTCGATGTCCTGCCCTTTGAGGTGGATGATCGGATAGAGCGGCTCGGCAGTCATGTATTCGTTCAGCAGGTCTACCAACCCGTTGCGGGAGTGGTATTTCTGCCCGTTGAGGATCAAGGTGAGCCCGGTGTTGAGGAATACATAGTTTTTGAGCATCGGAACGATAAATTCGTTGTGGAACTGGTATCCGTGGAATATCGTTTCGTCGGGAGTGAACTGGACGAGAGTTCCGTTCGGTTCGTCCGTATCGAATATCTCGCTTTCGTTTTCCACTTCGCCTTGCCGATAGCTTACCGATGCGCTTTTGCCGTCGCGCACCGACTGGATGAAGAACGACGAGGAGAGGGCATTGACCGCCTTGATACCGACACCGTTCAGACCGACCGATTTCTTGAACGCCTTGGAATCGTATTTACCGCCGGTGTTCATTTTGGACGAGACATCTTTGACCTTATCCAGAGGTATCCCGCGCCCGAAGTCCCGTACCGATACGATCGAATCGGATATTTCGACAACGATCTGTTTGCCGAATCCCATCATGAATTCGTCGATCGAGTTGTCCAGAACCTCTTTGAGCAATACGTAGATACCGTCGTCGGAGTGTGTGCCGTCGCCGATCTTGCCGATGTACATACCCGGACGACGACGGATATGTTCTTTCCAGTCGAGTGTCCGTATCGCATCCGAGCCGTATTGTAACTCCGGATTCAGATTTTCATTTATTTCCGTCATAAGTGTGTTTCTCTCTAAAATCGTTTTGTGAGGATTGTACGAACCGTACTTCTATCGAGTACCACCGAACGGTACGAAGCCCTCTATGAACATTTGCAAAGGTACTAAAAATGAGGGCTAAGCCCAAATTTATTTGATGTGTACCACCTTACCATGCAAAGGTAAAATTAAATTGCAAAAAGGAGAAACCGCAAATCTTAAAAACATTTTTTTCTTGTTTTCAAGCGGCGTATTCTCCTTTTGCAGAAGCGGTTCACCTTCGGCTGTTACGGTTCCACCAGCGCAAAGTCGAGCTGTTTCTTTTCGAGGTTGGCGCGGGCGATCTGGATTCGTATCGGGTCGCCCAAACGGTAGATGCGTTTTTTGCGATGTCCGATCAGACAGAAATTCTTTTCGTCGAATTCATAGTAGTCGTCTTCCAAATCGCGGATCGGTACCAGCCCTTCGCATTTGTTTTCGTTGATCTCGACATACAGACCCCATTCGGTTACACCCGAAATGACACCGTCGTACTCTTGTCCGAGTCGTTCGCTCATGTATTCCACCTGTTTGTATTTGATCGATGCGCGTTCGGCATTGGCGGCAAGCTGCTCCATTTCCGACGAGTGCTTGCACTCCTCTTCGAGTTTTTCCAGATTGACGCTTTTGCCGTTCTGGAAGAGGTATTTCTCCAACAGGCGGTGTACCATCATATCGGGGTAACGTCTGATCGGCGAGGTGAAGTGGGTATAGTAGTCGAATGCCAGCCCGTAGTGACCTACGTTCTCGGTCGTATATACGGCTTTCGCCATCGAGCGCAGGGTGATGGTCTCGATCAGGTTCTCTTCCGGTTTGTTTTTTACCTGACGCAGAAGCGTGTTGATGCCTTTCGACAGTTCCGTGTTCTTGCCGGTCGTTTTCAGTTTGTAGCCGAACCGGGTGATAAATTCCGACAACGTGTTGAGTTTGTCGGGATCGGGCTGTTCGTGTACGCGGTACACGAACGCTTTCGGTTTCCTGCCTTTTATTTTTCCGATGGTCTCGGCTACCGTGCGGTTGGCGAGCAGCATGAACTCTTCGATCAGTTTGTTCGCCTCTTTCGAAACCTTGAAGTAAACACCGAGCGGACGGCCGGTTTCGTCGATTTCGAATTTTACCTCGTGGCGGTCGAAGTCGATGGAGCCGCCGGCAAACCGGTTTGCACGCAGTTGCTGGGCGAGGTCGTTCAGTTTCAGAATCTCTTCCTTGTAGTCGCCTTCGCCCGTTTCTATGATTGCTTGGGCATCTTCGTAGGCATACCGGCGGTTCGACCGGATGACTGTGCGGGCGATACGCGAGCGGAGTACTTCGGCTTTGTCGTTCATTTCGAAGATGCACGAGAACGCCAGTTTATCTTCATCGGGGCGCAGGGAGCAGATGAAGTTACAGAGCCGTTCGGGAAGCATCGGCACTACGCGGTCTACTAAATAGACCGAAGTGGCGCGTTTCTCCGCCTCTTTTTCGATAACCGTATTGGGCTTGACGTAATAGGTGACATCGGCGATGTGCACACCGATTTCCCATGTGCCGTTTCCTAACCGGCGGATCGAAAGGGCATCGTCGAAATCTTTCGCGTCTTTGGGGTCGATCGTAAAGGTGGTGGCATCTCGGAAATCCTCGCGGTTGCGGATCTCTTCCTGCGGAATCTCTTCGGGTATTTTGTTCGCTGCCTTTTCTATGTTCTCGGGGTATTTGTAGGGCAACCCGTATTCAGCCATGATGGCGTTGATCTCGGTGTTGTTTTCTCCGGCTGCTCCCAGTATATCGACTACTTCGCCGTAGGGGTTGCGTGCCCGTTCGGGCCAGTCGGTAATCCGAACGACTGCTTTATCGCCGTGTTTGCCGCCTTTGAGTTTGTCTTTGGGAATGAAGATGTCGTTTGCAAGCACCTTGTTGTCGGTCAGCAGGAATGCGAAATGCTTCTGCACGTCGAGCGTACCGATGAATACCTGTTCGTTCTTTTCCAGAATCTCGATGACCTCGCCTTCCGTCTCCCGGTTTTTCCGCTTGGCATATACCAGTACCAGCACCTTGTCGCCGTTCATGGCGCGGAGTGAGTTGCGTTCGGCGATGAATATCGACTCGTTGTCGTCGGTAATGGCGTGGTTCTTGCCGTTGCTGCGGCGTTCGAAACGGGCGGTAACCTGTGTTCCCCGGTTTTTCACCTTGTATTTTCCCGGTACGACCTCGATCAGGAAGTCTTGTTCGGTAAGCCCTTCGAGCAGGAGTATGACTTGCTGTTTTTGCGGCATGGTGGTGGCTTCTATGCCGTGAGCCACTTGTTTATAGTTGAAGGCACGGTTCTTGTCCTGGTTGAAGAAATTGACGATACGGGTAAGCATATCGCTTTTTTTCATCCGTTTCTTTTCGGTTGTAGATTTACTTTTTGCCATAATCTTTTCGTTTTAGTATTATGAAGCCGAATGTTTATGCAAGAGGGGCGGTGCCAGCAAAGTGTGACACAGCCCCTCCTTGTTCGTATCGTTTTGCAACCTTGTTCCGCCCGGCTTACGCGTCGATGTTGGCGTAAGTGGCGTTGGCTTCGATGAAGTCGCGTCGAGGAGCTACATCTTCGCCCATCAGCATCGAGAAGATGCGGTCGGCTTCGGCGGCATTCTCGATGGATATTTGTTTCAGGATGCGGTTCTCCGGATCCATGGTGGTTTCCCAAAGCTGCTCGGGATTCATCTCACCCAAACCTTTGTATCGTTGGGTTTCGATATTGTTTTCGTCGCCTCCTCCGTTCACAAGGATGAACTGTTCGCGTTGTTGGTCGGTCCAGCAATATTCTTCTATCTTGCCTTTTTTGCTTTTACATTTATACAACGGCGGTGTTGCCAGATAGATGTAGCCTTGCTCGATGAGCGGGCGCATGCGGCGGAAGAAGAACGTGAGCAACAGCGTGGCGATGTGGCTGCCATCGACATCGGCATCGGTCATGATGATGATTTTATGGTAGCGCAGCTTTTCGATGTTGGTTTCCTTGCTGTCGTCGGCTGTTCCGATCGTAACGCCGAGAGCTTTGAATATATTGCTGATTTCCTGGCTCTCGAACACTTTGTGATCCATCGCTTTTTCTACGTTCAGGATTTTACCGCGCAGAGGCAGGATAGCTTGGAATACCCGGTTCCGTCCCTGTTTTGCCGATCCGCCTGCCGAATCACCCTCGACGAGGAAAATCTCGCTGACAGCGGGGTCTTTCGATGAGCAGTCTGCCAGTTTGCCGGGAAGTCCGCCACCCGAAAGGGGCGATTTGCGTTGTATCTTTTCGCGTGCCTGACGTGCTGCGTGGCGTGCCTGTGCCGCGAGGATCACCTTCTCGACGATCATTTTCGCCTGTTTGGGGTGTTCTTCGAGGTAGTTTGTCAGGGCTTCGCTTACGGCAATGTCTACGGCTCCGATCACTTCGTTGTTTCCGAGTTTCGTTTTGGTCTGACCTTCGAACTGCGGTTCCATTACTTTCACCGAAATGACGGCAGTCAATCCTTCACGGAAGTCGTCGCCGCTGATTTCGACTTTGGCTTTCTCCAACAGTTTGCTGTCTTCGGCATATTTTTTCAACGTGCGTGAAAGGGCGCGGCGGAAACCGGTCAGGTGCGTACCTCCTTCGATCGTGTTTATGTTGTTCACGTACGAAAACACGTTCTCGTTGTAGGTGGTATTGTAGGTCATGGCTACTTCTACCGGAACGCCTTGCCGTTCGGTGGCGATATGGATGACATCTTCGATGAGGTGTTCCTTGTTCGAGTCGATGTATTGTACGAACTCTTTCAGACCCTCTTTCGAGTAGAATGTTTCCGAATGGAATTCGCCGGCTTCGTTCTTTTCGCGTTTGTCGGTCAGAATCAGGGTAATGCCGGCATTCAGATAACCGAGGTCGCGCAGACGGTTGGCGAGGATCTTATAGTCGTACGTGGTGGTTTCGGTGAAGATCGTGGGATCGGGTTTGAACGTGATCGTCGTACCCGTCTCTTGGGTTTCTCCGATTATCTCCACGTCGTGCAACGGTTTTCCATAGGCAAATTCCTGCATGTGGATTTTTCCGTTTCTGCGGATTTCGGCACGCAGATAGTTCGAAAGCGCATTCACACACGATACACCGACACCGTGCAAACCGCCGGATACTTTGTACGACCCTTTGTCAAATTTACCGCCGGCATGCAATACGGTGAGAACAACCTCCAATGCCGACTTGTGTTCTTTTTCGTGCATATCGACCGGAATACCGCGACCGTTATCCACTACCGTAATCGAGTTGTCTTCGTTGATGTATACTTCGATGTGCGTAGCGTATCCGGCTAAGGCTTCGTCGATCGAGTTGTCCACTACTTCATACACCAGATGGTGGAGTCCTTTCACACCGATGTCTCCGATGTACATGGCAGGTCGTTTACGAACGGCCTCCAATCCTTCGAGCACCTGAATGCTATCGGCGGAATAACTTTTGTTTTCTGTTTCTTCTGACATATTTATCCGAATCTTTTCTGTTTTTTTATCGCCGCACCTTGTTTTCCGAATAGGGAGTGCGGGGGGCGAAATACCTCTGTATCGTGCGATTAAGCGATATTTCTCCGACAAACAAAATTACATAAAAAAGTTGGAATACGAAAAAGAACCGGCGGAAATAATTGTACGATTAACAATACTTGCGCTTTCTGCCGCAGGGCGTGAACCGACCGGTTTCCGTTTCTGCCGGCACATTGTCCGAGGGGTATCGTTTGCCGGATTTTACGGCGCCGTGTTGTCTTTGGCGGGCGGTTTTGGAAGGTGCGCCGCGGCGTGCCTGTCCGGTTGTTTCGGGGGTGGTGTTTTGCAGACATTCAAAAAGAAAAGTACCGAACCGAAGTCCAGTACTTTCGTAGCCCATAGGAGAATCGAACTCCTCTTTCAAGAATGAAAATCTTGCGTCCTAGCCGATAGACGAATGGGCCATCGTAAAGCGGCAGGAGACAATCCTGTCCGCATAATATCTCGATTACAGTTTATTAACGTGTAATGCCAATTTCGATTTCAAGTTGTTAGCCTTGTTTTTGTGGATGATGTTTTTCTTAGCCAATTTGTCGAGCATTGAACTAACTTTGATATACAAGGCAGCAGCGTCTTCCTTCACAGTAGTGGCGCGCAATTTACGAACAGCGTTACGAGCTGTTTTTGCATAAAAACGATTGTGGAGGTTTCTAACCTTCGTTTCTCTAATGCGTTTTACAGATGATTTGTGGTTTGCCATTGCAATAAGTTTCCTTTAAATTTATACTTGTAGCCCATAGGAGAATCGAACTCCTCTTTCAAGAATGAAAATCTTGCGTCCTAGCCGATAGACGAATGGGCCATTGCCGGAATGCTTTACTAAGATTTTAGATAAAGAGCTGTCCCGAAATGCGACTGCAAATATAGAGCTGTTTTTTGAAATGGCAAAATATTTTGTTTAAAAATATTGACCATTTTGTCCATTTTTTATTTTGTTTGATTTTTAAATATTGATATACAGTGTGTTGCGCGGTTTCATTTCGTGCGGGCTTTCGGATAAAATTTATACCTTGTCGGGTGGTTCCGTCGGTGTCCGGTGTCGGATAGGAAGAATAATACATTCGATTCGTTGGTGTTGTATGCGGCTTGTATTACCTTTACGGCAATAAAGCGGATGGTTTCCGACCGAAAGAAAATAAAGCCCTATGTTTGAAAAGACTTCCGGAATCGTATTGCAGTCGATCCCGTACAACGACAAGATGTCGATCGTGCATATCTATACCGAGCGGTATGGCTGTGTGTCGTATGCTTTGCCGGTGGGCACGGGGCGGCAAGCCCGGCAGATGCGGGTGTTGCTTCAACCGCTTTCTATTTTGTCGCTGGATGTGGAGAACCGTCCGGGGCGGGATATACAGAAGATCAAGGAGGCTCGTGTGCTGGTGCCTACGCAACGGATCTATCTGGATCCGGTGAAGAACGTGGTTGCCTTGTTTCTTGCCGAAGTGTTGTCGGAGGTGATTCGCGAGCCCGATCCCAACCCGGCGTTGTTTGCCTATCTGTTGCAATCGATCGAACTGCTGGATATGATGGAGGAGGGTAAAGCCAATTTCCATATCTGTTTCTTGTTGCAGCTGTCGGGTTATTTGGGCTTCTTCCCGAATACGGAGAGTTACGAACGGGGCTACTGCTTCGATATGCTGGGCGGTGTTTTCACCGGTCGGCATCCGGCGCATCCGTATGTGTTGGAGGGCGACGATGCTCTGTTTTTCATGCAGTTGATGCGGATGGACTTTTCGAATCTCCACTTGTTCCGTTTCAACCGGACGGAGCGGATGCAGGTTTTGGAACGTATTCTGCTCTATTTCCGGCTGCATCATCCGGGTGTGTCGGAGTTGCGTTCGTTAGATGTCCTGAAAGCAATCTTCGATTGATTTCGGATAGAAGCAGGTTTTGCTGTTGCTCTTTCGGGTGCGTCGGGATGTTCGGGCGCAGAACGTTTACGGTCGGGTGCACCAGACGGGCGACGACTTCTCCCGTGTACCTCTTGCCGGATATGGATTTTTATTGTATTTTTGCATTCGCTTATCGGAGGCTCTTGTAGTTCAATGGATAGAACGAAAGTTTCCTAAACTTTAAATCCGGGTTCGATTCCCGGCGGGAGTACATATTATATAGCGTGCGTTGTGTCCGCAGTGTCGGGCGCAACGTTTTTTTTGTGGGCAGGGTTAATTGCAAAAAAAAAGTAGGTCGGGAAAGGGATATGTAAAAAGCAGGTGCATCCTGCTTTTTACGGATATTTATTCCTGTCTGTTTTTTTGCATCTTAGATAACTTTTCCTGTCCGGAATAAACGAAGGGCTGCATCGTCGTTGCGGTGCAGCCCTTCGTTTTATCAGAAAGGTTATTTATTCCTTATTTTGTTGCGTTAGCCTCTTTCAACGCTTGTTTTTTGAGACGGCGTTTCTGGATCGTGTATGCGATCGGCGTAGCGATGTAGAGCGTCGATGCCGTACCGATAATCACACCGAACAACATGGCGAACGTAAAGCTGCGGATCGTATCTGCACCGAGGATGAAGATACAGAGCAGTACAAGTGCCGTACTAACCGAAGTATTGATCGTACGGGGCAACGTGCTGTTCAACGCGTCGTTGATAACTTGGCTGCGTTCGCGTTTCGGATAGAGGTGCGTTACCTCGCGGATACGGTCGAATACCACCACGGTATCGTTCACGGAGTAACCGATTACGGTCAGGATTGCGGCGATAAACGATTGGTCGATTTCCATCGAGAACGGAAGGATTCCGTAGAGCAGCGAATAGAGTCCGATGATCGTGAACGACGAGAAGCAAACCGAAGCCAGCGTACCGATACTGAACGAAATGTCGCGGAAGCGGAGCAGGATGTAGAGTGCCATGGCGATCAGCGAGAGACATACAGCCCAGTATGCACCGGTCTTGATGTCGTCGGCGATGCTCGGACCTACTTTCTGGCGGCTCTGGATGTAGTTGTCGGTGAAGTCTTCGTAAGAAGTTCCGTTCAACAACGAGCTTACTCCGTCGTAGATCTTCGTTTCGATATCTTGGTCTACATCTTCCGATGCGTCGGCGATGCGGTAGTTGGTCGAAATACGTACTTGATCGTCGCTGGTAATTGTGATTACCGAGAGGGAGCTGCCTTCGAATGCCGGAGCCAGCATGTCGTGAACCTGTACGGGATTTACCGGTTTGTCGAAACGGACGATGTAGTTACGTCCACCGGAGAAGTCGATACCTTGATTCAGACCGCGGACGAAGAACGAAGCGATCATGATAGCGATGATGGTCAGGGCTACCGAGAAACCGACCTTGCGTTGTCCCAAGAAGTTGATATGGGTATTGGTCAGCAAGTTTTTCGAAATGCCTGTGGTGAAAGTCATGTTCTTGAACCAGCCTTTGTTCAGACCGCCTTCGAAAATCAGACGGGTGATGAAAATAGCGGTGAAGAACGACGTGATGATACCGATGATCAACGTAGTGGCGAAACCTTTGATAGGACCTGTTCCGTAGAGCAACAGGATAACGCCGGTGATGACAGAGGTCAAGTTGGAGTCGAAGATCGCGGAGAACGCATTCTTGTAACCGTCGGTCAAAGCCGATTTCAGACCTTTACCCAAACGGAGTTCTTCTTTCGTACGTTCGAAGATCAGCACGTTGGCATCGACTGCCATACCGAGCGAGAGCACGATACCGGCGATACCCGACAGCGTAAGCACGGCTTGCAGGGATGCAAGGATACCCATGGTGAAGAAGAAGTTGCAGAGTACGCCGAAGTTGGCTACCAGACCGGGAACTACACCGTACATGCAGATCATGTAGATCATCAGCAATACCAATGCGACAACGAACGAGATCACACCGCTCTGGATGGCTTCTTGTCCGAGTGACGGACCGATGATGTCTTCTTGAACGATGGTAACGGCTGCTGCCATTTTACCCGATTTCAATACGTTTGCCAAGTCTTTTGCCTCTTCGGGCGAGAATCCGCCGGTGATTTCGGAGCTACCGCCGGAGATCACGCTACTTACATTCGGGAAAGAATATACTTGGTTGTCGAGAACGATAGCGATTGCGTTGCCGAGGTTGTCGCGGGTCAGTTTTTCCCATGTTTTGGCACCTTCGGCATTCATTCTCATATTTACGACCGATCCTTTCAGCTGGTCGAAATCGTCGTTGGCATCGGTTACGACATCACCACCCAGAGGTGCTTTGCCGCCTTTACCGGCTTTCAGGGCGATCAACTGATAGTAGGTATCTTTTTCGTCGATTGCTTTTACCGTCCAGCGGAGCAACAGGTCGCCGGGGAGAATATCGCGGGCGATTTTGCTGTTGAGCATGGCATTGACGGCAGCCGTATCGTTTTTGTGTACGATACCGATAGCGGGCGAGCCTGCATAGCTTTGCGTATAGTCCATCAGCGAGAGCAGCGGATTCTGACGACGGATCGCTTCGTTCGATGCGCTGTTTTCGTCGGCTTTCAACTGGTCTTTCAGCGATGCGCCTTCTTTGGCTTCGGCAGCTTTGTTTTCTTCTTTACCGGAGTTTGCGGCAGCCAGTGCGCTGTTTACAGCTTGCAGCTTGCCGGCGAGTTGCTCCAATTTGTAAGTTTCCCAGAATTCGAGGTTCGCACTACCTTGCAAAAGTTTTTTCACACGTTCGCGGTCTTTGATACCCGGTAATTCCACGAGGATCAAACCGTCTTTTTCCAGTTTCTGGATGTTGGGGGCAACCACACCGAAACGGTCGATACGCGTACGGAGTACGTTGTACGAGTTGTCTACGGCGCTGTTCAGTTCTTCACGGAGTACGGAAAGGACTTCTTCGTTGGAGGTGCCGGGTTTGATTTTTTCTTTCAACTGGAATGTGCTGAATATGGCAGCCAGACGAACGTTCGGGTCGATCTTGCGGTATTCGTCGTAGAACGAACGCAGGAAGTCGTTGTTACCTGCTTGGTTGGCTTGTGCGGCGGCAATCGCTTTGTTGAAGTTGAGATCGGGGTTGTTATTTGCCAATGATTTCAGAACGTCGGCAACGGAGATCTGCAACGTTACGTTCATACCGCCTTTCAGGTCGAGACCTAAGCCGATTTCCATTTCGCGGCATTGTTGGTAGGTGTAGTACCACCAGTACACTTTCTCGGTAGAGATAGAGTCGATGTATTGTTTGTACTTCACTTCATCGCCTTGTGCATACTCTTCCGCCTTGTTGTTGTAGATCGAAGTTACAACAGAGAACGAAAGGTAAAACAAGCAGACCAAGGTCAGTAAAATCGCAATGACTCTGATAAATCCTTTGTTTTGCATGTGAAAATTACTTTATTATTTTGTTTTTAATTTGTTTGCAGATTTTTATCAAGGTGCAAAGATATATTTTTTTTTCAACCGAACGCAAAATATTCAATATTATTTGTTATGAGAGCCGTTTTCGCAGAGAGTTCCCGACGAATAAAGCGACAATGATTCTTTTTTTCTATCTTTACAGCCGTTTATCTGTTATGGATACAAGTTGGCAGGAAAATGAGTAAGAATGGAAATATCGGATCGTCCCGGTGGATGAAGTGGGGCATGGCGGCAGTAGTGGCTGCCGGTGCTTATTCCTGTGCGAATATGTCCCGCCCGGGAGGCGGTCCGTACGATGAGAGACCGCCGGTGTTCGTGAAGAGTACGCCCGTGCCGAACGCGACCGGAGTGACGAAGAATAAGATCGAGATCGAGTTCGATGAACTGATCCAGTTGGAAAAGGTTTCGGAGAAAGTGATCGTTTCGCCGCCCCAGAAAAATATGGCGGAGATCACGGCTTCGGGACGCCGGGTGTTGATCACCCTGCGCGATACGCTGTTGCCCAATACGACTTATACGATCGACTTTTCCGATGCGATTGTCGATAATAACGAGAAGAATGCGATTCCCGGATTTTCGTATGCGTTCACTACCGGCGACCACATCGATTCGTTGCAGGTGTCGGGGCTGGTGCTGAATGCCGCCGATCTGGAACCGGTTACCGGTATGCTGGTCGGGCTGCATAGCCGGCTCGACGATTCGACGTTCCGTACGATGCCGTTGGAGCGCATTGCCACGACCGATGCCTACGGACGGTTCTCGATCAAGAACGTATCGCCGGGCAGCTACCGTATCTATGCCCTGAAAGATATGAACCGCGATTTCCGTTTCGACAATGCGTCGGAAGATATTGCGTTTCTCGACGAGATCATCGTGCCGAGTGCCGAACCGCATCTGCACACCGACACGATCTGGGCTGACAGCGTCACGATCGATACGATCGTGACCCACAACCTCACCCGTTTCTTCCCGAACGATATATTCCTGTCGGCGTTCAACGAAGATTTCAAGTCGCAGTATCTTTTGGAGAATACCCGTAGCGACCGCCGCCGTATCGCACTTACGTTCGCCGCTCCGGCTCAGGAGTTGCCCCGGTTGGAACCGCTGAACTTCGAGCAACCCGATTGGGCGGTAATCGAGCGTTCAGCTACGTTCGACACCTTGTCGTATTGGATCAAGGATTCTCTGATCTATAAAATGGATACCTTGCTGTTTGCCGCGCATTACCTGCGTACCGATTCGGCACGACAACTCTCGCCTTATGTCGATACGTTGCGATTCATTGCCAAGCCCGAACGTCAGGAAAAGAAACGCCGGGTGAGAAAGAACGATACGACCGAGGTGAAAAAGACCGTGTTCGTGACGTTGAACGAAAAGATCCCGTCGGTACTGGATGTATATAGTCCCGTCGCTTTTTCGTTCGATGAGCCGATTGCCGCATACGACCGTTCGATGATCCGCCTCGAAGAGAAACAGGACACGTTGTGGATTCCCCTGCCGGAATCGCTTTACGGGCTCGTCGAGGATACTTTGACGTATCGTCACTTCACATTGAGCCACAAATGGACTCCCGACGGTGCGTATCGTCTGTCGATCGACTCGACGGCTTTTACGGGGTTGTACGGGAACCATACCGACCGCTTCTCGAAAGAGTTCAAGATAAAACCGTTGTCGGCGTATGCCAATCTGTTTGTCGAGATACAGGGCGTGCAGGATTCGGCGTATGTCGAGCTGTTGAACAAGCAGGATGTACCGGTGCGCCGCGTCGCGCTGAAAGAGGGGGGTGCGGAGTTTATGTATCTGGCTCCCGATACCTATTATCTAAGGCTGTTTATCGACCGGAACGGAAACGGCGAGTACGATACCGGAAACTTTGCGGAACACCGGCAGCCCGAGGAGGTATTCTATTATCATCAGCCGTTGGCTCTGAAAGCAAACTGGGATGTGGAGCAGACGTGGAATATCTTCGAGAAACCGGTGGATATGCAGAAACCGAATGCGATCAAAAAGAATAAGCCCAAGTTCACGACCACCCGCCGGCAACGGTAGGTGCCTGTGATACGAAAAATGGGTTGCATGTTCGATGCAACCCATTTTTCGTGTCCGGATATATCGGTTAAAGTCGGATCAGTTTCAGACAGTCGATATGGCAATCGTTTGCGTTTTCTTTTCCGTGCGACATGTTGTAGTCGTATCCTTTTCCCTCCGGATTGATCGAGAGGGCTACGGAGTGTCGTCCGGCTTTCAGCCCACGCACCACGATGTAGTTCGAGTCTATCCATTCGCCCCAGTTTCCGGTGGCTTCGAACAGGAATGTTCCCGTATCGTTGCCGTCTACCGCTACCGAGCGGATGGCGCACCATGTGCCGTGAGGTCCATGCCCGTTTGCTCCTCTTAATACGAGGGCATAGTCGCCGTCGGCAGGTACGGAGATGTCGAACCGTACATTGGCGGGATGTGCGAAGAGGTCGATGACGAATCCGTTGCCCGAATATCCTTTATGTGTCCGGTTGAATGTTCCGGAATGCCGAGCCTGTTCCGCTTCGAATACCAGTTCGCGGTCGGAGAAGATCACCGGATTCGACAGGTCGGATGCAAACCCGTGTTCATCGACTGCATATACGGAGTAGAAACCGTTGGCAGATCCTTTCAGATCGTAAGGGGGTGTCACTGCCCGGTCTTCTCCCGAAGTGCCGTGCAGGTAATAGGTTTCCCCTTCTGCCGCTTCCCAGTTCAGTACCGAGCCGTTCAGCGTCAATACCGGTTCTATCGGCGACCAGCATTTGCCGGGACCTGCCTCCACGAGGCGGATATTCCCTTCGGCTTTTGCTTCGCCCATTTCTATTTCGATGCGATACCCCCCTTTGCTGTCGGCAGGCAGGATGTAGGGCAGCGATTGCGGTGTTCCGTTTACAGAGAGCGACCGTACCGTGTTCCCGTTTCCGCGCACCGTTATATCGATCACGGCGTTGCGATAGCGGAATCCCGACAGGTTCAGTTGCCCGTTTATCATATCGGGCACTACGGGTGCGAACGTGACACCCTGTTCGGTCAGATTTATACCGAACAATACCCGGTAGACCATGCTGATGTAGGAGGATACCGACCACAACTGGCGGTCGGAGTTCAGGGCTGTGCCCCGGTCGTATCCCGTATCGTAGGTCATGTTCTCCTTATGGGTGAGGAACAGGGCAGAAGCCCGGGTGAGTGATTTCATCATGTGTTCCACCGCCTGCATATTGCCTGCTCGGCAGGCTGCATACATATACGGGGTTTGCCATACGGGCCATACGCTCTTGTTGTGGTAGGCGAAATCGTCGGGTATCGAAGGATAGAGAACCGCCGCGCCGTAGGGATACAGCGGGAAATTCGCTACCATGCGTTCGGTCTGTTTCTCGTTGGCTGCACCCAGCACCGCGCATAAGCCGTTAGCCATGACGCCTACCCGTTCGGAAGTTTTGTAGCCCGACGTTTCGGGATACAGGTAGCAGGTGTATATGCCTTGCTTTTCGTTCCAGAAATGGCGGTTTATCGCCTCTTTCAGATCGTTGTGGAAACGGGTCCAGTATGCTTTCTCTTCGGCGGGTTTGTCGAGCAGCCCCGCGCTCTTCGATAAAAATTCATACAGGAACAGGTGCAGGGCATTGGTGCCGCAGGAGTATGAACTGCCTATCGTCACGTTGGAGAACCAGTTGGGATAGGTATGTGTGCGCCAGTCCATCGAGCAGGTCTCGCCGCGGAACAGACCGATGTTACGGTCGAATGCCACGTGGATATCCTTTTGTGCCGTGTAGCTGAGGCTTTCGTATGCCCATTCGAGCCATTCGCGGTCGCCGGTGTAGAGGTAATATTCCCATGCGGCGATTGCCCAGACCACCCGGTCGGTAGAGATGGGGTAAGAACCGCCGCTGCCGGTATCCTGCAATGCCTCGCGCGGGTTCGACAGTGTCTGTTTGCGAAGCGTTTTTCCCGAAACTTCGGGCATGATCCACGCATAGCTGAACCAGATACTGTACACGGCGTCGCGGGTCCATGTGTCGGGCCAGAGCTTGCCGGCGCAGAATGTGCTGTCGCTGCTGCGTACATCCAGCTGCATCTCTTCGAGAGCCATGTTGTAGAGGGCTTCGATCAGCAGGTTGTTTTCGGTCGTGAATTTCGGAAACGCGGAGATCTCTTTCGACAATTGCCATGCGTTTTCACCGTGATAGTCGGAACGGATCTCGGTCGGCGAAACCGCATGGGCGGTACGGGTTCCGAGAAACGAAGCGTCGGTGACGCTATTGGGCGTGAAACTGTACGGAAGACGGCTGCCTTCTTCTCTTACCCATGTCCAGTGCATGGCGAAGTCGGTATTCCGGTTGTCGGCATCTTCCATTCGAAGCATACCCTCCCGTTCCGTCAGGTGCAACCGGTCGGATTCGGTGCGGTTCGACAGCGTGTACCAGCCGCAGTTGGTCTGGGTGACGAAATCGAAGTTGCCGTAATACCATTCGGCGGCTTGGGGCAAAGTCCGGTTTATGTCGGCGCAGACTACTTGTCCGTGTTCGATCAGCAGGTATTTTCCGCTGGCTTTGTTGCGGATATATACGTTGTCGCCTTGTGAGGCTTCGATCAGCCAGAGCGATTTGTCGCCTTGCTTCTCTGTGCTGAACTTGCATACGCCGTTGTCGTCGTACAGGTATTCGCTTGTCGCCCGGTTCTGCAACGACCAGATAGAGCGGACGTTTTCCGCTTTCCGGCAGGAGAACAGCAGGGTTGCGGCGATCAGCAACAGCAGGATATGTTTCAAACGGAAGATATTCATACGGGTGTTTTTTTATCGAACGATAAGTTTGCTTACAGTTGTTTTACCGGCGTGTTCCACGCATACGAAATAGGTGCCTTTCGACCAGCCTGCGGTAGCTATGGCAACCGACGTATTGCCTGCGGCATATACGGTTTCTACCGATTGTCCCATGGCGTTGTAAACTTTCACGGTTTTCAGTTCGTCGCCTTTTACGGTAAATGCGCTACCGTCTTTTACTAACGAAGGATAAACTTCGACTTGTTCGGCTTGTACGGCACCGATGCCCGAACCGTTCGATTGTTTTACGGCGCATACGCAAGTCGGGTTGATTCCGGCAGGCATATCGATTGTTTTGTCGAAAGAACCTCTGCCGTTGTCGCCGCTGTATCCGTTGTTGGCGGTTTTGGTCGTTTGGTGCAGGTTGAAGCTCACTTCGCCGTCGCTTACCGAGCAGAGACCCATATCGTCGTATCCGTCACCGTCTACGTCGCACAATACCGGGATCTCATATTGTGTGCCGAAGTTCACCTCGATGTTCTTCATCGCGAAGTCGGGAGTCTTGTATTCGGTATCGGACGGAGTGAACGAGCATGCCCACGAACCTTTGTTGTAGCAGACTACATCGTCTTGTCCGTCGGCGTTCATGTCGCCAGCCAGCAGGATGTCCGTGTCGGCGATACCAAATTGCAGATTGACATCGGGAGCCATGGCTTGGAAGGTCATCAGCCACCACAATCCGAATTCGTTGTCGCGGCGGATCGCTACGTCGCCGATACCGTCGCCGTTAAATTCTCCGGCGAGCGATTTGTCCCCGACCGACATACCGTAGATGATCGTCTGCGGGTCGATGAAGTTGTTGTTACCGTCGTTGTAGTAGAAAATCCAATTGATGAGGTTGTCGTTCCGGTCTACTTCGCACAGGTCGAAATAACCGTCGTTGTTGGCATCGAATACGAATACCTGCGAAATGGCTTTGTCGGTGGTCTGTGTCGGCACGGAGAGATCTATTTTCCCGTCGAGGTTGAAATCGAATTTATATCCGTCGGCTTGCGACCAATATACCAATCCGTTCTGAGCGAACATGCTCATAGCCAAGCATAAGGATGCGAATAAGAAGAAAATTTTTTTCATGGCAATCATTTTTTTGTTTGCGTTAATAATAATGTTGTTTATAAGATGCAACGGCTTTGCAGCAACGTCGCTTGTTTTTCGTTGTCGATGACCTGCACGAGGTATATGCCTTGCGGCAACTGTGCGGCAGTAGACAAACGGTTGTCTACTGCTACACGGTTTTCAGCCGCGACGATTCGCCCCGACAAGTCGGCTATTTGTATGCGGAAATCTTTTCCGGGCGAGAGGACGGACGATTCCATACAGATTTTGCCGTCCTCGATCCAGCACTTTAATTTTTCATTTTTTTTTTGAGCGGTGATTCCGCTTTCGTATTCGGGCGACATGAACAGCAGGTTATCGTAGTCGGCGCTGTTCCGGTCTACCGGTCCGTAATGTACGGTGGTAATGATCGCGTCCGACCAGTCGGCACCCCACAATCCGATGACATCGTTCAATATATCCCGTTCGTACACTTCCCATACGCCGTTTTTCGGTTTCACCGGTGTCAGCGTGATGTATGCGACATTCGGTTGGGTGTAGCCTACCCGGTAGAAGAGGTCGCGCGACTCCCATACGGGAGAGGTTTTCGACGGTTTCAACAACCGGAATCCGAACCACGAAGCTGTGGTGTTGTTGGAGCGGACGGCGATTTTGAAACGGTTGAACTTTTGGATCGGAACCCGTATCGCCCCTTGGTCGGTAGTATTGAACTGGATTAGTCCGGCGGTTACGCGGATAGCCGATTTCCCTTGATAAGCATCGTCGATCGGATACCATTCGGCACTGTTCCCGCCGAACGAGTTGGCGACTACATAGGGAGTGCCTTCCTGCATGACCGGAATGGATGTGGCGTTTTCCGCATGCAACGTTTTGCCGGCTGCATCGTATTCGAATGTAAAGAGTTCGGGCATGGAGCCGACGCTTTCGGGTGCATCCGGAAGCGATTTCGCACTTTCGGAGGTGAGTACCAGCGTGGCGAACAGGTCTACTGCCGGTACGGTGATTTCGATACGGTTGCCGTTACGCGAGAATGCGAGTTCGTTTCTGCCGTCGATAGTCAGGCTGTACAGTTTGTCGGGTGTAAAGCCGGCGGGCAATGTGAACGATACGGTAGCCTGTGCCGTTGCGGGTCGGGTATTGACCTGATCCCAACGCAGGTCGGGCGATGTTCCGTAGTTTACGAGATCGACAATCAGCGCATCGGTGGTGCGGGTACGTTTGTCGTAGCGTTTTTTCAGTTTTCCGACTATGCCTCCGGCTGTTTCTCCGGTCGAGAAGTTACCCTGTACATAATCCGTAATCAGGTAAGCCGGGTTGGAGTAGTAGAAGTATGCTCCGTAAGCGGCGGTGAACCGGTTCCATTGGGCGATACGTTCGAGCACCTGTGTCGGGTAATTGACCGCATGGAACGGTACGGGGTCGGTGAATCCGGCAACGCCGTCCACAACCTGTGCTGCCGGGTAGCCTCCGGCTGAGAGGCAGGTGGCAAACTGGTAGTCTATGTTCACGAGTCCCCATCCGGTAGTCAGTTTCATCTCTGTCGGGGGATAGAAGTTGGCGAATACCGGTTTGTCGGGATAGCGGTTCTTGGCTTCGTAAATATCGCGGTACAGGTCGCTGTATTTCGTGCCTGTGCCGAAGGGCCACAGCTCCATGAACTGGTGGTCGGCAACGGCTCCGGTGGCGATATGCGGTACGTCTCCGGCAGTGGTCGGCAGTTGCAGCGCGGTGGTGGTCACATCGCTTCGTATCCCTTTGACGGCGATATTGAGTTGATCGACGAACGGTGCCATTTCGTGGGCGAAGTTCCCGTTTCCGGCAAGCCCGTCACAGGCATAGCCTTCGGGCAGTCCGTACCAGTCCCAACGGTAGCCGTCGTAGTTGTATTCCTGTTGTGCGGCTACGGCTTGCGCCGTGAAGTATTCGTTGAAACTTTTGTAGGTTTCGCCGTTGATTTCGTAGGGAGAGTTCACCTTTTCATTGATAGACATCAGGTAGAGATACGAACCGCCGTAAGTGATGAACGATTTGTCGCCGATGTTGCGCATCGCCCAGTCGGGATGTGCCCATGCGAAAGCCGGCGTGCAGGCATAGATACCTGTGTAGCATACCGAACGTCCGCCGATCGAGCGGAATTTTTCCACCTTCTGTTTCATCATTGCCTTGCTGGTCCACAACCGTTCGTCGCCGACGTAGGTATTCCATGTGTCGGTCTGCGGTGCCACTTCTTCGTGCGCCCGCATCCACGGGTGGTATTCGAGCGTGTTGATGCCGGTGTATTTCAAGGCATCCGCCCATTTGTCCAGATTCAGCGAATTGTCGAATATGCAGGTCCATCCGTGTCGGAGGTTCACCTCTTTGCCAGTCTCTTCGACGGTTGCCAGCGGCAGGGTTTTCGGACGGGAATTGTCGATATCGGCAGCCGATATGGCCAGTACGTTTTGTACGGGTACGGCATATTCACGGTCTACGCTGCCGGCATTGTTCCGGTCGGCATAACGTTCCGATTTGGCTTTCGTGCGGTCGTGCAGATTGACGAGTATCCGGTTTTCCGAGGGTCGCAGCAATGCCATGTCGTCGTAGCCGTCGCCGTCGAAATCGCCCGTAAGGGGTATGTCGCCGGCACTGCCGAACAGTACGCCGTTGATTGCCAGATGGCTGTCGAACAAGGGATAGCCTTTGATATCGGCGAAGCAGACATACCAAGTGCCCGAAGAGGGACGGTAGACGCAAATGTCATCGACTCCGTCGGCATTGAAGTCGCCCGACAAGGGTATGTCGCCCGACAAGCCGAAGTAGCCCCTTTCATCGTATTGCCCGTCGCAAGGGGCATAGTCGATGTACCATGTCGCCAATGCCGACCCGGAGCGCATCACGGCGATATCGGTCTTGCCGTCGCCGTTGAAGTCGCCCGCGGTGCATCGGTCGGTAGCGGAGACTCCGAAAACAATCGGGTCGATTGCCGTCCAGCCTCCGTTGCCGTCGTTCAGTTTCCATGTCCATCGGATTTCCGTTCCCGAATTGTCTATCTCGCAGAGGTCGGGCAGCCCGTCGCCATTGTAGTCGGCGACGATGGCATCACCGGCAAATGGAGCCGTGAGGCTTGCCGATATTTCTGCATGGTTTCCGGCGTCGAATTTCCATTCGGTGGCGGTGCGGTAGATCAGGTCGTCGTGGGCATATCCGGCGACAGACCAAAGGATCGGGAGCAGGAGAGTCAGTGAACGTAGTTTCATAAGTGTCTGGTTATAGAAACGGATATAAAGTGTATTTCAAACGGTTTGTATTAATATCCCGGGTTGTTCGGCAACAGGTTCGGGTTGGCGTCGATGTCGTCGATAGGTACGGGAAGCAGCAGGTGTTTCGATGCGTTGAAGTTGGTTTTTCCGATGCTTTGGAAAAATGCAGCCGCATATTCGCCGTCGTTGTCGTAGCGTATCAGGTCGAACCAGCGGTGCCCGCCTTCGAATGCCAGTTCCATGCGGCGTTCGTGCCGGATGATTTCGCGCAGTTCGGCTTGATTGGTCGTCGTGGCGTTAGGCAGTCCGGCACGTACCCGTACCCGGTTCAGCGGCCCGCCGTCGTTTTCGTTCGTGGCAGGTGCTGCTGCGGTTGTGGTTTGTCCCGATTCGTTCAAGGCTTCCGCCTGCATCAGCAACACGTCGGCAAAACGCAATACGGGGAAGTTGAGCGGAGAGTCCATAGCCCGGTCTACGCCGATGTTGGCACAGAGGAATTTCTTGACATTGTGTCCGGTCTGCGAACAGGTGGGGTCGTAGCTCCATCCTTGATAGACATCGCCCTCGCACCATACGGATATGCTTTTACGCAAGTCGCCTTCCTCGTAGCTGTTTACGAATTCGGGATAGACGGCGAACCAGCCGAAGTTACCCCACGGACCGCCGATATTGATGCTTGCCAGCGGTGCCATGTATTCGTGATGCCAACCGCCCTGACCCAATATGTCGAACTCGGCATAGGCGGTCACATCTTTTTCATATTGCACTTCGAAGAGGCTTTCCGGCCCGTTTTCGCGGGTGTCGTTGAAGTTCCATTCGTATTTCCGGTTGAGGGAGTAGACATTGAGGCCCATCACCGAGTCGATGGCGATCAGTGTCTCTTTGTAACGTTTTTGTGTCAGATAGACTTTTGCCAACAGTCCGAATGCGGCACCTTTGGTGGCACGTCCGATGTCGGACGAGTTATCGTACACGGCAGGCAACATCTCGGCGGCATCTTTCAGGTCGTTGATGATATTTTCGTAGACCGTCTCTTTCGGTGTACGTTTCACCATGAGGTTGTCGCTGGCGGTCTGTTGTTTTTCGATCCAGGGTACATCGCCGAAGAGACGTACCAGATTGAAATAGTAGAGTCCGCGCAGGAAATGGGCTTCGCCTTTGTACTGCGTCTTTTTTTCGTTGGTGATCCGGGGCGATTTGTCGATGTTGGACATGACCCAGTTCGTGCGGCTGATGCCTGCCCACGGTCCGCGCCACAACTCTTTGGCACCGGAGTTGTCGCTGGTCGTGGTGAAGTTGGAGAGCTGTGTCGTTTCCAAGCCGTTTCCGCCGGCTTCGTTACCTACTCTGCCTTCGCCTGCCACGATGTCGAGTGTCCACATGCGCAGGTTGTACATATACGAGCTTTGCAGCCGCTGGTACATCGAGTTTACACCGCTTTCGATTTCTTCGGCAGATGCGTTTTCGAAGAACTTTTCGGTGATGATTTGGTCTTTCGGCAAGATGTCGAGTTTATCCATACAGCCTGTCAGTCCCATCGACAACAGGAGGATGATCGGTATAATGGTCTTTTTCATGATTCGATAGATTTAGAATTTCACAGATGCACCGAACATATAAGTGCGTGAAGTAGGATAGATTCCGTAGTCCAAGCCCCACAAGCCCACTTCGGGATCGAGACCGGAATAGTTGGTCAGAGTCCAGAGGTTGTCGAAGCTCAGATAGAGGCGCAGCGATTTCACGCCGATCTTGCGCAATCCTGCTTGTGTGAAGGTGTAGCCGAACGTCAGGTTTTTCAGACGCAGGTACGATCCGTCTTCCAGCCAGCGGGTCGAAGCGCGGTTGTTCCGGTTCGGGTCGGCATAGATGGCACGGGGCATCGTGTTGCTCGAACCTTCGCCGTTCCAACGGTTCAGTGTGGAGGTGAACTGGTTGTATGTACTTTCCATACCTTCGTGCGCTACCCGTACGCCGTTCCAGATGTCGTTGCCGACTGTCCCTTGGAAATAGATGCTCAGGTCGAAGTTCTTGTAACCGAACTGGTTGTTGAAACCGAATATGAAGTCGGGGTTCGGGTTACCGATCACGGTACGGTCGAAATCGTCGATCACGTCGTTGTTGTCGGTATTGACGAACCAGATATCGCCGGGCGAGGTGTTTACTTTCGAGTTGTGCGATTCACGGTCTTGTGCGCGGTTCTCCATCGGGACACCCGAGAATACTTCGTCCAGATTCTGGTAGATACCGCCCATGATGAATCCGTAGAACGAGTTGATCGGTAATCCTTCGCGGATAAGGCTGACACCGCTCAGAATTTCAGGTCCGCCCAGTTTCAACACTTTGTTCTTGTTGAAAGTCATGTTGAGCGTGGTTTCCCATGTAAATTCGCCTACGAAGTTTTTGGTGTTCAACGAAATTTCGACACCCGTATTGCGCACCTTACCGATGTTTACGGGAGGCCAGTCCGACGATACCAGCGACGTTCCGCTTGTCTGCGGTACGGGTTTCTTGGTAAGCATGTCGTTGGTATTTTTCAGATAGAAGTCTATGTTGGCAACGATACGGTCGTTCAGGAATCCCATGTCGAGACCGATGTTGTATTGTTCTACCGATTCCCATTTGATCGACGGATTGGAGAGTTTGTAGGGATAGATGAGCGATACCTGCGTGGCTTCGAAGCCGCGTTGCGAACCGAAACTGTATGCGCCGTTCACTTCCAGTTTGTCGGCGAACGCGTAGGCGTCGATGTTCTGGTTACCGGTGAGACCGTAACCGAGGCGGAGTTTCAACATGGAGATCCACGGTGCGCGTTCCATGAAACTTTCGTTCGAGATGTTCCATGCGGCAGAGAACGAGGGGAAGTATCCGAACCGGTTGTTCGCTCCGAATTTCGACGATCCGTCGGCACGGAACGTAGCCGTGAGGAAGTAGCGGTTGTCGTAAGAGTAGTGTACACGACCCATGTACGACATCAAAGCCCATGCGTAGGAGTTACCGCCGACGTCGGTCGCTTTGGTGGCGTTGTCGAGTTCGGTCGTCATTTCGCTGGCACGTCCCGAACCGGTTGCCGACATCCACTCTTTTTTGTATTGCTGGTAGGATGTACCGATCATGGCGTTCAGTTTATGCTTGCCGAATTTCTTGTCGTAAGAGAGTTGGTTGTCCCACAGGTAGAGTTCTTCGTATGCCGACGAGAGAGTCTGCAACGTGTTCACCTGTTCTTTGTTTCCCCATTTGTATTTGGGCAGATAGCTGTTGTTGTATTCGTATCCTAATTCGGCACCGCCGGTGGTCTTGATGGTCAGCCCGTCGATGATTTCCCATTCGGCAGAGAGGTTGGACAGCATTCTGAACCCTTTCATGCGGTAGTTCTGTTCGTTGATGATCGCGATGGAGTTCAGGGCGTCGCCATTCAGCTCGGCGTTGCCCGTCGGACCGGTATAGTTGCCTTCCTCGTCGCGGATCGGAATATGGGGCAGCATGCGCATCGAGTTTTGGATTACGGTCGATACGGGTTGGTTGCGGCGGTTTTCCGCACTCAGGTTGATGTTGGCGCTGACTTTTACGTTTTTCAATATCTGCGAGGAGATGTTGGATTGCAGGTTCAACCGGTTGAAGTCCGAGTTCTTCATGATACCTTCCTGTGCGTAATATCCTAACGAGGTGGCGTGGTTGATACGTGCGTTACCGCCCAGTATCGAAAGGTTCACCTTATGCATCGGTGCGGTACGGAACATCGGCGACAGCCAGTCTGTTCCTGCTCCGAGCGATTCGGGATCGGCAAACAGGGGATTGAGCGACATGCCGGCGTTGCTCCGCATTTCGTTGTGCAGAGCCGCATATTGCGAAGCGTTCATCATGTCGAACATTTTGGCACTTTGCTGGATACCGAAACTGTAATCCAAGTTGATTTCGGTACGCCCTTCCTGTGCCCTGCGGGTGGTGACGATTACCACACCGTTGGCACCGCGCGAACCGTATATGGCGGTAGCCGAAGCATCTTTCAGCACGTCGATGGTTTCGATGTCAGCCGGGTTGAGATACCACATTCCGCCGTTCACGGGCACTCCGTCGATGACATAGAGTGGCGAAGCGTCGTTGATCGTTCCGACACCGCGGATCAATATGGATACGTCGCCGCCGGGGGCACCCGAGTTCTGTACTACCTGTACGCCCGCTACTTTACCGGCTAAGGTTTGTACGACGTTGGCAGAGGAGTTCTTGGTCAGTTCTTTTCCTTTTACCGAAGAGATCGAACCGGTAACGTCGGAACGTCTCATGGTTCCGTAGCCGACTACCACTACTTCGTCGAGTTGGGCGTTTTCGGTCAGGACTATTCTTACCGGTTTGCCTGCAACGGCATTTACTTCCGTTGCATCGTATCCGATATACGAGATACGCAAGGTCTGATTCTGTTTATCCGATTTGATCGAGAAGTTACCATCCGGGTCGGTCACGGTCCTGTATTTCCCGTCTTTCGAATGGACTGACGCACCGATAATGGGCTCGCCCGCTTCGTCGATGACTTTTCCCGAAATAAACTGCTGTGCATTTGTCATCGAAATACCGTCGGCATTTCTTTGTCCGGTCTGTTGAGCGTAAACTCCAACCGGCAAGGAACACAAAAGCATCATGCCCGTTGCGAGGGCATATATGTTTGCATTTCTTTTCCGCTGTCCTTTTCTTGTCATTGTGTCGTGTTTTTCGTTGTGTTATTTTCTTGTTCTCTATTAGAGGTTTACATGTTGCTAAATTAGAGTGTTCGGCAGCATGTCCTTTTCAATATATTAACCAAGCATTATGGAATCTTGACGTAATGTCTTTTTTCTGTTCTTTTTTTTGGTATTTATGGCAATATGTTATATAAGTATAATTACTGTTTTCGCATGCGTCGTGCATACGTTTCCGAAGTTCACCCCGCCGGATTATTTCAAGTCGCGGGGGGCTCCTCCTTTCCGCCAGAAATCTTCGATCTTTTCCAACGTGACGCCTTTGGTTTCCGGAACATAGAAGTAGCCCCAGACGATGGCGGCAAGTGCGACTACGGCGTAGAACCAGAATGCTCCGGCTGGATTGCCCAGATTTTCGCCGTCGAGATAGATTTCAGTGCCCTCGATCGTAAACGCGCTCACTATTTTGAAGAAGGTGAACGTAACTACCGTATTGAAAACCCAAACCGAAAGAGAGCCTAAGGAGGAGCCGAGTCCCCGTACTTTTTGAGGGAATACCTCTGAAATGATAAGCCAGCCGAGCGGACCGATGCTGATGGCGTAGAATGCCACGTAGATGAATACGAGCAGGATCGAAAGCCATTTGCCCGTCTCGCCCAGGTAGGAGAAGCCTGCGAAGCAGCCGCCTAATAGCAGCAGGGTGATGAAGATGCCGGTCAGCCCGGTGAAGTATAGTTTCCGGCGACCGAGACGATCGACGAAATAGACCGATACGACGGTGAACAGCAGGTTTACCACACCGACGCCTACTGCCGCCCAGATAGCCGATACCGTACCGTCCACCCCTGCCATCAGGAATATTTTGGGGCTGTAATAGATGACGGTGTTGATGCCGACGAACTGCTGGAAGAACATGATTCCCACCCCGATGATGACGGCGTTGCGTAGCCACGGTTTCAACAGTTCGCGGTAGCTCGATTTTTCGGAACGGCTTTTTTCCAGTTCGTTTTTGATCGTGCGATACGACTCTTGCATGGCGGCTTCGCCTTCGATGCGGGCGAGAATGGCTTTCCCCTCTTCATCGCGGTTGCGGCTGATGAGCCAGCGGGGACTTTCCGGCATGAATGCCATACCGATAAGCAGGATCAATGCCGGAACAACGCCAATATAGAACATCGGTCTCCAACAGGAGAGGTTGCTTTCGTCGGCAAACATCAGGTCGGAGAGATACGATGCCAATACGCCGATCGTAATCATCAACTGGAACATGGATACCAGACTGCCCCGTTTGTCGGCAGGCGATATTTCGGCAATGTAGAGCGGTACGGTGAACGATGATACGCCGATTGCGATTCCGAGGAAGAGGCGGGATACGATCAGCTGTTCGACGTTCGGGGCTAATCCCGACCACAATGCGCCGATCGTGAAGATAATAGCCGAAGCCAGAATCACTTTTTTACGTCCCAGCAGGTCGGTCACTTTTCCGCAGAAGAGCGCACCGAGTATGGCTCCCGCCAGTCCGGCAGAGGTAATCAGTTCGATCATGGAGTTGTCCACCCCGAAATCCTTTTGGAAGAACGGTATGGCGCCAGAGATCACGCCGGTGTCGAAACCGAACAACAGTCCGCCGGTAGCGGCGATGATCGCGATGATATAGATCATTGTATTTTTCATTGGATTAAATATTGAATGTGTTCATGTTAGGGTTCGTAGTTTTTCCAAACCGATTCTTTCAGCCCGGGTTTCGGTACGTATAGGAAAGTTTCGGGTGCGCGTTCGAACGTGCGGTAGATCGCTTCGCCTTTTACGATTCCCAGTTCGGGATGGTCGGCGGGGGCTTTGCAGATCAGTTCCGACGGCTGGTAACACGGGTTTGCCTGCCATTCGATTTTACCGTCCTTGTCGAAGAGCGGGAACCATGCAATGCCTTTGTGGCTCCGTACGCCGTCGTACTCGAACCCGTATTCGCGGTCGCACCACGCGCCGAAGGTGAGCGGATGCTCGGGGTTGGCACTGATCGTGGCGTGTGCCCAATAGGGAGGAACGATCACCACGTCGCCGGCTTTGGCGTAGACGGCGAAACAGCGTCCCGGATTGTCTTCGGCATATTCCTGCATATAGATGATCGCTTCGCCTTCCCATATTTCGTAGACTTCGGGTGTAGACCATCCGCTGTATTTGGATACCCAGTGGATGTGTCCCTGGCTGCGGATCGGCTCTTTACCTAATCGTCCGGCGGCATAGGTGACTACGCCGTAGAGCAGGTGCATTTGTTCCAACAGTTCCTTGTGTTTCGCCTTGCCCACGTCCATGGCGATCGAATAGACGATCTCCGGTCCGTCGCATAGCGGGTCGGAAAGGCTTTTCCGAATATCTTTCAAGTATCGGTTCTCTACCTGAGGGCCGAATACGTCGCTGCCGTATTTGAAACCCATGGGGTTCATGGTCGGCTCGATGTCAAAACCCGGATTGAATATCATATCGTTTCGTTTTTATACGTTGTGTTTTACGAATGCTTTGATGGTGGCGCACTGCTTTCCTTCCGATTCGCCGTAGGGGCGTATCGTGTATTGTTTCGCGGCGTCGGGAATAATGAATGTTTCGGCGTAGTGTACGACGAACGGTTCGAATGCGCCCGTGGGGCTTTCGACAATCGCTTCGCGGCCTTCTACAAGGTTGAGCACGTTCACACTGCCGTTCGTTTCGTGGAGTACGGGTGCGGTGAACCAGTGGCGGCGCGTCTCGATGAACTCTCGTTCGTGCAGTCCGGTGTGTTCTTCGTACCACCCTTCGCCTTCGGCTACTTTGTCGATGCGGTTATAGATCTCCCGGCGCACCCACGGTTCGGTACGGTCCCATTGTATCACCTCTTTGCCGTGACCGATGTTGATGGGGCGCGGTCTGCCGTCGAGTCCGAGACGTCCCCAGTCCCAGAGTTTGAAGGTGAAGATGTAGGGGGTGGCACTGATTTCGAGCACCATGCTGTTGCGTCCGGAACAGTGTATCGTGCCGGCGGGAATCAAGACGTGGTCGTGCTTCTTTACGGGATAGTTGCCTACGTATTTGCCGGCATCGAATTGTCCGGTCTGTTGTGCCGCGTTCAGGGCATCGATCATCTCTTCGGGCACTACGCCTTCTTTTACACCGAGGAAGACCGATGCGTCCTCTTCGGCATCGAGTATGTAGTAGCTTTCATCCTGCGTGTAGTGCATGCCGAATTTTTCCTGTATGTATTGGGTGAGCGGGTGTACTTGCAGGCTGAGGTTACCGCCGTCCATCGTATCCAGAAAGTCGAACCGGATCGGAAACTCGTCGCCGAATCTGCCGTAAACCGGTGCGCCCAGCAATTCGCAGGGATGGGAGAACACGAGGTCGATCGAGGGAATTTCGAAACGGACGTCGCCGAATCCTAAATAGAGGCTGTTTTCTTCGGGTACGCAGTCGAAGCACCATGCGAAATTGGTGGCATTGCGGTCGAGGTCGCAGATCTCTTTCATCCATTGACCGCCCCACGGTCCTGCGTCGAAGTAGGGAACGACACGGAATGGCGATTTCGCCGCTTTTTCCAAGCCTGCCCGGACGGCTGCCGCCGTCGCCATTTTGGGTTGCCGGGCTACGTTCGTATCGAGCACGTAGTCCCAACGGTTCATCAGTTTCTTCTTGAACCGGTCGCAGATGCGCCAATCGACGAAGAAGCCGCGTTTGTATTGCAGGGATGCCCGTTCCGTGCGGTTATCGACACCGATGTTGCTGATTTCGTTCCGGCGGTTACGCATCTGGATTTCCCAGCGTGCCATGTCGGCGTACACCAACAGATCGTGGCGGGGCGAGAGGTAAGCGGCTCCCGTGCCGTACACGACGATCGTTCCGGCTGTCACGCCCTCGATTGCCCGGCGGGTTTCCGCTACTTTCGCTTCGTCGAAATAGCAGTCGATGTTGTGGCGCGTCATGTATCCGAATATTTCGTCGTCGGTAATGTCGTCTTTGAGAAATGCGTTTATTTCGTCAGCCGGTTTCATGGCAGAGGCGGAGTCGATCCACAGGGTGTGTGCCAGTTGCTTTTGGAGGGCGGTTCTCACCTCTTCGTCGAGAACACCCTGATAACATTCCACTACCACGATCTTTACCGCCCGGTCGATGGCGGCGAGGTCGTTGTTCAGCCTGTCGGTGATTTCCTGCCAACCGCAGAAGCAGATGCCTTCGGCGGTTTCGGAAACTTTCACGACCGGATATTTGTCGTAGTTCGATTTATAGTCCGTATATTTTTTCATTTTTCTCTTTTTTGGTTTCGGGTAAATAATAATTCAGTCCGAGCAAAGCGGCATTGTCGCCCAATTGAGAGGGGACGATGCGTGTCTTTTCGATAGGAGTCCATGCCAGGTTGTCCACCCGGCTGTCGAGATAGGGCAGGATGATGTCGGCACTTCTCATGATGCCTCCGCCCAATACGATGATTTCGGGATCGTAGGCATGGATATACGAGACAATGGCTGCCGCCCATACGTCCATACAGGTTTTGCAGATGGTGGCGGCTGCGGCATCGCCGTTACGCATCATCTCGAACAGCTGTTTGAAGTCCATCTCGTCGGCTTTTGCCTTGAAGGTGTCCGACACTTGCGTATGGGAGCGGATGATTTCGGGCAGGAAGAAGGATGATGCCATCGCTTCCACGCAACCTACATTCCCGCAACTGCAACGTCTGCCCCGGTAATCGACCACGATGTGTCCGCCCAGCGATCCGGCTTGGTGGTGTTTCCCGACGAGCGGTTTTCCGTCGAGAACCACGCCGGTACCGATTCCGGTGCCGATCGTCATCATCACCACATTGTTCGTCCCTTTTGCCGCACCGTAGAGCCATTCGCCTACGACGGCGAGCCGGGCATCGTTTTCCAACAGGAAAGTGGCACCCCAATGGCTGTCCGCCCAATGTCTGAGGTCTATGCCGCAGGCATCGTCGTATTTGTCGTTGGTAGATACTACCCGGCACGATACGGGATTCACCATGCCGGGGAATGCCATACCTACGGTTTCCAGCTCGGCGGATGTGATCTGTTCCTCGGCGAGCAGGGAGTCGATGGCGGCCTCTATTTTGGGGAGCATGGCGGCAAGACCTTTCACAGAATCGGACGATACGGTGCAGAAGCGCACGATCTCGCCGTGAAGGATCAGTCCGATTTTGATAATGGTTCCGCCTAAGTCGATAGCGATATTATATCGGTTGCTCATGATGCTATACTCCTATCAGTTGAGGTTTCCCGTCGATTTCCAGCAGTCGGGCGGCAAAGCCGTGTTCTGCGATTTCCCGGTAGTTGTGTCCGGCATCGGAGGGCCAGCAGGCAGCGAACGAGAAGAGCGTGTTCCCGGTGTTCGCCATGCGGTGTGCTACGCCACCCGGTATATAGTGCAGGCTGCCCGGAAATACTCTTTCAGCCCATACGTTGCGGTTTTCGTCCATGAGGAGCAACATGCCTTCGCCTTCGAGTCCCCAATAATACTCCGCCCGGTCGATGTTCGCATGGAAGTGACCTTTGGTCATGAAGTATTCGTTTCCCACTTTTCCCGGATGCAGATAGGTGATGCCGAAATATAGCCCACCGGGAGTGCCTTCCGGTTCGGGGAGGAAACTGCTCACCTCGTAAGCCGGCATTTCTTTCGGCATTCTTTCGAATGCTTCGTTATCGGCAAAGATTCCTTGCAGGTCTCCAAGTGTTCGGCTGATGTTTTGTACGTCCTCGCCCAACAGACGGTTTCCCGTAAAAAATAGACGGGGAAACAAGATTTCCATATTCTTTTCCATTTTTCATGTTATTATTGAATATGACAAAGGTATGGCAGTAAATAGCGCTTGCTGTTCGCTATTTTTGCCAAAGATTCTGGAATCTTACCGTAGTTATATATGGGAGGAGCAAAAAGGGTAATATTCTATACCGAAAGGGACGTTTCGGTTAGATGGCTTTTTGTTTCTTTACGCCGTATCGGTTCTGGTATTCCGACGGCAGCATACCGGTCGATCGTTTGAACTGTTCGATGAAATTGGAGAGGTTGTTGAATCCTACTTCCATGCTGATCGTAGAGATTTTCATTTTGCCCTCGATCAGGAATTTTTTGGCATGTCCGATGCGCATATCGTTCAGATACTGCACGAACGTTTTCTTGGTACGTCCTTTGAAGTAGCGGCAGAATGCGGTGGGGGTAAGCCCAGCCAGCGAGGCTACCTCTTCGAGTTTGATCGATTTGTTCAGGTTTCGTACGAGATGTTGATATACTTTGTTGAATCGTTCGAAGTCGGACGAATTGACCGACTGGGTGAAGCCTACGCTTGCCAGTAGTTCGTATTCGTCGGTCTCCGCCATCATTTCCAACAGGGTGATGAGGTTGGTGACACGTTCCACGCCGTTGCCGTTGAATGTCTTCCGGATGAATTGCGCGATGCGGTTGCGGGCTTGCCCCGTGAACTTGATTCCGCGCCGCGACCGTTCGATCAGTTCGCGGATGTTCGCCATTTCGGGCAGGCGGATCAGAATGCCTTCGAACAGCTCTTTCCGGAAGTAGACGCAGTGGCATACTGCCCTCAGCCCGGAATCGACGTTGAGAAACTCTTTGTCGTTCCGCCATTCGTGGGGAAGTTGAGGTCCGATAATACAGACATCGCCTTCTTCGTATCCGCCGATGTTATCGCCGACAAACCGGGTGCCCCAGCCTTTTTCGATACACATGATTTCTATTTCGGGGTGGTAATGCCACGGCACGATGAAGTGCGGCAGGTCTTCCCGATAGAAGTTGATGTAGTTATCGACGGTGAATGGCAGTTCCTGATATAGGGGTTTCATGGTTTATGTTTATTGGGAGCCAATGCGATGATGTAGCAAATGTAGTGAAAGGCGAGAGCAGAGTCAATTTTATTTGAACTAAGCCAAGCTGCTTCCTATATTCGCGTATAACGCAAATGTAGTGATAATATCGGAATTTTGTACATTCGTTTCGATTTATTTGCGCTATTGGGTAAAAAAATAAAAAGCGGGAGGCGAATGTAAAACGAAGCCCTGCGCCGTAACCTCATATTACGGCGCAGGGCTTCGTTCTGTGGGATGTTCGTCCGCCTGCCTTTACGGTCGGGAGCGGCGGAACGGCAAGCGGATTATTTGAGTTTCCACTCGAATCCGTCTTTGGTATCTTTTACTTCGAATCCGATTTCCGCCAACCGGTTGCGGATCAGGTCGGAGGTAGCCCAGTCTTTTTTGGCTTTGGCATCTTTCCGGATTTCGAGCAGCAGGTCTACGGCTTTGGTGTATGCTTCGTTGCCTTTCTCGTTTTCGGCAGCGTGTTCTTCCCGGATGCCGAGTATATCGAACATGAACGTGGAGAAGAGCTCGCGCAACTCTTTCAAGCCTTCGGCATCGATCGATGCGTTGCCAGCCAGAATCGTGTTGATGATACGGGTGGCATCGAAGAGGTGCGATATGACTACGGGTGTACCCAGATCGTCGTTCATGGCTTCGTAGCATTTGGCTTTGATTGCCTGTACATCTACGTCGGAGTGGTCGCCCGGAACGATTTTCGCCAGATTGTTCCACCCTTCGGTGAGCCGTTGCAGGGCTTTCTCGGCGGCTTGCAGGGCTTCGTTGCTGAAATCGACCGTGCTGCGGTAGTGGGCTTGCAGGATGAAGAAACGGATCGTCATCGGCGAGTAGGCTTGTTGCAGCAAGGGATGGTCGCCGGTGAAGAACTGGTCGAGCGTGATGAAGTTGCCCAACGATTTTCCCATCTTCTGTCCGTTGATCGTGATCATGTTGTTGTGCATCCAGTAGCGCACGGTTTCATGACCTTGTGCGGCAACCGACTGGGCTATCTCGCACTCGTGGTGGGGGAAGAGCAAGTCCATTCCGCCGCCATGTATGTCGAATGTTTCGCCCAGATATTTGGTACTCATGGTCGAGCATTCGAGATGCCAGCCGGGGAATCCGTCGCTCCACGGCGAGGGCCAGCGCATGATGTGTTCGGGTGCCGCTTTTTTCCAGAGGGCGAAGTCTGCCGACCGGCGTTTCTCGCTCTGTCCGTCGAGTTCGCGGGTGGTGTTGAGCAGTTCGTCGATGTTTCTGCCCGACAGCTTGCCGTAGTGGTGGTCGCGGTTGTATTTTTCTACATCGAAGTAGACCGATCCGTTGCTTTCGTAGGCATATCCGGCATCGAGAATCCGTTTGATGTATTCGATTTGTTCGATGATGTGACCCGACGCATGCGGTTCGATGCTGGGGGGCAATACGTTGAGAGCCTCCATCGCTTTGTGATAGCGGTTCAGATAGTATTGCACCACCTCCATCGGCTCTAATTTTTCGAGCCGTGCCTTTTTGGCGATCTTGTCTTCGCCTTCGTCGGCATCGTGTTCCAAGTGTCCTACGTCGGTGATGTTGCGGACATAGCGTACTTTATAACCCAGATGTGTGAGGTAGCGGAAAAGGACGTCGAACGTAATGGCGGGACGGGCGTGTCCGAGGTGTCCGTCGCCGTAGACGGTCGGACCGCAGACATACAGCCCCACGTGGGGTTCGTTCAACGGTACGAACTGTTCTTTTTCGCGTGAGAGCGTATTGTAAATAAACAGAGGATGTTCCATAAACGTGTTTATTATGAATTTCTTTGCAAAGATAGTGAAAGGTGAGAGCAGAAGCAAACGGGAAACAAAGTTTCACGATTCGATTCTGCCGAACCGCATTCTATCTTATTTAAAGATACGAATAAGCCGAGCGCAAAAGCAAATTTATTTGCGAGTTTGCCGAGCCGCCTCCTGTCTTATCCGAAGGTTGTGATATGGGGGGATTCGTTGTTTGGTACGGACTCTTTGCCTGCTTTATGCTTCGCCGCCGGGTGCCATGAACGGGGGGATATTTCCTTTGCCGGGTTCGGACATCCGTATTGTGCCCAACTGCGATTCGTATTTCATGATGTTTTCCTGCAAAGCGAACATCAGGCGTTTGGCATGTTCTGCCGTGAGCAGGATGCGTGCTTTTACCGGGGCTTTGGGTACGCCCGGCATCATGTGTATGAAGTCGATGATAAACTCGGAGGGCGCGTGCGAAATGATCGCGAGGTTGGAATAGATGCCCGAAGCCACTTCGGCGGGCAGTTCTATTTGAATTTCTTTTTTATCTTCCATAGGTCGTAATTAAGTATATCGTAAAGGTAATATAAATCGTCCGATTTGCCAAGCTATCGGTAAATTCTTGCCGGATAGTCTGTTTTTTCGGCGATCTACGGCTCTTGTCCGGATGTGTCGTTGCCGGCAGTGCGGTGTATTTCCATGTAGCGGCTGGGCGACATGCCGTAGAAATCCTTGAAGCTGTTCGAGAAATGCGACAGCGACGAGAAGCCAGTGGCGTAGGACACTTCCGAAATGCTCAGGTTCTTGTACGACAGCAGCCATGCGGCGTGACGCAGGCGTGTGGTCTTGATGTAGTCGCTCGGGTTCTGGTTGGTCAGTTGTTTGAGTTTCCGTTGCAATTGGGAACGGCTGATACCGATCTCCTGACTGATCGTCTCGACCGACAGATCCGATTCCGCTATTTTGTTTTTTACGATGGTTTCCAACTTTTCGAGGAACTTTTCGTCGGTCGATTTCATGCCCGACACCTCCTCTTTTATTTCGTCGAACTTGCCTTCGTATTTTTCTTTCATCACCCGTCGCAGCTCGATGAGTTTCCGGATCCGGATTTTCAGGTGTTCGATGTTGAACGGTTTGGGGATGTACGAGTCCGCACCGGCTTTCAATCCCTCGATCCGTTGTTCGATAGCGGTCTTTGCCGTCAGCAAGATAACGGGGATGTGTCCGGTTTGTTCATTCTTTTTGATTTTGTCGCACATCTCGATGCCGTCCATTTCGGGCATCATTACGTCGGAAATGATGCAATCGGGTTTCTCCCTGATCGCGATTTCCAGTCCTTGTTTGCCGTTGTCGGCTTCGATGATCCGGTATTCCGGCGAGAGCACTTTGCGGATGTAGCTTTTGATTTCCCGATTGTCTTCGACGATCAACAACTTGGGCTTGTATTTGTTCTGATCGGCGGCAGCGGGCGGCACTTCCTCTTTTTCCGCCAGTATCGGGGCTACCGAAGTCTGCACTAATGTGGCGAGGTTGTGGTCGGAGTGTTCCGTTTTTCTCTCCTCCTCTTTCAGATAACTGTCGTCCAAAGGCAGCAGGATGACGAATGTGGCACCTGTGCCTGTTCCGTCCTCGACGAAGATCTGCCCGTGGTGTATCTCCATCAGGCTACGCGACAGATGCAGTCCGATGCCTGTTCCCATTTTGGTCTTGTTGCATTCGTTGGGCACTTGGTAGAAGCGATGGAATATGGTTTCTTTCAGATCGTCGGGTATGCCGCATCCGGTGTCGGCTATGCGGATGCGCAAATCCTGTTCGGTCGTGTCGATCGTCAGGGTGATCGTTCCTCCGGCGGGTGTGTATTTGAATGCGTTGGATAGGATATTGAAGATGACTTTGTCCAGTTTCTCCTGATCGATCCATACGATCGGCAGCCGGTCGGCAAACCGGATATCGAATGCGATACCCTTTTCTTCCGCCAGATGTTTGAACGAGCCGACGATTTCCTGAACGAATCGTGTCACGTCGGTGGCTTCCGCCGATAGTTTCACTTGCCCTTTGTCGAGCCTGCGCATCTCCATGACCTGATTGACTAACCGAAGTATGCGGTGTCCGTTCTGGTCGATGATCTTATAGGTATCGCGCAACGAACCCTCTTCGGTCGTCTTTATCAATTCTTCTATCGGGGTCAGTATCAGGGTGAGCGGCGTGCGTATCTCGTGCGAAATATCGGTGAAGAATTGCAGTTGCGATTCCATGATCCGGCGTTCGTTCTGTTTTTTCTGGTCTTCTTTTTTCCGCCGGTTCCGGTTTCGGAAATGGATGTAGGTGCAGTATGCCCCGATGAGCAAGACAAGGATATATATCCGCATCGCCCAAGCCGACCTCCATACGGGCGGTGTGATGACGATGTCTATTTTCCGGGTTACGGCTTCGGTCTGGGGCAGGTGCGCCCGGATGTGCAGGGTATATTTCCCGGGTTTCAGATTGGTGTAGGTGACGGTGTTGATCCCGGCGGGCAGTGTCGTCCATGTGTTCTCGAATCCGTCGAGTTTCGACTGGTATATGACTTTGTTCGGGTGGTTGTATTCCAGTGCCGAGAATCCGATCGTAAAACTTTTGATGTCGTAGTTCAGCCTGATTTCGTCGGCACAGTCGATCGACCGGGTCAGTATCGATTCGGGGGTGCCGGGTGTTACCGGTTCGTTATAGATATAAAGATCGGTAAAGACCAGATTCGACAGTTTGTATCCGGGCTGGTTCTCGAACGGAAAGAAAGAGGTAAGCCCGTTGATACCGCCGAAAAACATCTCTCCGCTTTCCGAACGGAAATGCGCACCGCGTCGGAACTCGTTGTTGATCAAGCCGTCGGAAGTGAAATAGTTGGTGAATCTGCCTTTCAGGGGATCGTAATGCGAAAGCCCGTAATAGGTACTGATCCAGAGTTGCTGCCGGTCGTCGATCTCGATACCGCTGATAGCGGCATTGGGCAACCCCTCTTTTTCGGAAAACCGCAACTCTTTTCCGGTGCGGGGATTGATGTAGTTCAGCCCCCAGTTGGTTCCGATCCATACGCCGCCTTCCCGGTCGGTTTTCAGGGCGAAGATGTTGTTGTTGCTCAGCTTGCCGTTTTCGGTCGTGTAATCGTCGAAAGAGCCGTCGGCAAAGGAGTAGCGGCTCAGCCCCGACATGCTTGTCCCGATCCATACGTAATCGCTGTCGATCGCGATGGCATTGATCGAGTTGCTGAGTATCTGCCCGTCCGACTTCATCAGATCGTACCGCAGGAACTCTGCCTGTCCGGTTTCCGGATTGTATTTGCATACGCCGTGCTCATTCGTGCCGATCCATAGGTCGCCCGACGGAGCTTCGGTGATGGTGTTGATGTGTTTTACCTCTACGCCGTTGCAGAACAGCGGTTTTTTCTCGAACCGGTCGGTAACGGGATTGTAGGTATATAGTCCGTACAGGTATGTGCCTGCCCATATCCGGTTTCGGGAGTCTTCGAAAACGGAGAGTACGACGTTGGCAGGGAACCGGTCGCCTTTGTAATGCTTTTTGATTTTGCGCCCGGCATCGAGCCGGTAGATGCCGTCGCCGTCCGTACCGATCCATACGTTGCGGCTGCGGTCTTCGAGAACGGTGAGCACGCATTCGTTCCCGATATTCCGGTCGGCATAAAACGGGTTGAATCCGATGTTCCTGAATATCTTGTCTTTCAGCGGAATCATCAGTATGCCTTTTTGGTAGAGAGCCACCCAGATGTTGTGTTGCCGGTCTTCCACAATGCCGTGTACTTTGGCTTGCCGCATATCGGGGTGGATCAGGTCCGATTCGTATGTGCTGACGCTTTTGGTCTTGAAGTCATATCTTTTCAGTCCCGACCCGTCCGTGCCGATCCACAGGTTTTTCTTGCTGTCGGAATAGATGGTATATACGCCTTCGACCGAAGGGATATAATTGCGCCGGAACGACCGTTCTTTGTAGTCGAACGCGTCGATCGTACCGTCGATCGTGGCAACCAGCATTTTCCCCGACGGTTCTTCGAGGATCGAGAATATCTTGTTGCTCGACAGGCTGTTCGGGTTGTCCGGGTCGTGGGCGTAGTTCGTGATCATGAGGTTATCGACATTCAGCACACTGATGCCGTTGTCTAACGATCCGATCCAGATGTTTCCGAACCGGTCTTCGTATATCGTGTTCACCTGATTGCTGCAAATGTTGCTGTTGGTCTGCATGTAGTACACCGCTTTCATGGTGTTCTCGTCGATGCGGATGATGCCCGACCGGTCGGTCGTCAGCCAGATATTGCCTTTGCTGTCCTCGGTGATACATTTTATATAGTTGAAGTTCGTGATGTTGCTGTACGAAAGGGGCACTTTCCGGAATCGTCCGGTTTCCCGGTCGAGTATCTGTACGCCGTCGGTAGAACCTACCCAGAACCGCCCGGTCCGGTCTTCCAATACCGACAGCACCGAGTTGCTTGCCAGCGAGGTCGAGTCGCCTGCAATGTGGGTGTAGGTCTTGAAATAGATTCCGTTGAATACGTTCAGCCCGCTTTCGGTACAAGCCCAGATGTATCCGGTCTTATCTTGATATATGTGGTTGATGTGGCTGTTGGAAAGCTGGTTGTTCGAGCCGAAAAATTTGTCGGTGTTGCTCCATGCGACGATCGAACAGATCAGATACGATATGACAAGGCATGCTTTTTTACTATTCATGGTTTAGTCCGCTCTTAAAAATTACAAGTTGAATCGGGTTATATATGAGGAGAGCATACATGTGAAATCGGGAAGTGACGTTTTGTGTCGGTTGAATCGGACGACGCGGGCTTTTCCTCTTTTCTGTGTGTGCAAAAATACGATTTATTTTCAAATAATACGTCTCTTGTGCATGAACGCTACATAAATTTAATCATCTGCAACATATAGACAACTGTCGCTTTCGTGGCAAAAGCAGTGCCCCGAATTGTGCAACCCGTTGCCGCACGGAATGATTAATTTTACGTTGTATAAGTTTCGGTACGTCCGTCGCCGTTCGGGGCGGCACCGTTGCCGGGACGATAAGTTTTCGGAATATGAAAAAGGAAAAAAGTAAGAACCTTTCGGGGAAAATAATTCTACGGTTTTGTTTTTGTCTGGCGGCTGTCCTGTCTGCCTGTAACGGTGGCGAAACGGACGATTTCGCTTGGTCGCTTTCCGACAGCCGGGCTTCTGCCGAGTTGAAAGCATTCTGCCACGATCTCTCTTCGCGGCGGGAGACGGGTATCATGCTCGGACATAAGGATGCGTTGGCGTATGGCAGCATGTGGTATAACCAGCCGGGACGATCGGATGTGAAAAGCGTGTGCGGCAATTATCCCGCTGTGGTAGGTTGGAGCCTGACCGGGGTGGAAACGGGAGCGGAGCTGAATGCCGATTCGATACCGTTTGTCCGTATAGCACAATATGTGGAGCGGGTGAACCGTATGCGCGGCGTGACGATTTTGTCGTGGAATCCTTCGTCGTCCGTTTCGTCCGAAGCGGAGTATGAAACCCGGCTGGATGCGGTTGCCGACTTTCTGGAAAGTCTCGAAACGGATGAAGGAAAGAAGATACCGGTGATCATTCATCTGTTCGGGTCGCCGAATGTAGCTGAAAACGATCGGGCAGCAGGCATTCGCAGCCCCGAAGAGTATATCCGGCTGTGGCGATCGACGGTAGATTATTTACGGAACAGGCGGAACATACATCATGTGCTGTATGCTTATTCGGTGTACGGCATCGTGTCGGAAGAGGAGATCGGGCAATATTACCCCGGCAACGAGTATGTCGATATCGTCGGCTTGAATCTGTATCAGGATTTCGAAGCCGACAAGTCGGGCGAGCTGTATCAGCAGCGGTTGAACATGGGGCTGTCGGCGATCGGACGTTTTACGGAGGAGAACCGCAAGCTGCCGGCTTTGACCGATACGGGGTCGAAGGGCGTGAAGATTTCCAATTTCTTCTCTTCGGTGTTGGATCCGGTGATTTCCAAATACAAGATAAGCTATATCATGTTCGGTCCGAATGCGTGGAACGAGGAAGAGTGCTATTATGTGCCTATACCGGGGCATCCGGCGAGCGAAGATTTCTTGAAGTTCGCGCATAGCCCGCATATTATCGTATGCGGTAAAAAGATTTGAAGTAATACGTATATAACAGATAGATTATGATGTTGAAAAGAAAGATGGCGGCATCCGTGCTGCTTGCCTGTTTTGCCGCAGGATATGCCGGCAGCGTTCCGGCTGAATGCGAACGGCTCGAACAACGTGTCGATTCGGTGTTGCGGCTGATGACTCTCTCCGAGAAAGTGGGACAGATGAACCAGTTGTCGAACAAGGAGGTGCTTACCGGACAGTTGATCGAGACTTCCGACCTTGCGGAGATGATCCGCAGCGGAAAAACCGGTTCGGTGCTGAATGTGGTGGGCGTGGAGCCGACGCGCCGGTTGCAGGAAATGGCGGTGAACGAGACCCGGTTGGGCATTCTGTTGATTTTCGCATTGGATGTCATACATGGGTTCAGGACGATTTCGCCCATACCGCTGGCTGAAAGCTGTTCGTGGGATTTGGAGGCGATCGAAAAATCGTCGCAGGTGGCGGCAGCCGAGGCAACGGCAGCCGGTGTACAATGGACTTTCGCCCCGATGGTGGACATTGCCCGCGATCCTCGCTGGGGACGTGTCATGGAGGGTGCGGGCGAAGATCCCTGTCTGGGTGCGGCGATAGCGGCAGCCCGTGTCAGAGGGTTTCAAGGCTCCGATTTGTCGGCATGCCATACGATGGCGGCTTGTGCCAAACATTTTGTCGGTTACGGTGCGTCGGAGGGCGGTCGCGATTACAACACGGTGGATATGTCGATGCAGCGTTTGCGCGAGCTTTATCTGCCGCCGTTTGCCGCTGCCGCCGATGCGGGTGCGGCTACATTTATGAATTCGTTCAACGAGCTGATGGGAGTTCCGGCTACCGGAGCCTCGTTTCTTGTGCGCGACATTCTCAAAGGCGAATGGGGCTACCGGGGAATGGTCGTTTCGGATTGGGGTTCTGTGGCGGAGATGATCCAGCACGGTGTTGCCGCCGATAAGGCGGAGGCTGCCTTGCTGGCGGTGAAAGCCGGCTGCGATATGGATATGGAAGGGTATTGCTACCTGTCGTCGCTCGAACAGGCGGTACAGGCAGGCGAAGTGGATGAAGCGGTAATCGACGATGCCGTGAGACGTATCCTTCGTCTGAAATTCCGTCTGGGTCTGTTCGACGATCCGTACCGGTATTGCGACAGCGAGCGCGAACGCACCGAAATATTATCGGAACATAACCGGGCGGCAGTCCGGGATATTGCCCGCAAGTCGATCGTGCTGTTGGAAAACCGGGATGCCGTATTGCCGCTTTCCGACCGGTATAAAAGTATTGCCGTGGTGGGTCCGTTGGCAGACAATCCTGCCGATATGTTGGGCTCGTGGTGCGCTCAGGGCGACGGAAACGAAGCTGTCGGCATATTGCAGGGCATTCGTCAGGCTGTGGGCGACGGGGTAAAGATACGCTATGCGAAAGGTTGCGACGTGGAAGGCGAGGACCGCAGCGGTTTCAGCGAGGCGGTACGTGCCGTGAAGAAAAGCGATGTGGCGATTGTCTGTCTGGGCGAAACACGTTTCATGAGCGGAGAGGCTGCCAGCCGCACCCGGCTGTCGTTGCCCGGCGTGCAGCGCGAACTGCTTGCCCGTCTCGAAGCTACCGGTACGCCGGTGGTATTGCTTTTGACCAACGGTCGTCCGTTGGTGCTCGACTGGGAGCAGAAACATATCTCTACCATTCTGGAATGCTGGCAGTTGGGTAGCGAAGCCGGGCATGCGATTGCGGATGTCCTTTTCGGGAAATACAACCCGTCGGGAAAACTGACCCTGTCGTTCCCGCATAACGAGGGACAGATACCGGTGTATTATAATAGTAAGAGTACCGGACGTCCGTATGTGCCGGACGAATGGTATGTGACCCGTTATCAGGATTGTCCGAATACTCCGCTCTATCCGTTCGGTTACGGGTTGAGTTATACCCGTTTCGAATATGGCGAACCGACGGCTGATAAAAAGTGTATCGCTCCCGACGAGACGTTGCGGGTGGCGGTGACGGTAACCAACACGGGCGATTATGACGGTGAGGAGACCGTACAGCTCTATATTCGGGATGTACAGTCGCGCATCACCCGTCCGGAAATGGAGTTGCGTCGCTTCAAGAAGATATTCTTGAAAAAGGGTGCGACTGAAACGGTGGTGTTCGAACTGGCTTTGCCCGATTTGGAATATGTTTTGTCCGACGGTAGCCGGGTTTATGATCCCGGTGAGTTCGAGGTGTTTACAGGCGGTAGCTCCGACCGGGTGAAAGCTCTCCGGTTTGTCTTGACCGACCGGTAGATATGATATGACGACGGCGGGATGTGTCCGGAACCGGGTGTTTTACGGACGCATCCCGCCGTCGTTTTTTTGATAATTAGCCATTCTTTCGGATGGCGGCAGGATATAAAAAAGGAGTTGCACCGGAACGAACCGATACAACTCCTTATTTTGCCTTTCCCGAAAAGGATTAACCTCTTCTTTCTTTGATGCGGGCTTTTTTGCCGGTAAGAGCGCGCAAGTAGTACAATTTTGCACGACGTACTTTACCGCGTTTGTTTACAACGATTTCTTCGATGAACGGCGATTCGATGGGGAAGATTCTCTCAACACCGACGTTGCCGGACATTTTACGAACCGTGAAACGTTTTTTGTCACCGTGACCAGAGATACGGATTACGTCTCCGCGGAATTGCTGGATACGTTCTTTGTTACCTTCTTTGATACGGTACGAAATGGTAATCGTATCACCGCTACGGAAAGCGGGATGTTGTTTACCGGTTGCGAAGGCTTCTTCTGCAATCTTTAATAAATCCATTTTTATAGCTATTTAAAATGTTATTAATACGCAATATAACAGGCTACGTTTCCTGTCAGAGATTACGAAAGCGGGGGCAAAATAACAACTTTTTTTGCAGATATACAACTTCTTGCGCTATTTTTTTAACGAAGCGCGGTTTTTACCGGTATGGCGGAGTATCGTCCGGTTGCGAGCCGCACCGGTGCGGGGCTGCCGGATCGTGTGCGGCGAATCCGGATAAGGGGGGATCCTATCCGGTTTGCCGGGTTATTTCTGGATGAGTACGACGGCGTATGCCGAGATACCTTCTTCTCTTCCGGTGAAGCCGAGTTTCTCGGTGGTGGTGGCTTTGATCGAGAGGTCGTCGGGGTCGATGCCCATGCATTCGGCAAGGGTTTGCTGCATGCGGGGGATATGGGGATTGAGCTTGGGGCGTTCGGCGCAGACGGTGATGTCGGCGTTTCCGAATTCGTAGCCTTTTGCACGCACTAATTCCATTGTGCGCCGCAACAGGATTTTGCTGTCGATGTTTTTGTATTCGCCTGCGGTGTCGGGGAAGTGATACCCGATGTCGCGCAGGTTGGCGGCGCCGAGCAGGGCATCGCAAAGGGCGTGTATCAGCACGTCGGCATCGGAGTGTCCGAGCAAGCCGAGGGTATGGTCTATGCGTATGCCGCCCAACCAAAGTTCACGGTTTTCCACCAACCGGTGGACATCGAATCCGAATCCTACTCTTGTCTTCATGATTATCGGCGGCGTCCTACCAAGTCTTTGATTCCGTCCATGTCGAACGACAACGAGAAGCGCAGGGTCTGGTCGAGGGGGCTGGTCTGTGCCATCGCTACCATATAGGCGGCATCGATGCGCAGCACGTTCAGCGAGAATCCGGCTCCGAACGAAACGTATTTACGGTTTCCTTTGTATTTGTCTTCGTGGTAATATCCTGCCCGCAGGAAGAAACGCTGGTTGTAGTTGTATTCGGCTCCGACCGAGAAATAGATTTCGCGCAACTCTTCTTTGAAGCCGCCCGGTGCATCGGCGAACGATTTGAAGATACCGGTGATCGGCGACATGGAGTTGTATTTGTCGATCGCTTCCTGATATGCCGGATTTTCCGCTCCGTTTTCGTAGGAGTCTACCCGCGGATAGGTGGGTACTAACAGTTTGTTTACATCGAAGCTGAACGAGAGGAAGTTGTAGTCGGTGATCGGAAACAGGAATGTGGTTCCCAAGCGCAGGTTGGTGGGCAGGAATGCGTTGGTCGTTCCTTTGTCGTACGATACTTTCGTACCGATGTTCGAGATGTTGAAACCGAACGACCATTGGCATTCGCTTCGTCCGATAATGGGATAGCCGGTGTAGTATCCCGAAATGTCGGCAGCGAAAGCCGATGCGCCCGAATAGACTTCCGACGATTCTCCTCCGGCATCGTATGCCATATCGGAGAAGATGTAGCGCATGGCGATACCCATCGAGAAGCTGGACGAGAGTTTGCGCGAGTAGGCGACGTCGATAGCCAGTTCATACGGGTTGATCGAGTTGATGGCATTGCCTTCGTTGTCGGTCAGTCCGATCTCACCCAACGAGAAGTAGCGGAACGTCGCGCTGAGGGCTTGCAAATCGTTGCGCCCGAATTTCCAGTATCCGGCTACGTTGGCGAGGAACATGTCATTGACTAATTTGCGTAGCCACGGCGTGTAGGATACCGATATTTCGGCGGTGCTGTATGCGAATGCGTATTTCGACGGGTTCCAGTATTGCGAATTGACATCGGGGTCGGTTGCCGCACCCAGATCGCCCATACCGGCACCGCGTGCATCGAGGCTGATGCCCAACGCCGTCACACCGGTGTTCACCGGGTTGTATTGGTCTTTGATTTTATTTTCGGCAAGGGCGATGGCAGGGATCGTCAGGCAGATGCCGAAGAGTATGATCGCTCGTATGAATTTCATTTGCGTTTGAATAATAATAGACTAATGTAATAAACCGAAAAAACGGCGGTTTATTGTCCGATCACCACTATTTTTTTTGTCTGGGCGGCTTCGTGGGCTTCTCCGTCGGTAATCAATGCCGATACGTGGTATATTCCGGCGGGTACTTTGTCGCCGTTGCCGTCGGTGCGGTTCCATACGACGGGCAGTGACGAGGCTCCGGCGGTAGTCTGCCATACCGTATTGCCGGCAAGGTCGTATATGCGCAGGTCGATGCGAGCCCGGTCGTCGATTCCGTTCTCGATACGGATAGTCGCCTGTCCGAATACGGGGTCTTCATCGACTTCTATGCGGTACAGGGGTTCGTCTCCGACGGTGAACCGCAGGGTGGTTTGCGCCGAGCGGGCTTCGTTGTCCCAGACCCGGAAGGTCAGCGTATGCGTTCCGTCTGCCAGATTGTCCAACGGGTAGTCGATGCGTGCGTTCTCGAAGCCGTCGGTGAATCGGAAGTAACGTTCCGTTCCGGTGAGCTCTTTCCCGTCGAGCAAGAGTGTGGTGCGTTGTCCGATCGTGGCGTTTTCCGACAGGGCGAATCCGGCGGGAGCATTCACTTCGCAGACGAACCGCGCCGATCTGCCTGTTTGCTCTCCATTGGAGAATCCGGGGGAGTCGATTCCGGCGGTTATGATGGTGGGTGCGGCGAGCCCCGACGGTACGAGTTCGGATTCTCTACCCGATACGGGACCGATGTCGAACTGGTCGTAATAGCCGTTGGCGGAGGCGTTCTGCCGTGCGTCGTAGCCGTAGAAGACGATTTTTCCGGGACGGTTGCTGCCCGATGTGAAACGGGGCATGCGGAACGTGATGCGGAAGCGTCCGTCGGTGACGGTATCATTGCCGAACAGCAGGCGTTGCGGCGTGGCGTAGTATCTTACGGTGTCTTTTTCGGTGACACGTACCGTATCCGAATCGTACAGCGTATAGCCGATCGAGCCGCAGAAGTCGGTGATGCGTCTGCCTGCGGGTGTCGTTATCTCACCCTCGACCGTAACGGTTTCGCCGGCATTGACGGCGTTGTTTCCTCCGGCGGTCGTGATGTGCGACACGGTGACGTTGTTTTTGGGATAGTTGATCCGCATGGCGGGATCGCCGAGCAGGATATAGTTCAGTTTGTTTTTATCGGATACTTTGCCGAAACTGAGTTTGGCTTGCCGCAGCACATCGCCCAGACGGGGCAGGTTGTTCTCTTCGTCCCGCTGGAACATTCTCTGCATCAGGTAACGGTTTATCTTTTCGTTGCCGTTGGTGTAGACGACCCGTGTGGTGGTGATCAGGGCGATTGCACCTCCGTTGGGGTGGAAGAAAAGTTGGTCGGCGGGGTTGGAGGTAGGTTGGTCGAACCCGGCGAAGTTGCAGCAGATCGTGAGCCATACGGGCAGGCGGTCGTATTCCAGCCGTCGCATGTCGCTGGCTTTCCAGTATCCGTTTTTGGTGATGCCGCTTGTGCCGGCGTGCCCGATGTAGTTGAATACTCCGACTCCGTTTCGGAACAGGGTGCGGATGTCGTCGCACATTCCGTCGGTGTTTTTGTAGGCATCTACATAGATCTTGCGTCCGATAATCTCTTTGCGCGGTGCGGCGGCGCGTCGCCCGGTCATGATCGAGTCGATGGTTTCCGCCTGTCGGGCGTGTATGCCGTTGTCGCCTTGATCTGCCATCAGCCCTACTTCGGTTTGCCAGGTAGCCCAATCGTTGCTATCGACGTAGCGCATGAATTTATCGACGGCGATTTGTGCCGCACCGGTTCCGGTGGCAGGTATGCGTCCGATTCCCAGACATACCCGGTCGGTGTAGAGCGATTCGCCCGAACCGTCTTCCAGAAATCCGAAATAGTCTTCGACGACGTGTGAGAATCGTTCGTCACTGCCGTTCTCCGATTGATAGGTGAGCAGCAACAGGTCGTTGCCGTCCAGTTTGACGGCTTTACGGTTGTCGTATTGTCCCGATCCGAACAGCAGCAGATAACCCGGACGCTCTTCTTCGGTCGTTGCCCGGTCGTAGAACATTTTCATCAGTCGCCGGTAGGCTGTGGCATCGGGTGTTCCCGACGAAAATTCGTTGAATATCTTTTCCTGTTCCACTAACAGTACGTCCATCCGGTCACGGGTACGGTGATATTCCGCTATCCGTTCGGCTTGCGGACGCAGCAGGGTGGAGGTGATGATGACCATATCGGGAATGGCTTCGCCGTGCAGGTTCTGATTGGCTACCGTCCCGGTATATTCGGGGGTGGGCAGATCGGCATCCGGATTGAACGCGGCGTATTGCAAGCCTTCTGCGGTGGGGACGAACCGGAGGGTGTTCCCGACATCGGTCGTTTCTACCGATTGCGGATGCAGCGATGAGGTGATGTCCCAGATGTGTGTGTCGGAAGTCGCTCCGGACAGGATGTAGCGATCGTTCGTGCCGGTCCGTTTGAAGCGGAAGCAGAGCGATCCGCTTTGGGGCAGCACGAGGTTGCGTTTGTAGTTGATCCGGACGTAGTTGAGTGCGGCGCGTCGCAAGTTGGCGTTGCTGTTTACCACCAACTGGAACCGGAGTTTCACCGTGCCGTCGGTTTCGGGAACGTTGTAGCTGTCGGCAACGAGCCGGATAAATTCGTGCGAATCGGCGATCGTGCTGATGTTCGATGTCTTGTATTGTGTCCCGTTGCAATAGCTGTACAGGGTGGCGTTGCTCGATTGCGAGCCTTTGCGTTCGAGTTTGGCTCCGAACGAGTAGGCGACGGTAATTGCCCGGTCGGTCGCGTCTTCGAGCCGGAAGTCGTATTCCCGGTCGAGGTCGTAGGTGAAATCGTCGGCGAGGAAGAGCCGTCCCGTATGTCCGAGGCTGTAATTTTCGGGTTCGTACAGGAAGTATTCGTCAAAATCGGTTATGTCGGTGTAGTAGGTGGCGGGAGCAGGTGTTTCGGCGGGTTCCACGTGCATCGGTTCGCCTGTTTCGCTCAGGAAATAGTAGGTGCATTCCGAGTAGGGATGCTGGTAATGTTCGTATTGTGCCGATGAGCTGTTGTATTGCCACCGCGTATTCCCGAGGGCATAGAAATAGACGGCATCGCCCGAATGCCATACCGAAATCTGGGGCAGGTCGTCGGGGGTGTTTTCCGAAAAGGTTTCGGGCAGCACGTTCCCGCCGTAACCGTAGATGTTCACCGCTTCGGGTCGGTCGAATCCCCATTGCCTGAGTTGGGCGTAGGTGATGCGGTGTATGCCTGTCTCCACGGTTTTCACCTTTACCCAATCGCCGGATGCCAGTACCGAACGTGCGGCATAATAGTCGGTAGGCAACGCCTGCATCGGGCGCGGCAGCAGGGAGAGGAGGCAGAGCACCCAAACGCGGATAATATGTCGGGAAAGGTTGTTCATGATGTGTACGGTTATTTGACGTGGAAGTTCAGCACCTCCCGGTCGCCGATAAAGCCCTGCAAGTGATTCCCGATCTGTACGGGACCGACACCTGCCGGAGTTCCCGTATAGATGAGGTCGCCGATTTTCAGGGTATAGAACTGACTGACGTATGCGATGATCTCATCGACCGGAAAAATCAGGTCGGCGGTATTGCCCTGTTGCACGGTCTTCCCGTCGATTTGCAGGGAGAATGCGGTATGGGCAATGGCGGTTTCTCCGTCGAGCGGAATGAATTCGCCGATCACTGCCGATCCGTCGAATCCTTTGGAGAGGTCCCACGGCGCGCCGGCTTCCCGGAAGCGGGTTTGCAGGTCGCGGGCGGTGAAGTCGATGCCTACGGTTATATCCTGATAATACCGGTGGGCGAACCGCGGGGCGATGTTTTTTCCGAGCCGGCTGATGCGTACTACCAACTCGGCTTCGTATTCGATCTGCCGGGAGAATGCGGGGAGGAAAAACGGTTTGCCGTCTTTCAGCAGTGCCGATTCGGGTTTCAGGAATATGGTGGGATATTGAGGCTGCTCGCGTTGCGACATCTCTTCGTTGTGCGATTTGTAATTCCAGCCTACTGCAATGATCTTCATCGGTCGCTTTATTTTTTATGTTCCTGCAAGCGGTTGAACATGACCGCCAGATGGGCGTAGATGGAGGTGTTCTGGGTAACGATGTGTTTGGGAACCCGAATCCGGTAGGGTGTGAAGTTCCATACCGCCTTGATACCTCCGGCAATCATTTCGTCGGTTGCAGCCTGTGCTTTGTCTACGGGTACGGTCAGTACGCCGATTTGTATCGCCAGCGTCTTTCGCTTTTCGGCAAATTCCGAAACGTCGTAAACGGGGATGCCGTTGATGTTCTTGCCGGTTATTTCGGGATTTACATCGAATCCGGCGACGACGTTCAGTCCGTATTGCAGCAGTCCGGTATCTTGCAGCAATGCCGCACCGAGACTTCCCACGCCGAATATGCAGGCGTTGTGCATGGAGGTGAATCCCAGAAAATCTTCCAATACCGAAACCAGCGAATTGACTTCATATCCGACTCTGGTCTTTCCGGATATGTTCAGAAACGAAAGGTCTTTGGCGATTTGCGATGCGTCTACATTGATTTCTTTGGCGATTTGCGTCGAAGAAATATATTCGTCGCCCCGCTTCTTCAACAGTTTGACGTATGCGAGATACCACGGCAGTCGTCTGAGTGAAGGTTCCGGCAGTTTTATATTTATTTTTTCCGAATCGCTCATATAGCACATAATTTAGCCGTTGCAAAAATAGGAAAAAAAGTTCACTTTATTATCAGCTTCTTAGATAGATTGCCCGATATTTTTTAAGAAACCGATAGATATAAGTCTATATTATTCTTGCCCGAGTACAAGCAGGCGTCGGGTTTGTGTCGCTTCGTGTACGCCGTCGGTGGAGATGGTGGCGCGATAGAGGTACATGCCTCCGGGCACACGCGACCCGCTGGCGTCGGTCAGATCCCAATGTGCGGGGAACGAACTGAACAGGTCGGAACGCCCGGTCATTTCGTAGTTCCACACCTGCACGCCGAGCGGATTGAATACCGAGATGCGGACGGTGATCGTGGCATCGGGACGGTCGTGGGTGAGGTAGAAGTTGGTCGATGTACGGGCGGGATTGCTGTCGGCATAGAGGTCGGCGATGCGCGGTTTCAGCCCTTTATGCACCGAGAATCCGATTGTCGCCTCGGAGGAGTTGTTTTCGGTGTCCCACACCCGGAGTGTCAGCGTATGGTATCCTTCGCTCAGGTCGTTGAGCGGATAGGCGATCGAGCCTTTTCCGGCGTGCCCGAGGTCTGCCTGATAGTAGATGCTGACATCGGTGTACACCGTTTTGCCGTCGAGCGTCACCTGCATCTGGTGTCCGATACCCGCATCGGAGAGGTTGATCCCCGACGGGTCTTCGAATCCGGCGAAGAGCATCGGCGATTCGTTTACCTTGCCTCCGTCGGCGAACGACTCGGTGTTGAGGTAGATGTATTGTATTTCGGGTCCCTCTTCGTCTTCGGTTTCCAGATCGGCGATGCCCCCGACGCTGAAATCGGTTTCGCTGCCGTTGGCTTCGCGTCCGTTTTCGTCGTAGGCATAGAGGGTGATCATACCGTTCTCATCGGCGAAACGTATTTCGCCGGGCATCCGGAACTTGATTTCGAATTGTCCGTTGCGGATCGAGTCCATGCCGGAGAAGAGACGTGTGGTGCGCTCGAAGAACTTGGTGGGCGTACCTTCTTTGCCGTATCCGTTCGAGATGACTTCGGCTTCGGCATCGAATACGGTGGGCTGGACGATGCCGTTGAAATCGGACAGCCGCGTCCCTTTGCGGTCCTGTATTTCGCCGCGTATGGTTACTTCGCCTCTCGCCTGCATCCACGGCAACTCTTCCGTGCCTACTTCGATGCCGTTGATCGCGGTCACTTTTGCCCGGTGCGAGGGGTAGTCGAGGCGCATGGCGGGGTCGCCCAGCAACGTATATACCAGTTTGTTGCTGTCGTCGTAAAGTACCGTGTCGTTTTTCGCGTTCTTGACGATGTCGCCCAGCCGCTGTATTTCGCCGTCGGCATCGCGTTTGAACAACTGGTCGCCGATCCGGATATTGAGTTTCCGGTTTTCCGAGATGAAGGCTACCCGTGTCGTCGATATGAGGGCTATGGCTCCGCCTTGTTCGTTCAGGAAGAGGTATTCTCCGCCCGATATTTCTTCGGAGTCGTAGCGGCTGAAATCGCAGGTGGCGGTGATGAAGAGCGGCCAGCGTTTCAGATACATCGAGCGTATGTCGGTGATGTTCAGCAGCCCTTCGTGCGTCCAGCCTACGGGGTTGGCGTGTCCGGCATAGTTGAGCACCAATTGCCCCTCGTCGAGCAGCTTGAACAGGCGGCTCTTGGCTTCGGGATAGGTTCGCCCGGTAGAGGTGGAGACGGCGGGATAGGCGTCGATATATACTTTGTTGATGAATACGTCCGGATCGTTTCTGCGTATGGCACGTTCCACATCGTCCGATTGCGTCATGTGTATGCCTCCGTTCTCGTCGTCGGCTACGAGGCAGATGTTGTTTTTCCAGTTGCCGAAGTTGGGTTCGGTGACGTAGTTGTAGAGTTTGTCTACTGCGGCTTTGGCTTCCGCAACGCTTTTGACGGGGAAGCGTCCGATGCCGATACGCATTTTATCGGTGGTAAGGCTTAGCCCCGAATTGTTGTCGAGCAGGGCGAAATAGTCGTCGCAAGTGTACGAACTCTTTTCGTCGGTGCCTGCCGGCGACTGGTAGGTGAGCAGCATCGGATAGTTCTGCGATTTGCCGTTGGTCGTGATCCGCCGGTTGTCGTACGATCCGCGGCCGAACAGCAGCAGGTGTTTCAGCGAGTGTTCGCCCTCGGGGCGGTCGTAGAACATCTTTGCCACACGGCGGTAGGCGGTGGCATCGGGTGCTCCCGACGAAAATTCGTTGAATACCCATTCGTGGTCGAGCACGGCTACCTTGAAACTGTCGATCGAGGTGTGCAGGTCGGCGATGCGTTGTGCCTGCGCCAGATATTCCGCCGGCGAGAGGATGATCATGTCGGGCGTTTCCATGCCGTGTATGTTCTGGTTTGCCGTTCTGCCTACCCGCGACGGTACCGGGTATGTCGCGCTTTCGTTGAATGCGATGTATTCGTGATACCCCGGTGCGGCTGGGGCGAAACGTATAGTGCCGTTTGTTGCCTGTACGTCGATCCGTTGCGGGGCAAGCGGCTGGGTAATATCCCATACTTGGGTGGCGTCGCTGCATCCCGAAATTTCGCATGTCCCGTCGAATTCGGGAATACGGAATTGCAGGCTGCCGTTGTTCAGTTTCAACTGCCGTTCGTACACGATTCGGATATAGTCGAGCCGGGCGTTGGTAACGGAACCGCCGGCTGAAAAGGCGATGCGGATATTGTTGCTTATCGTATCTACCGTCATCTCCTTGGTCGTGTTGATGAGTTTCAGAAATTCGTAGGTGGCATCGCTGTTTTGCGAAATCTGGTCGGAGGAGGTGGAGGCGAGGCTTTTGCCGTTTTGCGACAAGGCGATTTGTCCGCTGCCGCCCATGATCCGTGCGCCGAACGATACCGTCAGCGTCGCTTTCGAGGGAAGTACGGCATCGGTCAGTCTGAACGGAAAATTTTGCGAAGTGGTGTATTGGAAGTCTTCGCCCATGAACAGGCGTCCGGTTTTGCCGGGCGATACGATCTCTTTCTCATGCAACAGGTAGTCGGGGAACGATGTGTACACGTTGCCGCCCGCTGTTTCGCCCGATGCGACCGACGGCAGTGCGGCTTCATCGCCGTCGCTTTCGGTCAGGAAATAATATCCGGCGGAAGAGTAGGTGTTCTGTGTGTGCGAGAAAGTTTTCCGGTCGGGGTTGTAACGCCATGCTACGGTTCCTTGCGCATAGAACATGATCTTGTTGCGTCCGCGATATACGGGCACTTGGGGCAGGTCGTCCGGATCGTCTTCGGAAAGACGTTCGGGCAATATGTTTCCGCCATATCCGTAAATACGTACTTTATCGGGCTGGGAGAAACCCCATTGCCGGAGCGTGGTGTGCGAGATCTGGTGCATGCCGGTTTCGGTGACCGAAATTTTCACCCATGTGCCTTGTGCCAATACCGATTCGGCAGCGTACTTTTCGGGTGCGAAAGCCTGCCCGTCGGGTACGAATATCGACAGGAACAGCACGGCGCAGAGAAATCGGATTCCCTGCATGGCGAAAAACTGGCGGATCGGGTGTCGTTGTCGGTTCATATACTGGCTTTCTGCCGTTCCAAAGCGGCGTGTCGCTGTTTTGCCCGCAAGGCTCTTCGGGGCTTCTTGCGGTTTCGGGCGATGCGCAGGGTTTGGTTCGGGCGCTACACTTTCTTTTTAATAACGTGGCGTATCGGATTTTATTATAGTGCCGTCCGATAAAAAATTGCCGGACAGCGGCGGCTTGACGGTCTCGAAAAAAATATTTACTTTTGTATCTGCCCGATATGTCGGGCGGAAAAATAGGGATGTTATGGCAAAGAACGACTGGAAAGATCGGTTGAATATCGTCTATTCGACGAATCCCGATTTCAAATACGATGACGGCGGGGAGGAAGAAGTTGAAACGCTGCCGCCTGCCCGGCAGCAATTGCGGATACAGCTCGACAAGCGGAACCGTAACGGCAAGTCGGTGACATTGATTACCGGCTTCGTGGGAACGGAGGACGGTTTGAAAGAGTTGGGCAAGATGCTGAAAACCAAATGCGGCGTAGGCGGATCGAGCAAGGACGGCGAGATACTGATTCAAGGCGATTTCCGCCAGAAGGTGTGCGACTTGCTGCTGCAAGCCGGTTACAAGGCACGGGTAATTTAACGGGGCTGCCGCTATGCTTCACATATACAGGGCTTCTGCCGGATCGGGCAAGACCTATACTCTGACATTCGAGTATATCAAACTCTTGTTGGGCTACCGCAACGAGCAGGGTATGCTGTGTCTTTTCCCGAAAGGGCGGGATATGCACCGGCATATTCTGGCGGTGACATTTACGAACAAGGCTACCGAAGAGATGAAGCGGCGGATCATTGCCGAGCTGAACGTGCTGGCGCACGAGCCGGAGCGGTCGGCTTATCTTCGCGACCTGACCCGCGAATTCGCCTGCGATGCGGAAGCGGTGAGCCGGATAGCCGGCGAGACCTTGTTCCGGCTGTTGCACGATTTTTCGTTTTTCAACATCAGCACGATCGATAAATTTTTCCAACAGGCGTTGCGGGCGTTTACCCGCGATCTGGGATTGCCCGGCGGATTCAATGTGGAACTGGACGACAAGATGGTGATTGCCGAAGCGATCGACCGGTTGTTCTCCGACTTGGACGACCCTTCGCAGAAAACCCTGTTGGAGTGGCTGATCAGTTATACCTCCGATCAGGTGGAGGAGGGCAAATCGTGGAATATCAACCGTTCGAGCGGTGAAAGCGATATTTTCAAATTGGCGAAAGAGCTGTCGAAAGAGACCTATAAACAGTATCGCAGCCTGTTGTTGGAGGTGGTTTCGGACAAGTCGGTATTGCTCGACTACCAGCGGTCGATGCGGAAAATCATACAGGAGTTTGTCGGCGAACTGTGCGCTATCGGCAAAGAGGCGATGGAGTTGATCCGGAATGCCGGGCTGTCGGTCGAGGATTTCAAATACGGGACTTCGTCCGCCCCGAGCTATTTCCGGAAAATGGAACAACTGACCCAGCCGAAATTCGATCCGCCCTCTGCGCGGTTCCGTAAGGCGGTAGACAACGAACGGGAGTGGTACAAGGACGATTCGCCGAAACGGGCAGAGTTGCAGGCTGTCTATCCGGCATTGAACACGCTGGCGGTACGCCTGTGCGAACTGCTCGACGGGGAGCGTTACCGGATGTTTGCCACGGCAGTCGCTACCGGCGAGTTCCTCTATGTGCTGGGGATATTGATCGACATTGACAAGCGGATCGAGGAGTATCAAGTCGAACACAATACGTTTCTGTTGAGCGAGACTTCGGGCATATTGAACCAGATCATCAACGAAAGCGATGCCCCGTTTATCTATGAAAAACTGGGTACGCAGATCGACCATTTCATGATCGACGAGTTTCAGGATACGTCGAGCCTGCAATGGCGGAATTTTTCGCCGTTAGTGTCGGAGAGCCTTTCGCATGGTCGTGACAATCTGATTGTGGGCGATGCGAAACAGAGTATTTATCGTTTCCGGAATTCGGACTGGCAATTGTTGAGCCGCGGGCTGGGCAGACAGTTCTCGCCCGAACAGCGGCGCGATTTCGATATGGAAGTGAACTGGCGCAGTGCGCGGAATATCGTCGGGTTCAACAATGCCTTTTTCCAGCAGTCGGTATTGCGTACCGCCGCGCAATTGCAGGCGGAGATCGATGCCGCCGGCAACAGGGCGTGCGACGACTACCCGAAACTGTTTCTGGATGCCTATAAGGATGTCTGCCAGCGGGTGTCGCCGAAAGAGAATCTGCCGGGCGGGCACGTTGTCGTGCGGATGTGGGAGCCCGAACGTACCACCGATTTCAGGGAGGAGGCGTTGGAACGGATTCCCGATACGGTACGGGCATTGCAAGACCGGGGGTATGAAGCCCGCGATATTGTGTTCTTGGTCCGGAAGAACGAGGAGGGTGCCGATATTATCGACCTGCTGCTGAAAGCGGAGAATGACGATCCGCGCTACAATTTCGATGTGATCTCGAACGAATCGTTGCTGCTGTGCCACGCACCGGTGGTGAAAATGGCGATCGGCGTGTTGCACTACATGCAGTCGCCCGACTCGGAAATAAACCGCTTTCAGGCATTTTACGATTATGCGACGGCGTTGTCGCCCGATGCCGAAAGCAATGTGGTGTCGAGATATTTCAAAGACCGGGAAACTGCCGAAGAGATGTTGCGGGAGATTGCCCGGCAGGTATATGACAAGCCGCTTTTCGAAATGTGCGAACAGATATTCACCTGTTTCTCCGATAAAAGCGACCGAACCGAAACGGCGTATATCCAAGCCTTTCAGGATTGTGTGCTGGACTATACGCGAAACCATTCCGCCGACCTGCTGTCGTTTTTGGAGTGGTGGGAGCTGAAAAAAGAGAAGTTGTCGGTCAATACCCCCGACGGGCAGAATGCCATTCGGGTGATGACGATTCACAAATCGAAAGGATTGGAGTTCAGGGCAGTAGTGATACCGTTCTGCGACTGGTCGCTCGACAGTTCGCGTGCCCCGTTGATCTGGTGCTCTCCGCAGGTAGAACCGTTCGACCGTCTTCCGGTAGTGCCGTTGAAATACGGCAGCCGGTTGGGCAATACCTACTATGCCCTGGAGTATTACCGGGAAAAGGTAAATCAGTATATCGACAGCCTGAATGTCGCTTATGTGGCATTTACGCGAGCCCGCGAGGAACTGGTCGTATTCGCTCCGCTTCCCAAGAAAGAACGGGAGATAAAAACTATCGGCTCGTTGCTCTCCGTCTGCCTTTCCGAACCGGCATTGCCGCTGCCCGAAGGGATGCGTTCGGTGGGGACGCCGGTGCGCCTCGATACGGGCGATACGGACAACGAGATCAAGTATGAGGCGGGTGCGGAGTGGTATCCGGTCTCCGAAGCCGAACCGGTTTCCGAAGCGGCTTTGTATATACCCGAATATGTGTCGATCGACCCAGCCGACCGACTGCACCTGCGTTTGCAGGGGAAGGGGGCTTTTCAGGAGAGTCGCGACCGTATTTACGGTACATGGATGCATCGCATTCTGAGCGAAATACGTTATGGAGAAGATATAGATGCCGCGGTGGAGCGTTATCGTTTTGCCGGGGAACTCTCTGCCGAAGAGGCGGAACGGGTTACGCAGTTGCTTCGCCGGTGGATTTCCGACGAACGCACCTGCCGTTGGTTTGCCGCCGATGCCACGGTGCTGAACGAATCGGAAATATTGTTGCCGGAGGGTTCGTTCTATCGTCCCGACCGGGTGGTGATTCATCCCGACCGCACGGTCGAGATTGTCGATTACAAGTTCGGCACGGTGGAACGGAAAAGCTATCTGCGGCAGATCGGCAACTATGTGAATCTGGTTCGTTCGATGGGGTATGACAACGTGTCGGGATATTTGTGGTATATCACGATCGACAAGATCGTGCCTGCCGCCGGGGCGGAAGCGTAGCCCATGGGCAGGAAATAACGGGGCGGGTGCAATATCCGGCGGTATTTTCCGTTTAAAAGATCAAGACCGAAAAATAATGTTGAAGCGAATATTCATAGCCGTTGCGCTGCTGCTTGTCGGGAGCGGGAGCATCTTTGCACAAAAGCAAAAGGTGCAGAACCTGCCGTACTATGACAACCGCCGTTGGCATTTCGGTTTTTCGGTCGGTACGCATATTCAGGACCTGACGGTTTTCAGTTCGGGATATACCACACCCGAAGGCGAGAGCTGGTTTGTGGAGGTGCCCGATTTTAATCCGGGTTTCAATGTGTCGCTGATGGCAGACCTTTACTTGTGCCCGCATCTCAACCTGCGGTTGTCGCCCGGTATGTTTTTCGGAAACAAAGTGCTGACTTTGCGCGACCATACCAACGGCACACGGCATACGCAGGACATTAAGTCGTACTATGTCACTTTGCCTTTGGACTTGAAATTCAGTGCCAAGCGTATCAATAACTATCGTCCTTACCTTATGGGAGGCGTGATGGGAGTTGCCGATATTGCCAAGAAAAAAAGTCCGATGCTGAAACTGAATACGTTCGATTGCTATCTGACGGTGAGTATCGGCTGCGATTTCTATCTTCCTTATTTTAAACTCAATCCGGAGTTGAAATTCTGTTTCGGTCTGACCGACCTGTTGCAGCATAAACGTCCCGACCTGCGCGAGCCGGGCGAGTTGAAGTTTACGGAGTCCGTCTCCAAAGTGCGTTCCAACATGATCGTATTGAGCTTCTATTTCGAATGATATCCGTATCTGTATTTAGAGCATGATCTTTTTTATTCTTTTATTCATTGTTTTTTCTTTGTAAATTTGTACTCGTTAATGAAATGCAACGGAATGAAAAGCAGGGTATTGATATGGATCGGTCTGTTGTTTTGCGCAGGGGAAATACTGTGCCTTGCGCAGCCGGAGGATCTGCGGCAACGGCTTCTGCTGGATACGGCAAACCGTTATTTCATGGCGAACAACGCCGATTCGGCTTTGCTGTATTACCGGCAGGTTATCGAGGTGATTACTTCCGGCAGGCAGGGGGAACGGGAGTGTCCGGTGGATGCGGTCACCGCGTTGAACCGGAGCGGGATTATCTATATGAATCAGGGTAATTACTATCGGGCATACCGTTGTCTGATAGATGCCCTGTCCTTGTGCGAGACTTATGGCATTGTGTCCGAGCAGCCTCGGATATACAACAATATGGGCAATGTGTATTATCATTTTAAGAAATACGATATTGCCGAGGAGCATTATCGGCGTGCGTTGGCATTGTGTGCCGATTCCGCCCGTGCCGGCTACTACAACAACTTGGGTCAGGCTCTTTCGGAAATGGGCGAGGCGGACAGTGCTTTCTTCTACTTTGAGCGATCGTTGCAGGCATGCCGCCGTTACGACAACGACCGTCTGTTTGCCTTGTACAATTCGATGGCTTCGCTTTACCGGAAGGAACAGCAATTCGACTCGGCATTCCACTATTACCGGTTGTCTTCGGTGGAATCTTTGAAAAACAACAAGATAGAACACGAGGCGCAAAATCTGTCGGACTTGGGCAGGTTGTTCCTGCAACAGGGGCTGTTGGACTCGGCTTTGTTTTACGTCGGTGAATCCGACCGGCTTGCCCGTGAGAACGGTTTTCTGAAAGTCATGGTAGAGAATGCCTTGATATGGTCGCAGGCGGAGGAGCTGCGGGGCAATACCGAAGGGGCTTTCGGGTATTACAAGCGGTATGCCGGATTGCGCGACTCGCTGTTCAATGCCGACACGTTCGGAGACATCAGCCAGTTGCAGCGTTCGTACGAGAAGGATAAGACCAACCGTCAAATCGAGCAACTGGTGGTGAAACAGCGGGAAAAGGAACGTACGATAGCCATTACTTTGTGTGTCCTCGCGGTCGTGTGCATTGCCTTGCTATATATTTACCTGCAAAACCGTAAGCTGGATAAGGCTTATAGTGCGTTGGTGGAAAAGAACTTGGAGATAAAGCGGTATGAGGAAAAGGAGAAAGAGAAGAAGACGGATGCGGGCTATGGTGTGCACGATGAACTTTTCGACCGGATATTAGCGGCGATGGAAGATACGGCGATGATTTGCGAACCCGATTTTTCCATCGACAAGCTGGCGACGGCGGTGAGGTCTAATCATACGTATGTGTCGCGAGCCATTAAAAACGCCACCGACAAATCTTTCCGTCAGTTCCTCAACGGCTATCGGGTACGCGAGGCGCAACGCATATTCTCCGAACCCGAAGCGGCACGATATACCATCGAGTCGGTTGCGCTCAGGGTGGGATTCAAGTCGCGCAATGCTTTTCACGACGTATTCAAAGACCAAACCGGTGTCAGCCCCAACTTCTATCTGAAATCCTTGCGCGAACGGCTGAATGGTTAATTTGCCCAATTTATCGGAATTCGGGCAAATGATATTTCTGTATACGGCAAATATTTCATTCCTGTCAATATCTTTACCTCGTGAATAAAACGGGCGGAAATATTATATTCTGCCGGGTTTAATGTTTCTTTAACTTCAAACTGGAATTTTATGAAGAGAGTATTACTATCGGTGCTTATCGCTCTGTCGTGTGTGGCGGCACAAGCGCAAATCACGGCATTCCCTTATGCAGAAGGGTTCGAAAACAATGGTACTGACCTGCCCGAAGGCTGGACGCAGGAACAGGTAAGCGAAGCCGGTGAATCCGGAACGACCCAAGTATGGACGGTCGTACCCACTAATGGAGGTATGTTTTTAGATCCTGCAAGCACGCATGACGGTGGATATAAGATCGCTTTGGGAACGGATGTCATGGGCGGCTCCGTAGCCCGGTTGATTACGCCGGCTTTTGACTTGACCGGAGTGGCTGATCCTCAATTGAAGTTTTGGCGTACACAAAAGAATTTTATCGGCATCAATGCGCTGAAAGTATATTACAAGACTTCTGCTGCCGGCGAATGGACTTTGCTGGAAAGTTATGAAGAGGAAGCGGCGGATTGGACGCAAGCTACATTGAACCTGCCGGATCCGTCGGCTGACTACTATCTTGCCTTTGAAGGATATGATTTAGGTGGTTTCGGCGTACAGTTGGACGACATCCGCATTGTTGCCGCTCCTACCGGTCCGGTCATTGGCGAGAGTGAACCCTCGTTGAACATGGGTACGGTCTACAACAACCTGCCGACGCAAGAATATACCGCCATGTACACGGTGAAGAATACCGGCGTGAAGGAGCTGGTGATTGCATCGCTGGGCGATGCAACCTCCCCTAACCTGACGATAGAGGGGCTGCCCGTCGCTGTGAATCCGGGCGAACAAGGTCGGTTCGCCGTGAAACTGTCGGGCACGAACGAAATGGAGCCGGGCTTTTTCAACGGGAAGTTGGTGCTGGTATCCAATGCAGAGGATATGGGCGAATTTTATGTGGACGTAACGGCGACGGTATCGACAGTTGCAATCAGTCCCTATCTTTATACCGATTTGGGTACCGATATGACGGCTGCATTCCCTGCTGACTGGACGACAGACAACCCGTTCGGTTTCAAACGCTTTATGGCATCTATGGACGGCGGTATAGACAATTCGCCGTGTATGGCTTCGTCGATAGGAAGCGATTCTTGGGACTTGATACAGTCCGGCTTCGTATTTATGGGGGGAACGCCCGTAATCTCTTTCAATTATAAATTGCTACAACAACCGCCTATGGGATTCGATTTTACCGAACCGGTTCCCGCAGAAAACTTCAAATACGAAATATCCATATCCAAAGACAACGGCACTACTTGGAATGTGCTTACGCCGGTTCCGGCAGAGCATACAGCCACGACCGGATTTGCAGAAGTGACAGCCGATGCAGGTGCTTACGCCGGCGAAATATGTCAAGTACGTTTCCGTTTCGAGACTGTCGGTACGCTGAACAATGCAAGGCTGTGGGTGGATGACTTTACTATCGGTACGGCTCCGGTCAATGAACTGGGAGCGGTCGCTGTGGTCGGTTCGGCTACGCCGACAGCCCTCACGGCAAACGATTATGCCGTGCAGGTGCGGAACAACGGCTCTGCCTCACAGGAAGATTATATCGTGAAACTGATGCAAAAGGGTGAGGACGGCGATGTGGAAATAGGCAGCCAGCCCGGTGTGCTTATCCGGTCGGGTGAAACGCATGATTTCACTTTCGAATGGACGCCTATGTTTGAGGGTGCAGCCAAACTCTACGGTGAAGTGGTGATGGACGATGAATACTCTCTGAACAACCGGACTGATATCTTTCCGGTGACAGTGCAACCCGGAGCCTATAAAACCGTAACCGTGGGCGACGGCAATAACGAAGGAAACTATTTCCTGCCTTACAATACATATTATATGCAGAGTCTGACCCAGACCCTTTATTTCCCGCACGAACTGAAAACGAACGGCGGAAAAATCAGTTCGCTTACCTACCATGCCACAATCGTGAAAGGCATAGTCGATTTGAACGACCTGCCCATTCAGGTATGGTTGGGTGAAACCGATAAAGATAATCTTGCCGACAGTTGGGTCGATCCCGCGACACTTACCTGCGTGTTCGACGGAACAATCGGTTTCCCGGTCGGAGAATATGATGTTACGGTCAATTTCGATACTCCATACGAATACAAGGGCGGCAACTTGGTGGTATATTCGTTCCGCAAGAAAGTGGCTGACGGAGCTTACGGCAACATGAACAACCGGTTTACGAGTACCAATTACCCGGGATCGGCTCGTTCACGCGCCAACTATTTGGTGGATGATGTGGTGTTCGACCCGATGCAGCCTGACGATATAGAGATTGTAATGCCGATGGACTTTATTCCGAATACGAACTTTGTGTTCGACTTCTCCGGTACAGGCGCCCTGACCGGCAAGGTAGACAACGGAGCCGAAGCACTCGGAAACGTGACGGTGCAGGTAGAAGGTACGGATCTTTATGTACTGACCGATGCCGACGGTAAGTATGAATTGCCCGCTTTGGTTCCGGGCGACTACCGCATGACGGTGGGCAAGCACGGCTATTTCTCCCGGACGTTCGATGTGACGGTTGCCGCCGACGGCGTGGCAACGCTCAATGCGACTCTGGAAGCCATACCTACCTATACCGTAAGCGGAAAGGTAACCTCGACCGATCATCCCGACGGCGTGGCTGGCATTACGCTGACGCTTTCCGGATATCACGATTATACTGCCACCACCGACGGGAACGGGATATATGCTATTGAAGGCGTGTATGAAAACAATACTTACACCGTGCAGGTGCGCCACAGTCTGTACGACGACTACGATGCCGCATTGACGGTGCTTTCAGCCGATGCTTCCCACAATATCGAATTGGTGGAAAAGGCTTATCCGGTGTTCAGCGCGAAAGCCGAAAAGAGCGAAAATAATGTTGTGGTGACTTGGGAAGTTCCCGTAGCCGGACGCGACACGACCTACCAGATCGACGATAATACGCCGGAAAGCGGGGAATCTGTGAGACCGGGTAACGATGTCCGGATGGGCAATGAGTTTGAAACTACCGATGAGGGTGTACTCAAAAGCGTTTTGATACTCGGCTTGGCAAACCCGGATGCAGCCGGCAATGACGAGACTCTGACCGTTGAGGTGTATGACTCCAACCGGCAACTTATCGGCACCAGCGATCCCTTCCGTCTCCCGGAGGATGCTTGGGTGAATGTGCCGCTCGACAACATCCGCTATTCGGGCACATACTATGTCATGGTGCGTTGGCAGAACCTTACCGGGGCTACCAACCATATGGCTACCGATACGAATGGTGCGTATGCCGAGGAGTACCTGAGCTGGGCTTATGCAAACGGCTCATGGACCGAAATGTACACGGCATTCCGTATGCACCTCGTGTTCATGATACGCCCGAATGCCATGATACCTGATGAGAGCGTTACGGCTACCCCCGAAAGCTACACCGTGTTCCGGATGCTTAAAGGCGAGGAAGAAACCCGCGACAACTGGACGGAACTGACGACGACTGCCGAACTCCGATATACCGATACGGCATGGTCGATGCTTGACGAAGGTAGCTACCGCTACGCTGTGACGGCGATCTATGCCGGCGACGGCAATCAGTCGGAACCGGTATTCACCAAGTCGGTATCTACTCTCGAAAGCGGTGTGCCTGCCGTCGATGCCGATATGGAGCTGAACGTATATCCCAATCCGGTAATAGGCGTGCTGAATATCGGCACCGATGCCGAAATTACGGAAATAGCCGTGATGGATTTGGCGGGCAAGGTGGTGGCTGTACAGACCGGTAACCGCCGGCAAATCGACCTTAGCCTGCTCCCAGCCGGATATTACACGGTCTGCGTTGGCACGGTGGAGGGTATGCGCTCCGTCAAGGTTGTAAAACAGTAAAGGCTGGCTGGAAACGGTACTGCACGATAATCGGAAAGGGGTTGGGAAAACCCTGAAATGGTCTTTCCGAAAAGTTGCAGATTGTAACGGCAAGATCTAAAAAGAGTCGTATCAAACTCGGTTTTGAGTAATGATACGACTCTTTTTTTGCCTTTAAAGATGTTCTGGTTTCAAATTAAAATCATATAGGCTAAAATTGTATTTGGTGTATCGGAATAGTTAAAATAATGTGAGTTCGACGAATTATAATTGTTTGAACAAATGGTGATTGGCGAAAATCCCTGTAACTTTGCTTTCTGTGGATATAGTGGTAATCGCTTAAATATTATTATTGGATACTATAAATTTAATGCCTTTGCCGCTATGTTCCTAATTTTTAAATGAATATATCTTCGCTTATATCGAATTCACGTTATTTATAGTGCTCGAATTTGCGGGGAATCGGGGAATCTCACATTTTAAATTTGCGGGGAATCGGGGATTTTGCTATTTTAAATTTGCGGGGAACTGAAAATGCTTTATTTTTGCATCTAAAATAGCCTTTGATATTATGGAAAAGAGAGTCTTTAAAAGGAAAATATACGACAGGATTCTTCAATGGAAGCAAGAATCTAATGGAGAAAGTGCTTTGATGATACAAGGTGCTAGACGTATTGGCAAATCGACTATTGCAGAAGAATTTGCAAAAAGGGAATACTCATCGTATTTGATTATAGATTTCAATAAGGCATCTGCAACTGTTAAATCTCTATTTGATGATTTAATGGACCTGGATTTTATATTTCTTCAATTGCAGACCATTTATAATGTCGTTTTGGAAGAACGTAAATCTGTTATCATCTTTGATGAAGTGCAAAAGTGCCCGAATGCAAGACAAGCAATCAAGTATCTTGTACAAGATGGAAGATATGACTACATAGAAACCGGCTCGCTTATCAGTATTAAGCAAAATACAAAGGGGATAACGATTCCAAGCGAAGAAGAGCAGATTGATATGTACCCAATGGACTTTGAGGAGTTCCGTTGGGCATTAGGCGACAATGCTTCCATTCCGCTAATTAAGACTTTCTACGAAAAACGAATGCATTTAGGTGCGGCACATCGTGCAAAGCAAAGAGATTTGAGACTTTATATGCTTGTCGGTGGAATGCCACAAGCTGTAAATGAATATCTCAACACGAACAATCTCGCAAAGGTGGATGCTGTAAAGCGCAGAATCATCAAGTTATACTCGGATGACTTCTTAAAGATTGATTCAACTGGAAAACTTAGCAGGTTGTTTATGGCAATCCCTGCTCAATTAAGCAAGAAATCAACCCGTTTTTACACCAACTCTGTTGTTGGAGAGTTGGAAGAGAGCACAGAGGCTGAAATGCTCATCAATCTTGAAGACAGTAAAGCTGTCCTTGTATCATACCACTCGGATGATCCGAATGTAGGGATGTCATTTACGCAGGATATATCAAAATATAAACTTTTTGTTGCAGATACAGGGTTGTTCGTAACGATGGTATTTTGGGATAAAGATTTTACTGAGAATGTCATCTATCAAAAGTTATTGGCTGATAAGTTGGAGGCTAATCTCGGCTATATATATGAGAACCTTGTGGCTCAAATGCTTACCGCATCAGGTAATAAGTTATTTTACTACACATTTGAGAAGGACGAGAAACATTCTTATGAGATTGATTTCTTATTATCGAGAGGTAATAAGATTTGTCCGATTGAGGTTAAATCATCCGGATACAGGACTCATGCTTCGCTCGATGCTTTCAGGGCAAAATACTCAGGAAGAATTAAGAATAGTTATCTGCTCTACACCAAAGATTTTAAAATTGGAGAAAATGAATTGATGTATGTTCCTTTTTATATGACAGGAATGATTTAGCTGTTATATGATTTTTCAAAAACGCTTCATCATGACTTGGCTCATAAGCTTATAAAGGGCTCATAAAGGTTTCAATAATCAGAGAAAAGTAATATTGAGTTGGCTTGATCAACGTAAGTTGAAGTGCACCCTAAAAGTTTTTTGTCCAACTTTTGGGGTGCACTTCAAGTGTCCGGCATCGGATTCACTCTCTCACCACACGCCCTTCGATACGGGCATTCGCCTGTTTGCCTTGCCGGGTCAGTTGCCGGAAATGACCGATAATCGCTTCGCGCATTACTTCGGGGAAGTCGGTGCGGGCTACGGAATTTTTGAACGGGGTCAGTTTGTCGCCGCCGTTTGCTAAATAGTCGATCGTAGCTATGGTATATTCGCGGTTGTCGTCTACCGGTTTGCCGTTTATCGTCAGGGCGGTGATACCTGCATCCGAGAATTTCAGGCGTACCTCGCGGCTCACCGCTTCGCCGCCCCGGGCTGCGACAATCTCGAACAGCGCACGAACGTCGCTGCCTTTCAGCGTGACTGCCGACAAGCGGTTGTCGAACGGGAATATGGAGAGTATGTTGCCGATCGTGACATTGCCTTGCGGCAGGGTGGTGCGGATGCCGCCGACATTGAGCAGCCCGAAATCGACCGGTCTGCCTAACCGCTGTTCCACTTCGTATTTGATCATATCCGCCGACCAGTTCGACAGCAGATCTTCGGGGCGTTGGCGGTCCATTGCCTGTGCCGAGCGGCCGACGACGATTGCTTTCAGACTGTCTACCTGCGTTTTGTAAGGCGATAATCGGGCGATGAATGCCGTGTCAGCCCGGTTGTCCCAATGGGCATCTACCGGAATCAGTTCGGATGTGATGCGCGGGGTTTGCTCCCTGCATCCGGCAAGGAGTTGCAGTGTGGCGAAGAGAATGGCATACAGTATGCCGATATGCTGTTTTCGTGTCATGACGATAAGTTTTCGAAGGTTGGATTACAGTTCGATAGTCAGTTTACCGAAATAGGCTCCGGTCGATCCGGTCTGGGTAATGATTACCTCTTTCCCGTCGCGGTTCTTTATCCGGTAGGGCGTTTTCGGGTCGGGTTGGCTGTCGATCGCTTTCGGATCGATCAACGTGTGCGAATGTCCGCCGATGATGATGTCGATGTCCGCCGATGCGGCTGCCAGTTCGGGATCGGTAACTAACCGGTCGGCTTCGTTGGCTTTCGTGTATCCGAGGTGCGAAAGGACGATTACGAGGTCGGCGCCCTCTTTTTTCAGCTGGGCGGCAGTACGGTTGGCGGCTTCTATCGGGTCGGTGAACTGTACGCCCTCACAACGGTCGGAGGCGATCAGCCCGTCGGGATCGACTGTCAGTCCGAATATGCCTACTTTCAGCTTTCCGAAGGTTTTCAATACATACGGTTTCACTAATCCGGCAAGCGGCGTGCGGCTGAAATCGTAGTTTGCCGATACATAGTCGGCGTTGGATTGCCCTACCATTTCGGCGAGGGCTTCCACCCCGTTATCGAATTCGTGGTTGCCGAATGTGCATACGTCGTAGCCCATGATGTTCATTGCCGTTACTTCCGCCTTGCCTTTGAACAGGGTGAAATAGGGCGTGCCTTGCACGATGTCGCCGGCATCGACCAACAATACATGCGGCTCGGCTGCCCGGATGCTGTCTATGATTGCTTTTCGGCGTACGACTCCGCCCATGTCGGCGTTCTTTTGGGTGTTGTCCAACGGTTCTATCTGGCTGTGTGTGTCGTTTGTGTAGAGTACGACCAATCGTTCGCCTGCCCCTGCCGGCAAGGAGGTGTACAGAATGCCCGAAAGGCAGAAGAGTAGTCCGATAATTGTTTTTTTCATGTCGTGTCGTTCTGTTTTGACAGCAACGAAGATACGAAATTTTTCGATGCATTGAAACGGGGTTGTGTCGAAAACTTGAATTTCGACACAACCCCGTTTATGATTTATCGGGAGCTATCGCTCCTGCCTGTTTTTACTTTAAATTTACTTTACAATCGTTTTCACTACGGTACTGCCGGCTTTCACGATCATTACGCCTTTGGCGTTTACGGCGATTGCGCTGCCGTCGGCTACGCCGTCAGCTACTTTTGCACCGGCAATGTTGTACACAGTTACGGCTTCACCGTTTCCGGCTACGTAGATATTGCCTGCATAAGCGGTTACGTTTACAGCGGCTGCTTCTACGCCTTTCACTGCGCTATCGTCGAGTTTGTATTCGGTTACATTCTTTACGCCCGTGTAGCTGAAATAGCCGGTAAGTTCGCCGTACACCGATACGATCTTGTTCAGATTGCCGGGGTTGTCGAGCAGGTTGAGAGCGGTGCGGATTTCGGTATTTGATTTCAGTTCTACCGGGATGTATGTCTCCACACCCTCTTCTCCCAATGCGATATTGGAAGCTACTGCGTCTGCTTCCGACAAAGCTCCGCCGTTGGCTGCACACCCTTTGATCGTGCCTTTTACCCAGAACGGTCCGGCGGCGGTGTTATTGAGCGTGATTACATCCTGTACGTCCAGCGGGTCGGCTTCCGTTCCGGCATGTGCGGCAACGATTGCGCTCATCGGAACTTCCACTGTTTTTTCGCCCGATGTGAGTGTCAGAACAGCTTGTGCAGTTCCGGCAGCTCCGGCGGTGAAGGTTACCGACAAAGCTCCGCCTTCTGCGGGCAATGTAGCCGGTTCGGCAGAGAACATGGAGGCTTGTTCGCCGGTGAATGCTACTGCGATTTCGCCCGACAAGTTGCTGCCTACTACGTTGATCGATTGCGAGGTAGTTCCGTTAAGACCTGCACCGAATGCCAATGTCGTTTTGTCGGCGATGATAGCCGGTTCGGCAGATACTTCGTTGATCGTGATATTGGCGTATTGTGCATTCTTGTTGGTCGTAAGCAGTTTGTAGACCGTACCCACTGTCTGGTTTTGCAGCAGGAACGTCTCTTTTTTAGCTTCCGCATTGGCATTGATCGCTACCTCTTTCACCAATTCGTCACCGGCATAGAGGGCTATTTCCAAAGCGGCGGATGCACCTTTCTGGATGGTGACGTCGATCGAGCCTACTACGAAATCTACCGTCGGCAGAATCACGTAGCCGTCTGTTCCGTACACCATCAACGAGCCGTCGCCGTAGCTGTTGTATTTGGCGTTGAAGATCGTCCATGTTCCGGTCTCGGTCGTGACGGTCGATTCTTCTTTGGCGTTCTTCGTGGGTAGCCCCATATCGTTTGTCGTGAAGTCCTGCGAAACGGACTGGGCGGCAAATGCGCTTCCTGCAACGAGCAAGGCGGCGGTTGCCAATAAGTTTTTCAGAGTAAATTTTTTCATACGCATGTTTTTTATGGGTTAATGCTGTAAAGATAGTAATATATTTATGGATAGTCAAAAATTGGACGTTTTTGTGAGTTAATAGACCGATTTTATCCTGTATAACGCTCGTATTGAGATGAATGTTCTATCTCGTGGATATATTGAAGGTAGAGATTCTGCTTATAAATAGATAGATTCGTTTATTAACCGTTACGGCTCCAAGTTCTCGTTGTTTTGGGTTAAATATTTCTGGAAGCGACTTGTGGGTTTGTCGGGGATGGTCATTTGGATACGTGTACCGAGTAGAGGATTGAGGTAACGTTCTTTGAAGTGTCGTTGATCTTTAAATCCGCAATATGCGGTTATTTCTGTTAGAGAGTGCGGTTCTTTGCAGAACTCGATTATTTTTTCTTCAATTGTCTTGGTTTCTTGACTTGTGGGGTGACTTGTGGGGTGACTTGTGGGGTGACTTGTGCCGGTCTGATACATCTTGGACAAGTCGGCATCATTGGTTGCGTGAACATTCACGCGAAAAGCGGTGATGGTATTCACATCAAACTCTGCAAAGGAATTGCCGTTTTCTTTGAGCATTTCTTGTACACGAGTGATTCCCCGATTGAATTTATTGACATACTTCATTTCTCTCATAGCTTCTGCTATAAGAGGATTACGGTAATCATTGACAGATGGAAAGTTTTCGGGACGAGCTTCACCGTATAGACCACCGGCATTCATTACCTCAATATAATTATCAAATTGATACAAGCGAATAGGCATATTCGACTGGTAATCTCGATGCATACAGGCATTCATCACAAGTTCTCGTATTGCCCCTTCCGGATAATTCCAAACTGTCCGTTCTCTAAAAAGAGTTTCTGGCACAGGTCGTTGGGTAATAATGGCATCTCTAACGAAAGACTCTAATGACGGCAGCATTTTATAAAGCGGACCGGAAAATTGTCGTTCATTCAAAATTTCTCCACTCTTATCTTTTCCGGAAAACCGTACGAATTGTACGTAATCGCCCATAAGGAAGAATTTTGGATTTGTGCCAAAGAGTATTATGCCTGCATAAGTCGGACAATCATTTCTGCGGTCGTAGAGATGGATGGAAGCCAATTGTTCTTTAAGATCACGTTTGTCTGTTGATAGTGTGTCTTTTGCAAACACCGTCGGAAGATATTTTGACTTGATATAGTCAATATCTAGGTCTTCCAGTTTGGCATTTAAGCATGGAGTGGCATCGAAAGTTGCCATGAACGAACAGCGCCTTTCTGCAAGTATTCTTTCTTCTGTTTCTGTTGCTATGTCTCGACGAGGACCGATGCGGATAAAAACTCTGCCACGATAACGTACGGGTGGTAGGTCGGACGGTTGGACTTCTACTACCAGTAAGTCGCCTTCGGGAAAAGAGAATCGTTCTACCGACATAGTCGGTAATGGAAGTATATTACCGTCTTGCGGGAACCTGGCATATCGTTGGCAAACGCACAAATGGTTTCACAGAATTTGTCCATGTTGCCGGTACTAATTGTGAATTCCACTTGATATGACTCGGTGGACTTCAACAAATCCAATATTTCCTCTTTGGTTATCATGTTGATTTGGCATGTCTATCTGCAAAAATACGAAAAATCCATGAGATATTGTTGATTTTGATATTGGTAAAATAAAACATATAGTAAAGAGTGTTATAATAATATCTCTCAACTTTTCGGGTTATATTGACGTGCCGCCCTTGGCGGCTGCGAAAAGCAACGCGGCTTCGTAGCAGAACACTACGAAGCCGCGTTTATGATTTATCGGGAGCTATCGCTCCTGCCTGTTTTTACTTTAAACTTACTTTACAATGGCTTTTACTACGGTACTGCCGGCTTTCACGATCATTACGCCTTTGGCGTTTACGGCGATTGCACTGCCATTGGCTACACCGTCAGCTACTTTTGCACCGGCGATGTTGTACACTTCTACGGCTTCACCGTTTCCGGCTACGTAGATATTGCCTGCATAAGCGGTTACGTTTACAGCGGCTGCTTCTACGCCTTCGATTGCCGTACCTTCATTTTCAACAATTTCTGTCGGGTAGATTTGGGGAGCGTTTTGGAAAACGGAAACGAAACCGGTCACTTTGTAAGTCTTGTCGGTTACGAGGTTGGCTACGAGCAGGAAGTTGTTACGGATGGTCATTTCCAATTCTCCTTCTACTGCTGTGGCATTCGATGCTTTGGACGCACTGAACGAAGCGGCGGCTTTGAACGTCACTTCCTCGATCTGGATGTATTGGTGAACCATGTCGGTTGTGATTTCTGCCAATGTTTTTACGCTCGGGGCAACGGCTTCGCCTGCGACAGCGTCAGGGATCAGCGACGGAACCATTTGGGCAGCATCGTTATACATGGATTTCGTTCCTACGATACCGGTCAATACATCGCCGTTGTTGAGCGTAGGGTTAGTTCCGGCTTGGCTGTAAACCAACAACGATCCGCTGTTGTCGCAGATGTAGAGGTTTTTGGCATCGCCCCATGCTACCGATACGGCACCGGCAATACGGCACAATTCATCTGTTTGGGCGGCAATGAATCCTGCGATATTTTCAACGACAGTCGGGAACGTGAGAGACAATGTTTTGATCGCACTGTTTTCCATACCCTCTTTGATAGCGATGGCTTTGATGACAACGCTTTCGCTTACTTTCAGCGGATTGGCAGCATCGTAAGCTGTCGATTCGGCAGTCGGGTCGGTTTCGTCGGTCGTATAGTAGATTGTAGCACCTTCTGTCTCGCAAGTGATCTCAATAGTTTGTTCTTCGAGATACGAACCGGAACTGATCGAGAACTCAGGAGTTTTACAAGCGTTTTCCGATACAGCTTCGGTTTTTTTGAAAAGAAGAAGATCTTTTTGTGAGTTTTTGTAACATGCGAATCTCGGGCTGCTAACATTGTATTGAAAAGAACGGGCTGTTACCTTGACCATAGTAAAGCGGAACGCGTTGCTTACAATGCTGGGCGTAAAAGAAGTGTAGTCTCCAAGCGATGCATTTGCATAAGCTTCATTGCTGTTACCGGAAGGACCTGCTACATATTTTCCTCCATTCTCTATTGTCAGGTTGCCGTCGGCACCTTTGGTAATATTCCATACGATAGATTCTGCGGGATCTGTAATTTTCCCTTCTGTAATTGTAACGTCGGCAGGAGAGAAAAACTTTCCTCCATTTGTATTGGACAATGCCTTGGTTGTAGTGTTACCTACGATTACGTATTCGCCGCTCTCCAATTCGTCAAGCGTAGAAATCTGTACATAATCTACCGCCATAGCGTTACCGGCAAATAAGAGTGCGGCAGCAGCGGCTAAATTTTTCAGAGTAAATTTTTTCATAAGACTAATTTTTAGGGGTTTTTATCAATGATGCAAAAGTAATTATAATATATAGTCTTGCCAAATATTTTACATGCAATTATTTAAATGTAATTATTTTGTAATAAATATTGTAATCGGATGAATTTTTCTGCAAAGCTATACTGGGATGTAAAATTAATTACAAGAAAATTATGGCTTAAAAAAAACTTGCTATGAGCTATTTGTTTCAAATATATAACTATTTGTGAATTAATTATTTATTCTGCGCAAGATAATAACGGATTTGAAAAATCGGTGGTTGGGTACAAATTTGTTTGACTGCTTGGCGTCTTGGGGTAAAACCTTATAATGCTTGTAACCGCTGTAACTGTTACGGCGGTTACTATCCCTTCCAACGCACCGAAAAAGGGGGTGTGCCGAAATAAGTTTTCGACACAACCCCGTGGTATCTGTGGTTATGGACAGTGTTATTTGATGACTTTGAAAGTCTGGTTGCCCGTTTTTACGATGTATATGCCGTCGGCAAATGCGCTCATATCGATGACGTGGGAGCGGGTAGACAATACCCGGCGACCGATGCAGTTGTATATTGTCGCTGTTGCATCAGGCATACCGGCGATATGTAATGTGCCGTTTTCGATATAGCCCGAAACGGGACGTGTTTCAGCGGCTTCGATGCCGGTCGAAATGGAGAAGTCGAATGTCAAAGCCAGCGGGGTGTCGCCGATCGTGACCGTATAATCCCCGTCGGTGTTTTCGTCGGGTGTGAGTTCCGTATCTCCTGATTTTACCGTGGCTGCGGGCGAAACCGTGAAGGTTACGTTTTCGCCTTCGTAAGCTTCGATCGTGGTTCCGTTTGTGATCGTCGTTATTTCCGATGCTACGCCTTCCCCTGCGACGGTTACCGTTCCGATGCTTTCGATCGTGATACCGATCGGCTGCGTAAGGTATTCTATGGTAAGACCGGCAGTAGCCCATGCGGCATAGGCGTCGGCGTATGCTTTAAGCACTTTGGCTTTTGTGTTGGTGATGTTGGCGGCAGCACCGAACGAGCGGTCTCCCAAAGCGGGAGCGGTTTCTTTCCGGCAGGTGAACGTGCGTTCCGGATTTTTGTCGGTGAAGAACGCGAGGTTTCCGATTTTGGTTACGTTGTTCGAGATGGTGAATTCACAGATGCCGGTGCGGTCGAATACACGTTCTTTGATTTCTGCAATGTTTTCGGGAATCTCGGTGATTGTCAGATTGGTACAGAATTCGAATGCCCGTTCGCCGAATCCGGTTACTCCTGCCGGAATCCGGGAGACCGTGATGGCTGTACAGTTGGAGAAACCGTATTGTCCGATGCGGGTGAGGTTTTCGGGCAGCTCGCTTATCTGCAATTTCTTACATTTTTGGAATGCGTAGTTGTCGATGTTTGCCACCGATCCCCAGTTTACGGTTTCCAGATTGGCGCAGTTGTCGAATGCGTAGGCACCGATCTTTGCCAGATTGTCGGGCAACGATACTGTTTTCAGGGCTGTCATCTGCTGGCAGAGTTTGTCGGTAAGGTTGTTGCCGGTGAATGCGACACCGGTGATGTCCAGTTCTTCGAGATGCGTTTTGAAGGTGGTTTTGAGGTAGGTCGCATCGGTATTGTCGAGTGTTTCGCCGGCGATGACGAGCCGGGTGACCGTGGTGGCTTCCGCTCCGTCGAGAGCTGCTGTGATTTCTGCTTCGAGAGCTCCGGCAGTGGCGTGGGCAACTGTCAAGGTTTGTGCCGAAACATTCCAGATGCCGCAAGCCAGCAACAGGGCGGCGGCTGAGAGTCGGGTATTTGATGTTTTCATAATACGAGAATGGATAAAGGGTTAAGAAGGTGTGTCGGGAATGGTAGAGATGCGAGGCTCTGACCATTCCGACACCGCTTCGGATAATTTTTTTTGAGGATTAGAACAAAATTGTTTTTTTCGTTTCTACCGATTTGCCGTCGGTAGCGGAGAAGATCAGTACGCCGTTCGGGATTTCCAGTTCGGATTTGTCGATCGAGATTTGTCCGTCCACTTCGGCACGGTAGATGCAACGGCCGTCGAGCAGCAATACCGAAAGTTGCAGCGTGCTGCCGGAGAGGTTGCGTACTACGGCAGCTTCGCCGTCGCGGCAGAGGGCGAAGAGTTTCTTGCCGGCAGCGGTGACAGACGATATACCCGAGTTTTCGGCATATTCGAATGCGCCTACATCTTTACCGTCCTTGACGGCTGTTCCCCGGATGTCGGTTGCCGGAATCAGTTCCTTGTCGAACTTCTCGATACCGACCGTGCTGGACAATCCTTTGTCGATCAGTACGCTCGATGCGTCGGTGATGGGCAGGTAGGGTACGTAGTTGTCTTTCTGCCAGCGGGGTGTCATGCCCAGTTTCGATACTTCGGCGGCATCCAGTACGACATTGCCGAATTTTTCTTTGTCGGCGTTCAGCGACGGATCGTCCATGTTCTTGCCGAATTCGCCTACGAACACGTTGTTGTAAGCGATCAGTTCGTCTCTTTCACCGCAGATGTTGGACGACATGATCGTGAAGTTCTCGTTGTTGTAGAACAGGTTGTTCACCAACCGGTAGGGCGTATCGAAGAAGAAGGGTATGGCAATGGCTTTCGTGCGGTAGAATGTGTTATTGACGAGGTTCATTTCGAAATCGTCGCGTACATTGTTGATGTAGATGTCGGAGGCTGCCGGACGTACGCTGGGGCTTACACCCGGTTCGTTGTCTTTGAACACGCAGTTCGTCAGTTCGAAATAGTTTACATTGGAGTAGAATGCGGGATAGTCCGATCCGCGGTAGGCGTGGTGGAATCCGATGAGGTCGCCTTTGGCGTCGTTTTTCGAGATGTTGTTGGTGAAGGCGGAGTTGCGGATGATCAGTGCGCCCGGTTCGTTGGCATTGTTGGGCAGTCCGCAGTGGTAGATGATCGCAGCGCCTCCGTATCCTCCGAAGATGCGGTTTTCGTCGAATACGCAGTTGGTGATGGTCACGTTTTTGCCCCGGCTGGCGATTGCGCCGCCGCTGTTGTTGGCTTCGTTGTTGATAAAGGTGCAGCTATCTACGTGCAGTTCGTTTCCTTCGAAGAAGATCGCACCGCCGGGAATACCGTCGCGCGTACATCCGTTTTTCAGGATCAATCCCGAAATGGTGGCATCGGTATTGGTTCCGATCGTGATGACCCGGTCGCCCAAGAAAGGTTTGTCGCCCGATTTCAATGTGGTGTTCTTGCCTTTGATCGTTACGTTTTTGTTCGACCCGATGATGACGGCGGCAGGTCCGTACACGTCGAATATGGCGTTTTCTTCGAGATGGATCGTGGTAGGCGTATTGTTTTCGAGCAGTTCGACAGCAGCCTGTACGGTTTTCAAAGCCGTTTCGACCGATGTTCCGTCAGCCTTGTCGTTTCCGTTCGTGGAAACATAAAGGTCGGTTGCGAATGTTTGGGATGTACCCAACCCCAACGCGAGTAAACAGAATAGAGATAATGTCTTTTTCATTTTTATAAAAATTAGAAGTTAATAATTTCGTTTTTGCTGTGCCGGGGTTATTGATATACCCGTATGTAGTCTATGATGTATTCCTGCGGCAGCAGGTCGGTGTCGATGCCTTTGGTGCCTCCCCAGCCTCCGCCGAATGCGAGGTTCAGTATCAGGTAAAATTCCTGATCGAAGGGCCATGATTCCCATGTGGCGTTTTCGGGCCGGGTGACTACGAACCGTTTGCGTCCGTCGAGATACCATTCGAGCCGGTCTTCGTACCATTCGAGCCCGTAGACGTGGAATTCGGAGCAGCAGGTGGGGCAGAAGGCGTTGTGTCCCTTGCCGTTTTTCTTCATGTGGTTGTGCGCTTCGGTATGTATCGCGTAGTTCACTTTTTCGGGATCGTAGCCTACATGTTCCATGATGTCGATTTCTCCGCTCTTGGGCCAGTAGCCGTAGGCGTTCTGTACGGGCATCATCCAGATGGCAGGCCATGTGCCTAAGCACAACGGCAGTTTTGCGCGTACTTCCACTTTGCCGTATTTCATGGCGAAGGTCTTTTTCGTATGGATGCTTGCCGATGTGATCGGGCGTACTTCGCCGTCGATCACCGCACTGTCGTTCCGTACTACGAGGTGCAGGCATCCGCCTTTGCGGTAGGCATTCTCGATGCGGTCGGCGGTATAGAACTGTTTTTCGCCGTTGCGCAACCGTCCGTATTCGAAATCCCATTTGGTGGTGTCGGGCAATCCTTTCCCGTTGAATTCGTCGTAAAAAACGAGCCGGGTGTATTTCCCCGACGGTTTGTCTGCGGCTTGTGCGAAGAGAGCCGTGAAGGCGGCAGCGCACAGCAGATATAAGATTCTTCTTTTCATCTCTTTTATTGGGTGGTTTATTGGTATATCCGTACGTAATCGATCAGGTATTCGTTGGGCAGGATGCTGACATCGTACCCGTCGCGACCGCCCCAGCCGCCTCCGTAGGCATAGTTGAGCATGAAGTAGAAGGGGATGTCGAAGGGCCAGTCGCCCCAGTCCGTTTCCGGATTCTTGGTGCGGTAGAACAACCGCCCGTCGCAATACCATTCGAGCCGGTCTTCATGCCATTCGAGGGCGATGATATGCCAGTCGTCCACGTTGTCGATCACTTTGTTGCCGCCCCGGTCGCCGTTGAGGAAGTGGGTGGCGCAATTGAATTTGTTGGCATCGTTCCCGACATATTCCATGATGTCGATTTCTCCGCTTCGGGGCCAGTAGCCGTAGACGCTTTTTGCCGGCATCATCCAGATTGCCGACCATGTTCCGCTGCCCAGAGGTACTTTCAGCCGGGCTTCGACGCGGCAGTAGGTCCAGTCGTATTTCCCTTTGGTATTGATGCTGCCCGAGGTGATGTAGTAGTCTTTTCCGGTTTTCGGATCGATGTATTTGTTCAGTATGTTACCCGATTCGTCGCGTAGTGTGTCTTGGTTTATGCAGCGTATGTGCAACACGCCGTCTTTCTGATATACGTTTTCGATCCGTTTTTCGGTGTAGTACTGCATTTCATGATTTCGTACGAATCCCACTTCGTACACCCACTTGTCGTCATCGACCAGTCCTTCGCCGTTGAATTCGTCCTGAAAAACCAGCCGGGTATATCCTTTGGGAATTTCCACCACTTGCAGATCGCCCTTGTCGGTAGCGGTGAGCCGGTAGTTCGTTTTGTCTTTCGTCAGGGTTTGCAGGGCGCCTGCCAGTTCGGTATGCCGGGCATAGGGTACGCTCAGCAGTTCCTGCCTGCCCAGCAGCCGGTACGCCGATGTGCCGAAGTCGGCTTCTATCGAGATGTAGGCGGGCGTGATGCTCCAATCGATCTGCTCGAAATCTCCGACGACAGGGTCGCCTGCCCCGATCGTCAGGGCTATTTCTCCCGCCGCTCCGGTCGTCGTGCTATGCACTTCCCGATATACCGGCGTGTTGTCGGTCCCTTGATAGAGGGAGAAGCGGATGCGGGTTTCCGATTGGTTCAGTGTGGCGCCCGTCGCATCGCGCAGCACGGCTTGATAGGGAAATCCGTTTTGTCCGTAACTGCTTGCCGGAAGCAGGCAGAGCAGGGAGAGAATCAATGTATATGCTTTTTTCATGATGTCGTGTCGTTATTTGATGAATGGGGTGGATGCCGCTCCTTGTGCGGATCGCACGGTGAGGATATAGTACCCGTTGGCGAGCGGTTCTACATTTATGTATTCTCCGTTCGACGAGCCTGCCGCTACCTGTTTGCCGAGCATGTCGCAGATGTTCCAGCGGAACGGCTGTCCGATTTCGACGAACAGTCTGTCCTTGACCGGATTGGGATAGACCCGCAGCGGCATGTCGTTTGTGCGGGTTTCGGATATGCCCGATGCCGCGATGTGTTCGGGCTGGAAGAATCCTTGTGTCAGCGTGTATTCGTTCGACGGATCGGAGAGGGTGGTTACCACAGTCTCGCCGACCGACCACACCATGCCGCTGCCTTCTGCTCCGGCTGTGGTTATCAGCGTCTGTGCATGGAACGGGAGGGCTAACGGCAGGAGTGCGGCGAATAGTATCTTTTTCATTGTCGGTCTGTTTTTTCTGGTCATTGGGGGACGTGGGTTATTTCTGGCTGATCTCTTCGGTTGCGATGTTCCCGTTGTCGTCGATCGTTACCGCGAATTTTTTCCCCGACATGGAGGTCAGTATGATTTTGTTTGCCGAGTCGGCATATTTGGCGAACGGAACGCTCATAAGTTGTTGTGTTCCTGCCGGAACGAATCCGGCGCCCTTGTCTATCTCGGTTTCGAGGAAATAGGGACCCTTGCACCAGTCGATGGATGCGAATGCCGTTTTATCGGCAACACCTTTTCCCACTTGCAGGGCTACCATCCCGAATTCGTTGGTGCGTGCGGTGTGTACTTCCGTATATACTTTTGTTCCGGTCGCCGACTCTTCGTGTATGGAGAGGCGCACCTGAACCTCGGTATTTTTCAGAACGGAGTTCTGGTCCGATACCACAGCCTGATATTGGAACGAATCGGGTGTCTGGGCGTAGGAGGAGAGGGCTGCCGCCGTAAATAAACACAAGGTGAAAAACTTCTTTTTCATGATATGGCTTTGTTGTTAAGTTTAAAATCGTGTCGTATAGTCTTTTTTCAACGATACAAATATATTCCTTTTCATCGACAGCGGTTTGTGGCTTGTATGCCGATTTTTTAGAATTTGTGGCGGGGCTTTCAATTATGTTGCATTTGGTTGCTTGAATGTCGCGTCGTTTCGAATTTGTCGTTTGGGGACTGTTTTCCTTGCTTGTCCGACCGGCAGGTTGAGGGGCGAAAGCGGGGGTGCGGAACTCCCGCCTGCTTGTCGGATATCCGTGGCGACGGGTCGGACGTAGGTGCGCTCCCGTTGCCCGATAGCCCTGTTTTGCCTGTCGGTAATATCTGCCGGAGGGGCAGGCTACAATTTTTAAAACATTCGCAACTTATCGGCAAACCGAAAAACGCAGGCTCAACTATCGTTGCGTTTTATACAAATTAATATACATCTTTTACAGTAATTTTGGAAAGTGGAAAATCGGAGGTTTTTTCCGATCGGATGAAACGCAATTAAATCTTAATTCTATAATAATATGGATGTAAATTCGATGAACAAGGTCGATTCTAATCGAGTGCCGGAACAACGGGTTTCCCCGAAAGGTTCCGACGGGATGCCGTCTGTGCGGCGACGTTTGCAAACACGGATGTCGGTCGCCATTCGGGTTGCCTTACTTTTATTCGGGCTGGCGGTTTGTCCGGCGTGGGTGTCGGCACAGGATGTCGTAAGCGGAAAAGTGAGTTCGAACGGCGAGCCGCTGACCGGAGCGACCGTGCGCGAAAAGGGCACGACCCATGCCGCGGTTACCGATATCGAAGGTATGTATTCGCTGTCGGTACCGGCAGATGCCATTCTGGAAGTTTCGTATCTCGGCTATAAGGCGCAGTCGGTGAAGGTCGGCGGTCGTAAGCAGGTGAATTTCGAACTGGAAGAGGATGTGAACATGCTCGAAGAGGTAGTGGCTGTCGGTTACGGCGTACAGCAGAAGAAATTGATTACCGGTGCTACGGTGCAGGTGAAAGGCGATGTGCTGGCGCAACAGAATACAGTGAGTCCGGTGAGTGCATTGCAGGGCTTTACCCCCGGTGTCAGCATCGTGAAAAACAACGGTAAACCGGGCGAGGGCTTCAAAGTGCTGATCCGCGGTGCGGGAACGATGCACGATTCGGCTCCGTTGTGCATTATCGACGGGCAGACGGGCGACCTGAATTCGTTGAACCCTTCGGATATCGAGTCGATCGATATTTTGAAAGATGCCGCTTCGGCTGCGATTTACGGTGCGCGGGCGGCGAACGGTGTGATCTTGGTGACGACCAAGCAGGCGAAGAAAGGCAAGACCAGCATTACTTACGACGGGTATGCCGGTTTCCAGAATATCCGCAACAATGTGAAGACGACCGGCGCACGCGATTACCTGATGCTGATGCAGGAGGCGGGACTGGTGTCGGAAGCCGATTTGAATACGGAGCGGATCCCGATGTGGAACCGTATCGAAGACGGTACGTGGGACGGTACGAACTGGCTCGACGAAATGATCCGGAAAGATGCCCCGATACACAACCATGCGGTGAACATCAATAAGGGTACCGACAGTTCGGCTTTCTCGCTCGGCTTCTCCTATACGTCGCAGAAACCGACCGTTGCCGTTCCCGACGACGAAGTGGGATCGGGTTTCGACCGCTATACGCTTCGTCTCAATTCGGAACATACCTTAATAAAATATAAGAATCTGGATATATTGAAACTGGGCGAGACCATGTCGTTCATGTATTCCGACAAGAAAGGTCTCGATCAGGCTACGGGTCATACGACGTGGAACGATTTTCGGAATGCATTCAAGGCGAGTCCGCTTTTCCCGGCATACGACGAGAACGGCGAGTTCGGCGATCCGGTGAAAATCAACAAGGACGAGTTCAACCCGGTTGCCAAAATGTACTATAACAGTGCGATGAAGCAAAGCAAGAACTACGCTTTTTCGGGTAACTTCTATCTGATTCTCGAACCGATTAAGAATCTGAAATGGCGCAATAACTTCGGTGTGCGGTACAGCAGCTGGTCGTACCGCGGATATGTTCCTGCCTACGACCTGAACGGAAGTACGGAGGTGAAATACCGCAATGCCGTGACGCAACAGGGCGGCATGGGACTGGGCTGGCAGTTCGAAAGCACATTGTCGTACGATTACGAGTGGCGCAGCGGTCATAAGCTGTCGGCGTTGATCGGTACGACGATCGAACGTTCGGGGTTAGGCGAGAACTTCTCCGGTTCGAACGAGAATGTGGAATTCGATGATTTCTTCCATGCCTATCTGGGCAATGCCAAAAGCATAGAGAAAGGGCGCACGTCGCTTTCGGGTTCGGCATGGGGCAAATCGGGGTTGGTTTCGTTCTTCGCCCGTGCCAATTACGACTATCGCAACCGGTATATGGCTACGGTGACGGTTCGTGCCGACGGTTCGTCCAACTTCGCCCGCGGGCACCGCTGGGGTTTCTTCCCTTCGGTATCGGCAGGCTGGAACGTGACGGAAGAGGCGTTTATGGAAGATGCCAGAGAGGTATTGAACTTTTTGAAGATACGGGCAAGCTGGGGTGAGAACGGAAACAACCGGCTGGATGCGTTCCGCTATTTAGGGACGATGGCATTGGCTAATTCGTCGAATGCCGCCTATTACTATTTCGGAGACAAGAGCAACAGCCCGTTTATCGGGTCGTTCATCGAATACAACTCGAATGAGGATCTGACGTGGGAGACTTCACGCCAGACCGACGTGGGTTTCGATATGATGCTTTTCGGCAGCCGTCTGGGAATCAATTTCGACTACTATCACAAAAAGACGGTCGATTGGTTGGTACAGACCAATGCGTTGGGTATCTGGGGTACTCCCAGCGGTCCGTGGGTGAACGGCGGTGACATTCTGAATCAGGGTGTCGAAGTGCAGTTGAACTGGAACGACCGGGTGGGCGACTTCCAGTACGGCATCTCCGCCAACATGGGTTACAACAAGAACGAGGTGATGCGTATCGCCAACGAAGACCAATATATCGAGGGTTCGGAAAATATACTCGGTAGCGGAACGGGACGTTTCTACCGTGCCGAGGTGGGTATGCCGCTGGGTTATTTCTACGGATACCGCCACGACGGTATATTCCAGAATCAGGCGGAGATCGACGCTTATGTCGATCCGCGTACCGGACTGCCTATCATGCCCGATGCCAAACCGGGCGACGTACGTTTCCGCGACCTCGATCATGACGGGAAAATCACGAGCGAAGACCGTGAGATGATCGGCGACCCGAATCCCGATTTCAACTATGGTGTGAATATCAACCTGTCGTACAAGGGTTTCGACTTCTCGATCGGCGGTTACGGCGTTGCCGGCAATCAGATCGTGAAATCGTATCGTGTCAATTCGGTGCTCAATACGAGCAACTACACCACCGATATGCTGGGTCGCTGGCATGGCGAAGGAACGTCGAATTTCCTGCCTGCCTTGAACGGTACGGCTACCAACTGGCAATATGTATCGGACCTGTATGTCGAGGACGGCGATTATTTCCGGATTACCAACATCACATTGGGATACGATTTCAAAAAGGGCTTCCGCAATCTGCCGTTGCAGAAACTGCGCGTGTATGTTTCGGGGCAGAACCTGTTCACGTTTACCCGCTATTCGGGTCTCGATCCCGAAGTTTCGGCTTACACCGGAGCGCAGTCGTGGGCGAGAGGTATAGATTTGGGTAACTATCCGGCAGCGTATTCGTTTCTGTTTGGCGTGAATATCCATTATTGATTGAACAATGCAGTAGCTACATAAAAATAGTCAGATCATGAAAAAGATAATTATATTGTTATTTGCGGCATTTTGTATGATGGGATGCGAGGACTTTCTCGATTCGAATCCTACCAATCTGAAAACCAACAAGGATTACCCGGCTACGCAGGAGGATGCCGATCAGGTATTGACCGGTATCTATTCGATCTTGTCGCGTCCCGATCCTTTGCAAAGTTCGTTCCTCAGTTCGGAACTCCGTTCCGACAATATGCTGGGCGGCGGAGGTCCGACCGATATATCGACCAAAGCGATCGCGCAATGCCAGAAATGGAGTGAAAGCAGTTTCGCTACGGCTTGGCGTGCGAACTATATGGGAGTGTTCCGTGCGAATGTCTTTTTGGATGCGGTCGATCGGATCGCATGGAAAAGCGATGCCGACCGGAAACGTATGGAGGGTGAAGCCCGCTTCTTGCGTGCCCACTACTATTTCGACCTGTCGAGGATGTTCGGCGACGTTTGTCTGGTCACCTCGTCCGAGTCGGTGAATGTGCCGCGCTCGCCGGCGGCAGATACTTATGCCTTGATTGCTTCCGATCTGAAACTTGCTATCGAAGAGCTGCTGCCTGCCGAACGTTACGATGCCGTCGAGTCGGGACGGGTAACCAAATGGGCTGCCGAAGCGTTGATGGCGCGTGTGTTCCTTTTCTATACCGGATATTACGGGAAAGAGTCGTTGCCTTTGCCCGATGGCGGTGAAGTGACGAAGGACGAAGTGGTCGCGTGGCTCGAAGAGTGTACGACGACGGCTGTCAGCGGGCACGATCTGGTAAGCGATTTCCGCAATCTGTGGCCCTACTCTTATGTACAGGATTACAAGTTCACCCAAGAGAACAATTTGAAATGGGAGGGCGACGGCAATAAGGAGACGGTCTTTGCCATTAAATATTCCAACCAGTTTGCCAACTGGGACTATCCGTTCCAGAAAAGCAACCAGATCTGTCTTTATCTCGGTTTGCGCGGACAGGATTACCTGCGTACGTTCCCGTTCGGACAGGGTTGGGGATTCGGTACGGTGAATCCGAAAATCTGGGAAGAGTGGCCGGACGACGATTTGCGCAAGACGGGTTCGATATTCAATGTAACCAATCGCAATGAAGTGCGTCTGTACACTTTTGGCGCCGATAACCACGTGGATGAAACTTCGTATGTACAGAAGAAATATATTCCGATCAATGTGTATGCCGACGGCACGCATACGGTGGTAAAAAATTACAGTCAGGAACTGTATGGCAATACGGTCGAGAATTACATGCTGAACAATACACAGGATCTGGTATTGATCCGTTTCGCCGATGTGTTGCTGATGGCTGCCGAGCTGAATCTTTCTACCGGCAAGGCGCAGGCATACCTCGACCGGGTACGTTCGCGCGTGAATTTGCCTTCGGTTCCGGCTACGTTGGAAAATATCAAGGCTGAACGCCGTTTCGAACTGGCTTTCGAGGGCGTACGTTTCTACGACCTGTTGCGTTGGCACGATGCCGACCGGGTGCTGAACGACAACCAAAAAGAGATAACGATCTACCGCAGCCGCACGGAGACGGTGACCAAGACGATCACTTATCGTCCCGAAACGAACGGATTCTTGCAGATACCCCTGTCGGAAATGGAACTTTCGAAAGGCGTGCTGACCGCTAATCCGGGCTGGGGTTCGGAATCGGCTTATCAGGATATTTATTGAATCGAGTTATGAAGAGAATATATTCAGTTATTGCTCTTTGGATCGGCTGTTGCTGGGGCGGCATGGCACAGACCCCGGTCTATTTGGACGAAACCAAGCCGGTGGACGAACGGATTGAAGATGCTTTGTCGCGGATGACGTTGGAGGAGAAAATCGCCATGTGCCATGCGCAGTCCAAGTTCAGTACGCCGGGATGCCCGCGTCTGGGTATTCCCGAAATCTGGATGAGCGACGGTCCGCACGGCGTGCGGATGGAGCATGTCTGGGACGATTGGGTGCATGCCGACTGGACCAACGACTCGTGTACGGCATACCCGGCGTTGAGCTGTCTGGCGGCTACGTTCAATCCCGAACTGGCTTACCGCTACGGATATGCGTTGGGCGAAGAAGCCCGCTTCCGCAAGAAAGATATTATTCTGGGTCCCGGTGTCAATATCTACCGTACACCGTTGAGCGGCAGAAATTTCGAATATATGGGCGAAGACCCGTATCTGTCGTCGGTCATGGTTGTGCCGTATATACGGGGCGTGCAGCAGAACGGCGTAGCTGCCTGTGTGAAACATTTTGCATTGAACAATCAGGAGAAATGGCGCGATACGATCGATGTCGTCGTGAGCGAGCGGGCGTTGAACGAAATTTATCTCCCGGCTTTCAAGGCGGCTGTCACGGAAGGCGGCGTATGGGCGGTCATGGGGTCGTACAACAAATACAAGGGGACATACTGTTCGCACAACGATACGTTGATAAACCGCATTCTGAAAGGTGAATGGGGCTTCGACGGGGTGATGCTGACCGACTGGGGTTCGGCACACAATACGGACGAGGCTGCCCGTTACGGTCTCGATTTGGAAATGGGTACGTGGACGAACGGACTGACGTGGGGGCTTAGCTCCGCCTACGACCAGTATTATCTGGCGCAACCGTTCCTGCGTAAGATCCGGAACGGGGAGCTTCCGGAGTCGTTGCTCGACGATAAGATACGGCGCATTCTGCGCCTCTGCTACCGGACGAATATGGACCGCAACCGCCCCTATGGGCGTAAACTGGCGGAGGAGCATACGGCGGTAGCCCGGCAGGTGGCGGAGGAGGGTATCGTGTTGTTGAAGAACAAAAACGATTTCTTCCCGATACGTCCGGACCGTTACCGGAAAATTGCCGTTATCGGCGAGAATGCCGTGAAGCGTCTTACGCAGGGTGGCGGCTCGTCGGAGTTGAAAGCGCGTAATGAGGTTTCTCCGTTGCAGGGGCTTATCGAAGTGTACGGTGCCGACCGGATCGTTTACAGCATGGGGTATGCTTCGGGTGCACCCGATTACAACCGGGCTTTGCCTTCGGGATACGATGCCGATTCGTTGGTGCGGTGTGCGGTGGCGGCTGCGAAAGATGCCGATGCGGTGCTCTTCTTCGGCGGCTTGAACAAAAACTTCCGTCAGGATTGCGAAGGCGACGACCGGGAAAGTATGGAATTGCCATTCGGGCAAGATGAATTGCTCGACAAGATATTGAAAGTGAATAAGAATGTAGGCGTGGTGATCGTCAGCGGCAATGCCGTGTCGATGCCGTGGCTCGACCGGGTGAATGGAGTGATGCAGTCGTGGTATCTCGGCTCGGAAGCGGGTCATGCTACCGCGGCAGTGATTTGCGGCGAGGTGAATCCGTCGGGCAAACTGCCTTTCTCGATTCCCCGCCGGTTGGAGGATAACGGTGCGCACCATTTCGGTGAGATGTCGTACCCCGGCGACGGTACTACGGTCGTTTATCGCGATGACATACTGGTGGGCTACCGTTGGCACGATACCCGTAAGATCCCGGCTCTTTTCCCGTTCGGGCACGGGTTGTCCTATACCCGTTTCGACTACGGGAAAGTCTGCACCGACAAACGGGTGTATGCCGTTTCCGACACGGTGAGAATCCGTTTCGAACTGGCGAATACCGGAGCGATGGACGGTGCGGAGACCGTGCAGGTGTATGTCGGTCAGAAATCGCCGTCGGAAGAACGTCCCGTCAAAGAACTGAAAGCATTTAAGAAAGTATTCTTGAAAAAAGGAGAGCGGAAAAACGTGACACTGGAAATTCCGGTCGCTGCATTTGCTTTCTATCACGATGACCTGCCCGGCTGGACGGTGGAGGCGGACAAATACCGGATCGCCGTTGCCTCTTCTTCGCGCGATATCCGGCGTACGACAGAGGTGGAAGTGACGAAATAAACGAATATAAATATAATAAGGTATAAAGAAATTCATGAAACGTTTGAAACTCATCCCGGCGATGCTCTCGCTGATTCTTCTTGCCGGTTGCCGGCAGAGTGTCGAGTCGGTGGATATTTGTATCTATGGCGGTACATCTGCCGGTGTGATCGCTGCGTACACTGCGGCGATGGACGGAAAGAAAGTGATATTGGTGGAACCGGGACGGCACGTGGGTGGCATGACCTCGGGCGGACTGGGTTATACCGATATCGGAAACAAATTCGTAGTGACCGGCTTGGCACGCGATTTCTACCGTCGGGTGGGAGCGCATTACGGCAAGTTCGAACAGTGGATATTCGAACCGTCGGTGGCGGAAAAGATATTCCGGCAATATATCGAATGTGCCGGGGTGGAGGTGCTTTATTCGCACCGGCTGTGCGATGTGAAGAAAGACGGCTGCCGCATTACGGAAATTGTCGTGGAAAATTCGGACTCCCCTTCGACGATTACCAACCGACGGATCGAAGCGAAAATGTTTATCGATTGCTCGTACGAGGGCGACCTTCTGGCACGAGCCGGAGCGGCTTATATGGTGGGACGCGAGGATAACTCGGTGTATGGGGAGACGTACAACGGGGTGCAGGTGATGCGCGGGCATCAGTTCTGGGATCCGATCGACCCGTATGTCGTGCCGGGGGATTCGACAAGCGGACTTATCTGGGGAGTCAGCGGCAATCCGTTGAAACCTGCCGGGTCGGGCGATAAAAAGATACAGGCTTATAATTTCCGGGTTTGTCTTACCGACGATCCCGATAATCGGATTCCGATTACGAAACCGGATAATTACGATCCTGCCCGCTATGAACTGGTGCTCCGGCTGCACGACGTGTCGCCGCGCAAATCGGTGTACGATTACTTCATTTGGAGCCGTATGCCCAATTCCAAAACCGATATTAATAACGGCGGCGGTATCTCTACCGATATGATCGGGATGAACTGGGAATACCCCGAAGCGGATTATGCCCGTCGTGCGGAGATCTGGAAAGCGCACGAGGATTATACGAAGGGGCTGTTTTATTTCTTGGGACACGACGAACGTGTGCCGGAGTTCATGCGTTCCGAAATGTTGAAATGGGGCTATCCGAAAGATGAATATACCGACAACGGACATTGGAGCCACCAGCTGTACGTGAGAGAGGCACGCCGGATGATCGGCGAGTTGGTCATGACCGAGCACCATTGTACGGGCAGGACGACGGTCGATGATGTGATTGGCTGGGCTGCCTATACGATGGACTCTCATAACTGCGACCGTATCGTGATCGACGGCGATGTGAAAAACGAAGGGAATGTGGAGGTCGGCGGTTTTCCGCCCTATCCGATTTCGTATCGTGCCATTACGCCGCGCCGCCGCGAGGTGTCGAACCTGCTGGTGCCGGTCTGCCTGTCTGCTTCGCATATCGCCTACGGTTCTATCCGTATGGAGCCGGTGTTCATGGTGTTGGCACAATCGGCGGCGGTAGCAGCCTGTCTGGCGATCGACAGCAATGTGCCGGTGCAGGATGTGGATATGTTGCGGCTGCGTGAGATTCTGACGGCGAATCCGTTGGCAGATGGCAGTGTGCCGGAGATATTGGTGGATAACGACGATCCCGACCGGGTCGCGCTGAACGGCGATTGGAGTTTCAACTACGATACGTTCCGGGGTTACGGTCTGAATTTCTTTGTGGACGATACGAAAGGCAAGGTGCGCAAGTCGGTAAGATACACACCTGCGTTGCCTACGCCGGGCGAATACGATATTTATACCTTCTTCCCGCACCTGAAAGAGGGCTCGACCGTTACCGCCGTCTCCGTATTCGACGGGAATGCCGTGTCGGAAAAACGGTTGCACAAGGACGAAATAGAGGTCGTGGGACAAACTGGCGGAGAATGGGTGCATATCGGACGCTATTCGCTGCCGCAAGGCAAAGAGGCTTATGTCGAAATATCGAATGCCGGTGCGGACAATGTAGTGGCTGCCGATGCCGTGTTGTTCCTGCCTGTGAAAAAATAGGGGTTTAGATTGTAAGGTTAGTGACAGGGGGTATGCCGAAGTGTAAGTTTTCGACATACCCCCTGTTCGGTACAACAGATTGATTAAGGTGTCGTGAGGATGACAGGCGTTTGCTTGCGTAGACGACTTGACCCGGATTCCGGTGACGATGTATCGGGACCGGACATTCGGCACACGGTCCTGTCTGCTATGGTTTTAGATCGAAAAAATAGAGCTTGTCCGGATAGTTGATGTTGTTTACATATACCTGCAATACCTTATAGTCGTTCCGTCGGGCAAACTCGATATTGAACGACGAGTAGACGGTAGACCAATAACCCTCCGGATCGTTCCGCCGGTCGTGTCTCAACTCCACTTTCAGGGTGTCGCTTTCGTCCAACCGGTTCCGGTCGGCGACCAACAGCATGCGGTGCGGTCCGCAGAGGTATTCGATCTGGTAACGGAAATTGAGGAAGTCGCCTGTTTTCCAAACGCTTTGCAGCCGTACTTCATCGTCGGCGAGCAGGTCCATCCGGCTTGTGCCTTGCAGGGTGTCGAAGTGGATCGGCGCGATGCCCCGTACCGTAACGGGTATCTCCATTCCCGAAACCGTTGTCGAAGGCTCGTAGTATAGCGCGACCCGCTCTCCCTGTATGACCTGTGCCGAATATTCGGGAACGGGAACCAATGTGTATTCCCTGTTGTCGGTCTGCGGACGTTTGAAGTGCAGCGTGCCGTCGATATAGTCGCAGGTGACGAGGTCGAGCCGGAGATCGCCGTACCGGTCTTTTTCGTCCTCACAGGCGGAGAAACCCGCTGCAACCAGCAATAATGCGATACGTAGGATGTGCGACAGAGGTTTCATAGCTGTGCCGTGTTGTTTTGCGAGGTGGCGAATACTTCGCCGTCGCGCAGGTGAATGACCCGATCGGTCGTTTCAGCCAGCGATTCGTCGTGGGTGACGATGACGAACGTCTGGTTGAATTCGCGGCGCAGGTCGAAAAACAGGTTGTGCAGTTCGGCTTTGTTCTGCGAATCGAGGCTGCCCGACGGTTCGTCGGCAAGGATCACCGAGGGGCGGTTGATCAATGCACGTGCTACCGCAACCCGTTGCTTTTCGCCTCCGGAGAGTTGCGCCGGTTTGTGTTGCATGCGTTGGCTCAATCCTAAATAGTCGAGAACCTCTTTGGCACGATGCTCTGCCGCAACGGCTTTTTCCCCGCCGATGAGGGCAGGAATGCAGACATTTTCGAGGGCGGTAAATTCGGGCAGCAACTGGTGGAATTGGAATACGAATCCGATGTTCCGGTTCCGGAACTCCGCCATATCGCGGTCGGGCAGGTTGTCTATCCGCTTCCCGTCGAACCGTATTTCACCGCTGTCGGGACGTTCGAGAGTGCCGATGATTTGGAGCAGGGTCGTTTTTCCCGCGCCGCTCGGTCCGACGATTGCGGCGATTTCGCCATCGTGTATTACGGCATCGATACCTTTCAATACCTCTAACGAGCCGAAATGTTTGTGTATGTCTTTTATCTCTATCATAGATCGGTAAGTTTGCGAATGACGTGCGATGCCAGATAACAACCGAACAGGGCGGGAAGATAGGAAACCGTGCCTACGGTCGATTTTTTATTCCGTTCGTTCTCCGTTGCCACGACGGCATTCCGGTCGGGCTGCTCGGTAGAGAACACAACTTTCAACCCTTTGGAAAATCCGTTTGCGCGGAGCTGATGACGTACGGCACGGGCAAGTCCGCAGTGGCGGGTCTCCGCAATGTCGGCAATGCGTATTTGTGCCGGATCTACCCGTCCGCCTGCTCCCATCGACGAAACGACCCGGATTTTGTGCCGGAGGCAATAGGTGAGCAAAGCCGTTTTGGGAGCTACCGTGTCGATGGCATCGACTACGAAATCGAATGTCTCGTCGGCGAACAGCTCGGCAACCCGTTCGGCTTCGAGGTACTCTTGCCGGGCGGTGATGTTCAGCCGGGGCGAGATGTCGCGCAACCGTTCTGCCAATACCTCCGTTTTGGCTTTCCCGACTGTGCTGTGCAGGGCGATCAACTGCCGGTTGATGTTCGACGGGGTGACGGTATCGCTGTCGATGATCGTCAGATTGCCTACGCCTGCCCGTACTAACATCTCGGCGGCGTATGCGCCTACACCACCCACGCCCACTACCAGCAGGTTTGCCCGGTGTAGCCGTTCCAGATTCTCTTCGCCGAGCAGAAGCCCGGTTCTCGATTGCCACTCTTCCATTTTGTTCTCTTTTCGAGAGACGAAGATAGTGTTTTTTATCGAGTTGCGAAACGTGGTGTCGTGGAATGATAAACAGATTGTTTGAAAAAATAGATTTAATTAAGAACGGAATATTTTTTCAAACGTGTATATTTGTCGGGAGAATATTTAATTTTAATCGGAATGAAAATGAAACGATTGTTTATTATGGCAACTCTTGCCGTCGCATCGATGGCAGGTATATCGGTTATGGCACAGGCTCCGGCAAAGGAAGGTGCATGCAAGACCGAATGTGTGAAATCGAAGGGCTGCTGTCAAGCCGATAAGGAATGTCCGGCAAAAGCCGATTGTCCGAAAGAGAAATGCGCTCAGGGCGATGCGAAGTGTATGAAAGCGTGTCCGGCAGATTGCGCATGCAAGAAAGACGGCAAGGCTTGTACTTGTGCCAATTGCCCGAAGAAAGAATCTTGCAATAAAAACTGTGCGTCGATGAAAGCCGACTGTCCGAAAGCGAAAGGTCAGTGCGCCAATACCGGGAAGCACGGTTGTCAGGGTAATAAACCTTGCCCGAAGAAATAAAGAGAAACGCTCGATTTTATAGAGGAAGAGGGAGGACACGATACGGTGATCCTCCCTCTTTCGTTTGGTTTGGAATACTTGTTGTTTTATTCCGATGCAGCGGGTATGTTCCCGATATTATTCTTTCTATTTTAAAGCGTTTCCGATCTGGAATAAATTTGTTTTTCGGTAGAGGTGTCCGGTTAGTTTCATCTTCTTTCCGTTCCGTTTGATTTCCACGGTCGTAGTGTGGTACGGGCTGAGGAAATCGGGGAAATGGAGTTCGGTATAATTGTAATAGGGGTTATTGCTTTGGTATTCTCCCACGGTTTCTTGAAAACAGTAAGGAGTTTTGATGTCATTGCATCGAGCGGTAAGTATTTTCCCTATACTTCTGTATTTGAAAGGAATGGATATTGGAGTCCGTTCAGTTGCAAATTTCCCGTTGAGCCACCCTTTCATTTTTATTTCTATACAAGTCTTGCCATCAATTTTGAGGATTTTGTCGCCGGGTTGCAGTCCTATTTCTTCTGCCGGACTGCCTTTGTAGATGTCGGTCACGATAGGGCGGTTTTCATCCCAACAGATTCCCGACCAACAGACACAAGGTTGAGAGATCTGGTCTTTTCCGGGAAATGCCCGACAGGCTTTCAGTATATTGCGACTTGCATCGCGCAGGCTTTGCTTGTAGTCCAATTGTTTGGCATATCGCAGTTGCCAGACTATGGGTGGAACAGTTTGGTTCGGATCGAGCATTTTTCGGGCGTCGAGCAGGGCGATTTCTAAAAAATGGCGGTTCGACACATCTTCGTGAGTATATCCGCCTTCTGTGATTTTTTTAGGCGAACGTTTGAAGGAGTTTACGTAGATACCGTATTTGCCTCGGGTGACGTAGGTGTTGCTGCCCTGGTCGATGTAAGTGGTTGTTTGCGGGACATAAGTTGTGGTGACCGATTCGTTTTCGTCGAACGAAACTTTTAGGATAAGATCGGGATCTTCATCGTCGATTATGAAAGGAAACCGGCTTTGTTTGAGGTATTCGAGGGCGGTCTGGGCAAACTCTTTTTCCAATAGGGGATCGGAAGAAGAGAGCAAGACCGAAATTTTGCGATATTGACTCCAATCGGCAATATTTTCGTCAAGAAAAAGATTAATGCTTTTTGCTTTGTCGATATTCGCTTGTGAGAAGACAAAGACACCATTTAGATTTTCATACGTTTCGTCGAATCCCCGTTTATTTAGATTGACGGGAGTGTATTGCAGTGTATAGTCTGTATCCTGTACGATCGAGTGCATGCGAAGGGTTACCTTTCCGTCTCGTCCGTTGAGGATGGGGTAGATATTTGCCGGATCTATCTCTTCTGTGTTCTGACCGTTTATAGAAATGATGTAATCCAGCTCGGCAGGTACGATGTTTTTCGGTTCGCAGGAGATGTCGTCCATGTAAAGAAAACCATAGAAATTGACAACGCTGAGTTTGTAGGGATTGTACTTTTTCAGATAATCGACATGCATGGCGACAGGGTCTCCATTACTTGCCGCAAAGAGCGGTGATGCCATGATGCATAGCATCATCGTAAGAAATAATTTTTTCATGATTTAAAATTTGGCTGAACCGCCAGTTCTCTTCCGGTTCCATTTAATAATAACAAAGCGTGGAACTGCAATGCCATACCCTAAGTCGGAGGTCGTAGGAAAAACCTTAATTCAGAGGATATAGTAATAGCAGCCCACGCATTATTGCGTGAGAAACCCTTACACTTTTCTCTCTGAATAGTCTTGAATTTCCTACGTTCCCGACTTCGAGATAAGCATAACGCTTCTTGTTCTAATATGTCTTTGGAAAGAGCTCCCTCTTTCTCTGGTACAAAAGTAGTTAAAATCTGCGATAATCCTTTCTTGCTGAATCTATTTTCATCTCTTTTAGGAAAATACCTGTTGCTCCATTGATGGGGTTGTCTTATCCTTTCCTATACATTCTTTATTTATGCAGGTATTCTTACCAGTTTAGCCACAGCAGGATTTATTGTTTGGCATACATACGTCCCATTATGGGAACGTGTCGTTTGAATTGCCTGATAATTGGGTATGGACGACAATCGAAAAGGTTTTACAGACTATTGCTTTTTCTTGATTTCGTTATATAGAGCCAGCCCTTGTGCCGTAAGCAGGTACTTTTGTCTCGGGTGATTAGGCTTGTCGGGATACAACACCTTGACAATACTTGTCTCGATAGCAGGATTTATATAGTTCTCCAAAAATGTCGGACGATGTTTCAGACCGACTTTCTCCATCAATACTTTTAACGATAACTGGTCGTTTGACAAAGCCAACAACAAAGCGCGAACTTGTTCGGTTACTTGTACGGCAGGTTGTTCGGTACTTGTACGGTCGATTTGCTGGACTTGTTTTGCAGTCAGCTCTTCCGTAGCATTAACTACCATATATCGATTCCGCAATTTATTTGTTTCACCAATAGAAGATTGCGAAAGAACCTCTCCAAATGCGTGTTGTGCTTTGGATCGGGGTGTGTGCCGGTTATATTTCGATTTTATTTTTCCGGTTGCGGTGTGTCCATTTTTTCTTTTTGTTGATCAGTTTCCTGAACCAGCTTTGCAGATTGTGGAATACGGGTGCGGTGCTGCTTTGCACATCGTTTGCCAGCGGATCGGAAAAATAGGAGATCTCTTCGCTTTGGGCGAACTGTTCGGGATAGAGCACTACCAGATTGTTGTTTACAAAGTATTTGCCGAGGAACGACGGCAGGTTGTCCTGTTCGGAGTGGAACGACACCGACGACCGACGGGCATTGACGATGACGAACAGGTCGTCGTCGAGAACTTCGTTCGAGAGCAGAATGAAATCGTCCCATCCGCCGATCGGCTCGTATTCGCTGCGGATGTTGTAACGCCCGTTGCGGATGACGGATTGCAGATGCGGAATCGTATCGGTGTGGGCATAGAAAATGGCTCGGCAACCGATCTGTTTGGCGATATTGGCGATACGGTCGATCCATTGGGCGAATCCGGTTTCGTACTCGGCTTTACGGGGTACGACGATCAATATGCGGGTAATGGTGTTGATCGGTATGATACAGCGTGTGATCATCACCATTTTAGTGGTGGCTTTCAGCAGCGACTCGATCTTGGAGCCGAAGAATGTATCGACGATGTTGGCTTTGTAGTGCAGACCCATTACTACCTCGGTGATGTTCCGTTCCTTGATGGTATGTATGATTCCGCTGGTAATGTTCATGTCGTACCGGGCTATGGGGATAAGGTCGGTGTCGGCTGCTGCCGCTACTTTTGCCGCCGATTCGAGTGCCGATTTGGCAGAGAACAGGTTGCGTGCCTTGTTGTCGTCGGTCACATGCACGGCAAATAGCGGCGAGCGACGTTTGGGGTTTTTCATCAGCAAGGCAAGATTGATCAGGTTGTTGATCGTGAGCGGATTGGCGACCGGAATCAGAATCCGCTCTTCCGACACCTTGTTTTTTTGTTCGGGTACGACTTCTTCCTGCATCTGCATGAGCATCTTTTGGGCGGCACGTTCGGTGACAATGGAACTGATCGTGCAGGTGACCAGAATCATGATGATCGTTCCGTTCAGTATGTTGTCGTCGAGCAAGCCCACTTCGTGCCCGATGATGACGGCTGCCAAGGTGGCTGCTGCCTGCGCGTTGCTTAATCCGAAGATCATCTTACGGTCGATAGCCGAGTAGTGGAATGTTTTTTGCGTGAGCCATGCCGCGATCCATTTGCATCCGGTTGCCACGAGGCTCATGTTCACCGCTACGATCATTGCTTGCGTGCTGCTGAATACGACGCGCAGGTCGATCAGCATACCTACCCCGATAAGGAAGTAGGGTATGAATATGGCATTACCCACGAATTCGAGCCGGTTCATCAGCGGCGATACATTGGGGATATAGCGGTTGAGTACCAGTCCGGCAAGGAATGCTCCGAGAATCGGTTCCAGCCCGATCAGCTCGGCAAGATACGATGCCAGAAATACCAATGCCAACACGAAGATGAATTGGGTGACGTTATCGTTGTATTTTTTCAAAAACCACCGGGCGATGCGGGGGTAGGAGTAGATGATCGCCAGACAGTAGATGGCGATATAGCTGATCATTTTCAGCAGGAAATGGTCGCCCAACTCGCCTTTCTCCATGCCGATGATGATAGCAAGGATGATCAAGGCTCCGAGCACGGTGATGATTGTTCCGGAGATCGTAACGGTTACCGCCCGCGACCGGGAGACTCCGTACCGGCTTACCAGCGGATAGGCGATGAGCGTATGCGAGGCGTACATGCTGGCAAGCAGTATGGCGGTAATCCAATTGAGGTGCAGGGTGTAGTAGCTGATAAGCGTTCCGCATACCATGGGAACGAGGAATGTATATAGACCGAATACCAACCCCTCTTTTTTGTTCTTCTTGAAATCGTACATGTCCATTTCCAGCCCGGCGAGGAACATGAGGTACAATACGCCTACGCTGCCGAATATCTGGAAACTGCTGTCGCGTGCCAGTATGTTGAACCCGTAGGGTCCGATGATGATTCCGGCGATGATCAGCCCGATGATGTGCGGTATGCGTAACCGGTTGAATATAAGCGGAGCGAACAGAATGATCGCCAGTACGATAAAGAATATCAGTACAGGGTTTGAAATGGGGAGTGTTCCGATGATGCTGTCCATGATTTCCGTTGTAAAAAGAGTCGATGAGTAACGTCCTGCTTTCATACGAGCGAACTCGTATCCGATGTGAAATGATCGGATGCCGAACCGCATCCGGTCATTCACGTATGTGCAAATATAGTAAAAGGTGAGAGCAGAATAAAATAAACTCGTTTATTTTTTTTGCCGAGCCGCTATCATATTGGGTATAGCCAGATGGACGGAAAATCTGCGAATTTACGGTATGGATTCGGGAAATAAGTAGTTCACATTCATGCACCTTTTCCCGCTTCGGCATAGCTCGAACAAGTTCGGCTCTGCTCTCGGCTTATCGAAAACGTTGATAATTAGTTACCCGTTGGTCAGGTTATTTTTGTGTAGAAATACGGTTCCCGAAGAGGTCGGGGGGGTGTCCCGAAGCGTGGAGTTGCTTCGGACAGCCGATACTTGCCGTTCTCCGGCAATTGAACTGCCGGAGAACGGGATCAAGAAAGTGTTTATCCAGACAGGTTACTGGATGTTGATTGATTGAGAACTCGCGAAACGTATGTTCACGGATTCGGGGCTTATTTATTGATGGCATCTATTTCTACTTCTGTCAGATGAATCACCCGGCTTGCATAATCGATTTGTTCCCAATAGGGCAGGATATGTTTATAGGGGATATCAAGCCCTTGTTCCATAAGGTATTTCCCGCTATAAATTTTCCCTTCGCATTTGAGGGGAACGTTATCTATGCGGTTGATTTCTCTGACCTGATAATATTTGCGGGCATCGAGACCTGCCATTCTGATTACCGGCAGGTGCTGGTTGCAGAAGTGTTCGGTCTTGTACCAGTAGAAAACCGCTTCGTCTTTTTCGGGGGAGACATACATCAGGGAAGCTACTCCTTTGTGTTCGTATGGCGATAGGAGGCGGTACAGATCGCCGAATTGTACTACATCACCAATTTTTTTGTATTCCGATATGGCATTCTTGCAGAATTCTTTTTCATGTGCCGTCATTTTTTTCGGATGGATTTCCACTCCGAGCCGTCCGCTCATTGCCACATCCACTCGGTATTTCATGGGGATAGACCGGAAGGTCTGCAAGTTGGGGGCTGCGCTGATGTGGCATGCCATGGCGATTGCCGGAAAGAAATAGGAGGCGCCCCACTGGATATATACTCTTTGCAGTGCATCGGTGTTGTCGCTCGTCCAGAATTCGTCGAACCACGGGAGCATGCCGTAGTTCACTCGTCCGCCTCCGCTGCAACACAACTGCATGATCAAGTCGGGATATTTTTGACGGATACGCCGGCAGACTTCTTCGAGCCCGCGTTGATATTCGACATGGAGATGAGCCTGACGGTCTGCCGGCAAATAGAGTGAACCGTGATTTTTTACCGGCATGTTGGCGTCCCATTTTACGTATTTGATCCGGGGATATTTTCCTATGATCCGGTCGAATATCTGCACAACGTAGTCGCGCACTTTCGGATTCGTCATGTCGAGTACCATTTGCGTACCGCCACGACCGGTTGCCGGCTTGCGCCCTTGCGGTACGAGCACCCATTCGGGATGCTGTTCGTATAGCTCGCTTCTTGAATTTACCATTTCGGGCTCTACCCATATACCGAAGTCGAGGTCTCGTTCGGCTGCTGCCGCAAGCAACCCCTCTATGCCGTCGGGCAATTTCCGGCGATCGACCGTCCAGTCTCCGAGAGCCGAACTGTCATTGCGCTGGAATTTGGAGCCGAACCAACCGTCGTCCATTACAAAAAGATTGCCTCCGATTTCGGCGATATCGTCCATCATCTGTTCCATAGTCGATTGATCGACATCCATATATACTCCTTCCCAACTGTTCAGAAGAATCGGTCTGATCTTGTTGCCGTGGGCAAGTTTGTATTTTCTTGCCCACTTGTGATAGATGCGGCTTACTCCGCCGGTGCCCTCGTCGCTATAAGCGAAAGCGACTGCCGGCGTGCGGAACACCTCTTTCCGGGCAAGCCGGTAAGGGGCGTGGTCTTCGTTGATTCCGGCGAAGAAGTGGTGGTATTCGTCGTCGGCTGTTTTTATGTTGAGCTTGTAGTTGCCTCCGTAGCATAGAACAGCGCCTACTACTGCTCCGTCATTCTCCCGCGGTTTCCCGTCGAGCGAAAACATGACTTCGGCATGGCTGGCATGACTGGTATTGATGGTATGGTTGCTCGCGATGGTTTTCATTCCGGGCGAATGTTCCAGAGCCTCTTGTGACAATTGCGATTCGTTGTTGCTCGATCCGTGCAGATGACATAGCCATACATCGCCGCGCCGGATCGGAAGATATGCCGACGCATAGCGTTGCAAATTTACCGGAGAACTCTCGCGATGGGTTATCTCCACCCAGTTTTCGATAATATCCACCTCGTCGTAAGCCCGGTAAAACAGGTTCACGAAAAACGGGTATCGTTCGTCCCGGAGTTTTACGCAGGTTACGGTGGCCTCTTTGTCGCGCGTTGCGAAGACTCCGTCCACCACCATTTTCAAGGTCATATTCCCGTCGGCATGAGTGACCGCCAGAGCCGGTTCTGCGGGGCAATTCATTCCGTACACCGGATAGGCATCGGCTCTGTAAGCCGATGTTGCTACGGCATCCAGATCGCATTCTTCGAGTCTCCCTCCGTAATACAGGATTTTTACCTCTTTGCCTTCGGGTGCGGATATCACCAGCGAGGTTTCCGGCGTATTGACAGTTACAATATCCGTGTTGGCAATCATCGGATTTATCGAACATGCCAGACACGCCGCATAGCAGATCATTTTTTTCATCGTATATTTTTCAATAGTCATATTTTTTATTCCGACCAAGTGATACATTGCGGTTTGTTGGGTGGGTCGGGGTACTTTCGCGTTTCCAGACATACCGATGCCCGTTTCCGACAGGCTGTGTTGTCCTTTCCCGTCATTGACCCGTCGGGGGACGTTGCCGGCATAGACCTGTATGCCCGATTCGGAAGCGAATACATCGGAAGCGATTTGGGTATAAAGCGTGTGGCTCCCTGCGTCTCGCTGTTCGGATGCATGATGTTGCAGGCTGCCGGCAAGGCGATATTTCTGTTGCGCATGGCTTTGTTATTTGGAAAGGGTGAACGGGACTACTCTCCGGATATCGCCGGAAGAAGTTCCGATATAGATTTTGAACTTGCCCGGTTCGGAACGCCATTGCGACAGTTCCGGATCGTAGAAACACAAATCCTCGGGGGTTATGGTGAATTCCACGTTCTGTGTCTCTCCGGCGTTGAGTTCGATTTTTCGGAAGCCTTTCAGTTCCTTGACGGGACGGGGCAAAGAGCTGGTCTCGTCGCCGATGTACAATTGTACGACCTCTTTCCCTTTTACCTTCCCGGTGTTGGTTACCGGCACGGTAACCGTCAGATTTTCGTTCCGGTCGAGTTGCGGGGCGGAGAGCAAAGGTTTCCCGTATTTGAAAGTCGTGTAACTTAAACCGTGTCCGAACGGGAACAATGCTTTGACACCTTTTGTGTCGTGCCATCTGTATCCTACGAAAATATCCTCTTTGTAAACCACTTGATTCCCGTCGCCGGGGAAGCATAGGCTGTCGAACGCATGTGCGGCGCAGTCTTCCAGTCTGACCGGGAAGGAGAACGGCAGTTTCCCGCTCGGATTGATTTTTCCCGACAGGACATCTGCCAGCGCATAACCTCCCATGCTACCCAGATACCAGGTCTGCAACACGGCGGGTATCCGGTCGATCCACGGCAATTCGACAGCATTGCCGCTTATCAACGCCAACACGACATGGGGATTGACTTCCAGCAGTTCGTCGATCAGTTCCACTTGACCAAAGGGGAGGCTGTAACTCTGACGGTCTCCGTCTTCGCAGTCTTGGAACCGGTTCTTGTTCAAGCCTCCGATGACGATGACCAGATCGGCATTCCGGGCTTTAAGTACCGCGTCGTTGCGTAAAGAATCCAAGAGCGACTGCGGAACTTCTTCCACATCGTTGTAGCTGGCTTTTCCGGCGGCATACCCCTGTGCATACACGATCTTGTCGCCGTAAAGTTCTTGAAGCCCGCGCAACGGGGTGATCATATCTTTCACTTTCAGTTCGGAAGAACCGCCTCCGTCGGAGAGGTTGCGTACGGCATTATCGCCGACAACCAGTATTTTGCCGTATCTGTCGGGGTCTATGGGCAGCAAGGGCAGTTTCCCTTTTTTGACCGGAGTGTTCTTTAACAGTACGATACCCTCGTTGCCGATTGTACGGGCAACGGAATAGTGTGCGGAATCAGCCACGCATCCGAATCCTTTGCCGGAGTTCATGGCAGTCCGGAATATCAGTTTGAGGATACGCCCCGCTTTATCGTTCAATACTTCTTCCGAAACCTTCCCTTCCCGCAACAGTTTCAGATAAGGATTTGCCAGATAGTAGTTGTCGAATGGATGTGCGCTTTCGGAGGTAAGACCGTTGGTGAAAGATCCCATTTCGACATCCAGCCCGTTGTTGGCGGCTTCGAACGTATCGTGAGTACCGCCCCAATCGGACACTACAACGCCGTCGAAGTTCCAGTCTCCTTTCAATATTTTGTTCAGCATCCGGTCGTTGTGGCTGGCGTGCTGTCCGTCGATCTTGTTGTATGCGCCCATTACGGTCCACGCGCCTCCTTCTTCTACGGCAGCCTTGAAAGCCGGCAGGTATATTTCATAGAGGGCGCGTTCGCTGCATTTCACATCTATGTGCAGTCGCCATTGTTCCTGATTGTTCAAGGCGAAATGTTTCACGCTGGTAGCGACCCCGTTCTCCTGTACGCCTTTGATATAGGGCACTGCCATTCGGGCGGTCAGGTACGGGTCTTCGCTCATGTATTCGAAATTCCTGCCGTTCAGAGGCGAGCGGTATATGTTTACGCCCGGACCCAGAATGACGTCTTTGTTGCGGTACAAGGCTTCTTCGCCCAACGCGTTTCCATAGGAGTGGGCAAGTTCGGGATTCCATGTGGCGGCAAGGCAGCTCAATGCCGGAAAAGCCGTGATACTGTCGTTCGTCCAGCCGGCATAGTCCCAGTTTCCCCAGTTGAGTTCTGCTCGTACTCCGTGAGGTCCGTCGCTCCACCATAGCTCCGGGATTCCGAGTCGAGCCACGCCCGGACTGCTGAATTTGCTTTGGGCATGACATAGGGCAACCTTTTCTTCGAGTGTCATTCTGGACAGTGCATCTGCCACGCGAAGGTCGATATTTCGGGTTTCATCGAGATAGACCGGTTTCCCGGCGAAGGCATTGAAAGCACAGATGATGAAGGAAACTGCAAACAATATTTTTTTCATGATAAATCAGTCGTTTTTATGCAAAAGTCATTATGTCCTCTTTCCGGAACGCGGGAATCGGAATCGTTTCATTTTATCGGGCAGTACGAAGCCGGTTAAAATCTCGGGCAGCGTTGTGAAGCTACCGATGCGTGGCGTTTGCCCATAACAGGCCAACCGTTGTCCCACATGATTTTATCCAACATGAGCACGGTCTGGGATTCTCCTGCATGATTTGCCCGGGAGTGATAGAGAATCCAGTTATCGTTGTTGCTGTCTGTGATGAATGCCGACCCGTTGGAAATACAGGAAAATTCGGAATTGGGGATTATGGTCGGCGTCACATCTCCTCCGGTCTCCATGAAGATGTTGTCGGAGGTGATATAAGGACCTTCGATATTTTCCGAACGTCCTACCACGAGCCCTCCTTTGTTGTCGCGCAGAGTAGCCCACAGGTAATACATTCCCTCTTTCTCCACAATTCTCGGAGCATAGAAGTTTTTCGATCCGATCAGTTTCTGTCCCGAAACCGACGGGGATGTTTCATTCCACTCGAATTTTCCGATGAAAATTCCTTGCGGGGTGTCCCATAGCAGCCACCGTTCCTCTTCCTGCGTGAAAAACGAGGGGTTCCCGAGCCGCTCTTTGCCGGAATGGGGGAGCAGAATTTTGTTGCCGCGGTAAGGTCCGCGGATTCTGGAAGCCTCAGCAAGGCAGATGCCTCCGTTCTCCTCGTCCGACGATACGTATGCCATGAGATACTTTTCTCCCACAGGGGTAATATCGAGCCCCGATGTCTGCTCCACCCGGAAGTCGTCTTTGTCGAAGGCACTTTTACCCATTCTGACCCAATGTACCAGATCGGACGATTCGATCATTCTGTTTCCGGAAATACCGAAAACCCAGTCTTCGGTATGGAAGAGAGAATATATATGTCCGTCGGTCTTGAATACACCGTTTTTGTAGTATTTGGTCTCTTTGACCTTTTCTTCAAAAACGGTATCCGAGCCGGCACTCTGGAAAGAATATTCCCGGTTGTTGTGCCCGCATCCTCCCAGCAGCAAAGCGCTTGATAAAGATAATATGACTATGGATCGTTTCATGTTTTCCAGATGAAGTGTTATCGAATGCTATCGGGGCGGTATCGCCGGGGTCCGTGGTTCTCACGACCGAGACCGGATTGCCGGCGATACCGTGATAGCGGTTATGGTATGGTAAAGACGGTTACCAGCCGGGGTTTTGGCTCAGGTTGTGGTTCTTTACACGTTCGTCGTTGGGTATCGGATAGAGCCAGTAATGGTCGCCTCCCCATGCGTAGTGGTAGGTGAACTCGCCCCATACCTGACACATGCCATTGACCTCGCCCTGTTTGGTGACATAGAATTTGTCATCTTTCCATGTGCGCCAGCGCAGTTCGTGCATATAGACGATGTCTTCGGCAAACAGTTCCCACTTGAACTCGTTGCGTAGCCTTTTGCGCATATCTTCTTTTCCTTTTACCATAGTCGGTTCGGTGGTGTTGAGTTCAATGGCTCCGGCTCGGCGACGGATGCGATTGACCGTTTTTACGGCATCGTCCAAACGGTCGAGCTCGTTATAGCATTCGGCAAGGCAAAGCAGCGTTTCGCCGAAACGCATCAGCGGAATGTCGATGTCGTTGCAACCCAAATGGTCGGCGTGTTCGAGGCCTTCGGTGACGAATTTACGGCAGAAATAGTAGAATTTGTCGGCGGTGTCGATGCGCAGATCGAACGGTTTTTTTGTCGAGTTGCGGAACGGAAAGCGGCTGGTGAAGTTTCTCGCTACGCCGGCAGATCCGCCTAAGAAGGTGGAATAGGGTGTAATGATCGACAGGCTCAGGCGCGGGTCGCGGTTTTCATAGGCTTTCAGTATTCTCTCTTCGTTTTCATTGGGGAGATACAGGCTCATGTCGGCTCCGGCTTCGGCTTGGAAATTCTTTTCGGATTCGGTCATATTGTTGCGCAGGAAGTACACGCGGCGAGCTTTCGGATCCATGTCGGTGTAGCCCGGAATGATGTCGTCCCAATTGAACGGTGTACCGTCGGCATTCTCATAGCTATCGACGAACCGCGGATTGGGCACGTAGTTGCTCCAACCCCAACCGGTTGCTTCGCGGGTTCCGTATCCGCGTTGTCGGCGGTTGCCCCACCAGTCGTTTTGCAGATCGCATATCACCGAGAAAATCATCTCGTCGCAATTTTCGTTCTCGGTCAGGAACAGGTCTTTGTAGGGCGTACTGCCTTTTTCGTAAAGCTGGTAGCCGCATTTTTCGACCTCTTCGAAATCCTCGGCTGCCTCTTGCCATTTTTTGAGCCACATATAGCATTTGCCCCGGAGCATGTATGCCGCACCCTTCGTGGCGCGTCCGTGGTTGGCTGTCCCCTGATTGTATTTATTGGGGAAAGCCGGCTCATTGATAGCCTTTGTCAGGTCGTCGATAATCAGTTGGAATGTTTCGTCTTGGGATCCGCGTCCCATCTGGGCGTCGTCGATGTTTTCCACCATTTTTTCATACCAGGGCACCCCGCCGTATACGCAGTTCAGCTGGTAATAGTAGTAGCATCGTATCCAGCGGGCTTCGGCTATCAGACGGGCACGTACCTCTTCGTCCATTCCGGGCACTTCCGGCATGTGCTGAATCACATCGTTGCATTGGAAGATGTAGTGGTAATACCATCCCCAATAGGCGTGAATGCGGTTGTCCTGAATCGACTGGGTGCCTTTCAGCATGCCGATGAAAAACCAGTTCGGGTCGCGGTCCATCTGGCTGCCCATGACCTCGGGCCACATATTTGCCGGATCGGCATACAGCGATTTGAATGTCGAATAGCAGGAGATAATGGATGCCTCGGCGGAAACCGGGTCAGTCCAGATACTTTTGGATGAGAGATCTGAATGCGATTCCAGATCCATATCTACGCACGATACGCCCAATACGCCGACCGCAGCGGTAAGTACGGTGCCGAATATCATGCGCGAAGATTTCGATATATTGAGTTTCATCAGAGTTGATTTATTTTAAATTTTTAGTTTTCAACAAATGCTGCGCCTCGGCATAGTCCGTTCAAGTTTTCACTTGATCTCTTCTGCACTCGGCTTGCAGTTTATCTTATAAAAGCTGATATCAGAATGTCACGTTAAGTCCGAAAGAATAGGTGCGCATCGGAGCGTATCCGTCGGCAGCCATCATTTCCGGATCGAGCCCTTTGAACTTGGTAATCGTACACAGGTTTTCGAGCGAGGCGTAAATGCGAACCTGCTTCATCAACGCTTTGTTCGTCCATTTGACGGGCAGGGTGTAACCGACGGTGACGTTTTTCAGTTTCAGATAATCGCCGTTTTGCAATTTCCAAGAGGCATTCGCCGAATTTTGTCCGGTGTCGTTCATGACGAAACGGGGATTTGCCGAATGGATATTCGTGCGCGGGTCGTCCGGGTTTTCCGGATCGTAGAAATAGTGGTCGGAAGCTACTTCGCGCCCGATACCGTATCCGGCGGTCATGGATGTGGAGTTGAGCGATTGGGCATAGTAGTAGATTTTGAAGCCGGTAGCCCCAGCCCAACTCATCGAGAAGTCGAGCCCTTTCCAACTTGCATAGGCTTGAAGTCCGAAATAGCATTTTGGCATGCTCGAAGTTCCTTGAAATTCGCGGTCGTAGTCATCTCCGTATTTTCCGTCTCCATTCACGTCGGCATAGATATAATCGCCGTACCAGATGTGTCCTTTGTCGGCAGACTTGCCCGGCATGAACTCATAGCCTTCGGCGATCATGGCTTGTAACCATTCCATATCTTTTTCGGTGCGGATCATTCCGTCGCGCGGACCGCCGTTGATATTCACGCTTCCGTCGGGGTTGAATCCTTTACCGTTTCCGGAATAGGTGGAGAGCATATAATACTCGTTTATCATGTGTCCGTTTACGATTATATTTCCGCCGGATACGTTGGCTACGTCACCGATGTTGGTGTACCAGTACCGGTTTCCGTTGTCGTCCGTTCTCCATTCGTTGATCAGGTTGCCCTTATAGTTTACCACCCGGTTCCGGTTGAACGAAAAGTTTGCGTTGATACCATAAGTTACTTCTCCGACATAGTCGTTCCAGCCGAGGGTTACTTCCACACCTTTGTTATTGACTTCGGCGAGGTTTTGCATCGGAGCGATGAAATCGCTGAGGGTTGGTTGGAGGGTGGGACGGTAGAGAATACCGTCGGTGTTTTTGTTATAGAACTCCAACGTACCGGTGAGCCGGTTGTTGAGGAACCCGAAGTCCAGACCGATGTTGGTGACTGCGGTTGCTTCCCATTTCAGGTTCGTGTTGGCAAATGTGTTCAGACCGTATCCCTTGACATGTTCGCCGTTGAATCCGTAGGAGTAAGCGGCATAGGTGGGTTGCCACTCGTAGTTTCCGATGGAGTTGTTACCGAGTTTACCCCAAGAAGCACGCAGTTTCAAGTTGTTGAGCCAGTCGATATCGTCCATGAAATGTTCTTGCGATATGCGCCATCCTGCCGATACCGAAGGGAAGAAACCCCAGCGGTTTTTCGGGGAGAAGCGCGAAGATCCGTCGTAACGCGCATTTACTTCCACTAAGTAGCGGCTGTCGAAAGCATAATTTACTCTGCCGAACCAAGAGCGGGAAGAGTATTCGCTGCTATTGCCGGAAATCTGTTTGGGTGAAATCATCGCGTCGAAATCCCAAAGGTTGAAATTTATCAGACCCTCTTTTTCGGCATATACATAGTCTGTCCAGTGCCGGGCTTCTTCGTATCCGACCATTACGCCGATATCGTGGACACCGAAACTCTTGTCGTAACGGAGCATATTCGTGAACTTCCATTCGCGGAGCTGATAGCGGCTGTCGGAGTTACTGTTGTTCTTCATCGTCTCGGCGTTGGGCGGAGTGCTGAGTATCATGTCGCGCGAAAAACTTTTTATTTCGACATATCCGGGAGTAATCATTTTGTCGTGCGTCTGATAGTCGGTATAGAAGAATTGCGACTGGAATTTGAATCCATCGAGGAAACGGATTTCAAGATAAGGGTTCACATTGTACTTCGACTGTTTGTAGCTACCCCAGTCGAGACTTAACATCTTGACCGGATTGTGTACCGTCCCTTCTTCTTCGGTCGTTTCAAGGCCTCCGTAATAGCCGTCGTAATAGGGGTATATACCGGGGACGGTTTTTTGCATATCCTGTCCCCAGAGCATGCCGATGTCGTTTCGGTCCTGGTCGGAATGGTATCCCCACGCTTTCATACCTACGGTAATGTATTTCCCGATTTCTGTTTCGACACTGCTGCGGAGGTAATATTTATCGACTCCCGAATTATCTACGATACCGGGGTTGTTGAGGTACGTGCCCGAAATGGAGAAGTTGGTTCGTTTCTCCCGTCCTACCACCGAAATGGTATGTTCCTGCATCCAGTCGGGTTTGTATATTTCGTGATACCAGTCGGTATTGGGATAGGCGACATAGTTGGGATAACCCGATTCGGCGATGCCGTTGGGATTTTTGGCGGCGTCGCGCCATGTCTGAATGGTGATGGGACTGAACCGGCGAGCCTGATTGCTGTTGTCGGCGGCTTCGTTCATCAGTTCCATGTATTCGGCATAGTCTGTTACCTGCTTGTGGTATTTCTGGGCGGTCTGGTAAGCAATCTTGCCCGAGTAGGTTACATTCACGCGTCCTTCTTCTCCGCTTTTGGTCGTGACAAGAATGACACCGTTGGCACCCCGGTTACCGTAGATGGCACAGGATGCGGCATCTTTCAAAATAGAGATGGACGCCACGTCGTTGGGATTGACATCGTTGAGACTCATCTCCATGCCGTCGATCAGGATCAGCGGCGAGGCATCGTTGAGCGTACCGATACCGCGTATCAGCACTTTGGTGTTTTCGGCATTCGGCTGTCCGCCCTGCTGCATGACATTCAAACCGGCTGCCGCACCCGACAGAGCCTGTGAAATGGTGGTCATGGGGCGGGATTTGGCTTGTTCTTCCAGATTCACCGTCGCCACAGCACCGGTAAGGTTCACTTTTTTCTGTGCGCCGTAACCGATAACGACAAATTCTTCCAATACGGACGACTGCTCGGCAAGGACGATATTTATTTTACCTTCTTTCCCGATCTTGGCTTTTTTTCCGGCGTATCCGACGTAGCTCACATCGACAGTCTGTCCCGGCGATGCGGTCAGAGTCCAGTTGCCGTCCAGGTCGGTAGTCGTGGCACGGCCGGTACCGGAGAGAGCTACGGTTGCCCCGATAAGCGGTTCACCGCTTTCGTCGGTCACGGTTCCGGTTACGATCCGGGTATCGGATACGGCGACATCCGACGCATCGGTTCCCGCCGGAGCGGTGCGTTTGGTGATCACTATATTTTTCCCCTGAATGGTATAGCCGACATTCTGCCCGTTGAGAATCTGTACGATTGCCTGCTTTACATCGGTGGCGTCGAGGGTTACTTTGCGGGAGGTATCGATATCGCCCACTTTGTAGACGAACGAGTACCCGCTTGCGTTTTTCAGTTGCTCCATAGCATCCTTGACCGTGGTATCCGCCAGCTTCAAGGATATGCTTTGGGCAAACGCCGACATTCCCAATAAGAATGACAACGTGGCTGTAATTAGGGTTCTTTTTAGAAACATGGTTGGTAAAATTGGTAATTTTGAGTTTGTTATGTTTTGGAGATTAATAGATAGTTATCTGATTCCCTTCGATTTTGTATTTTATATTGCCTGTCGATGCGATGTTGTTGATGACATCTTGCACCGATTGGTTTTCGCGGATGAAATTGCCGTAGAACCGGGTGTGCATCAGTTCTTCGTTTTCGATGACGATGCTGATGTTGTAGCTCCGTTCAAGCCGTTTGGCAATATCGGGGAGCAGTTCCTCGTCGAAGAAGAGATACCCGTAGATCCATTGGTGGGCATTTGTGGCATTGGTTTCTTCGATCTTCATCCGTCCGTTGCGCTTATCGACGACAGCCCGCTGTCCCGGAGCCAACGTACGCCGCGGGGAGTTTTTTGCCAGCAGGTTGTCGAGAGCTACCGCTCCTTCCGAAAGGGTCACCACGACTTCACCGTCGTCGGCGAAGTTCCTGAAATTGAAACGTGTGCCGAGAACGGTCACACACATATCCTTGGACTCGACTTTGAACGGTTTTTCTTTGTTGTGGGCAACTTCGAAATATCCTTCACCGTCGAGTTTGACTGTGCGTTTGTCGATTCCGAATCCCTGCGAGTAAGCCAGTGTGCTTCCGGCATTGAGCCATACTTTCGTGCTGTCGGGCAACGTGATGCTGGTGCGTGAGCCTACGGGTGCTTCCACTACGATATCGGCGAAGCTGTTGTTGATCCGTGATTCACCGGTGATGTATCCGCCGATGACACATATCGCCACGACTGCGGCGGCTGCGATTCCCTGCCAAAGGGCTCGTCTGACATTGCCTGTCCAGAAATGTTTTTTGCGTTTCTTTTCGTGGATATGCGACCGGTATATAAAATCTTCGAACGCTTTGCTTTCATCGAACGAGACCATTGCATATCCCGTAGAAAACCATATCTCCCGCATTTCGAGATAATATTGTTTGTTCTCTTCGCTTTCCGACATCCATTGGAGCAATTCGTCCCAGTCGGACTGAGAAGAATTTCCTGAAAGTCTGGCGGCAATCAAATTATCTATTTGACGTTTATCCTCTTTCATGGTTGCTGGATTGATTTTATATGATTCATAATAGTTGTTCTTTAAAGGTAATCGCCGAGGCAGCACCGCAAATGCGACAATGCCCGCTTCATGTGATACTTGACCGTATTGACGGTTATGCCGGTCTCTTCTGCAATCTCTTCGTAACTCTTGCGGTAAGTCCGGCTCAGGACAAATACCCGTCGGGATTCGGGCGGAATGGTAGCTACGGCTACTTTTATTTTCTTTTCCAGCTCTTTCTCCAACAGGATGCCCAATGGCGAAGTCTCCACTGTGAGTGCCTCTTTCTCATTCGAATCGTTTTCCAATGCCGATATGGAAACTTCGGTGCGGGCGCGTTTGGTGTTCAGGAAGTTCGTACAGGCGTTGCGCACGGAGGTCATCAGGTACGCTCTCAGCGAGGTGTGCAATTCGAGTTTTTCGCGGATTTCCCACAAATGAATTATAGCGTCTCCGACAATCATCTCGGCAAGCAGTTTGTCTCTGACATAATTATATGCCACCGCACAAAGAGTCTGATAGTGGATCGTGTACAGCATCTTCCACGCCCGCTCGTTTCCTTGTTTCAGAGATTGTATGAGTTGTTGTTCTTTCATTGTGCAAGAATCAATGATCCTTAACGGAGTGCGATTTTAACGGTTCGGTTGCCGCTGCGGCAAAGGTAGATGCCCGGTTGCAGGGCGTTGAGATCCAACTGCATTTCGTCGGTGCGCAGTACGCAGTGTCCCGATATCGACAGCACCTCGATTCCTCGTTCGCAGGATTTCACTGTTTTCCCGTCAAAACCGATTCCGGACGAATTGCTGTCGGCAGTCATCTCTTCTACGCCGCTGACGGCGGCAGGAGTATAGAGGTAGAACGCATCGATCGAGAAGTTGGAATCTTTCAGCCTTCCGGCTTGGATTTTCAGATAATCACCCGTCCATTTCCCGGATGCCAGTATTTCCGGATCGAAGCCGGGACAGATTTCCGCTATGCGGCTGAACGGAATGTCGAGTCCGATCCATCCGTTCCCGACAGGCCAATGGGCAATCACGGGGTAACCGGTAGCATATCCGTTTATGGCAAACGAAAATGCCGGTGCTGTGCCGTTGTTGAAGAAGTCCATGCCGAAAAGTTCGGGCTCGGCATCGGTGCGCAGGGCTATCCGCAACCGTGTGTCGGAATTTACATGCGAGAGGTCGATACCAATTTCTCCGCTATTGAACACGATGGAGCTGAGACCGTTGCCGGTGATGAAGTACGACTGGTAGTCTTCGCCGTTGTCTACACCCTGAACGGGACGCGGAGTATATTTCCGCATCAGCAGGCGTGTGATGCTGCGTCCGTCCGATTCGGGGGCGTAGTGGGTTACTTTGTTTTTGGAGCTGGATTCAAGCATGCGGAGTGCGTCGGGCGACATCTGGAAAACGTCGTAGTATCCGTGTGCATCCGACATAGCCGATGTGGAGGGATTTTCGACAACCCAATCGCTTGGGAATTGCGGCGCTTCCTGTTCGGCATGCGCCGGAGAACCGGTTTGGAGATATGGCCATCCGTTTTCGTCCCAGTAGAGTTTGTCGAGCAACGGCATTCGTTTTTCGAACTCCTCTCCCTTGACGTGCCCGTGACATATAAACCATGTGTCGCCGGCTCCGTCGGTCAGAATCGGAGCGTTGTGTCCGTTCCCGGTAAATTTGTAATTGTTGTTGGTCAGGGTGTTGTCGCTGTTCAGCGCATCTCCGCCTTTGAGGAATGCTACCCCGTTGCGGTCTTTGTATGGACCGAAAACCGATTTCGACCGGCCTACGACTACCCGGTAGGTAGTCCATGCGTAGCTTCCTATCGAGGCGAACATGTAGTACCAGTCGCCCCGTTTGTATATTTCCGTACCTTCGATAAGCGTGCCTGCCGTCTGCACCTTTTTGGAAAGGTCGTAGGAGATGTCTATATTTTCATTGATCTGTATCTCCATTGCCCACATGTTGGTGGTAGACCCCCAGAAAAGGTAATGTTTCCCTGCATCCGAGAAGTAGAACGGGTCGATGGTGTTGTCGCATCCGACATCGTTCCCGTCGAACAGTTTTCCCCGGTTGGTCCAGGGTCCCGACGGATGGTCGGCGACTGCATATCCGAGATAATTGGCGTAATTGTCCGCATCGGGAAGATTGACGCTGTAAAACAGAACATATTTCCCATGTATATGGCATAGTTCGGGAGCCCATACTTGTCCTTCGGCGGGGCGGGTGTCGCGGTCGAAAACGGTGCCGATCTGCGTCCAGTTCACCAAGTCGGGCGACCGGAATATCGGAATATTCCATATATCTTCGGTTCCCATCAGGTAAAAGAACCCGTCTTCTGCCCGGAGCACTGTGGGGTCGGGAATAGACTCCTTAATGATAGGGTTTTGATAAGTGGCGGGTAATGCAATTGCTTGGAAGCAGGCTGCAATAACTGTTAATGTCAGAATTATGAATCTCATCTTTTTCCGTTTTTTAAATATTCAATCAATCTGTCGGTTCTGAATGGTAATACCGGGAGTCCGTTTGCCCCTCGCAAATTGCCTGTGGGATAATCCGCCCAATTGTAGCGGGCTCCTGTCGGGGTGGAAATGCTGTCGGCGGAGAGTTCGATTTCCCGATAGCCGGTCATGACGGCATCCGCTTTGTAGAAATTTCCGTGGTCATCTTCCAGGATGAACCCTGTAACCGGCAGGAGATCGGGACAGACATCTTCTGAAAATTCCACGATCATCTTGTTGCCTGCGACTTCGGTGCGAAGCGGATAGGGTGCACGCCAATGCTGGGGGATTCCGTACGTTTCCGCCAAAGCCAGATTCGCCAGTCGCTCTGCCACCTCTTTTTTGCGCGGGGGATGTATATCTGCCGGATCGCCGAGGTCGATTGCCGTAACCATTCCCGTGGCAGGCAGATGCAATGTTTCGGCTTGTGCCTGACGCAAGGCAGCCCAATTGGAGCCGGGTTGTACCTCTTGCGGAGTATGGTATCCTGCCAGCTGCACGATATAAAAGGGAAATTCGTTTCCCCAACTCGTGCGCCAGTCTGTTATGAGAGCTTCGAGTGAGGCGTTGTAGGTGGTATGGCGCGATTCGTTTTGTTCTCCCTGATACCAGATCGCACCCCTTATCGGGAATGACTGCAACGGATAGACCATCGAATTATAGAATGCGGAGACGGTGTTGTAAAGTCCGTTGTTGTGCAAGCCTTGTTCGGTGCCCGGGACGAGGGCTTCCCGGCGTGTCCATCCTTCTATATAAGTGCCTCCCCACGAACTGTTGATGACACCGACGGCTATTCCGAGAGTCTCGTTCAGTATCCGGGCGTAGAAGTATGCCAACGCAGAAAAATGCGCCACACTGGCGGGCGAACAGATTTTCCATCCGTCGGATTTGAATTTCACGGGATCTACAAGCGTATCGGAAACTTCTCTCGGAACTTGCAAAAGACGTATGCCGGGATGGTCTGCGGTTTGGAGTTCTTTTTCCTGATCCCACAATGTGCCCCAGTTCCATTTGCCTACCGGCATCTCCATATTGGATTGTCCGGAGCAGAACCATACCTCTCCGCTCATGATATTGTCGATGCGCACGGGCTTTTCTCTGCCCTGTGCGATTTCTATCCAAAACGGTCCGCCGGCTTCCGGAGTGGGAATCCGGAGCGAGAATTTTCCATCGGTATCAGTTGTTCCGGCTGCGTTTGCGCCCCAGCTGCAAGTGACACGGACTTTCGCCTTCTTCTTCGAAGCCATGCCTTCGAGAAGGAGGGTGTCGTTGCGTTGTATTACCATATTGTCGGAGATAAACGAGGGGAGCAGGATCTGCGCTGCCGTCTCGGGAGAGACAACGATGGACAGGAGTACGAACCACCCTATCGTTATTCTTCGGCAATATACTGTTTTATTGGAGCCAAACATTGCTTATCCGAATTTTTTTGTTGTATTTTTTTCACGCTTCCGCTTTCATCTTGTCATTTGGAGGCGGATATTGTCGCCGGACACGCCGAAAAGGTCGGTGCGTAATGTTCATCGGGGGTGGGCGATCCGGTTTCCAGATAGGGCCAACCCTCGTCATCCCACAACAGCCGGTCGAGCAGGGGAACGCGGCACATGTCGAGTTCTTTTCCCGCCTTGTGCCCGTGGCAGATGAACCATGTATTGCCGGCATCGTCGGTCAGAATGGGGGCGTTATGCCCTGTGCCTGTGAACCGGTCGTTACCCGAAGTCAATGCCCGTGCTTTTGCCAGATTACGTTCCGTGCTTTTCAGGTCGCCGCCGGTCAGAAACGAGATTCCTTCCTGTGTATAATAGGGTCCGAAAAGATTTTTCGAACGCCCTACCACCACTTGATAGGTGATCCATGCGTAGCTTCCCCGGGATGCGAACATATAATACCATTCTCCGCGTTTGAATATTTCGGTTCCTTCGACATGTGTGCCGGCAGTCTGCACTTTCTGGGAGAGATCGAACCCGATATTCAGATTGTCATCGACCCGGATTTCCATGACCCACATTTTGTTGGTGCTTCCCCAGAACAGATAGTGTTTCCCGTTTTCCGAGAAATAGAACGGGTCGATGGTATCCCGGCATTTCGCCGCATAGCCGTCGAACAATTTGCCTTTATCCTGCCACGGTCCCATGATATGGTCGGCGACCGCATAGCCGATATATGCCTGAAAGGTATCTTCCGGATCGGGATTCGAGCAGTAGAAGAGCACGTACTTGCCGTTTATGCGGCAAAGTTCCGGAGCCCATATCTGGGTAGCCGGACGCTTGTCCCCCTCTTTGAACACCGTGCCTGCCAAAGTCCAATTTACAAGGTCGGCAGATCGGAACAGGGGCATATTCGTTATATTCTCGGTTGCGGTCATATAGAAGAATCCGTCGTCATCGCGCAATACCGTCGGATCGGGTACATTCATGTCGATGATCGGATTCGTGTAGGTGTCAGCACCATATAAGCTGTTGAAACCGAGGGCTGTCAGGATGATCGTGATGACTATATTCTTCATGGAAAATCTATATACGTGTTTGCTAATCGGATGATGTTTTTGTGACAAAGCCGGTGAAATCTGCCGAACGATACGAAACGGCTGTAAAAAGGCATTATGGCAATGAACTGCACTCCAAAAGTCTTGTGTCTTACTTTTGAGGGGCACTTCACAATCGAGTGTCTGGTTACGGCTGTCTTTCTTTCATAAGCGGTCGGCGTTTCAGAGTGGCGTATATCCTGTTCAAACCCATTGGAGGTCATGTCCCAAGAATTCCTTCGGGCTTCTACCTCCAATGGGTTTGCCGCAGGCAGTGGTTTTACCTATTGAAATCTAACCGGTGGCGTTTAACAATCTTTCTTTTTCCCTTATCGGATGATTACTTTTTTAGCAACATGGAGAGTCTTCACTACATACACACCCGGAACAAGGTCTTCCGATCCGATGACGGAAGTGGTGGAAGTTTTTACCAGCGATCCGGACATATTATAGAGTTGTACGGGCGCATTGTCGTTACCGAGGACGGAGATGGTTTTGTCCGATACGATTACTTGGATATCGTCTGCACCCGGTACGAGGGTACCGACGCTTGCTTTACCGGAGGGAGTATAGACGTATGCTCCATCGACAAAAACGATTGCTTCATGTCCGAATTCGGGGAGAGGTGTTCCTCCATTTGCATGGTCCTGACCCGAATGAAGGCTTATTGCAACGGCTTCGCCCTGCCAGTCATTGACGAAACGGGTATAGTCCATATCGATATCGAATTCGTCTTTCATCAATTCTGCTACTTTGCCGAGAGTGATATCGACAGCTACCCATTCGCCTTTCTTTAAGGAAGCGACAACGGGATATTTATTGTCGATTACGTCTTCGGTGAATGCAATTGCGGGGGCTGTACCGTCATTGCCGTCTGCCTTGAACCATTGTACGTTTACGTACGGTACGTTTATGTCGCCAACCAATTGGAATGCGATATGCAGGTGGCTGTCTGCGTTGAGGTGGGTAAGGTCGGTATCGGCTTTGCGTGTCATATAGAAACCGCTCCACCATTGATACCAGTTACCGTGAACTTGGAATCCGTCGAATCCGCGACCGTCGGCAGTCGGTGTGATCGTGTTGTAGACATCGTCCGAAGCCCAGCCTACATTTCCGCCGGGATAGTGGGAGTTGGCATCATCACCGCCGCGATAGTCGTTTACCGTGATGTTGGAATTGGCTCTCAATTGTTCCATACCGGCATCGCCGAGAGCGAATACGTCGTAAATACCGCCGTCTTTACAAGTTGCGATAGAGGGGGCGATAGTGGGATCTTCGACAACGAAAGATTCTTGCGCGTTTGCGCTGAATGCTGCTCCGATGAAGCAAGCTGCTACAAATGTAAGTGTAGTCTTTTTCATGATATATTTTAATTTAGTTTAATAAAAAGGCTTTAAATGACCTTACAACATATTGACAAAATATTGTGATCCGAGGGTAGTGGCATAATGCAATTTTTTTTACATCCCGGTTTTATCCGGATGGCTGTGACCTTTTCATAGGATGTGTAATCAAATCGTGCAACCTCGTTTCCCGTTTGTTTCTGTTTTCGCCTTTCGCCATATATCGGTTCGGTATAAAAAATAAATAGATTTATTTTATTCTACTCTCACCTTTTGCTATATTTGCCGACCGAAAAAGTAAAACATAGAAAGGCTGTTGTGAGACAGTCGGTTATTCATTGAAATATAAAAACGGAAACAAAGAAAATGAAAATTGCTATTGTGGGTGCGAGTGGCGCGGTCGGACAGGAATTCCTTCGCGTATTGGAAGAGCGGAATTTCCCGGTTGATGAATTGTTGTTATTCGGTTCGGCACGCAGCGCAGGCACTACTTGTATGTTTCGAGGAAAGGAAATTGCAATCCGGGAACTGAAACATAACGACGATTTTGAAGGTGTGGATATCGCTTTCACGTCGGCTGGCGCTGGAATCTCGAAAGAGTTTGCCGAAACGATCACGAAGTTCGGCGCAGTGATGATCGACAATTCGAGTGCATTCCGTATGGAGGAAGATATTCCTTTGGTCGTTCCTGAGGTGAACGGCGACGATGCGCTTGTACGTCCGCGCGGAATTATTTCCAACCCTAACTGTACGACGATACAAATGGTCGTGGCATTGAAGGCGATCGAGGATTTGTCGCATATCCGTAAGGTGCATGTGTCTACTTATCAGGCTGCGAGCGGTGCGGGTGCTCTGGCTATGGAGGAGCTGAAAACACAATTCAAGCAGTTGGTAAACGGAGAAGAACCTACGATCGAGAAATTTTATTATCAGTTGGCATACAACCTCATTCCCCAAGTGGATGTGTTTATGGAAAACGGCTATACGAAGGAGGAGATGAAGATGTATCACGAAACCCGCAAGATCATGCATTCGGATATCGAAGTGAGCGCAACGTGTGTGCGTGTGCCGGTAATGCGTGCGCATTCCGAGGCGGTGTGGGTAGAGACCGAACGTCCGGTGTCGGTAGCCGAGGCTCGTGATGCTTTTGCACGTGCCGAAGGTATGGTGCTGCGCGACGATCCGGCTCAGCGGATATATCCGATGCCGTTGGATCTGGCAGGGAAAGATCCGGTATATGTAGGCCGTATCCGTACCGATCTGACGAATCCGAACGGATTGACATTCTGGTTGGTGAGCGACCAGATCAAGAAGGGTGCCGCGTTGAATGCCGTGCAGATCGCTGAGTATCTGTTGAATCATGGTGGATTGAACTGATCCGTATTCCGAATGAAATAGGCTGAAAAGGTGTGTCGGAAACACCTTGAAACATATAGGGGTTGTGTCGAAAAGAAAATCTTCGATACAACCCCTTTTCGGTGCGTCAGAATGACCGAGATTTCCGCTCTTTTCTCCGCACGTAGAAATAGAACAGGATAACGGCTATGGCGGTGAGGGTTTCGGCTATGGGCATGGCAAGCCAGATGCCCGGCGTGCCGAGCCATTGCGGCGCAAGCAGGAAACTTGGAATAAGCAACAGGAAGCCTCTCGACAGGGCAAACAGGGTTGCCGGTTTTATGCGTTCGACACTCTGGAAATAGCCTACTGCCGTGAGATTGAATATGAAGGCAATGAATCCTGTGGCGAAATAGGGGAATCCGTCGATAGCGATACGGGCAGCCGTATTATCCGGATCGATAAACAGACCGACCATAAACCGGGGGAATAGCGAGAATACGGCGGTCACTGTGATGCCGCATAGCAGGGCTGTTAGTATCGCTATTTTTTCGGTTTCCCTCGTGCGGTGTTTTTCTTTGCGACCGAAGTTGTAGCTGATGATGGGTTGTGCCGATTGGGCGATGGCGTTGCCTACCATAAATATAAAGGGGGCATAGTAGCATACGATGCCGAACGCGCCTACACCGTCGTCGCCGAGGTAGTGCATGAATACTTGGTTGCCCATAAACATGAGTACCGCCATCGTGGCTTCGCCCAATAGGGCGGAGGACCCGATCCGGCACTGGTACCCGATATTGCGCAGGGATAACCGAATGCTTTTCATACTCATTTTGATCCGCAGGAAACGCAGTTTCCCGGCAAATCCTGTCAGATAGGCTATGGCGATTATGCCTCCTAATGCGGTACTGATCGAGGTGGCGAAAGCGGCACCCATTAACCCCCATTCGAAGGGGAACATAAAGAGCCAGTCGAGTATGACATTCAGGGCGGCGGTGATGAGGCTGCATGCCATTGCCAGTTTCGGTGCGCCGTCCAGCCGGATGATGAAGAGGGCTATGGCTTCCCAGATCATGAATATCCACGAGGGAACATTCCACAACATATATTCTTTTACCAATGGCAGCAGGTGTTCGGACGATCCCAATAGCCGGGCGGACGATTCGGGAAATGCGGTCATTGCCACTACCGGAACGAGTGTTACGACGGTGGCGAAAATCATGGCTTGCGTTACATTGAGTCGTGCAGCTTTGGTGTTGCCTTGCGACAGGTGTATGGATGCGACGACCGAACATCCGGCTCCGATCATCAATCCTATACCGGTGACGGTCATCAAGACCGGGATAATGATGTTGATAGCGGCAATGCCGTCGCTGCCTACGCTGTGTCCGACGAAGATGCCGTCGATAGCTGTTACTGCCGACATGCCGAGCATTCCCAGCAAGGTGGGAATGAAATACTTACCGAATAATCTGTAAATACTGTCTTTGCTTAAATCAATGGCGTCTCTTTTCATATTCTCTTTTTTATGGTTTGTGCAAAAAAAAGATACCGGACAAGGTGATTGGTTTTACCCAGTCATCTTATCCGGTATCTGACTATTTGTCGCAATACCCTCCGATGAGGATTACAAAACGCTTCGTTTTCTAATTTCGCTGCAAAGGTAGTACCTTCGGTCGAGATATACAAATATTCGGGCGATAGGCTGCTTCGGTTGCGGTTACCAGCCCGACGAAGCTCCTCCTCCTCCGGTCATTCCTCCGCCGAACCCACCTCCGAATCCGCCACCGCCTCTGCCCGAGCCGCCGCCGATACCGCCTGCGATAATGATGGGTATGATGTAGGGAGTGACATCGACACGCCGGCAATGTTCGCAATGGTAGCGTTTTTCACCGCGTCCTTCCGATAGGGCTGTGGCATTCCGCACGATGTGGTCACCGTCGTAGCAGTAGGTGCGTGCATGGCAGTGGGGGCACTCCTTGAACCGGGTGAAGATGTTTTCGTAGGGATATACCAGCGTATTGCCGCATTTCTCGCAGAGCCACACGTCGTAATCGACGGAATTGAGCATCTCTTCGGCGTTTTCTTGCGGTGTGAGGTAGTAGTTGTCTTCCGTTTCGTCGCATTTCCTCATCACGGAACGGCAGCAGTCGCAAATGCGCGGTTTGTTGCGCAGCCGTTTCAGTTTGTACCGTACACCCCAATAGAGGAACAGCACGAATAGGGGAAACGGAAACGAAAGGCACAGCAGCAGGGTGCGGTATTTCAATAATTTCTGGTAGCGTTCGTACGGTTCCCGCTTGCGGTTTTTCCATAGGTTGCCCAATACGAGCCAAAGCAGGAGCAGGCTGACAGCCACGGCGATACTGCCGTATCCCCACAGCAGGCTGCGCACCTCGAACGGGGGAGCCGTGTAGCGCAACTCCTCATTGGCTTCGGGCGAGGAGAGTGCTTGTACCGTTGCTTCTACTCCCCGCAACATGCCGGTGTCGTAGTCGCCTTGCCGGAAGGCGGGGATGATGTGTCGTTGCTGGATCCGTTTGCAGATGATGTCGGGCAATACGCCTTCCAGCCCGTAGCCGGTGCGGAATACGATGCGCCGCTGGTCGAGCACGAGCAGGATCAGCAGCCCGTTGTCGTTTTTCTGCCCGATGCCCCACGAGGTGAACAGGTCGGTGGCAAACAGGTCGGGGTCGGTATCGCCGATCGACTCGATCGCCACTACGGCGGCTTCGGTGGTATTGGTCTCTTTCAGGGAGCCGAGCATCCGGTCGATGGCGGATTGGGTTGTCGGCGAGAGGATGCCGTCGGGATTGCTGACGAAACGTCGTGCGTCGGAAAGTTGCACGTTGGGTATGCTCGAAACCGTATAGCTCCCGGCGAACAAGGGCAATGCGGCGAGCAGGATGCAGAGAGAAAGCAGATGTCTTTTCATCGGTCGGTCTGTTTAGAGAGAGGGTAAACTCATGCCGTTGATTTTGCGGTAGAGGTCGAGCGCATATACGTCGGTCATGCCCGATATGTAGTCGATCACTGCCTGTATTTTCCCGAACAGAGTGTCGGCATGTACCTGATACTGTGCCGGTACTTTGTTGAGCAGCAGTTGCGAATAGTTCTTGTCGCTGTATTGCACGGCATCGAGCAGCTTGTCGAGCAGTGTGGTGATGATGCGGTTACCTGCCAGTTCGATGTCGAGTACGTCGGACGATTTGTAGATTTTGTTCCATGCCGTTTTTGCGCATGCCCGGTAGGCTTGGCAGGGCGTGGGGCTGATGTGGTCGATCAGAGCACCGGAGAATGTGCCTGCGAGCAGAGCGGCTTCTTCGCGGCAGAAAGTGAGCGAACATTCATCGACCAGTTTGCCGATGACGCAGGAGCGCAGGTAGGCGATCTGTTCGTTGGTGTCGTCTACGCGGTTCATGATCTCGACGATATGATCTCGTTTCTCGCCCTCGAAATAGTTGAGGAATAGCTCCTTTACCTGATCGGTGGTGAGGATTTTCAGTTTATGGGCATCTTCGATGTCCATGATCTGGTAGCAGATGTCGTCGGCTGCTTCGACCAGAAATACCAGCGGATGGCGGTGGAACCGTAGTCCGCTGTCGCCGTCGGGCAGCATTCCCAGATCGGTGGCGATGCGTATGAAGTCCTCTTTTTCGGAGGTAAAGAAACCCGATTTTCCTTTCTTGGGCGATAGGGACGACGAGTAAGGGTATTTGACGATCGACGCCAGCGTGGAGTAGGTGAGTGCAAAACCGCCCGGCCTGCGTCCGTTGAACTGGTGCGTGAGCAGGCGGAAAGCATTGGCATTTCCTTCGAAATGCGTCAGGTCTTGCCACTCTTCGTCGTTCAGCAGCTGGTGCAGTCCCTGTCCGTTGCCTTCCGAGAAATAGGTGGCGATGGCGCGTTCGCCGGAGTGCCCGAACGGGGGATTTCCCAAGTCGTGAGCCAGACAAGCTGCTGCAACGATCGCACCGAGGTGGTTCAGTTTGTATTCCCACGCCTCTCCGGCATATTTCTCGCTTAGAGTTGCCGAGACATTGTTGCCGAGCGAACGACCGACGCACGATACTTCGAGACTGTGGGTCAGCCGGTTGTGTACGAATATGCTGCCCGGAAGCGGGAATACCTGCGTCTTGTTCTGCAACCGCCGGAACGGAGAGGAGAATACTAACCTGTCGTAATCGCGCTGAAAATCGGTGCGGGTATGTTTGCGGTCGTCGTGGTATTGTTCCATGCCGAAGCGTTTGGCGGAGATCAGTTTCTCCCAGCTCATCGCCGGGCTGCCGGTTGTCGATATTGTCTTTTCGTCCATGTCGATAAAAATATGTAGCAAAGATAGTGAAAGGCGAGGGCAGAGACAAATTTATTTGAACTATGCCGATCTGCTCCTATTTTTTGTAAAGGTAATAAAAAGCGGAAAGTATGATGCGGATTTTAAGAATATTATGAGATGTGGCGGTGCTGTGCAGGTTTTTACTCCGGAATGAAAAGCCGTATCTCTCTTTAATTTGCATTAATTTGAAAAAATTCCGATTAACTTTGTGGGGAATTGGTTATTTTCGCAAAAAATTCGGATTTTAGGCTCCGGCGCGATCGGGGCGTATTCAGGTTAAAAAGAAAAGAATATGAAATCGGTAAGAGTAAATATTGTCAATCGTTCGAAACATGCGTTGCCCGAGTACGGAACGTTGTTTGCGGCAGGTATGGATATTCGTGCGAACTTGGATGCGCCGATGCGGTTGGCTCCCGGCGAACGTGCGTTGGTGCCGACCGGACTGTTTATCGCCTTGCCCGAGGGGTATGAGGCGCAAATCCGTCCGCGCAGCGGTCTGGCGTTGAAGAAGGGGATCACGGTGCTTAATTCGCCGGGGACGATCGATGCCGACTACCGGGGCGAGATAGGCATTATCGTGATCAATCTTTCGGCAGATGTGTTCGAGATACAGGACGGTGAACGCATTTGCCAGATGGTAGTGAAAGAGTATTGCCGGGTGGAGTGGACCGAGTGCGATACGCTCGACGAAACCGAGCGCGGAGCCGGCGGATTCGGACATACCGGAGTGAAATAATACGGAAAGGGTGGTGAGATGAGAAAAGCGTTTTGGGTGATCGGTGTTGCCGGCGTGTTGTCGCTGTTGTTCTCCTGTTCGACTTTGCGGACAGCGAAGGGCGATGCGCGCGACCGTTTGCCGCAGCCGCTCCGGAATAAATTCGACTACTTCTATATGGAGGCGGAGCGGATGAAAGCGCAGGATAAGGACGATGCGGCTTTCGACTTGATGACCCGTGCTTTGGAAACGGATACGGCGAATATCTCCGCTAAATTTTTCTTGGCTTCGTACCTGCTCGGCGACGGACAGTTCGAGAAGGCGTATGCCTATCTGCGCGATGCGGCGGAAGGCGATCCGGACAATTATTGGTTCAATGTCGCTTACGCGAATGTGTCGTTGCAGGCTGAACGTGCCGATGAAGCGATACGGGTCTGGAAACGGTTGGTGGCGAAAAATCCCCAGAAACCGGAACTGAACTCGGCTCTTGCCGATGCTTATTTGCAGAAAGGGGAGATCGACAGCGCGATCAACTGTTATTCGCAGATGGAGCTGTCGATGGGCATGATGGATGCGATTACGGTCGAGAAGATGAAACTCTACCGGATGAAAAACGATACCGCCGGTCTGGTGACGGAGGCGGAACGGTTGCAACAGGCTTATCCGCAGAATGCCGACTATATGCGCCTGTTGGGCGATGTATATCTGCAAGTGAACCGGGATTCAGCCGCCATGTCGATGTATCGGCAGGCAGAGGCACAAGAGCCGGACAACGGACGTCTGTACCTGTCGCGGGCATCGTATTACGAGAAGCAGGGCGATACGCTGGCGTATAATAATGAGATACGTGGCGCGTTATTGAATATGGGTATCGACGTGGATACCAAGTTGCAGATATTTACATCGTATATCATCGACGAACTGAAACGGGGCAAGGCTTCGGACCGCATCGAGTCGCTGTTCCGTGAAATGCTGGAACTGTATCCGCAGGAAGAACCGGTGCATCGGCTTTACGGGTCGTATCTGAGTACGATTCAGAAATACGGACAAGCCGAGGAGCAGTTTGCCATGGCTACCGACCTCGAACCGGCCAGTGCCGAAAACTGGCTGCGGTTGTTGGAACTGCTGATGTTTGAGAAGAAATATGAATCCCTGATCGATTACGGGTTGAAAGCCGTGGAATATATTCCGTCGGAGAAAGACCTGTATGTATATATGGGCATCGCTTATTCGCAGTTGAAGCGAAACGAGGAGGCGATAACTCTGATGCGGAATGTGATTGCTTCTGCCGACGCGGACGATCCGGGCAAGATGTCCGAGCTCTATATGCTGCTGGGCGATTTCTGCAATGCTGCCGGGCAGTGGGAAGAGGCGGTGGAGGCGTACAAGACTTCGTTGCGTTTCAATCCGTTGAATGTCGGCACAATGAACAATTATGCTTATTTGCTTGCCGTGAGGAATACCGATCTGGACTATGCCGAACGGATGAGTGCGAAGAGCTTGAAAGAAGAACCCGACAATGTGAACTTTTTAGATACGTATGCTTGGGTGCTTTTCCGGCAGAAGAGCTATTCTCTTGCCAAGTGGTATCTGGAAAAGGCGTTGGAGAATGCGAAAGAGCCGTCGGCGGAGTTGTTCGAACACTATGGCGATGTGCTGTCGTTGCTCGGCGAGACCGACCGGGCTGTGGAGTATTGGCAGCGGGCTATCCAGACCGGGGGCAACACGGATTTGCTGCTTCGGAAAATTGAATTGAGAAAATATATCGAAGAATGAAACGAAACCTGCTATTGATCTTGTTTGTGCTTCTTTTGCTCGGCGGATGCCGGACGCAGAAAGAGACTGTTTCCTCGCCTCGCCGCATGGCTGTGCAACATCGGCAGACCCGTGTCGATTCGTTGATGGCGAGTTATCCCGATTGGGTTTCGTTTTATGGCAAGGGGAATGCCACGATAGCCTTGCCGGCGCAGAATATTTCATTGAGTTCTCCGGTGTTGGTTACGTTGGTTAAAGACCGGGAGTTGCAGGTTTCGCTGCGTCCGTTTCTCGGATTGGAGATGGCGCGGCTCCGTGTCACGACCGACAGCGTTTTTGCCGTCGTGAAAGCGTCGCAGTGTTATCTGGCGGAATCGCTTGCCGATGTTGGGGCTGCCGTCCATACGCCGGTGACATTCGAAATGATCCAGTCGATGTTGCTGGGGCGTGTGTTTGCCCTTGGCGGAAATGTCGAGCCGGAGCGGATGCTCCAAATCAGCGACCGGCAGGACGAACAGTGGAAGTTGTCCCCCCGCCGGAAAGATCGGGTATATGACTATGGGTTCGAACTGGACGGGTTCCGGTTGGCGGCTTTTTTTGCCGGGCTGCATACCGGCGGCAAGAGTATTACGGTCGGATACGGCAGGTACACCGATATCGGTGGCAGGGAAGTGCCTTTGCTGATCGAAGCGGCATTCGAGGGGCAGGGGCGTCGGATCGAAGCCTTGCTCGATTACAATGCGTCGTCGGTACGTTGGGATCGGAACCAGCCTGCCGCATTTCCCGGTTATGCGGGATATAAACGGGTGCATCTGGGATCTCTGCTAAATGTGTTGTTGAAATGAGAAGCCGTATAGTCATATTGTTATTGCTCTTCTTGTCGTTCGGCATGGCGGTGCCGCAAAACAAGAACATCAATAATTTGAAGAAAAACAAGGAGAAAACCTTGAAAGAGGTGAACGAGGCAAACCGGAAGCTGGACAAGAACCGCCGCAGTGCGAAGACTTCGTTGAACGAGTTGAATGTGATCATGGCAGACCTCCGTTCGCAAAAGGATTCGATCCGCCGGTTGAACAATGAAATCGGCGTGACCAACCGGGTACAGCGCGAGCTGAAAGATTCGTTGTACCTGTTGCAACTCGACTTGAATGCCAAACGTCGCAGTTACGCCAAAGCGGTGGAGGGGCTGTATCGCAACCATTCGTCGTACGATGAACTGTTATTCGTCTTTTCTGCCGAATCGCTCGATCAGGCTTATCGCCGTATCCGCTATCTGAAAGAGTTTTCGGCGTGGCGCAAACGGCAGGCGGGCGAGATTGTAGCCGATCAGGAACGGATCGAACGCAAGCGTGCACAATACGAGGCGATCGGGTTGAAGAAACAGGTGTTGCTGACGCAGCAGCAGAAAGAGAAAAAGAAACTGGAACAACAGGAGCGCAACAAGCGTACCTATATTGCCGGACTGAAAAAGCAGGAAAAACAGCTGAAACAGGAAATAGCCCGTAAAAAGAAACAGGCGGCGGAACTCGACCGGAAGTTGGATAAACTGATTGCCGAGGAGGAACGCAAGGCTGCCGACCGCGCCAAACAGTCGGGGCAGGGAAAGAGTACGACCCCTTCGGGCGGCTACAAGATGACGAAAGAAGAGCTGGCTTTGTCGGGCAGTTTCGAAAAGAACAAAGGGAAACTGCCTATGCCGCTGACCGGAAGTTATAAGATCATTGCCCGTTTCGGTTTGCAGAAACATCCCGAATTGAAGTATGTGCAGATCGAGAATAGCGGTATCGAGTTGCAGACGACACCGGGCACGAAAGCCAAAGCGGTGTTCGGCGGTACGGTGTCACGGATTTTCGTAACGCCCGGTTATAACAGCACTGTGATTCTGCGGCACGGTAATTACCTGACGATCTATTCGAATTTAAGCCGGGTGAGCGTGAAGGTCGGCGAGAAAGTGACAGCCCGGCAGGAACTGGGAACGATTTTCTCCGATTCGGAGGACGGCAACCGTACCGTGCTGACTTTCCAATTATGGAAAGAGCGGACGAAACTCAACCCGGAACTGTGGCTGAATTTATAAGCGATGGAAATAATACGTTATACACCCGACAGATGTTCGGAGTGGAATCTTTTGGTGGATGCTTCGGCGAACGGTACGTTTTTGTTCCGCCGCGAGTACATGGAGTACCATGCCGACCGTTTCGAGGATGCTTCGTTGCTGGTGTACGACGGGCATGCACTGGTCGCCGTGCTTCCGGCTAACCGGCAGGGCGATCTGTTTTGTTCGCATGGCGGTCTGACCTACGGCGGGATAGTGGTGCTGCCGAAAATATCGGCGTTGCAGGTATTGGTGATATTCGAGGCGGTAGCGGCATGGCTTCGCAGCGAAGGTTTCTCCCGCTGGATTTATAAATGCGTTCCGCATATTTATCATCGTTACCCGGCAGAGACCGATCGTTATGCCCTTTTCCGTATGGGAGCGTCGTTGATTGCCCGGAATTTGTCGTCGGCGATCCCGCTCGACAGGCGAATGCGATTTAACGAACTTCGACGCAGGTGTATTCGCAAAGCGGGACAATCCGGATTATCTGTTTCTGAAACAGACGATTATTCCGCGTTTTGGGACGTACTGGCTGAAAATTTGCAGTCGCGCTACGGTGTGTCGCCGGTGCATACGTCGGCGGAGATGAAATTGCTTCATGAACGTTTTCCGGATCGGATCCGGCTGTTTACCGCCACGCGCGGCGGCGAGGTGCTGGCGGGCTGTGTCGTCTACGATACCGGACGCACGGTGCATGTGCAATACATATCGGCATCGGTATCGGGCAAGGCTGCCGGTGCGCTCGACCTGCTGTTTTCGCATCTTATTTCGGAAGAGTTTGCCGACCGTGTCTGGTTCGAGTTCGGTCAATCGACCGAGGAGATGGGACATTACCTTAACGAAGGATTGATTGCCCAGAAAGAGGGATTCGGCGCGCGGGGTGTGGTGTACGATATTTATGAACTGGCATTATGAGCGGAGAATCCAAACAGAAGATTTACCGGACGATCGTGAAAGCGACCGGGCTTTTCGGCGGGGTGCAGGTTATCGGCATCCTCTGTTCGATTGTCCGGAACAAGCTGGTGGCTGTTTGGATGGGTACGCTGGGCGTGGGCTTTATCAGCCTGTACGCTTCGTCGATGGAGATGATCGGCGCATTGACCGGTTTGGGATTGCGTTCGAGCGCGGTCCGCGATATTTCGCGCGATGCGAAAGGGGATAAGCCGGGCGGTCTGGAACGGACGGTTTCGGTGGTGCGCCGCTGGTCGTGGTTCGTCGGGCTGTTCGGTGCCGTGACGATGTTGTCGCTGGCTCCGTATCTGAGCCGTTGGACTTTCGGTAATGACGAGCACATGTGGAGTTTCGTCTTTCTGTCGTGTACCCTGCTGTTCAATGCGCTGGCATCGGGCGAGCAGGCGGTATTGCAGGGGCTCGGCAAGTTGAAAAAGATGGCGCAATGTTCGGTGATCGGTTCTTCTGCGGGAGTGCTGTTGTCGTTGCCGCTGTATTATTTCTTTCGGGTGGGTGGCATTGTGCCCTCTCTGATTCTTCAATCGCTTTCGGTGGCGGTGACCACCTTCTTTTTGCGCAACCGGATGCCGGATGTTCCCCGGATGTCGGTGGTGGAGACTGCCCGTGCCGGACGAGAAATGGTGTCATTAGGTATCTTCATGACGGTAAGCGGATTTATCACTACCTTGTTCTCGTATTTGTTTGTCGTATGGTTGCAGCATACCGACGGGAAAGAGGCGGTAGGTCTTTATCAAGCCGGTTTTACGTTAGTGACGAAATATGTGGGACTGGTGTTTACGGCAATGGGTATGGAATATTATCCGCGGTTGTCGGCTGTTGCCGACCGCAAGGAGGAGGTATCGAATTATGTTTCGCTGCAAGCCGAAACATCGTTGCTGATCTTGCTGCCGATCATCTGCGTGTTCATCTTGTGCAGGGAGTGGGTGATACAGTTGCTGTACACAGCCGAATTTATGGCGATCGACCGTTATGTGGCATGGGCTATGATCGGAGTCCTGTTCCGTGCCGTGTCGTGGTCGATCGGGTTTATCCTGCTGGCAAAGGGGGCTGGCAAATATTTCCTGATTACCGAATTCCTGTCGGACAGTGCCAATCTGTTGCTGAATATCGCCGGTTACTCTTGGTTCGGTCTGTCCGGTATCGGTATGGCTTATTTAGCCGGATTCGTATTTTATTTAGCCGTGATTTATGTCGTGTGCCGTAAAGCCTACGGATTGCGCATCGGGCGTATGACCCCGCTGTTGCTGATGGGTTCGACGGTTGTGTGCGGCGTTGTTTTCGCAGCTACCGTCTATGGCTTTTACTGGATTGCGGCAGCGGTCACGGTATTGGCTGTCGGCATTTCGTTGTGGATGCTGAAACAGCGTTTCTTTGCCTGATTATTTGGAGTTCCAGAAATCGACGTATTGTTTCGCCACCTGTATGTGGTCGTGGTGTTTTTCTACGAAAGCACGGCTTTGTCGGGAAAGTTCCGCCAACCGCTCTTTTTGCAGAATCAGATTTTCGAATGTGCTGAATACCGCATCGCGGTCGGGCAGGATATTGACGACCGGTTGCAGGTCGTGTTCGCCGATGAAGTCGTAGAATTCGGGTTCGGCTCCGCTTACAGCCACCAGACCTTTTGCCATTGCCCCCAAAGCGTTGGTTGCCGGAGTGTAGGAGTAAAGCTGGTCGATGAGTATGTCGGAGTCGTACAGCATTTTATTGTATTCGGCATAGGGCACCGATACGACTTTCTTGATTTCGCATTCGTCGGGGTATTTCGCCTGCACTTGTTGCAATACGTCGTACATGACATCCGTCCCTTTTATTGCGCTTCGTTTTTGCTGGATGCCGATGAAAAAACGCACTTTCTCCAACATGTCGGGAATCTCCCGCATCGGATGTTGATCGAGCTGTATCGGAATGGGGATGTATGCCAGTTTGTCTTTGTATTCGGGTTCGTAAGCGACGAAATATTCGTAGAGGCAGGCGATGATGCCGTCGGCTTGTTGTGCCATTTCGATATTCGGGCGCTTGATCGGACCGAAGTAGGCTTTCCGCCGTTCTTCCCAGTCGGGGGTGTTCAACGGCTTGTCGCCGATGAAGTAGTCGGAATAGCGATAGCTTTTCCCGTCGAAGCAGGCTTTGGAGTAGTAGTAGTCCAATCCGGAAGCGTCGAGAAAGATCTTCCGGTTGTGCTTGCGCAAGTAGTTGAATATCGCCAGATTTTTTTCGGGACGCAGGTTGAAGAAGATAGGCCCTTTTACCTGCACGACATCGTAGCCTTTGAACCGGGGCAGATAGCGTAGGATGCGTGCCAGATAGCTGACCGAATCGAATAAGCCGTTGCTTTTGCGGGCGATGTCGATGTTGCGGCGATTGTTCATCCAACTGCTTCCGTCCGATACGACTGTGACAGTGTGCCCCAATGCCCGCAGCCCTTCTGCCAATGTCCAGTGCAGATTGCTGGCTTCGCCTACAAGTAATATATTCATAAGCCTGTCTTGTTTGGTGATCGGGCATCTGCCAGATGCAGCCCCGCGTCGTTTTTTCATGGATAGCAAAGGTAGCAAAAATGAGTGCCGCAGCCAAATATTTTCGGTGTCAGTCGGGGAATATTGTCTTTGTCGGGGGCGGAGGGTATAAAAAATGAGTACGAAGGCAAGAGCCTATCCGAAAAAATCGTATCTTTGAGTATATAAATAATTTCGGTGCGTATGAATCGTGAAATGTCGATCGTGATTCCGGTGTATAACCGGCAGCATTATTTGCGCAGGACTTTGGCTTCGATTGCGGAGCAGAGTTATGCGCCGATACATGTGCTGTTGGTGGATAACGGTTCGACGGACGATTCGTTGTCGATTTGCCGGGAATGGGCGGCAGAGCGGAATGCACCGGGATTTCGGGTTACCGTGTTGCAGGAACTGAAAGCCGGAGCGAATGCCGCGCGGAACCGGGGGCTTGCTGCTGTGACGGGCGATTATGTGATGTTCTTCGATTCGGACGATTGTCTGGCTTCGGATGCTGTTGCCCGTTATATGGAGGCATTCCGAAAATATCCGGATGCCGATATTATCGGTTCGCGCCGTGCGTTGGTAACGGCGGACGGTCGTCGGCATGTCCAGCATAAGCCGTGTTCCCGAAGGATAGCCCAGCAGATTTTTCATTCGATATTGAGTACACAGACATTTGCCGTGCGGACGGAGGTGGTGCGTGCGGTCGGAGGATGGGACGAGGAACTGATGCGCTGGCAGGATTGGAACCTCGGCGTGCGGCTGATGCTGCATACCCGGAAGATCGTATGGCTGAAAGGGAAGCCTGTGTCGGAGGTGTGGCTGCATGATGATAGTATTACCGGCAATTCGTATTCGGCATCGGCATCGGCGATCGAACGTTCGATCCGCCATACCCGCCGGGCTATCGCGTCGTGCAACTGTCCGAACCGCGAACGGCTGTTGAAGTTAGTCGATTATAAAACGATCGTCGTGGCGGCATTGTATGCCCGTGAGGGCAGTCCGTCGGGACGCAATCTATACCGGAAAACGATGCAGTTGCAATTGGACCGCTGGCTCTCGTGGCTTTATGCGTTCTGCTATCATTTCACCCGTAAGGGAGGTCGGGGTACGGCGATTCTTGCCGACCTGTTCATTCATTGATTTTTAGGAATCTTCAACCCGTCGAGCAGGGAGATATACATTTCGATCGCTTCGCGGATCTCGTCCCATGCTACATATTCGTCGGCGGTGTGCGATCGGGCGGAGTCGCCCGGTCCGATTTTTACCGAGGGGAACGGCATGAGAGCCTGGTCGGATAGTGTCGGCGAACCGAACGGTGTCCTGCCGAGTACGACGGCACGGGTCACGAACGGATGCCGGGGATCGAGGCGGGAGGAGTTGAGCCGGGTGGACCGGGGTGTGATTTCGAGGTCGAAGTGTTTTTTCAGCCATTCCAGTGCTTCGGAATTGCTGTACCGGTCGTTGGTACGCAGGTCGATCGTGAAACGGCATCGGTCGGGAATGACGTTGTGTTGCGTCCCGGCTTCGATCTGGGTGACCGACAGGCGGACTGCCCCCAGTAGCTCGGAAGTTTCGGGAAATTCGAATGTCCGCAGTTGTTCCAAGATCGGGAGAGCCTTGTATATGGCATTGATGCCTTCGTTGCGGGCGGCATGACCGGCAACACCGTACACGGTGCAATCCAGTACCATCAATCCTTTTTCGGCAATGGCGGGGTGCATCCCGGTCGGTTCGCCGACGATGGCGAAATCGATCGGCGGCAATTCGGGCAATACGGACGATATGCCTTGCAATCCCGATACTTCTTCTTCGGCAGATGCAAGGAATATCAGGTTGTAGGGCTGCCGGGTGTCGCGGAGGTAGATGAAGCTGCTCAACAGCGATACCAACGAGGCTCCGGCATCGTTGCTGCCCAGACCGTATATACGCCCCTCCTCTTCGGTGGGAGTGAACGGCGGTCGGGACCATTGTGCGGTCGGTTTCACCGTGTCGATATGTGAATTGAGAAGCAGGGTGGGTTGCCCGGGGTCGAATCCCGGGGCAATCGACCACAGGTTGTTCCCTTTTCGTCGGATAGGGATTCCTATCCGTGCCAGTTCGTCGGCGAGGAAGTCGGCTGCCTGCGCTTCGTCGCGACTAACCGACGGAATGGCGATCAACCCTTTCAGCCAGTCGCTTGCACAATAGAAAAGTTCGTCTTTCGAATAGCTCATATTTTTTGAATGAGTTGCAAATATACGGCTTGTCCGGCTAAAATAAATCCGGCTTTCGAGATGAAAATCGTTGCCGGACGGTGAAATAAATCGTGTATTAATATTATTTAACTATTAAGGGGCGTGTTGCACAAATCCGCTTGAAACGTGCATAGAATCGACTTTTCTCTATTGCTTTTTGCAATGCGGAGTTGTCAAAAAAGCAAAAAAGGGCTTGTGACGATAGCGAGGCGATACGGGGTATGAATATAATGCTTACCTTTGCGGAGAATTTTTAAATGGATTTTATGGCAAACTTTTTAGCTGAGTTGATTCGCCGTCAAGCAGAAAAGTACGGCGATCGTGAGGTGTTCCGCCATCGAAATTATGAAACGAGCCGATGGGAATCGACTTCGTGGAATTCGTTTTCCGAGCAGGTGACTACGATTGCACGGGCAATGGCTACCGTCGGAATCAAGGAACAGGAAAATATAGCAACCTATACACAAAATACTCCGGAAGTTTTAATTCTCGATTTTGCAGCATATTACAATCGTGCGGTGATCGTTCCGCTTTATCCGACGAGTTCGGTGGAGCAGGTAGAGTACATCCTGAACGAGACGGAAGCCCGGTATATTTTTGTGGGCGAGCAGGCTCAATACGACAATGCGCTGCTTGCCATGAAGAATTGTGCCGCATTGCGTCAGATCGTGGTTCTCGACAAGCATGTGAAACTGAGTGCCGAAGATACCCAGTCGATTTACTTCATGGATTTCATGGCGATCGGTACGACTGCCGATGCCACCGCTGCTGAGGAAGTAGAGCGCCGTCGCTCCGCCGGACAGCCCGACGATCTGGCTACGCTCATTTATACATCGGGTACGACCGGTGAGCCGAAAGGCGTGATGCTGACGCAAAGCAATTATGCCGAGGCTATGCGTATCCACCAACAGCGTCTGGTGCGTTGCACGGACAAGGATTTGTCGATGTGCTTCTTGCCTTTGACACATATTTTCGAACGCGGCTGGACTTATTTCTGTCTGACCGTCGGTATCCGGGTGGCGATCAACTTGCGTCCGAAAGATATTCAGGATACGTTGAAAGAGGTTCGTCCGACGATCATGTGTAGCGTGCCTCGCTTCTGGGAAAAGGTATATACCGGTATTCAGGAGAAGGTGAGCCGGACAACCGGTTTGCAACGGGCTATAATGGAACGTGCGTTTGTGATCGGACGTAAACGGAATCTGGATTATATCCGCCAAAATAAAATGGTACCGTTGTGGCTGGAACTTTCGTATCGGTTCTTCGATAAAATGGTATTCTCGAAAATCCGGAAAGCCGTGGGCGTGGAGAACGGAAACATATTTCCTACCGCCGGTGCGCCGCTGTCGGATACGATCAATGAGTTTTTACATTGCTGCGGCATCGAGATTATTTACGGTTACGGACTTTCGGAAACGACGGCTACCGTGTCGTGTTTCGAATATACCGGATATGAGTTCGGTACAGTGGGCGCGACCATGCCCGACGTACAGGTGAAGATCGGCGAAAATAATGAAGTGCTGGTAAAAGGACCGACCGTAATGAAAGGGTATTACAAGAAACCGCAGGAGACTGCCAAAGCGTTCACCGAAGACGGCTGGTTCCGTACGGGCGATGCCGGAAAGATTTCGGAGCACGGCGGTCTGATCCTGACCGAGCGGTTGAAAGACCTGTTTAAGACATCGAACGGAAAATATATCGCTCCCCAAGCTCTCGAAACCCGTCTGGGTGAGGATAAATATATCGATCAGGTGGCTGTGATCGGCGACCAGCGCAAGTATGTGACGGCTATTATCATTCCGGCGTATGAGGCGCTGAAAGAGTATGCCGCACAAAAACAGATTCAGTATAAGAATTTGGAGGAACTGGTGAAGAACCAGAAAATCCATCAGTTGATCGAGGAACGGATCGAAGCGCTGCAACAGAATTTCGCCCGTTTCGAACAGATCAAACGGTTTACGTTGCTGCCTAAGGCTTTCTCGTTGGAGTCGGGCGAACTGACGAATACGTTGAAGATACGTCGCCCGGTGATCAACCTGCATTATCGTGCGGAGATCGAAGCGATGTATGTGTAGTTTCCGGTTGGGAATAAGTTCAAAATTTGGTAAATAGGCGAAGGGTGTATATTTTTGTACACCCTTTGTCGTATCGGTACGCAAAGGAAATATATTGGATATGATTACACAGGAACAATTAAAAGAGACAGAAGAACGCAAGTTGGCGTTGAGGAGGTATCTTTGACATCGATTCGAAGAAAATCGAGGTAGAAGAGGAGGAGTTGCGCACCCATGTTCCCGATTTTTGGGAAGACCAGAAACGGGCGGAGGCGCAGATGAAAAAAGTAAAGGAACTGCATTTTTGGATCGACGGTTATACGGAAGTGGAAAAAGCGGTGGAAGAACTGTCGCTGGCTTTCGATTTCGTGAAGGAAGGTATCGTTACGGAGGATGAAGTGGATGCGATCTACGCCCAAGTGGTGGAGATGCTGGAAAATCTGGAACTCCGCAATATGCTCCGCCGCGAAGAGGATAAACTGGGCGTCGTGCTGAAAATCAATTCGGGTGCGGGCGGTACCGAATCGCAGGACTGGGCGTCGATGCTGATGCGTCTTTACCTGCGCTGGTGCGAGCAGCATAAATATAAAACGACGATCGTCCACATGGTAGAGGGCGATGAAGCGGGCATCAAGTCGGTGACGATTCAGGTAGAGGGCGATTATGCCTACGGCTATCTGAAAAGTGAAAACGGCGTGCATCGTTTAGTGCGGGTGTCGCCTTACAACGCGCAGGGCAAACGTATGACTTCGTTTGCATCGGTGTTTGTCTCGCCGTTGATCGACGACAGTATCGAGATTGTGGTAAATCCTGCCGATGTGTCGTGGGATACGTTCCGTTCGGGCGGAGCCGGAGGACAGAATGTGAACAAAGTAGAAACCGGTGTGCGTTTGCGCTACAACTATAAGGATCCCGATACGGGTGAAACGCGCGAGATCTTGATCGAGAATACCGAAACCCGCTCGCAGCTCGACAACCGCGAGAATGCGATGCGTTTGTTGAAGTCGCAATTGTACGACATCGCATTGCAGAAACGGATGGCTGAGCAGCAGAAGATCGAAGCCGGAAAGAAAAAGATCGAGTGGGGTTCGCAGATCCGGAGCTATGTGTTTGACGACCGCCGGGTAAAGGACCACCGCACCAATTACCAGACTTCGAATGTGCAGGGCGTGATGGATGGCGGAATCGACGAATTTATCAAGGCGTACTTGATGGAGTATGGTGCAGAGCAGATATAGTATGGAATCTCTGACAATCGTAAAGGTAGGTGGAAAGATCGTGGAAGAGCCCGACACGTTGCAGGCTTTTCTTACTTCGTTCTCGCGCATCGGCGGGTATAAACTGCTGGTGCATGGCGGCGGACGTTCCGCAACCCGTATAGCCGCGCAGCTCGGCATCGAAAGCCGCATGGTGGAGGGGCGCCGGGTGACGGATGCCGATACGTTGCGTGTGGTGACGATGGTGTACGGCGGTTTGGTAAATAAGAATATAGTTGCCGGATTGCAGGCGATGCAGGTGAATGCTTTGGGTGTCACCGGAGCCGATCTGAATTTGCTGTTGTCGGACAAACGTCCGGTAGGAGCGGTGGATTATGGCTTTGTGGGTGATGTGAAGCGGGTGGACGGTGAGATGTTCGCCCGGCTGCTATCGGCTGGAATCGTTCCGGTGGTCGCTCCGCTGACCCACGACGGGCGCGGGTCGTTGCTGAATACCAATGCCGACACGATGGCTGGCGAGACGGCAAAGTCGTTGGCTCCCTATTTCGACGTTACGTTGGTTTATTGTTTCGAGAAGCCGGGCGTGCTGGCAGACGAGCATGACGACTGGAGTGTGATCCCGGTGATCGATCGGGCGGCATTCGACCGTTACCGTGCCGACGGAACCGTGCAGGGGGGGATGATTCCGAAACTGGAAAATGCACTGGCGGCTGTGGATGCCGGTGTGGGGCGTGTGGTGATTACCAACCCCGAAGGTATCGGTTCGCAGATAGCCGGTACGGTGATATGTAAATGACATCCGATAAAAATAATAGAACGAGAGCGGCATCCGGATAGAGGGTGCCGCTCTCGTTCTGTATTGTCGCGATTATTTTTCGGGCGGGGCAAAGAGCAGATCGGGTTCTTTCCGGTCGCTGTGTGCGGCGACGAACTTGTGTGTGGCGATGCGGTACAATATGCCGCCGAAGTGTCGTGCCTGCTGCGGGCAGAGTGCGATGCAGTGGGCACAGGAGATACATTTGTCTTTGTCGGTTTTGCGCGGATTATCCGGGTCGATGGCGTGTGTCGGACAGAGCCGTGCGCAGGCACCGCACCGGTTGCATCGTCTGCCGGAGCGGGGAATCAGCGGTATGGCTTTGGCAACCTTGTAGGGGTGGTTGCCTTTGACGGGAATGTCCGACAGGCTTTCCGTCGATTCGATCTGTTCCAGCAGTTTCCCGCTTTCGGTAGCGAAACGGTCGATCTGCTGCCGATCGCTTGTGTCGGGGCGGTTTGCCGCCAATGCCGGAAAAATGGAGTGCTGGGCGATGAACGCGGCAGCCGAAACGGGTTTGAATCCGTTCTGTTCGACGAGCTCTTTCAGTTCGAGCAGGGCATCGTCGTAGTCGCGGTTCCCATATGTACAGAACAGGATGGCAGGTGTCGCCTCGCCTTTGATGTGCCGGATGGAATCTGCCGCGAGGGCGGGTATGCGACCGGCATATACCGGTACGCCGACGATCAGCAGTTCGTCGTGCCCCATGTGTATTTCGTCTGTCAGGGCGTTCTCCGTGATGTCGGTTTCCCGAAGCGGTACGGGCGCGAAATGTCCGGCGATCTGCCCGGCGATTTTGCGGGTGCTGCGGGTGGGACTGAAACAGACGGAACGGATGCTTGTTATTTTCATGTCGTTTCTATTTGTATTGTTCCGCCTGATCGTGTATGGTATCGAGGATCGCCCGGTCGGCATCGGTGAGGGTGCGGTGGCGGCGAGCCATTACTTTTTCGGCGGTGGTATAGAATTTGGACATCACGACATCGGTGAATCCTGCATTTCCGCCTTCACTGAACGATGCTACGAAGTTGCGTGGGAATCCTGCGCCGTGTATGTTTACGCCTACGCCGATGACGGTGGCGGTATTGAACATCGTGTTGATGCCGGCTTTCGAGTGGTCGCCCATGATGAGCCCGCAGAATTGCAGTCCCGTCCGCTGGAATCGACGTGTCGGGTAGTTCCATAACTTAATTTCCGAATAGTCGTTTTTGAGGTTCGAGGCTACGGCTCCTGCTCCGAGGTTGCACCATTCGCCGATGACCGCGTTGCCGAGGAATCCGTCGTGGGCTTTGTTGGAGAATCCGAACATGACGACGTTGTTGAGTTCTCCGCCTACCTTGCAATAAGGACCGAGTGTAGTGGCTCCGTATATTTTCGTGCCCATGTTCACTACGGCGTGTTCGCACATGGCAAAAGGTGCTCGGATGCAACTTCCTTCCATGATTTCGGCATCGCGCCCGATGTAGACAGGACCGTTGTTTACATTCAGTACCGCACATTCGATTTTTGCTCCCGGCTCAATAAATATTTTGGAACTTCCGTCGGGGAAACAGGGATCGCCGACTATCCGGTTGGAATCGCCGATCGGTTCGCTTGTTCTGCCTGCGGTCAGTTTCTTGAAATCGTCGAGCAGTACGGTTTCGTTTTTCATAAATATATCGAACAGCATGTGTATGCCTTCGACCGGAGCCTGTGCTTCTATCCGGCGGTCGAAACGTTCGGCTTCGAAGTCTTCGGCAGTCCCGCGGAAAGCGATCGTGCCGGATTCGTCAAAGAGAGCTTCGCCCGGATTTAATGATTCGATCTGCCGGACGAGTGCGGCACCGGGGAGAATATGCGCTGCGATGAACAGGTTGTCGTCGCTGTAAACAGCCGGATATTTTTGCGACAGATATTCTTCGGTGAGGTAAGAATAGTTTCCGGGTAAATCCCGCTCCCATTTTTCACGGATGGTGGTGATGCCGATGCGGATATCGGCGACGGGACGGGTGAACGTGAGCGGCAACAGGTTGCCATGCTCTTTTGGGGTGTCGAAGAGAATGATATTTTTCATCGTGTTTTCGATTTATAGCTTACAAATATAGTGAAAGGTGAGGGCAGAAGCAAATGGGAAATGAAGTTTCACGAATTGATTATGCCGAACCGCATCCTATCTTATCCAAATATAGTGAAAGGCGAGGGCAGAGGCAAAGGGGGAAATGAATTTTTTACATTCGGGTTATACCGAAGCCTCCTATATTCTATAAATATAAAATGTATGGTATAATCATAATCCGTTCAAATTTTCATTTGTTCTCTTCTGAACTCCGATTTGTTTACGGTGAACAAATGCGGCGGTATGCCGTTGTTATAACGTGTGGAGTGTGTGGCTCCCGAAAGAAGAATAACGAAGAATCGGTTTGGCTTATGTGTGGAATTGCTGGTATTGTCGGGGATGAGGAGTCGATGGAAGAGGTGCTTTCGGCGATGACGGATGCACAGGAGCATCGTGGGCGTAGCGGACGTTCGACGTGGGTTTCGGCGTTTGTGGATGCCCATGTGGGTTTTGCTCATAATCGTATGCGTCTGATCGATGAGGCTGCCGGTGTGGTTTTGCCTTTTGTCGATGAGGAGACGGGATTGGTGATTGTACTGGATGGCGAGATATTTAATTATGTAGAGTTGCGCGAGGAGCTGTTGCCTCATTATACTTTCCGGACGGAGAGTATGGCGGAGGTAGTGGTCAAGGCGTATCATCGTTGGGGCGAACGGTCGTTGGACCGTTTCGAGGGGTATTTCTCCCTCGCGATATATAACCGGCGCGACGAAGATCTGTTCTTGGCTCGCGACCGTTTCGGCGTGAAACCGTTTTATTATGCGACGCAACGCGGGAATTTTTATTTTGCCTCGGAGATAGGCGCGTTGTTTGCCGCCGGTATCCGGCGGAATGTCTCGGCGGAACGTTGGGCGGGCTATCTGCTTTATTCCTCGTATGGCAATCCGTATGAAACATTCTGGGAGGGAGTCCATCAGTTGCCTCCGGGTTTCCTGTTGCATTATAACGGCTATTCCCTGTGTGAAAAACGATGGTATTCATTGGAGGAGCAGGTGGAGGCGATCGAGCATTCGGATGCGGATGTGCTGGATCTGTTCTACAATCAGGTACATACGAGCGTGTCGCGGGGAGTTGCCGGGCGGATGTCGCGCGGCATATATCTGACGGGCAGTGTCGATTCTGCATTGTTGTTGTCGTCGATCCGTCAAGCCGTATCGGATGTGTCGTTGCAGGTATATACCCATTACTCGGGACGGTTGCAGGACAGTGATGCCTTGTGGAGTTCGGAAATGGTTTCGTCCACTCCCTATTCGTTGGAACAGATCCGTACGACTTCCGCCATGGCGCGGAAAGAGGCGGTGCGTATCCACGATTGGCAGGAAGAGCCTTTTGAGGATTGTGCTGCGGTGGGGCTGTCGTCGATGTTGCGTACAGTCTCTAAGCGGGGAGTGACGGTGCTTTGTAATGGATTCGGTTTGAGCGAGGTGTGGGGTGACCGCTTGGAACGTTCGCCGCAGACGGTTTCGATGTACGATGCGGAGGAGCTGTTGAACCCGGATTTCAGACGGTTGGCGCGTCGTCCGGAGTATCCGCACCCGTTTGCCGATGCGAGGAATAATATGCGCTACCGTCAGTTGTTTTACGAGCAGATACCCCATATACTCCGCTTTTTGGATAAGATCGGCATGTATTACGGTTTGCAGATGAGGAGCCCGTTTATGAATCATCGTTTGGTGGAATTGGCATTCGTAGTGGCGAAGCGGAAAGAGAAGGATTCGTCGCTGTGGTTCGACCGGAATGTAGCTGCACCGTTGAGCGAGAAGGGGTTCCGTTTTGCTCCTCGTCGGAAGAGTGCGGTTCGGAATGCAGCGGTTCGTGATTTGGATGAGTGGATGTCCGATTCGATAAGCGAGATGCTTCATGGCGATGTACCCCGATGGCTCGACGGCGCGAAACTGGGAAAAATGTGCGACAACTACATGTCGGGCGACGACTCGGATGTGGCTTGGCTGTGGAAATGTCTGGCGTTGCACCGGATGTTGCAGACCTTGTCGTGATCCGTTGGAGGAAACCGGAATCTACCGGACCGGGAGGAGGATAGGCGAGCCGAATAAAATAATAAATTCCGGATAAAATATTTGTGATACGTTTGGTTTCTAATGAATTAGTGTGTATCTTTGCACTGTTTTTGATGCTGTAAAAGGTCGATATTTCCATGTAAGTCTCTGATTTACCGGAAGTAATGGTCGATTTTGGCATCTTTTACGAGTGAATATTATCAACAGTGTATTTATAATTTAAGATTTAAAAAAGTTCTAAAAAATGCCTACAATTCAGCAATTAGTAAGAAAAGGTCGGGTAGTTTTGGAAGACAAGAGTAAATCTCCTGCATTGGATTCATGTCCTCAAAGACGTGGTGTTTGCGTGAGAGTTTACACGACGACTCCTAAAAAACCTAACTCTGCAATGCGTAAAGTAGCTCGTGTACGTTTGACAAATGGTAAAGAGGTGAACTCTTACATTCCCGGAGAAGGACACAACTTGCAGGAACACTCTATCGTGATGGTACGTGGTGGTCGTGTGAAAGACCTTCCGGGTGTTCGTTACCACATTGTTCGCGGTACTTTGGATACTGCCGGTGTGAATGGACGTACGCAACGCCGCTCGAAATACGGAGCTAAGAGACCGAAACCGGGAGCTGCACCCGCTGCAAAAGGAAAGAAATAATCCGATCCTTTCGTAAAACAAGCAACAAAGAGAATTAAAATTAGTGTAAAACGCTAGTTTTTGACTTTTGGATAGGCTGATTCGGTTGAGTAAATAAAGTCGGAGGACTTTGTTGAAGATGTAATAAGCAACCAAAAACAAGAACAACAATTTTTGTAAAAAATGAGAAAAGCTAAACCTAAGAAACGGGTCGTATTACCTGATCCCGTTTTCAGTGATGTAAAGGTTTCGAAATTTGTGAACCATTTGATGTATGACGGCAAGAAAAATGTTGCCTATACTATCTTTTATGGCGCTTTGGAGATTGTGAAATCTAAATTGCCGAACGAAGAGAAATCTGCTCTCGAAATTTGGAAGAAAGCGCTCGAAAACGTTACTCCGCAAGTGGAGGTTAAATCTCGTCGCGTGGGTGGTGCCACTTTCCAGGTTCCTACGGAAATCCGCCCCGATCGCAAAGAATCTATTTCAATGAAAAATCTTATTATCTACTCTCGTAAAAGAGGAGGTAAAACTATGGCTGACAAACTGGCTGCCGAGATAGTTGATGCCTTCAACGAACAGGGTGGTGCATTCAAAAGAAAAGAAGATATGCACAAGATGGCTGAGGCTAACCGTGCATTCGCTCATTTCAGATTTTAATTGAAAATATAAAAGGAAAATAAAAAGATGGCAAAATCTGACGCTCATTTGAAATATACCAGAAATATTGGTATTATGGCGCACATCGATGCCGGTAAAACTACCACATCGGAGCGTATATTGTTCTATACCGGTTTGACTCACAAGATCGGTGAGGTGCACGATGGTGCAGCTACGATGGACTGGATGGAACAGGAGCAGGAACGCGGTATCACGATTACCTCGGCTGCTACGACCACTTTCTGGAATTATAACAGTGAAAAATTCAAAATCAACTTGATTGACACTCCGGGACACGTAGACTTCACAGTAGAAGTTGAACGTTCTTTGCGTGTGCTCGACGGTGCAGTTGCAACGTTCTGTGCGGTAGGTGGTGTGGAACCCCAGTCCGAAACCGTTTGGCGTCAAGCTGATAAATACAATGTGCCTCGTATCGGTTATGTAAATAAAATGGACCGTTCGGGTGCGAACTTCTTCGAAGTAGTCCGTCAGTTGAAAGATGTTTTGGGTGCAAATCCTTGCCCGATTCAAATTCCTATCGGAGCAGAAGAAACTTTCAAGGGTGTTGTAGACCTGATCCGTATGAAAGCAATCTACTGGCACGACGAATCGATGGGTGCTGACTATTCGGTCGAAGAAATTCCTGCCAGCCTCGCTGACGAAGCCAACGAATGGCATGACAAGATGTTGGAATCGATTGCCGAGTTCGACGAAGCTTTGATGGAAAAATATTTCGATGATCCTTCGACGATCACGGAAGACGAAATCAAAGCCGCTATCCGTAAAGGTACACTCTCGATGCAGATCGTTCCGATGCTTTGCGGATCTTCTTTCAAAAACAAAGGTGTGCAGACTTTGCTCGATGCCGTTTGTGCTTTCTTGCCCAGCCCGCTGGATACGCCGGCAGTAGAAGGACACGATGCTAACGATCCGGACAAAGTGATAGTAAGACATCCCTCATTCGAAGAACCTTTGTGTGCATTGGCATTCAAGATCGCAACCGACCCCTATGTAGGCCGTCTGTGCTTCTTCCGCGTATATTCTGGCGAAATGGTTGCCGGATCGTACGTATTGAATGCTCGTTCGGGTAAAAAAGAACGCGTTTCGCGTTTGTTCCAAATGCACTCGAACAAACAGAATCCGAAAGAATCTATCGACTGCGGTGATATCGGAGCCGGTGTAGGTTTCAAAGATATTCGTACGGGTGATACCCTGTGTGCAGAAGATGCTCCGATCACTCTCGAAGCAATGGACTTCCCCGAACCTGTGATCGGTATCGCAGTAGAGCCCAAAACCCAGAAAGACCTCGACAAACTGGGTGTCGGCTTGCAGAAACTGGCAGAAGAAGACCCGACGTTCCGTGTTCAGACCAACGAAGAAACCGGACAAACGGTTATCAGCGGTATGGGTGAGCTTCACCTCGATATCATTATCGACCGTCTGAAACGTGAGTTTAAGGTAGAGTGTAACCAAGGTCGTCCGCAAGTTACTTACAAAGAAGCTATCACCAAACCGGTTGAACTTCGCGAAGTGTTCAAGAAACAAACGGGTGGTCGCGGTAAATTCGCCGATATCATCGTACGTGTAGAACCCGCTGAAAATGCAGAACAAGCCGGACTCCAATTCGTAGACGAAGTAAAAGGCGGTAACATTCCTAAGGAATTTATCCCGTCGATCCAGAAAGGTTTCACTACGGCTATGAAGAACGGTGTGTTGGCAGGTTATCCGGTAGATTCGTTGAAAGTAACTGTAATCGACGGTTCTTTCCACCCGGTAGACTCCGACCAGTTGTCGTTCGAACTTTGTGCTATCCAAGCCTTCAAGAAAGCTTGTGAAAAAGCAGGTCCGGTTCTTCTCGAACCGATCATGAAGATCGAAGTGGTAACGCCCGAGGAAAGCATGGGTGATGTAATCTCCGACTTGAACAAACGTCGTGGACAAGTAGAAGGAATGGAATCGAGCCGTTCGGGTGCCCGTGTCGTAAAAGCAAAAGCACCTTTGGCAGAAATGTTCGGTTATGTAACCGCTCTGCGTACGATCACTTCGGGTCGTGCAACATCTACGATGTCATTCTCTCACTATTCGGAAGTAAGCAGCTCGATCGCAAAAGGTGTATTGACCGAAGCTAACGGACGGGTAGATTTATTGTAATAAAATATTATTATTAATATCAATATGAGCCAAAAAATCAGAATTAAATTGAAATCTTACGATCACAACTTGGTCGATAAATCGGCTGAAAAGATCGTTAAGACTGTAAAGGCTACCGGTGCAGTAGTAAGCGGTCCCGTGCCCCTGCCTACTCACAAACGTATCTTTACGGTGAACCGTTCGACTTTCGTAAACAAAAAGTCAAGAGAGCAGTTCGAATTGTCGTCTTTCAAACGCTTGATCGACATTTATAGCTCGACAGCTAAAACTGTGGATGCGTTGATGAAACTGGAATTGCCCAGCGGTGTAGAAGTAGAAATTAAAGTGTAGTTTAAAAATTAGTAGAAATGCCAGGATTATTAGGAAAAAAAATCGGAATGACATCCGTTTTCAGTGCCGATGGTAAAAACGTACCATGCACTGTTATCGAAGTTGGTCCTTGTGTGGTTACTCAACTGAAAACCATTGAAAAAGATGGCTATGAGGCAGTACAAGTAGGTTTCGAAGACAAAAAAGAGAAACATACTACGAAGCCCGAAGCCGGACATTTCAAAAAAGCAGGCGTAACACCCAAGAGACACTTGGCCGAGTTCAAATTTGACAAAGAGTACAATCTCGGAGACGTCATCTCCGTAGATGTGTTTGAAGGAGCCGAATACGTAGATGTAATCGGAACTTCCAAGGGTAAAGGATACAAAGGTGTCGTAGGTCGTCACGGCTTTGGTGGTGTAGGTCAGTCTACTCACGGTCAGCACAACCGCTTGCGTGCCCCCGGTTCTATCGGTGCTTGTTCTTATCCTGCACGCGTGTTCAAAGGAACTCGTATGGCCGGTCAGACAGGTAACGCGAGAGTAACGGTACAAAACCTTCAAGTGTTAAAGATTATGCCGGAACACAATCTCCTTTTGATCAAAGGATCTGTGCCCGGATGTAAAGGTTCAATCGTAATAATTGAAAAGTAATGGAACTGAGTGTATATAACATTAAAGGTGAGGACACGGGAAGAAAGGTTGCCCTGAACGATGCCGTATTCGGTATCGAACCCAGCGAGCATGCAGTATATCTGGATGTAAAACAATACTTGGCCAACCTGCGTCAAGGTACTCACAAATCAAAAGAAAGAAGCGAAGTATCGGGTAGTACCCGTAAGCTGAAAAAGCAAAAAGGTACGGGCGGTGCTCGTAGTGGTGATATCAATTCTCCGGTAATGATCGGTGGTGGTCGTGTATTCGGTCCGAAACCCCGTGACTATCGCTTTAAGCTGAACAAAAAAGTAAAAGCTTTGGCTCGTAAATCCGCATTGACATATAAGGCTCAGGAAAATGCGATTGTCGTTGTTGAAGACTTTACATTCGAGGCTCCTAAGACGAAAGAATTCATCAGCATCGTAAAAAATCTGCAAGTTGCTGATAAAAAGTTACTTTTAGTTTTAGCAGACCAAAATAAAAACGTATATTTGTCAGCTCGCAATTTAGTGAACGCAAATGTGGTGACGGCTTCTGAGCTCAATACGTACAAAGTGTTGAACAACAATGCTTTGGTTCTTACGGAGAGCGTGGTGGCTGCCATCAATGAATTTTAATGTAAGGAGGCTTAAATAATGGGAATTATAATTAAACCTATAGTTACGGAGAAAATGACAGCGTTGGGAGAGAAGCTTAACCGCTTCGGCTTCCGCGTTGATCCGAAAGCTAACAAGCTGCAAATTAAGAAAGCAGTAGAAGAGATGTACAAAGTAACGGTAGTATCGGTGAATACTATGAATTATAGCGGAAAAAACAAAAGCCGCTATACGAAGTCCGGCCTTATTCAAGGTAGAACAGCCGCTTACAAAAAAGCCTTGGTTACATTGAAAGAAGGAGAAACGATTGATTTTTACAGCAATATTTAATTAAAAAATGGCAGTACGTAAATTAAAGCCCACAACACCGGGGCAGAGACACAAAGTTATTGGTGCATTTGATAAAATCACTGCTAGTGCGCCAGAGAAGTCTCTTGTAGTAGGATACAGAAAATCGGGTGGACGCAACAACGAAGGTCATTTGACTATGCGTTACATTGGTGGCGGTCACAAACGTAAATTCAGATTTATCGACTTCAAGAGAAATAAAGACGGTGTTCCCGCAACTGTGAAGACGATCGAGTACGATCCGAACCGTTCGGCTCGTATCGCTCTGTTGTTCTATGCAGACGGTGAAAAACGTTACATCGTTGCACCCAACGGCTTGGAAGTTGGTATGACGCTGATGTCCGGTGAAACCGCAGCTCCCGAAATCGGAAATGCTTTGCCTTTGAAAAACATTCCTATCGGTACGGTGATCCACAACATCGAATTGCGTCCCGGACAAGGAGCCTTCTTGGTTCGCTCGGCCGGAACTTTCGCTCAGTTGACTTCGAGAGAAGGCGATTACGCAATTATCAAATTACCTTCGGGAGAAACCAGAAAGATCTTAGCTACATGTAAAGCTACGATCGGTAGCGTAGGCAACTCCGACCACGCATTGGAACGCTCTGGTAAAGCCGGTCGTTCTCGTTGGTTGGGCCGTCGTCCTCGCAACCGTGGTGTTGTCATGAACCCTGTCGATCACCCGATGGGTGGTGGTGAAGGACGTTCCTCAGGAGGACACCCCAGATCGCGTAAAGGTTTGTATGCAAAAGGTTTGAAGACCAGAGCACCGAAGAAACAATCTTCGAAGTATATTATTGAAAGAAGGAAAAAGTAATCTGATTAACTGAAACAACTATGAGTCGTTCATTGAAAAAAGGCCCATATATCAGTGTGAAACTGGACAAAAAAGTGGCTGCCATGGAAGCATCAGGCAAGAAGTCTGTTATCAAAACATGGTCGCGTGCCTCTATGATCTCTCCGGATTTCGTAGGACATACCTTTGCAGTACACAATGGTAATAAATTTATTCCCGTATATGTTACCGAAAACATGGTAGGTCACAAGCTGGGCGAATTCGCTCCGACCCGCAACTTCCGTGGACACGGCGGTAACAAGAAAAAATAATGGGCCCGGGAATTGAAAATTTCTAATACAAAAAAGAATTAAAAAATGGGTGCAAGAAAAAGAGTATCAGCCGATAAAAGAAAAGAGGCCCTGAAAACTCAGTACTTCGCTAAATTGAATAACGTCCCCACGTCTCCTCGTAAAATGCGCCTTGTCGCAGATATGGTGAGAGGTATGGAAGTATTCAAAGCACTTGGCGTACTGAAATTCTCGAATAAAGAGGCTTCTCAACGAGTTGAAAAATTGTTACGCTCTGCAATTGCCAATTGGGAGCAGAAAAACGAACGTAAGGCAGAAAGCGGAGAATTATACATCTCTCAAATTTATGTAGATGCAGCAGCGATGCTGAAAAGACTCCGTCCCGCGCCGCAAGGCCGTGGTTACAGAATCCGCAAACGTTCGAACCACGTAACGTTGTTTGTTGACACAATGAGTAAAAACGATAACAAAAATTAATGTTAGATGGGACAGAAAGTAAATCCGATAAGTAACCGTTTGGGAATCATCCGTGGATGGGATTCTAACTGGTTTGGCGGCAAAAACTATGGCGATACGTTGTTGGAAGACAGCAAAATCCGCAAGTATCTCAATGCCCGTCTTGCAAAAGCCAGCGTTTCGCGCATAGTGATTGAGCGCACGTTGAAATTGATCACGATCACCGTATGTACTGCCCGTCCGGGTATCATCATCGGTAAAGGCGGTCAAGAAGTAGACAAACTGAAAGAAGAGCTGAAAAAAATCACCGATAAAGATGTTCAGATCAACATCTACGAAGTAAAAAGACCCGAACTCGACGCGCAGATCGTTGCCAGCAACGTGGCTCGTCAGATCGAAGGTAAGATCGCATACCGTCGCGCAGTGAAGATGGCTATCGCTTCGACGATGCGTATGGGTGCAGAAGGTATCAAGATTCAGATCTCCGGTCGTTTGAACGGCGCAGAAATGGCTCGCTCGGAAATGTATAAAGAAGGAAGAACTCCGCTGCATACACTCCGTGCCGATATCGATTATGCTTTAGTAGAAGCATTAACCAAGGTTGGTATTATTGGTGTGAAAGTTTGGATCTGCCGTGGCGAAGTTTATGGCAAAAAAGATCTCGCTCCTTCGTTCACCAACAATGCGAAAGATTCCCGCGGAAGCAACAACGGTGCTCCGAAAAAAGGAATCAGAAAACCGAAAACTAATCGCTAACGAATTGAATTAACAGATCATGTTACAACCGAAGAAAACAAAATTCAGAAGACAACAGAAAGGGCGCATGAAAGGTTGCGCTCAAAGAGGCAATCAGTTGGCCTTCGGTTCTTTTGGTATAAAAAGTTTGCAGTCGAAATGGATAACCGGACGTCAGATCGAAGCTGCCCGTATCGCGGTTACCCGTTATATGCAACGTCAAGGTCAAATCTGGATTAGAATTTTCCCGGATAAACCTATTACTAAAAAACCGGCTGAGGTACGTATGGGTAAAGGTAAAGGTTCGCCCGAAGGATTCGTGGCTCCTGTTACCCCGGGTAGAATTCTGATCGAAGTGGAAGGTGTATCTTTTGATATTGCAAAAGAAGCCTTGCGTCTCGCAGCACAGAAACTCCCTGTTACTACTAAGTTTATAGTTCGTCGTGACTACGATGCAAATCAAAATGTGTAATTAAGTTATGAAAAAAGCAGAAATCAAAGAACTCGGTTCCAAGGAACTGGCTGAAAGATTGGAAGCCGCTGTGGTAGAACTTAATATGATGAAAATCAACCACAGTATCTCTCCTTTGGATAATCCTGCCAAAATAACGAAAGCACGCAGGATGATTGCGCGTATGAAATGTGAGTTGCGCAGCAGAGAACTTAACAACAAATAACGCAAATCCAAGATGGAAAATAGCAGAAATTTAAGAAAAGAAAGAGTCGGCGTTGTTTCCAGCAACAAGATGGACAAAACCATTACCGTTGCCGTTAAGTGGAAAGAGAAACACCCGATCTATGGTAAATTCGTGAACAAAACGAAAAAATACCATGCTCACGACGAAAAGAATGAGTGCAATATCGGCGACACTGTACGTCTGATGGAAACTCGTCCGCTGAGCAAAACGAAAAGATGGAGATTAGTAGAAATAATCGAAAGAGCTAAGTAATTATGATACAACAAGAATCAAGACTTACAGTAGCCGATAACAGCGGAGCCAAAGAAGCCCTTTGCATCCGTGTGTTGGGAGGTACAGGCCGTCGTTACGCTTCGGTGGGCGATATCATCGTAGTCGCTATTAAGAGCGTTATCCCGTCGAGCGACGTGAAAAAAGGTACTGTATCGAAAGCCGTTGTCGTTCGTACGAAAAAAGAAATCCGTCGTGCTGACGGTTCGTATATCCGCTTTGATGACAACGCATGTGTATTGTTGAATGGTGCTGGCGAAATCAGAGGTAGCCGTATTTTCGGACCGGTGGCGAGAGAGCTGCGTGCTACGAACATGAAGATCGTTTCCTTGGCACCCGAAGTACTTTAATAAGTAAAACCAAAATTAATGAGTAAATTACACATTAAAAAGGGAGATACCGTTTACGTAAATGCCGGTGAAGATAAAGGTAAAACCGGTCGCGTACTGAGTGTGTTGGTAAAAGAACAACGCGCTATCGTGGAAGGTATCAATATGGTCTCCAAGAGCACCAAACCCAATGCCAAAAATCCTCAGGGAGGTTTAGTGAAAAAAGAAGCCCCTCTTCATATCTCTAATTTGAATCTGTTGGATCCGAAGACTGGAAAACCCACTCGTATCGGACGGAAGAAAAATGAAGCAGGCGTTTTAGTACGTTATTCTAAAAAATCAGGAGAGGAGATTAAGTAATGAGCACTACTCTGAAAAAAGATTATACAGAAAGAATCGTGCCGGCGTTGGAAAAAGAGTTCAAATACTCTTCGAAAATGCAGGTACCTGTCTTGAAAAAGATCGTTATCAACCAAGGTCTGGGTCAAGCAACCGGCGATAAGAAAATCATCGAGACCGCTATTACGGAATTGACGGCAATTACCGGTCAGAAAGCAGTAGCCACTCTCTCTCGCAAGGATATTTCAAACTTCAAGTTGCGTAAAAAAATGCCTATCGGCGTGATGGTAACTTTGCGTCGCGACCGCATGTATGAATTCCTCGAACGTCTGATCCGTGTGGCCTTGCCCCGTATCCGCGACTTCAAAGGAATCGAAGGCAAACTCGACGGAAGAGGTAATTATACGCTCGGTATTCAGGAACAAATCATTTTCCCTGAAATAAATATCGATAGTATTACCAAAATTATGGGAATGAATATTACCTTTGTAACTTCTGCGAAAACAGACGAAGAAGGGTATGCTTTGCTGAAAGAATTCGGCTTACCTTTTAAGAACGCAAAAAAAGACTAAGACATGGCAAAAGAATCAATGAAAGCTCGTGAAGTGAAAAGAGCGAAGCTGGTTGCCAAATATGCCGCTAAAAAAGCTCAACTGAAAGCGGAAGGTAACTATGAAGCTCTCCAACTTCTGCCGAAAAATGCTTCTCGCGTACGTTTACACAATCGTTGCAAATTGACTGGTCGTCCGAAAGGATATATCCGTCAGTTTGGAATTTCTCGTATCCAATTCCGCGAAATGGCTTCGGCTGGTTTGATACCGGGCGTTAAAAAAGCAAGCTGGTAAAATTATTTTTAGTGTTAAATATTGTCCGGATATCCGGATCAATTTAAACAATCATTTTTATGACAGATCCAATAGCAGATTATCTGACAAGATTGAGAAATGCGATTAAAGCTCAACACAGAGTTGTTGAAGTGCCCGCCTCAAACTTGAAAAAGGAAATCACGAAAATCCTTTTTGAAAAAGGCTACATTCTTAACTATAAGTTTGTAGAAGAAGGTCATCAAGGTTCCATCAAAATCGCCTTGAAATACGACCCGGTAAACAAAGTGAACGCAATCAAGAAGCTGACCCGCGTGTCTACTCCCGGTTTGCGTCGTTACACAGGCTACAAAGATATGCCGCGTGTATTGAATGGTTTAGGTATTGCCATCCTTTCTACTTCCAAAGGCGTTATGACAAACAAAGAAGCCCAGGAATTGAAGATCGGTGGTGAAGTTCTTTGTTATGTATATTAATCGGAAGGAGGTAAATTATGTCAAGAATAGGTAAATTGCCCGTAGTTATCCCTGCCGGTGTAACTGTAACAGTAAAAGGAACGGATGTAACCGTTAAAGGTCCGAAGGGTGAACTTCATCAGGAAGTAAATCCCGATATCAAAGTTGAAGTGGTAGACGGTCACGTACAAGTGTCACGTCCTTCAGATGATAGAGAGCACCGTGCATTGCATGGCTTGTATCGTGCTTTGATTCACAATATGGTAGTAGGTGTATCGGAAGGATACAAAAAAGAATTGGAATTGGTAGGTGTAGGTTATCGTGCACAAGCTCAGGGTCAGGTACTCGAACTTTCGCTCGGATATTCTCACGCTATCTTCTTCAAATTCCCTGCTGAAATCAAAGTTGAAGCCAAATCAGAGAGAAATAAAAACCCGTTGATTATCCTCGAATCTTGCGACAAACAACTCCTCGGACAAGTTTGCGCCAAGATCCGTACGTTCCGTAAGCCTGAACCTTACAAGGGTAAAGGTATCAAGTTCGTTGGTGAGGTAATCCGTAGAAAATCGGGTAAATCGGCTGGTGCAAAATAATCACTAAAAAGGAATTATCATGACAACGAAGATAGAAAGAAGATTAAAGATTAAAACCCGTGTACGCGGGAAAATCACCGGAACTGCCGAGCGTCCCCGTATGACGGTGTTCAGAAGCAACAAACAAATCTATGTGCAAGTAATCGACGACCTCGCAGGCAAAACTTTGGCTGCGGCTTCTTCCAGAGGTATGGAAGCCATGCCTAAGAAAGAGCAGGCTGCTAAGGTAGGTCAGGAAATTGCAAAAAAAGCACAGGAAGCCGGTGTAACTGCAGTAGTATTTGATCGTAACGGTTACCTGTATCATGGGAGAATTAAAGAATTGGCCGATGCTGCTCGTAACGGAGGACTTAAATTTTAATCATCATGACAGGAAAAGATAATAGAGTAAAATCAACTAATGACCTGGAGTTGAAAGATCGGTTGGTAGCTATCAACCGTGTAACAAAAGTTACCAAAGGTGGTCGTACGTTCAGCTTCTCTGCAATTGTTGTTGTCGGTAACGAAGACGGAATTGTAGGATGGGGCTTGGGTAAAGCCAGCGAAGTAACTGCCGCTATCGCCAAAGGCGTAGAGGCTGCTAAGAAGAATCTGATCAAGGTTCCGGTGCTTCGCGGTACGATACCTCACGATCAGTTGGCTAAATTCGGTGGAGCTTTGGTATATATCAAACCCGCTTCTCACGGTACCGGTGTAAAAGCCGGCGGTGCCATGCGTGCCGTATTGGAAAGCGTAGGTATTACCGACGTGTTGGCAAAATCGAAAGGTTCGTCGAATCCTCATAACTTGGTAAAAGCAACTATGGCTGCTTTGGGTGAATTGAGAGATGCTGCCACTGTCGCTCAAAACAGAGGCATATCTTTGGAGAAAGTCTTTAAAGGTTAATAGTGGAGGACGAAACAATGGCAAAAATAAAAATCAAACAAGTTAAGAGCAGAATTAATTGCCCGGCAGTTCAGAAAAGAACGCTCGATGCGCTCGGACTGAGAAAGCTCAACCACGTGGTTGAACACGAAGCTACTCCCCAAATCCTGGGTATGGTTTCCAAAATTTCCCACTTGGTGAAAGTTGTTGAGTAATATTTTCTTATCGATTAAAAAACATTGAAATATGGACTTGAGTAATTTAAAACCTGCTGAGGGCTCTGTTAAAACAAGAAAAAGAATCGGTCGTGGTTCTGGTTCGGGTTTAGGCGGAACTTCTACCAGAGGTCATAAAGGAGCAAAATCAAGATCTGGTTATAAAACGAAGATCGGTTTCGAAGGCGGTCAGATGCCTTTGCAACGTCGTGTTCCTAAATTCGGTTTCAAGAATATCAACCGTGTAGAATACAAAGCTATCAACCTCGCTACTTTGCAGACTCTGGCAGAAGCTCAGAAACTGGAAAAAATCGATGTGGATACGTTGATCGCGGCTGGATTTGTTTCTTCGAAACATTTAGTGAAAATTCTTGGTAATGGTACTCTTTCCCTGAAATTGGAGGTTAGCGCACACGCTTTCTCTAAAACTGCGGAAGAAGCTATTGTTGCCGCAGGTGGAACAGTAGTTAAACTCTAATATCAATGAGAGCAATTGAAACTATAAAAAATATATGGAAGATTGAGGATCTGCGCAAGCGGATTCTCACTACCATCCTGCTTGTACTTGTTTATCGGGTAGGATCGTACGTAGTTCTTCCTGGCATCGATCCCGCAAGTCTGGATGCCTTGCGCAGTCAGACAAGCAAGGGCTTGATGGCATTGCTTGATATGTTTTCGGGTGGTGCGTTCTCGAATGCGTCTATATTCGCATTGGGTATTATGCCCTATATCACAGCATCTATCGTCATTCAATTGTTGGGAATGGTTATGCCTTCTTTCCAAAAATTGCAACGCGAAGGTGAAAGTGGTAGAACAAAATTGAACCAGTACACACGTTATCTGACTGTTCTGATCCTTTTGATGCAAGGTCCGGCTTATTTGGTGAACTTGCGGGTTCAGATGGGCGGTGCGTTCCCCGGAGGATGGGCGTTTATAGTTTCTTCTACAATCGTACTTGCTGCCGGTAGTATGTTTATCATGTGGCTCGGCGAGCGCATTACCGACCGTGGTATCGGTAACGGTATTTCGTTCATCATCTTGGTAGGTATCATCGCTCGTTTGCCCTTGGCTTTCGCACAAGAGTTTACGAGCCGTCTTGCCGCTAAACAAGGTGGTTTGGTGATGTTCCTTGTCGAGATCGTATTCTTGCTTGTCGTAATAGCATTGGCTATCCTGTTGGTTCAGGGAACCCGTAAAGTTCCCGTGCAATACGCTAAACGTATCGTAGGCAATAAACAGTATGGTGGCGCAAGACAGTATATCCCCTTGAAGGTGAATACTGCCGGTGTAATGCCGATCATCTTTGCGCAGGCGATCATGTTTATTCCTATCACGTTGGTAGGGTTCAGTTCGGAAAGAGCAGCCAGCTCGTTCTTCCAGTCTTTCATGAGAATGGACGGATTCTGGTATAACTTCGTGTTCGCCCTTCTGATCATTGCGTTCACCTACTTCTATACGGCGATCACGGTACAACCGACGCAGATGGCAGAGGATATGAAACGTAACAACGGTTTCATTCCCGGTATCAAGCCGGGTAAGAAAACGGCTGACTATCTCGATTCGATCATGTCGAGAATCACTCTGCCGGGATCTATCTTCTTGGCTATTGTGGCTATCTTGCCCGCATTTGCGCAAACAGCCGGTGTAAGTCAAGAATTTTCACAATTCTTTGGTGGTACTTCACTCCTCATCCTCGTAGGTGTGGTGTTGGATACTTTGCAGCAGATTGAAAGTCATTTGATGATGCGTCACTACGACGGCCTGATGAAATCCGGAAAGATCAAAGGCCGCACTACGGGTGGAGCTTATTAATTGATTTTATAACATGATTTATCTTAAAACAGATGAAGAAATAGAGTTGATGCGTGAGAGTAATCTCCTGGTGGGGATGACACTCGGTGAAATAGCCAAGTGGATCGCTCCGGGGATTACGACGCTGAAACTTGACAAGATCGCAGAAGAATTCATTCGTGACCATGGGGCGGTGCCCGGATTCCTCGGATACGGCGGTTTCCCCAATACCCTCTGTATCTCGGTAAACGAGACAGTGGTTCACGGCATCCCTTCGGGGTATGTATTGCGCGAGGGCGATATCGTCTCGGTTGATTGCGGGGCGGTAAAAAACGGGTTCAACGGCGATTCGGCATATACGTTCTGCGTTGGCGAAGTAGCTGAGGAAGTAAAACGTTTGTTGAAGACAACAAAAGAGTCCCTCTATTTAGGCATTAAAGCTGCGGTAGAAGGAAAGCGCATCGGAGACATTGCGCATACGATACAATCTTATTGCGAGGCAAGAGGATATTCGGTGGTCCGTGAAATGTGCGGGCACGGTATCGGAAAGTCGTTGCATGAAAGTCCGGAAGTCCCCAACTGGGGCAGACCCGCAAGCGGTCCGGTACTGAAAAATGGAATGTGTATCGCGATCGAACCGATGATCAACTTGGGCGTACGGAACATTGTGATCGAGCGAGACGGCTGGACTACCCGTACAAGAGATCGTAAACCGTCGGCTCATTTCGAGCATACGATAGCGATCCGCGGGGGAGAACCCGACATTCTTTCCTCGTTCAAGTATGTCGAAGAAGTTTTAGGAGAAAAAGCATTATAAAAGAATTATATGGCAAAACAATCTGCAATAGAACAAGATGGAGTAATCGTGGAAGCATTGTCGAATGCAATGTTTCGGGTGGAATTGGAGAACGGGCACGAAATTACGGCACATATCTCCGGAAAAATGCGGATGCATTACATCAAAATCCTGCCCGGAGATAAAGTGAGAGTAGAGATGTCGCCCTACGATTTGTCCAAAGGAAGAATTGCGTTTAGATATAAATAAAACCAAAAGATATGAAAGTAAGAGCATCATTAAAGAAGCGTACGCCAGATAGCAAAATTGTAAGAAGACATGGCCGCTTGTATGTAATTAACAAGAAAAATCCTAAGTATAAACAACGTCAAGGATAATTTATTATTTTTGCAAAAAAAATATTCTAACATATGGCAATAAGAATTGTTGGTGTAGACCTGCCGCAAAACAAAAGAGGCGAAATCGCTTTGACCTATATTTATGGTATCGGCCGCAGTGCTTCGAAGACTATTTTGGGAAAAGCCGGTGTCAATAAAGATACCAAAGTGAAAGATTGGACCGATGACGAAGCAGCCAAGATCCGTGAAATTATCGGCGCTGAATATAAAGTAGAAGGTGACCTGCGTTCTGAAATTCAATTGAATATCAAACGTCTGATGGATATCGGTTGCTACCGTGGAATCCGTCACCGTAACGGTCTGCCTGTGAGAGGTCAGAGCACGAAAAATAATGCCCGCACACGTAAGGGTAGAAAGAAAACAGTCGCTAACAAGAAAAAAGCTACTAAATAATAATTAAGTATGGCAAAAAAGACAGTCGCAGCAAAGAAGAGGAATGTTAAAGTAGACGCAGTCGGTCAAGCTCACATCCATTCTTCGTTCAACAACATCATTGTATCGCTTGCCAACAGTGAAGGTCAGATCATCTCGTGGTCTTCGGCAGGTAAAATGGGTTTTAGAGGTTCTAAGAAGAACACTCCGTATGCCGCACAAATGGCAGCACAGGATTGTGCTAAGGTGGCATTCGATCTCGGTTTGAGAAAAGTGAAAGCCTATGTTAAGGGACCCGGTAACGGACGTGAGTCTGCTATCAGAACGATCCACGGAGCAGGCATCGAAGTAACTGAAATCATCGACGTTACGCCGCTGCCCCACAACGGATGTCGTCCCCCGAAAAGAAGAAGAGTATAATACATATTCTTATTTAGAACAATAGAATCTTGATCAGTGAATAGATTGCACTTAATCCTCTCTGCAATCGCGGCTGCACTCCTCGGGTTCGTAGAAAATTATAATTATTAAAAATTTTTAGAAATGGCAAGATATACCGGACCTAGAACTAAAATTGCTCGTAAATTTGGTGAGGCTATTTTCGGACCTGACAAAGTTCTCTCTAAAAAGAACTATCCCCCGGGACAACATGGCGCCAACAAAAGAAGAAAAACTTCCGAATACGGCATTCAGCTTCGTGAGAAACAAAAAACGAAATATACTTACGGAGTTTTGGAAAACCAATTCCGCAACTTGTTTGAAAAAGCATCTCGTACCAAAGGTATTACGGGTGAAGTATTGCTTCAACTCCTCGAAGCTCGTTTGGACAATGTAGTATTCCGTTTGGGTATCGCTCCTACGCGTGCCGCTGCTCGTCAGATGGTTTCTCACCGTCACATCGTAGTCGATGGCAAAGTAGTGAACATCCCCTCTTATTCGGTAAAACCCGGTCAAGTCGTAGGCGTTCGCGAGAAAGCGAAATCGTTGGAAGTGATCGCTGATTGTTTGGCTGGATTTAATCACAGCAAATATCCTTGGTTGGAATGGGACGAAAGCTCCAAGAGTGGTAAATTCCTCCACTTCCCTGAAAGAGCCGATATCCCTGAAAATATCAAAGAACAGTTGATCGTTGAGTTGTATTCTAAATAATAAGTGATTCCATGGCTATATTAGCATTTCAAAAACCCGATAAAGTATTAATGCTGGAAGCGGACAATTTCTTCGGAAAGTTTGAATTCCGTCCATTGGAGCCCGGTTATGGCGTTACGATCGGTAACGCTCTGCGCCGTATCCTGCTTTCTGCACTCGAAGGCTTTGCAATTACATCGATTCGCATCGATGGGGTGAAACATGAGTTTTCTACCGTCCCCGGCGTGATCGAGGATGTGACGAATATCATTCTGAATTTGAAGAAGGTTCGTTTCAAACAAGTGGTAGAAGAAATCGAGACTGAGAAAGTAACCATCGCGGTATCGGGCAATTCGGAAGTGTTCAAGGCTGGCGATATCGGTAAATCTTTGACCGGTTTCGAGGTTTTGAATCCCGAGTTGGTTATATGCCATTTGGATTCAAGCGCAAGTTTCCAGATAGAAATTTCCATCAACAAAGGTCGCGGTTATGTTCCCGCCGATGAGAACCGTAACCCTGCCGATGATGTGAACGTAATTCCTATCGACTCTATTTACACGCCGATTGTGAACGTGAAATATGCAGTGGAACCTTTCCGCGTAGAACAGAAAACGGACTACGACAAACTGTTATTAGAAATTAAAACCGATGGATCCATCCATCCGAAAGAGGCTTTGAAAGAGGCTGCCAAGATTCTTATCCATCATTTCATGTTGTTCTCAGATGAGAAGATCACGCTCGAAACGACTGATGTCGATGGCAACGAAGAATTCGATGAAGAAGTATTGCACATGCGTCAATTGCTGAAAACGAAACTCGTTGATATGGATCTTTCGGTTCGCGCTCTTAACTGCTTGAAATCTGCCGATGTAGAAACGTTGGGCGAATTGGTGGTATTCAATAAAACCGATTTGTTGAAGTTCCGCAACTTCGGTAAGAAATCTCTTACCGAGCTTGACGAACTGCTCGCTAATCTGAACCTCTCGTTCGGAATGGATATCTCGAAGTATAAATTAGATAAAGAGTAAAACGATGAGACACAATAAGAAATTCAATCATTTAGGACGTACGAAATCTCACCGCGACGCCTTGTTGTCCAATATGGCTTCTTCTTTGATTCTTCACAAAAGAATCTTCACTACGTTGGCAAAAGCGAAAGCATTGAGAGTATACGTTGAACCCCTGATCAACCGTGCAAAAGAAGACACTACCAACTCTCGAAGAGTAGTGTTCAGCTATTTGCAAAACAAACAGGCGGTTACGGAGTTGTTCAAAGAAATCTCCGTAAAGATCGCCGATCGCCCCGGAGGATATACCCGTATCCTGAAAACCGGTAACCGTTTGGGTGATAACGCAAAAACTTGCTTTATCGAATTGGTTGATTACAACGAAAACATGCTGAAAGAGAAAGCCGCTAAGAAAGCGACGAGAACTCGCCGTTCGAAAAAATCGGCTGCTCCCGCAGAAGCTCCTGTTGCTGAAACTCCGGCAGCTGAGGCTCCCGCAGCAGAATAATCGACGATTCATCTCAGTCATAAAAAGAGGGATTCCTTCATTGGAACTCCCTCTTTTTGTTTTACCTTTATGGAAACAATCATCTGTTCGCGGAACGACTGGGAATATTCGGTACGAACAATCCTTTTCTATCCGTTGTTGTAGATGTAAAAACAGAAGACGATATGAAGATCGATAAAATTGTTGCGCGGGAGATTCTCGATTCGAGAGGAAATCCGACAGTAGAGGTAGATGTTGTTTTGGAATCGGGTGTTCAAGGTCGGGCTGCGGTGCCTTCGGGGGCATCTACCGGTAGCCATGAAGCTCTTGAATTGCGTGACCGGGATAAGAAACGGTATGGCGGTAAAGGCGTTTTAACCGCTGTGGAGCATGTCAATAAGAAGATTGCCGGGGCTTTGAAGGGTGCAAATGCGTTGGACCAGATTGCCATAGACCGGGCTTTGGTGGAATTGGATGGAACCGTGAACAAATCCAAATTGGGAGCCAATGCCATATTGGGCGTTTCTTTGGCAGTAGCCAAAGCTGCGGCGGCTTATCTCGATTTGCCTCTCTATAAATATATAGGGGGTGTCGATAGCTACGTACTTCCCGTACCGATGATGAATATCATCAACGGCGGTTCCCATTCCGATGCGCCGATTGCCTTTCAGGAGTTTATGATACGTCCGATCGGAGCCTGTTCGTTCCGCGAGGGTTTGCGTATGGGCGCGGAAGTATTCCATGCTTTGAAAGATGTGTTGCATAAAAAAGGATTAAGTACGGCGGTCGGCGATGAAGGCGGGTTCGCACCTGCATTGCCCGGTACGGAAGCGGCGCTCGAAGTGATCATGCAGGCGATTTCACAAGCCGGATACATGCCCGGACGCGATGTGACGATCGGTCTGGATTGTGCATCTTCCGAATTCTATGACGACGGCATATACGATTATTCTCATTTCGAAGGCAAGTCGGGCAAACGGCGTACGACACAAGAGCAAGCGGAATATTTACAGGACTTGGTGGTGCGTTATCCGATCGATTCGATCGAAGACGGCATGAGCGAGGACGACTGGGACGGCTGGCGTTTATTGACCGATCTGATCGGCGACCGTTGTCAGTTGGTCGGAGATGACCTGTTTGTCACGAACGTCGATTATCTGTCGAAAGGTATTTTGCTCGGCTGCGGGAATTCCATATTGGTAAAGGTAAACCAGATCGGAACATTGACCGAAACTTTACGTGCCGTACAAATGGCGCAGCGCAATGGTTATACGGCGGTGATCTCTCATCGTTCCGGCGAAACGGAAGATGCTACGATTGCGGATATTGCAGTGGCAACCAATGCCGGACAGATCAAGACCGGATCGTTGAGCCGTTCCGATCGTATGGCGAAATACAATCAGTTGTTACGGATCGAAGAAGAATTGGGCCAGAGTGCACAATACGGATATAAGTTATTGTGCAAGGCGACAGAGTAGCCTGTCAGGGCTCTCTACCGGAAGGGGTTGTGTTGAAATGGAAATTTCGATGCAACCCTTTTCTGTATGTCAGAATGTCTAAAACAAACTGCAAGCCGAGCGCAGAAGCCGTCAAGAGAAACTTGAACGAATTATGCCGAGGCGCAGCGTTTGTTGCAAACTAAAAGTTTGAAATGCAGGGCGCAGAATGAGTACGACAGGTGTTTGCTGACGTAAACGACTTCGCCCGAATACCTAATGGAACGCAGCAGGTCGGGCACTATGATACACCGTCTTTATCTCCTTTCTTGTTTTTTGCGCCGTCATAATCGGAACAAATTTCGCTCTACATTCGGCTTCGTTCCTATGTAGTTTTTATCTCGCTATAAGAAGAGGAGGAGGGGCGAACAAAACGGGACGAGGCTTATAGTATTTCTAAAACCCGTATTCCTGTTTGGGATTTGTAGCGTGCCAACTGTTTGTCGAGGGTGACAGGTTCTATTACTACTTGCTTTTTCCCGAGAGAGGCATGAAGCAGATGTAACTCCCCGTCGATACGGCAGGCGATGCCTAAGTGGGCGATGTCCAGACCGGCGACCGAGGTCGTGATGGCTATGATCGCGCCGGCGGGAATCTTGGACATGATCTCCTCGTTCAATTTTTCTTTCGGTATATAAGGCACCCGATAGTTCTGGTATTTCGATTCTACCGCTTTGATCCGTTCTACCTCTTCCCGATTTTGAGACAAAGCCTGATATTTTTCGGCATGGTTGCTCATGAAGTAAAGAGAAACGTCGATCGAGTCGTGTACGATCGAAGCCGTAATATCCCGGATAAATCCGCGTGCGGAGTTTCGGGCAATCCAATCGGTAGAGTAGTGCAGGCGTGATGCGTATCCGTCGGCGTGTCCTTCCCGGTATCTGATCTGTTGTAACTTGCGGGCGAACTGTTGCCACGACAAATCTTCATCTTTGGCTGTTTGGGTCAGAGCCAATACATTCTCGACAAAGGTCATGCAGTCCAGCCGGGAAAGATCGATCACCAGTTTCTCTTCCGGATATTCCAATGTATGCGCAACATAAGGTGTCCCGATCAGAGATTCTCCGAAGAACAGTTGTATCGGGTTCGTTTCGCTTGGTACGAAATGCCGGCTGTCATATAATAAGGATTCGATCCGGATACTATCCGATTCGTTGTAAAATCGGCAATCGGGCGTTTGCAAATCACGTCCGCTACAAGCCGAACAGAATAAAAAGACGATAGATCCGATAAAATTCATTCGTAAATTCATACCCTTTCTTTGTTATATTCGGAATGTAAAGATATGGATTTTCCATGAAAACATCCCGATCCCGTTTTCGAAGCCATATATCCCCGATGTTTTCTGGAATTTTTGGACGTTTCTAACCCGCTGACAACCAGAGTGTGTGAAGGAAATTATGTTTTACAGCATAAAAACGCGATAAAAAATTTGGAAAGGGAGCATAAAAAGCCTTATCTTTGCAACGCTTTTCGGGAGCGGAGAGCGGTAAGAAGAAAAAATGAAAAAAAACTTCTAAAAATTTGGAAGGAAAAACAAAAAAGCATTATCTTTGCACCACTTTCGCTTCACAAAAGCGGGAAGCAAAACAAGATCCTTGAAAGCATTACAATAGACGAAAGTAGTACGAGACGGGTATCCCTTTAAGAAGGGGATACAAAAAACAAGTCAACGTCAAAACAAACTCAAAGCCAGACGAAGAAAATAGTCGGGCATCAGAGCGCTCGGGACGACCTTTGAAGTAGAAAAAAATAAAAAAAAGAAATATACAACGAAGAGTTTGATCCTGGCTCAGGATGAACGCTAGCGACAGGCCTAACACATGCAAGTCGAGGGGCATCGGGGATGTAGCAATACATCCGCCGGCGACCGGCGCACGGGTGAGTAACACGTATGCAACCAACCCGTAACAGGGAGATAACCCGGGGAAATCCGGACTAATATCCCATGGCATCACGGTTCCGCATGGAGCTGTGATTAAATTTACGAAGGTTACGGACGGGCATGCGCTCCATTAGCCAGTTGGCGGGGTAACGGCCCACCAAAGCCACGATGGATAGGGGTTCTGAGAGGAAGGTCCCCCACATTGGAACTGAGACACGGTCCAAACTCCTACGGGAGGCAGCAGTGAGGAATATTGGTCAATGGACGGAAGTCTGAACCAGCCAAGTCGCGTGAAGGAAGACAGTCGGTAAGATCGTAAACTTCTTTTATCAGGGAGTAACCGCCGCTACGCGTAGCGGTCTGCAAGTACCTGAAGAAAAAGCATCGGCTAACTCCGTGCCAGCAGCCGCGGTAATACGGAGGATGCGAGCGTTATCCGGATTTATTGGGTTTAAAGGGTGCGTAGGCGGGATGCCAAGTCAGCGGTGAAAACTCCGGGCTCAACCCGGACCCCGCCGTTGAAACTGGTAACCTAGAGAGTATTGGAAGTAAGCGGAATGCGTGGTGTAGCGGTGAAATGCATAGATATCACGCAGAACCCCGATTGCGAAGGCAGCTTACTACACTACCACTGACGCTGAAGCACGAAAGCGTGGGTATCAAACAGGATTAGATACCCTGGTAGTCCACGCAGTAAACGATGAATACTAACTGTTTGCGATACACAGTAAGCGGTACAGCGAAAGCGTTAAGTATTCCACCTGGGGAGTACGCCGGCAACGGTGAAACTCAAAGGAATTGACGGGGGCCCGCACAAGCGGAGGAACATGTGGTTTAATTCGATGATACGCGAGGAACCTTACCCGGGCTCAAACGACGGGGGACTACCGGTGAAAGCCGGTATCCAGCAATGGCCGCCGTCGAGGTGCTGCATGGTTGTCGTCAGCTCGTGCCGTGAGGTGTCGGCTTAAGTGCCATAACGAGCGCAACCCCTATCGACAGTTACTAACAAGTAGTGTTGAGGACTCTGTCGAGACTGCCAGCGCAAGCTGTGAGGAAGGCGGGGATGACGTCAAATCAGCACGGCCCTTACGTCCGGGGCGACACACGTGTTACAATGGCAGGAACAGAAGGCAGCAACATAGCAATATGAAGCCAATCCCCAAACCCTGCCTCAGTTCGGATTGGAGTCTGCAACCCGACTCCATGAAGCTGGATTCGCTAGTAATCGCGCATCAGCCATGGCGCGGTGAATACGTTCCCGGGCCTTGTACACACCGCCCGT
>UPYI01000006.1 GCA_900538555.1 uncultured Porphyromonadaceae bacterium
AGTAGGGAATAACATTTATGTATATCCTTCTTTCTCGGGTAGTTTCGTATTCTCCGAACTTATTAAACGAAGCGATATATTACCTTATGGTAAGGTGCGTCTCTCTTGGGCGCAGGTAGGTTCCGACACGGATCCGTATCAACTCGGGTTGGTGTACACCAAGTCTAAATACACGTATCCCGGTTATACGATCGGTTATATCGACAATACTACCATTCCGAATAAAAATTTAAAACCGACCCGGACAAATTCGTTTGAGGTAGGTTTTGAAACGAAATTCCTGAAAAACCGTATCGGGTTGGATTTCACCTACTATAATCAGGTATCGAAAGACCAGATCATGGGAATGGCATCGAGCTGGGCAACCGGTTATCCTTACCGTCTGATCAATGCCGGAGAAATACAGAATCAGGGTATTGAAATCACGTTGAATACCCGTCCTGTGGAAGTCGGCGATTTCTCGTGGGATTTAAACTTCAACTTCTCCAAAAACGAAAATAAGGTAAAGAAACTGGTCGATGACATGGATATGTTCGAGTTGGAAAAAGCATCGTGGCTCGATGTGCAGATCGCGGCTAAGGTAGGCGAGAACTTCGGGTCGATCGTTGGTCCGGATTTCAAACGTAATGCCAAAGGCGATATTCTGATCGATCCCTCGACCGGGCTTCCTATGTACGACAAGAGCAACCATGTGTTGGGTAATGCTTCATGGGACTGGACAGGTGGTGTGAATACGACGCTTCGTTATAAGAATATCGCGCTTTCAGCAGTTTTCGATATTAAAGTAGGTGCAGATCTTTACTCTATGTCTGCCCGTGCTTCTCACGAATCGGGAAAGGCTTTGGCTACGCTCGAAGGCCGTGAGGCATGGTATAAATCGGAGGAACAACGTATGGCTGCGGGATATGCCAAAGGTTCTCCCGACTGGACACCGACCGGTGGATTCATCGCTCCGGGTGTTATCGACAATGGTGACGGAACGTACCGTCCGAACGATGTCATTATCAATCCCGAAGATTATTGGATGAGCGTGTGCCGTAATGCTCCCTCGATGTTCATTTATGACAATTCGTATGTTAAGTGCCGTGAAATCACGCTTACGTATCAGTTCCCTAAAAAATGGCTGGGCAATGGAAAGGTTGTGAAAGATGTAAGCCTTTCGTTTGTTGCCAGAAACCCATTTATCGTATGGAAAAATATACCCGACATTGATCCGGATTCAAACTACAACAATACTACCGGTATGGGATTGGAATATGGCTCCCTGCCTTCGCGTCGTAGCTATGGATTTAATGTATATGTTAAATTCTAATCAAGCATATAACTCATGAAAAATAATATATTCAAATCATTGGCAATTTTTGCTGTTGCCTTGTGGGGCGTCGCAGCTACCGGTTGTAGTGACGACTATATGGAAGATTTCAATACCGATCCGTCCAAAGCCGATACGATCGATCCCAATGCCCAGCTTACTACCGCCCAGCTTCAAACGTACGGAGACTTGGGGCAGGTCGAAATATACCGTAATTACCACTATGCTTTCACACAACAGCTGATGGGCTGTTGGAACACCACAAACTATGGTGGACATCATACGATCGACAATAATGAGATGTGCCGTACATGGACTTCGTTTTATCCTAATGCGATAAAGAACCTTGTCGATGGAATCTATCGTTCGGGGAAAGACGATTCGAAACCCAACATCAATGCGGCTCTTCGGATTTATCGTGTCTATCTTATGTCGCTGATGACCGACATCTATGGCGATTGCCCGTATAGCGAGGCGGGACTGGGGTATCTCAACGAAAAATATAATCCCAGATACGATACGCAGGAAGAGATTTATAACGACTTCTTCGTAGAGTTGAAAGCTGCTGCCGGGCAACTCAATGCTGCGGCTGATAAAATCACCGGGGATGTTATTTTCTCGGGCGACATCAACCGATGGAAAAAACTTGCCAATTCGTTGCGCTTACGATACGCTATGCGTATATCGGGTGTCGATCCCGAAAAAGCCCGGCTTGAATTTGAGGATGCTTTGACTGCCGGCGTGATGACATCGGCAAGCGACGATGCGCTGATAAATTATATGGATGTCGCATTTAGTTTCGGGCAGGAATCGTATAGCGACTATCGTGGAAATGCTTTGAGCCAGTTGTGGTTCGGGAACGACCCTGCGAACAATCCGAGTTATATCTGTTCGACTTTCTTCAACCAACTGAAAGATACCGGCGATCCGCGTTGCTATCAGATATGCCGCTTCTATTACGATGGACTGATGTCTGCGACTAAACCCGACGGACGTGTCGATCTGACCGAGGAGATGATTTCGAAAGGGGTTAAGATGGAACCGTGCGATCCCGGCACGTATTCGTGGGACAATTGGCCGACAGGCTATACCAGCGATATCCTTACCGAAATGGCTGTCGATAATCCGTCGATTGATCCCAATATGGCGCGTGAAGTACGTCCGAAACTTGCCTCTAACTTTTTGAAAGGAAACTGTCCCGGAGTCGTCATGACTTATGCCGAAATCAATTTCCTGCTGGCGGAAGCTGCTTTAAATAACTGGACGGTGGAAGGAAGTGCGGAAGGGTATTATAAGACAGGTATCCGGGCTGCTATGGACTTCCTGCACGACAATTACGATACGGATAAAGTCTCCGATGAGGAATTTGAAGCCTATATGACGGCAAATCCGATCGGATATACTCAGGAGCAGAAGAAAGTAGCGGTTAATACACAGGCTTGGATACATCATTTCACAAACCCCAATGAATGTTGGGCAAATGTCCGCCGCTCCGGATTCCCCCGCCTTAAATCGCCAGAGGCTTATGGGCAAGGGGCGTTCCTGACCGGTGGTGTTGAAATTCCGGTACGCCTTTGTTATCCGGTACTCGAATCGTCGTACAACAAACAGGGGTATGATGAGGCATTGAACAGGATGGGAGGAGATAATAGCTGGAATACTCCTCTTTGGTGGGATGTAAATTAAAATAAACGGCGAGCCGGGAGCAGAAGCCGTCGAAGTGAAACTCGGATGGAGTATGCCGGGGCTCAGCGTTTATTGAAAACTAAAAGTTAAAAATATAACTATCAAGATTTTAAAATATGAAACTATTGTATAGAATTTCAACATACCTGCTTCCGATATGTATGATGGCTTTTTCGGGTTGTAACAACGATGAGCCGTTTTCGGTAGCCTCTCCGAGCGACGAGCCGCATATTCTCGATCCCTCTTTTCCCGATCGTGTGAATGGGGAACTGCCTGTTGTCGCCAATATCAATCGTGATGCCAACTTTAAAATGACGCTTACCGTTACACCATCCCAGAGTACGGAGGTCGTATGGTTTATCGACGGAGTAGAAGTTGCGAAAGGTACGGAAATAAATATGCCGTTGCTGGCGGGGTCGTATCATATGAAAGTGACCGCTACGACGACACAGGGAAAATCGACTTATCGTGAGGGTATGATAAACGTGAATCCTCTTGCCGGAGATCCGTGGGCTTCGCAAATCAGTTTCGAGCGGATTGTCGCTCCGGGAAGTAACGCGATGCTCTTCGGGGACAATCTCGCATTGGTAAAATCTATGCGTATCGGAAATACGGAGGTGACAGAAATCATATATAACGAAGCGGACGGTTCGGTTTCCTATGAGGTTCCTGCCGATACCGAGAACGGTACACAGCGGCTGGTATTGATAGACGCACAAGGTATGGAATATGGTGGAAATACAGTGACGGTAAGTTCTTCGCCTCTCATTACATCCGGTGCGGACAGAATGACGTGTGGTGCGGAATGTGTTCTTGGCGGTATCAACCTCGACCGCGTTTCGACGCTTACGCTTGGCGGGAACGATCTGGCTATCGTTTCTAAAACCGATTCGGAAATAAAGATTATCTGTCCGGATCTGGAAGCCGGAGATTATACCATCAAGGGTACGTCGTCCGACGGATCGGTGCAGTTCTTTGTAAATGGCACAGTCGTTGAAGAAACCTCTGTGGTTGTATCGTCGGAACAGACGTTGTGGTCGGGACATCATTATGTTTCATGGGATTTGGAAGATGGAAATCCGAACAAGACATTTAACCTGATCGCACCGGAAGTTTTTGCTGCGATAAAACCGGGAAGTATTCTGTCCATACACTACTCCGTAGAGCCGACAGCCGAATATCATCAGATTCGTACAACTTCCGGACATTGGAATGATCTTCCGGGCACGGGTACGGTTGAGTTCTCTGAAAATGGAGTACTTACGGTTACCTTAACCGCCGAGGCTCTTGCAATGATCGGTGAACAGGCTGGCTTCTTATGTGTCGGTCATGGATATTATGTCGATCTCGTAACATTGCGTTAAGAATATGAGAAAATATTTGATAAGTGGAATAATGTTTGTTTCGGCAGCCTGTATCATTCAGGCTGCCGGAGCTGCCTTTCCGGCAGATCCCGAAATCGAATCGGCTGTTGAGAGGACGCTTGCCCGAATGACGTTGGAGGAAAAGATAGGGCAGATGACCGAACTCTCGATCGACGTGTTGGGCGATTGGAAAGACGGGGAGTTTTATCTCGATCCGGCTAAACTCCATGAGGCGATTGCCGTATATAAAGTCGGTTCGATATTGAATGCTCCGGGTGGACCTACGGCACAGACACCTGCCAAGTGGGTCGAGATTATCGGTCAGATACAGGAACTATCGATGAAGGAGATCGGCATTCCGTGTATTTACGGTTTGGATCAGAATCATGGAACTACCTATACGCTGGGCGGTACGTTGTTGCCGCAAAATATCAATATCGGTGCTTCGTTCAATCCGCAGCTGGCGCGTGAGGCTGCCGAGATTACGGCTTATGAGACCCGTGCCGCCAATTGCCCGTGGACCTATTCGCCGACAGTCGATCTGACACGCGATCCGCGATGGAGTCGTGTGTGGGAAAATTTCGGAGAGGACCCGTTGGTGAATGCGATTATGGGAGCCGAACAGATTCGCGGATTCCAGGGCGAAAATCCCAATGCCGTCGGGCAATACCATGTGGCGACCTCGGTAAAACACTATTTGGGATATGGCGCACCGCGTACGGGAAAAGACCGTACACCGGCGTATATCTCACCCTCCGAACTGCGTGAAAAATTTTTCGAACCGTACAGAGCCTGCATCGAAGCCGGTGCTTTGACCGTAATGGTAAATAGCGGATCTATAAATGGACGTCCTGTGCATGCGAATAACGAACTGCTTACCCAATGGCTGAAAGAAGATTTGGGATGGGACGGAATGATCGTTACGGACTGGGCGGACATCAATAACCTGTACACTCGTGAATACGTTGCCGCCGATAAGAAAGAGGCAATAGAAATGGCGATCAATGCAGGTATCGACATGTCGATGGAACCGTATGATCTTAATTTCTGTACTCTTTTGAAAGAGTTGGTACAGGAAGGTCGTGTTTCCCAAGAGCGCATCGACGATGCGGCTCGACGTATATTGAGGCTTAAATATCGTCTCGGGTTATTTGAAATGCCGAATACTTATCCCGAAAATTATCCGGCGTTTTCGTCTGCCGGTCATGCGTCGGTGGCTATCCGGGCTGCCGAAGAATCGGAGGTGCTCTTGAAAAACAAGAACCGTATCCTTCCGTTGAAAAAAGGTTTGAAATTTCTTGTGACCGGTCCGAATGCCAATTCCATGCGTTGTCTGAATGGCGGTTGGAGCTATTCGTGGCAAGGTCATCTGACCGATCGGTTTGCCGCTTCGTACAATACGATCTATGAAGCGGTCGCGAATAAATTCGGTAAAAAGAATGTGATTCTGGAACAAGGCGTTACATATCCGGCAGAAGGCGCATATTACGAAGAGAACGAGCCGGATATAGATAAAGCTGTGGCACGTGCTACCGGTGTCGATGTCATTCTGGCTTGTATAGGCGAAAATTCGTATTGTGAAACTCCGGGAAATCTGTCCGATCTTGCTATCTCGGAAAACCAGCGCAATCTGGTGAAAGCTTTGGCTGCAACCGGCAAACCGCTCGTCTTGATTCTTAATGAAGGTCGTCCGCGCCTGATAAGCGACATTGAGCCGCTGGCAGATGCGATCATAGATATTTTGTTGCCCGGCAATTATGGAGCGGATGCACTGGCAAATATACTTGCCGGAGAAGCCAATCCCAGTGCCAGGATGCCTTACACATATCCTCGTAATCAGGCGGAGCTTACAACTTACGATTATCGGGTAAGTGAAGAAATGGACAAGATGGAAGGGGCGTACGACTATGATGCTGTCATTTCCGTTCAGTGGCCTTTCGGCTACGGGCAGAGTTACACGACCTTCGGGTATGGCAATTTCAAATGTTCCCGAGATAAGTTCACGGCTGATGACAACTTGATATTTACGATCGACGTAACCAATACGGGCAACGTTGCAGGCAAGGAAGTTGTCATGTTGTTCAGTCGGGATATGGTCGCTTCATTGACACCGGAGAACCGCCGGCTGAGGGCATTTAAGAAAGTGGAACTGAATCCGGGAGAGACTAAAACAGTCGAACTGTCGATAAAGGCGAGCGATCTGGCTTTTGTCGGTTACGACGGTAAATGGATTTTAGAAAAGGGCGGATTCCGTATGCAAGCCGGCGACCAGTTGCTTCGTATCGACTGTACGGAGACGCATAAATGGGATACGCCCAATAGATAAATAGCACGATTATAATTAAGAAGTAAAATTTGTTTGGGGGTTGTTTCAAAATACAAGTTTTGAGGCAACCCTTTTTCGGTGCGTTAGAATGTCTAAGATATAAGTCGCCGAGGATAAAGGCGGCAAGTGTTTACTGGCGGAATCGATTTCGCCCGAATACCGATGGTAATACAGCCGATTGATTATGATGCGCCGACCTTTTTGTTTAATGTAGCAATGAACTTTGGTGTAAAAATATCATTTTTCGGAGAGAATATGGAATACGGGGCGGCTGAGGTTCCCTATTTTTGTAAAAGGAAAAATCTGATAAATGGAAAACAAATAGCATGAAAATAAGAAAGAGCCATGTGGCAGGATGTATTGCGACGTTGATGTTGCCTTGTTGTGCATACGCTCGTAGTGAAAAACGTTTGTCGGAGTATGTCAATCCGTTTATAGGAGCTACGACGAATACACAGATGGCACGAGCCGAACATGGATTGGGTAAAACTTTTCCCGGAGCGGCTACGCCGTGGGGAATGACTCAGGTAAGCCCTAACACGATTACTGGTGGCGACAATGGATCGGGATATAGTTATGAACACACTACGATCGAAGGATTTGCCATGACGCAAATGAGTGGCGTAGGGTGGTATGGCGATCTGGGAAATTTTTTGGTGATGCCTACCGTGGGAATGTTGCATACCTATCGCGGTGAAGCAGAGCATCCGGAAGACGGCTATCGTTCGCGTTATGACAAACAAAGCGAAAAGGCGGGTGCGGGATATTATGCCGTTCATCTTACCGATTATGACATACAGGCTGAATTGACGGCAACGCCTCATGGCGGAGTGATGCGTTTCACTTATCCGGAGAATGCTTGTTCGCGAATACAGATAGATCTGGCGCGTCGTGTCGGCGGAACTTCTACCCGGCAGTTCGTAGAGCGTGTCGATAATTATACGATCCGTGGCTGGATGCGTTGTACTCCGGAAGGCGGAGGTTGGGGAAATGGCGGCGGAAAGGCAGATTATACGGTCTATTTTTATACACGGTTCAGCTGCCTGTTGGAAAATTACGGTGTATGGTCGGCAGATATTCCGGAAGGAATGGGGCGTAAGTTGGAGAATGTCACTTCGCCGGAATTTGCCGAAGTGGTAAAGTGTGCGAAGATCGTTGTCCGCCCCGAGCAGATGGAGGGGAAACACTTGGGCTTCTATACCGAGTTCCCCACCCGGCAGGGCGAGCAGGTGATGATGCGAACCGCTATCTCTTTTGTCAGCATGGAGGGTGCGGAATCTAATTTCAAGGCAGAACTCAATGGCAGGAATTTTGATCGTTATCGCGAACAGGCAGTTTCCATGTGGGATGAAGCATTGTCGAAGACCATAGTCTCCGGAGGCTCGGAAGATGAGCGTACGATATTCTATACGGCTTTGTATCATTCGATGATCGATCCTCGCGATTATCGGGATGTGACTGGGGAATATGTGGGCGGAGATTTTCAGGTGCATAAAACCGATGCCTTTAAGAAACGTACCGTGTTCAGTGGCTGGGATGTGTTCCGAAGTCAGTTTCCGCTGCAAAATCTGATAAATCCCGAAGTGGTGAATGATGTGATCAATTCCTTTGTTTCGCTGGCAGAGGAGAACGGTAGCGGAGTTTACGATCGGTGGGAGTTCCTGAATGCGTATAGCGGTTGTATGCTGGGCAATCCGGCTGTTGCGGTTATCGTGGATGCGTGGAAGAAAGGAATACGGGATTACGATGTGGAAAAAGCCTATCTTTTTGCCCGGCAGACGGCAGACCGCATCGGGCATCATCCGGAATTGGGTTATTCGCCCGGCAACAGTTGTATATCGGAAACGCTGGAATATGGTTATTTCGACTGGTGTGTGGGAGAGTGGGCGGAAGCCTTGGGAAAAAGTGCCGATGCGGTGACTTATAAAGGACGAGGTCAAGCCTATCGCCGGATTTTTGATCGGGAGAAAGGCTGGTTTCGGGTGCGTAATGCCGACGGGACGTGGGCAGACTGGCCGGATAACGGGCGTTTACAGGAGTGGTACGGCTGTATGGAATGCAATCCTTATCAGCAGGGATGGTTTGTGCCTCATGATATCCCCGGCATGGTGGAACTGATGGGCGGTCGCGATAAAGTACTGGCTGATTTGGAATCGTTTTTTGAAAATACGCCCCGTGAATTTTATTGGAATCCCTATTATAACCATGCCAATGAGCCGGTGCATCATGTTCCGTTCCTGTTCAATCGGCTCAGTGCTCCGTGGCTGACGCAATATTGGACCCGTGTGATTTGTGCGGATGCGTATAAGAATCATCTGGCAGGGTTATGCGGTAATGAGGATGTGGGACAGATGTCTGCTTGGTATATTCTTGCTTCGATAGGGATTCATCCTCTTTGTCCGGGCGAAACTCGCTATGAACTGACTGCACCCGTATTCGAACGGGTGGAGATTAAACTCGACCGCCGTTATGCCCGTGCCCGTAAATTTGTGATCACGACCGAGGGTAATGCTCCCGACGCTTGCTATATTCAGTCGGTTACACTCAACGGAAAACCTTACAATCGCAGTTACATAGAGCATGAGGATATCATAGCCGGTGGAGAACTGCATTTCAAGTTGGGGAATACACCCGACAAACATTGGGGCGTGGAATAAACTTTTCAGGTTCTGCGGGCTGGATTCCTTCTCCCGGATATACGGGACGTATGGAAATGAAAGGAGCGTAAGCCCGACGGGTTGTTCTTCGTTTCGTCTTTTGGAAAATACAATCTGCTTTTGCAAACGGATAATATTTAAATCTATACAGTTATATGACAAACAAAATCATTTTATCGTTAGTGCTTCTGTTCAGTTTGGGTTTTGTACTGCGGGCAGAAGAGTATGGCGTCTCTTCTCCCGACGGGAAACTGGAAGTAAAACTTCGTATAGACGGGCGTACGATGTTCGAGGTATGGTATGATAAAGAAAAAATGGTGGACTCTTCAACGATAGGCATGCACCTGTCTGATGGACGGACGGTGGGGGCGGATGCCGTTACATCGGTAAAGAAGAATCGTGTGAACGGAAAGATCGATGTCGTTATCGGGAAAAACAGAACGCTGAAAGAATGTTATAATGAAATAATCCTTTCTTACGGGAAAGAATATGATCTTGTGGTACGGGCATACAACGAAGGGTGGGCTTACCGGTTCGTGACACATTTCGATAAGGATATTGTTATCGACAAAGAGGATGCGGAATTTAACTTCGCATTTACTCCGATCGTTTATTTTCCTGAATGTGACAGTTATGCAGCTGCCGAGCGTGAACAGTCGGGCGAAGTACATCAGATACACCAAGGCTATCGTAATTTCGAACGCCTTTACAAGGTCTATAATGCTCCCGGAGAAATTCCCGAAGGACATTTTTCGGTGTCACCAGTCCTTTTTGAATATCCGGAAAAGCCTTACAAGATTGTGGTGACCGAATCGGATACGTATGATTACCCCGGATTGTATATGGAGGCTGCCGGACAGAACGCTATGCGCGGAAAGTGGGCGGCTTATCCGAAAGAGGTAATGGATAGCGATCCGGCAAATCCCAACCGTTGGTATTCCAACCATCTGGTGATTACCCGCGAAGATTACATTGCAAGGACACACGGTGAACGTATGTTCCCGTGGCGGGTCATGATCGTGACCGACGAGGACAAGACTTTGCTGAACAACGAATTGGTATATATGCTGGCAGAACCGTGTAAGCTGGATGATACTTCATGGATACAACCCGGTAAGAGTGCGTGGGAGTGGTGGCACAAGGCGGTAGTAGAAGGGGTGGATTTTCCGGTAGGCAATAAACATTTGTCGTTGCAGTTGTATAAGCATTATGTAGACTAGGCTTCGGAAAACAATATCGAATATATGACGCTCGATGCCGGATGGAAGATGGAATATATCCGCGAGTTGTGCGATTATGCCTGACAGAAAAATGTGAAAATTCTGGTGTGGACATGGGCAAGCTGTCCGTTGGAAAACCCGACCGATTGGATTAAGCAGATGCACGAATGCGGTGTGTCGGGAGCGAAGATAGACTTCTTCGAACGTAACGACCAGATAGCCATGCGTTGGGAGCGCGAGTTTGCTGAACGTTTGGCTGAATACAAGATGGTGGCTGTTTTTCATGGCTGTCCTGTTCCGGTAGGCTTGAACCGCACATACCCCAATGTAATGAATTATGAGGCGGTGAGAGGAGCCGAGTGCAATTATTGGGAAAAGACCATTACGCCGGAATATCATACACGTTTTCCGTTTATTCGTTCGTTGGCAGGTCCGGAGGATTATACTCCGGGCGGAATGCGTAATGTCACGCCGGAAGAATTCCGTCCGATGGATATAGATAGCGTACCGCCGATGAATATGGGAACGAGAGCGCATGTGTTGTCTATGTATGTGATATTCGATCATTGGGTCGGTTACCTTTGCGATTCTCCGTCGGAGTATAACAAATATCCGGACATACTGGATTATCTCTCGCATGTGCCTACCGTATGGGATAAGACTCTTCCGCTGGATGCCCGGTTGGGCGAATATATTGTAGTGGCGAAGCAGACCGGAAGGGATTGGTTTGTAGGAGGTATGACAAACTGGACACCGCGTAGCGTGACAGTGGATTTCAGTTTCTTGAAACGGGGGAAAAGCTATCGTGCCACGATCTTCAAGGATAAACCTGAGTCGGGAGACTTCCCTAAACAATATATGTCCGAGACGATAAAAGTAGACCGGGACACGAAACTTCCGCTCGACATGGCGCGTGGCGGCGGTTTTGCTATCCGTATCGTAGAAGAATAGGTATACAATCTAACGTGAACGGACTGTCTCGAAATGATATTTTCGGGGCAGTCCGTTGTTTATCTATTTCCGGTCATTTCTATTCACGATAATATGGGATGGCGTTTCGGGATCGTAGCTGAAATATTTTTGAATATAAAACCATTCATCGTTTTTCACTAATTTTGTATTCAGATAAAAATAGAAACGCCATTCGATAATAGACTGGCTTATGTTTTAAGTTTGTCCGTTGTCGTTTTTCTATTGTCTTCGATATAAAAAGTATTGATTAGAAGATTGCATGAAAAAGAAAATATATCCTCGTACGGGTGATACTCAAACTGTATATCTGAATGCCGTAGTGAAAGATCCGTCTATTGAGATTGGTGACTATACGATTTACAATGATTTTGTTTCAGATCCTCGGTTGTTTGAGCAAAACAATGTGTTGTATCATTACCCTATTCATCATGAACGGCTGATAATCGGTAAATTTTGTTCCATTGCTTGTGGCGCGAAATTTCTGTTCAACTGCGCTAACCATACATTGAAATCGTTATCCACGTACACATTCCCGTTGTTTTATGAAGATTGGAAATTGGATAAGGAAGATGTGGCAACAGCTTGGGACAATAAGGGTGACATTATTATCGGTAACGATGTATGGATCGGCTATGAAGCCGTGATTATGGCAGGTGTTCATATTGGTGATGGCGCAATTGTTGGAGCAAGGGCAGTAGTGACCAAAGATGTACCGCCTTATACTATTGTGGGTGGAGTGCCTGCACAAGAAATACGCAAACGGTTTTCATCGGAAGTTATCGAACAGATGCAGGCATTAAGATGGTGGGATTGGAAGGAGGATAAAATACGGAAAAATTTGCCTTATCTGACAAGTGGAAATATAGAGGAACTACTTTGACTAGTAACCGATAGGCGGATGATTCGAAGAACAATGGTGAAATTAAGGCACGGTTTACGACAGGCTGTGGAAGATCCCCAAAAAAATAGAGGGTTCAAGTTATAATTTCGTTCTATAAATGCAAAACATCAATAAAATAACTAATTTTGCATTCGGATAGGGGCAACCCTTTCAAGACATAAGAAAGAAGAAGAAACGTTATGTTTATCTTGTAAGTGAAAACGTAGGAAATTTTCAGGCTGATGCAAGAGATAGCATAGTGGTTCTCACGTATATAGCGTGGGCTACTTTGTTACATCTGCATCAAAGGTTTCCTACGACCTTCACTTAGACGTGGCATAGTTGGCTCACGTTTTTTCATTATAAATTTAATACGCCCACTTTGAGTCTATGGGAAAATTATACGAATATGAATAAACTGTTTATACCGTTTATGGTGGTTGTTTGCTTGCTTTTGACAGCTTGCGATGCGGATAAAATTTTACCCGGTGGACCCATGGTGTGGTCGTATGAAATCTTTACACCCGAAAATGTAAAATGGATAGGTAGTGCTGGTGGATGGGTTTCTCAATATCACTTCAAAGCGAATAGCAAGGAGGGCGATATGGTAATGACTTGCGATAATTTCGATGTGCTTGATCCTATATCTGGTAATTCTTACATATACGATTGTGAATGGGTAACACTCAAAATAGAAGGCAATCAGGTGAAAATTCATTTTCCTCTATCTGTTTCGGATGCTCCGGATGCATACGAAGAGATTAGAATCTCGGCAAATGATGGAAAGAGAAAGGCTCGCTCAATCATCTGTTTGTCCAGAACTTTTAAAAAAGAAGAACAACCAGATCCCGAGCCAGAGACTTTGCCGGAAGAAGCTAAGTTCAGGATGATTGTGGAAGACTTCACTCCGTTTATGCACCTTGACAGCCCATTGCCTGCACCGCTTGATTTGGTAACTTTCAGAATCACGGACATAAACGGTAATTATATGCCATTCGGTTTTCCAGAGTTTACACAATATTATGATTCTATTGTGTGGAGTGCAGATAATTTCCCTCATACATTCAAAATCTATGAAACCGATGTTACAGCAGAAGGAACAGGAACGCATCTTACTTCACAATGGGGGGCACACTTTTTCAAGAGTGGTACTGTAAAGAATCATCTTAAAGGCTACCGCTATGGAAAGGTTGAATATGAAACCTCTCTCGATATAACGCTGTATGAACGCGACTTCTTAGGGCTTGAATGGGGTACAATTGTCTTACAGAAGCCTGAGAATCTAACAGCCTATTGCCGATTGGATAGAGATTATGAATATAAGGTGTATGACATTGTTGCAAAGGACAATGCTCCCTATTCTCAAATCATCCCGATAAATCACAAACAGCTATCAGATTCCGACTTTCTACCAACAACACAAAAAGCTATCAATACATTGATGGGGAATAATGTCGGCGAGGGACAAAATGCCAAAGGAAAAGAAAACCTATTTAAATGTCTGCCCGAAAAAGGTGTGAACGCTGAATTGTATTGGGAAAATAAAACCACCCGTATGTTGATGCTGCATCGGTTTTCTGATGACGCTGACGAATTAACCTCAGAGGTGTATTATTTACATGTAGAACCTAAATGACAATAGTAGCATCTCTTGCACAACCTTCAAAAGTGTCGTATCGCAAAATGTTGGTTTGTCAAAATATGAATATGCCCCAATCATCAAATTTATTAGCCTACCGTATCCTTATTCAGAAAACGATGCGCCATTATTCTTTCGTTTCACTATGTAATGCTCGTACTTAAAAGATAATAAAAAAAACGCCCGAAATCATATTGAAATCGAGCATATCGTGTACAAATTTATGTACTAAATTTTTAATCAATTGATTTACAATGTTTGTTGCGGAGAGAGAGGGATTCGAACCCCCGGAACCTCGCAGTTCAACGGTTTTCAAGACCGCCGCAATCGACCACTCTGCCATCTCTCCAAACACAATGTTCGTGTGTGTGCTTTCTCAAAAGCAGTGCAAAGGTAGGGTTTTATTTTGGAATTGCAAATTTAGGGACGTCATTTTTTTTGATTCTTTTTTATAATATCTGCTGTTGTATAGGCTGAGATCGGTTTTCCTGTTTCTAACAGCTTGTAAAAAAAGAGTTATGCGGATAGGGCATAACTCTTTTTTTATTTTGTCTCCGAACCGGTTATCAGAATTCGATGACGTATTGTTTGAGGAAAGCTACGGTTTTGTTGATTTCCTTGTACATCACAATGTCGTCTTTTACAAACGATACTTCACGACGGTAGGCTTGCAGGAAGTTTTCCAAGATGGGTGATGTTTTGAGCGGACGACGGAACTCGATGCCTTGTGCCGCATTCATCAGTTCTATTGCGAAGATCCGTTCCAGATTGTCGATGATTTTATGCAGTTTAGTGGCGGCGTTGGCACCCATACTTACATGGTCCTCCTGCCCGTTACTGCTTACGATCGAGTCGCTGGCTGCCGAAAAACAGTACATTTTGTTTTGGCTTACCATGCTGGCTGCCGCATATTGCGGTATCATGAATCCGGAATTGAGTCCGGGACTGGCAACCAAGAATTCGGGAAGTCCGCGAAGCCCGAGTATCAATTGGGCGACCCGTCGTTCTGATATGTTTCCCAATTCGGCTAACGCGATAGCCAGATAGTCGTATGCCAATGCCAAAGGCTGTCCGTGGAAGTTTCCACCCGATATGATCAGATCTTCGTCCGGGAATATGGTCGGGTTGTCTGTTACGGAATTTATTTCGGTCAATAGCACGGAGGCGACGTAGCGTATGGCGTCCTTCGATGCGCCGTGTACTTGCGGCATGCAACGGAATGAATAGGGGTCTTGTACGTGTTTTTTATGTTGTGCTATCAGTTCGCTGCCTGCCAATATGGTGCGAATGTTGTCGGCGGTTTCGCTTTGTCCTTTGTGCGGTCGTATTTTCTGTATGCAATCCATGAAGGGATCAATGCGTCCGTCGAATGCTTCGAGCGACAAGGCTCCGATCAGGTCTGCCAGTTTCGCCAACCGACGGGCTTTTAGCATGGCGTAGACACCGTTGGACGACATGAATTGTGTACCGTTCAGTAGAGCGAGCCCCTCTTTGCTCATCAGTTTCACGGGTTCCCATCCGAACTCTTTCAGAACATCGGCTGCCGGACGTTTTTCTCCTTTGTAGTTTACTTCGCCTTCGCCGATCAGCGGTAAGAACAGGTTTGCCAAGGGGGCAAGGTCGCCGGAAGCTCCCAGCGAGCCGCGATCGTAGACGACCGGAAGAATGTCGTTGTTGAAGAAATCGAGTATCCGTTGCACGGTGATAACTTGCACTCCGCTGTGTCCTAACGACAAAGCGTGTGCTTTGAGCAACAGCATCAGTCGCACGATGTCGGGAGCTACTTCGTCGCCTACACTGCACGCGTGGCTTTTTACCAGATTTTCCTGCAACGTATTCAGTTCGTCGGGCGAGATGGAGCGATTGCACAATGACCCGAATCCGGTTGTGATACCGTACAACGGTACATCCGACGATTTGATTTTTTCATCCAGGAAGTTCCGGCATTTTTGTATTTTGTCTATGGCTGTTTGTGATAGTTCGAGTTTTTGATGTCGGGTCAGGATCTGTTCAATGGTTTCGAACGAAAGGTCGCCCGATCCGATGAAATAGGTATCGTGGTTCATAATTGTGTCTTTACCCAAGTTAATAATTCCTGTTCTTTGGCGATTGCGTCTTTTTCAATCTCTTCCGATTGTGCGGTCAGTTCGGCTACAATGGATTGATCTTTGAGTGAGAGCAGGTTGATCCGTACATTCAGCAATGCGCCCAATACGGCTGTACGTGCGTTCATCATGGCTACGCAAGCGTCTGTTACAGCGTTTTTGTTTCCTTTGTGCGCGATAACGGCAATCAGGTCCATCATTCGTACGGAGAGATCGGCTACGCCCATCGGTACCATGGCTGCGACCAATGTGGCTTTTTGTATCTCTTGTGTGCGGGCTTCTTTTTCCTCGTCGGTCTCTTTGGGCATCTTGAATGCTGCGAACACTTTGTCGTAGGCATCCGAATCCCGGTCGATACACTGTATGAACTCTTCACGCAATGCCGCCATCCGGGAGGCTATGTCTTTCATTTCGTCTTCTACGTCTACGTAGTTTTTTTTGCCGATGGTGAGTCCGGCAACCATTTCGGTCAAGGCAGATGCTATGGATGCACACAAGGCAGATATACTGCCGCCACCGGGTACAGGTTCGTTACCGGCTGTTTTATCGAGGAATGCTTTTACGCTTAATTCTGCTAACATATCGTTCGTGTTTAAATAGTTGTTGGATAATTAGGTTCAATGTTCTGAAACGAAAGGTTCCGTATATACGATTCGACCTTTTTTGATGGTGGTCCTGACGCAGTTCATGCCGACGTAGTAGGGGAGCATGTCGTATGTATCGGAATCGAGTAATACGAAGTCACCCTGTTTGCCGGTCTCGATACTGCCTATCCGGTCGGCTCTGCCTATTGCAGCTGCTCCGTTGAGTGTCAGTGCCGTGATCACTTCTTCGATCGAGAGTTTCATGTAGATACAGCCCAAGGCTATCGTTAAGGGAATCGAGCCTGACAGGCAACTGCCGGGATTGAGGTCGGTCGCCAATGCTACGGCGCAACCGGCGTCGATCATTTCTCTTCCGCGGGCGTAAGGTTCGCGCAGGGCAAAAGCCGTAAGCGGCAGCAGTGTGGCTACGACGTTATTCTGTGCCATTGCACGTATGCCGTTGTCGGAGGCATGCAACAGGTGGTCTGCCGACAATGCGCCCAGCTCTCCGGCGAGCTCCGCTCCGCCGAACGATACGATTTCATCGGCATGGATTTTTATGCCGAATCCCATCTCTTTGGCTGCTTGCAGCAATTTGCGTGACTGTTCGACCGTGTATACGCCTTTTTCACAGAAGATATCGCAGTTCTCAGCCAATTGCCCTTCCAGAACTAACGGAAGTATTTCGCGAATGATGTAGTCTATGTATTCGTCCGGTCGGTTTTTGTATTCGGGCGGAATGGCATGTGCGCCTAAATAGGTCGATACCAGATCTACTTTCTGGTCGGGACGTTCGTTCAGTGCGCGAACTACCTGCAACTGTTTCAATTCCGTTTCCTTATCGAGCCCGTATCCGCTTTTGGCTTCGACGGTCGTTACGCCCATGCTGCTCATCGTATCGATAAACCATTGTGCTTTGCTTTCCAATGCCTCGAACGAAGTCTGACGGGTTTTGTTTACGCTATTGGCTATACCTCCGCCACGTTCCATGATCGACATGTAGCTGTCTCCGTTGAGTCTCCAACGGAATTCTTCGGGACGATAGCCGCCGAATACCAGATGCGTATGCGAATCGACAAAGCCGGGCAGCAGGATTCTACCCTGTGCGTCGATTGTTTCGTACGCCTCGGCATTGCATACGGCGACATCTTGTCCGACCTGCCGGATGATGCCGTCGGTGACAACGACGGTGGCATTGGGCACAACTTGTAATTGCGACATGGCTGCACCCTTCACCGCTTGTTTGCCGATCGGGGTAACGACTGTCGCACGACGTATAATCAGGTTTCCTTTCATTTCTATCTGTTACGATTATTCCATGATTCTGGATTCGAGTACTTGCTGCATCGAGAAGTTTTCCAATCCTAAATAATAGGATGCTGTATCGATAAGGGCTTCCATAGGTACTAATCCGATGATTTCACTGCCTACGATCGAGACTCCGTACCGACGGGCTTCGATGCGAACCAGTTCGAATGCGCGATACAATGCGGTGCGGGTATAGTCGGTCATGTTGATCGATACTTGTACGATACCGCGTTCGGTAAGTTCTACGCCCATTGCCTTGACAAAACGCAAGCCTCCGTTGATGTGGCGGATATTTTTAGCGATCTTCGTGGCAATCTCCATACTATTGGTACTCAGGTTGATATTGAATGCCACCAATGGCATGCGGGCTCCGATAGCTACCGTGCCGGCGGTAGCGTGCCGGTCGGCAGGACCGAAATCGGGATGCCATTCGGGCTGATGGATCTTTTCTGCCATACCTTCAAATTCGCCTTTGCGGATTGCCGCCAGATTTTCACGATGGGGTGCCGATGCCGACTTTTCATAGAGGAATACTGGCAATGCGTATTGCTCGGCAACTGCGGCTCCTACCTCTTTGGAGAGTTCGATACACTCTTCCATCGTGGCGTTTTTGATAGGAATGAACGGTATTACATCGACTGCTCCCATGCGGGGGTGTTGTCCCGAATGTTTGTTTAGGTCGATCAAGCGAACGGCAACGCCGACGGCTTCTATTACGGCGGCTTTCAACGGTTCCGGTTCACCGACAACGGTAACGACCAGACGGTTGTGGTCTTCGTCGTTGCTGTAATCCAACAGTTTCACACCCTCTTTTGCTCGAAAGGGAGCTACGATTTGATCTATTTTTTGTAAATCGCGTCCTTCGCTGAAATTAGGTACGCATTCGATAATTTTGTTCCAAGCCATAGTTGTTAGGTTTTAGATTATTGGTTGATTAAGTTTCTGATATAATTGTCGTCCGCAACATAAGGCATCGTGATGTGATACCCAGCTTCGTCGTGCGAACGGTTGAATTCGGCTACCGTATCCATTGCATTCTCGTTGCGAGCCCAGTTCCGGCGGGCGACACCACCCATTACATCCCACAACATGGCGGAACGCAAAATTTTGTCTACCCGTTCGCTGCCGTCGCATACCATGCCGAATCCGCCGTTTATTGCCTTACCGATACCGACACCTCCGCCATTGTGCAGAGCTACGAGGCTCATGCCTCGGGCGCAGTTCCCGGCGAAACATTGCACTGCCATATCTGCCATTACGTTGCTGCCGTCTTTGATATTGGAGGTTTCGCGGAAAGGGGAGTCCGTACCGCTTACATCGTGGTGGTCGCGACCCAGCATGATCGGTCCGACTTCGCCATTGCGTACCATTTCATTGAAACGGAGGGCGATATTCATTCTGCCCAAAGCATCTTGATACAGGATGCGTGCTTGTGTGCCTACGACCAGTTGGTTCTTTTCGGCATCGCGTATCCAGTTGTAATTGTCCAGATCCTGCCCCCGGCGATTGGGGTCGATACATTCCATGGCGGCACGGTCGGTTTTGATCAGATCTTCGTGCTTGCCGCTCAGACACACCCAACGGAACGGACCGTAACCGAAATCGAACAATTGCGGTCCCATGATGTCTTCGACGTAGCTCGGCCAAATGAAGCCGTCTTTCTCGTCGATCCCGTTTTTGGATATTTCTTTTACCCCGGCATCGTATATCGCTTTCATGAATGAGTTTCCGTAGTCGAAGAAATAGGTTCCGTCGGCGACCAGATCTTTGATTACGGCGAAATGGCGGCGAAGCGAAAGGTCTACCTGTTCCCGGAATTTGTCGGGATTCTCATGCAACAATCGGGTACGTTCCTCGAACGTAATTCCTGCCGGACAATATCCGCCGTCGTAAACAGCATGGCAAGATGTCTGGTCGCTCAGCAACTCGATATGGATGTGTTGGTCTCGGGCATATTCCAGCAATGTCACCACATTGCCGTGATAGGCAATTGAGAGGGGTTCTTTTGCCTGCATGGCATCTTTTGCCCAACGGAATGCTTCTTCCAGATTGTCGGTAATGCGTTGAACCCAACCCTGCCGGTGTCGGGTCTCGATGCGGGAATAATCGACCTCGGCAATGATTGCCACAGCACCGGCTATTTCGGCGGCTTTGGGTTGTGCGCCGCTCATACCGCCCAATCCGGACGATACGAAGAGGTGTCCCCGCAAATCTTTATCTTGTGGAATGCCCAGTTTCATACGTCCGGCATTCAGCAAGGTGTTGAATGTGCCGTGTACGATTCCTTGCGGACCGATGTACATCCAGCCCCCGGCTGTCATTTGCCCGTAATTGGCGACACCCATCTGCATGGCGGTGTGCCAGTCGTGCTGATTGTCGAACATGCCCACCATCATGGCGTTGGTGATGATTACCCGCGGAGCATCCGGTTTCGAGGCGAAGAGACCCAGCGGATGACCCGATTCGATTACCAGCGTCTGGTCTTGTGTCAGTTCTTCGAGATATTGTTTGATCAACCGGTACTGCATCCAGTTTTGGCAAACCTGACCGGTTTCGCCGTATGTCACCAGCTCGTACGGGTAGAGGGCGATGTCGAAACAGAGGTTATTGTCGATCATTACTTGGAAAGCCTTTCCTTCGATGCACTTGCCTTTGTATTCGTCGATCGGTTTTGCTTTCAAGTCTCCTTGCGGACGGTACCGGTAACCGTAAATACGGCCCCGGGTTCGTAACTCCTGCAAAAATTCGGGAGCCAGTTGTTCGTGCAATTCTTTCGGGATATAGCGTAGCGCGTTTTTCAAAGCCGTAACCGTTTGTTCCGGTGTCAGTGTATAACCGCGGTCAGGCGCACGACGTATGCCTTCCACGAATGTGGGATATTCGGGAAGCTGTGCGGATAAGGTAAATTCCATAGTTGTTAAAGTTTGAATGTGGTTTGGCAGAAGCCGTTTGTCTCTTCCTACAAAGGTAAAGAATAGGTAGTATAAAAGCAACTTTTCGTCCGGATTTTATCTTTGCCTATCCTTTTTGAAAGTCGGTATGTGCAGGTATGGAAACTAATTTCATATAGGTATGTGGCGGAACGTCCGAAAAATCTTAAATTTGCAAAATGCCTTATTCGGGCTGCAAATTATTATGGAACACATTTGTACCGCAGAAATTCCGGTAAACGATTATCTGGCGCGTTTCCGTAACGTGGCGAAATTTTTGCCGTTTTGCCAACAATGTAAAAATTACGGCAACTCATGGGCTTGCCCTCCTTTTCAGTTCGATGCCGATGCCCGTATCGGGCAATGGCGGAATGCATTGCTTGTCGCTGTAAGGTTTGAACTGTCTGCCGGTGATAAATCTTTGTCGGATGCAATGCCGCTGTTGCGACCGGTGAGGCAGAAGTTCGAAGCCCGGCTATTGGAGTTGGAGCGTCAGTATGGCGGTCTTGCTTTCGGGTTCTCGGGCGAGTGTCTGCATTGCAGCCGTTGTGCAAGGGCGAGAGGCGAGGCGTGCGTTCATCCGGATCGGGTACGGCCGGCGTTGGAGGCTTACGGCTTCGACATTACCCTTACGATTAAGGAATTGTTCGGGTTTGAACTCGAATGGGCGAAAGAGGGATTTTTACCCGACCGGCTGACGCTCGTAGGCGGCTTTTTCCACAATGAAGAGCCGGGGAAAATAAAGTTTGCCCGGTAACGGGTTCTCTCACCCGACTATTGCGATGAAGTATCCTTGCCACATTTCGTTCCGGATTTGCATTTTAATTCGTACCTTTGCACTGCTTTAAACAGAAACAGACAATGAAAGATATGGTATCTATCGGAAAATGGAATAAATTGACGGTCGTTAAATCGCTCGATTTCGGCGTATATCTCGATGGCGGTGATCGGGGTGAAATATTGATGCCCCGCAAGTATGTGCCGGAAAATGTAGAAATCGGCAGTGAACTGGATGCGTTCATTTATTTCGACTCCGAAGACCGTATTATCGCCACTACGCAACAGCCGCTTGCACAAGTAGGAGAGTTTGCCTATCTCGAAGTAAAGACGGTGACACGTGTAGGGGCTTTCCTCGACTGGGGATTGCCGAAAGACTTGTTGGTGCCGTTTGGTGAACAGCGGGGCGAGATGAAGCGCGGGAACTTCTATCTGGTTTATGTCTATGCCGATCCGGCTACGGGGCGAATTGTGGCTTCTGCCAAAATGGATAAATTTTTGGATAACCTTTATCCCGAATTTTCGCCGAATCAGGAAGTGGATGTGATTGTAGCCCAAGAAACCGATTTGGGTTTTAAGGTGATCGTCAATAATTTGTTCTGGGGTATTCTTTATCACAATGAGGTCTTTGTCCCGTTGAGCAAGGGCGACCGTAAGAAAGCGTATATCAAGCAGGTGCGGGAAGATGGAAAGATCGACCTGATGTTGCAACCGATGGGATACGAAAAGATAGAAGGCATGGCGGAGCGCGTGTTGCGTACACTTCACAACAATAATGGGTTTCTTGCTGTGAACGATAAAACATCTGCCGACCTGATCATGAGCTATTTCGGTTGCAGTAAAAAGAATTTCAAGAAAGCGATAGGGGCACTTTACAAAGCGCATAAGATATTGATTACCGAAGACGGTATCCGGGAAACCGGGCGATAGATCCTTCCGGTCTGTTCCAACTTTTTTTCGTGCTGTTTGTTAAAAGATTATCCAAACAATCTTTTAACCAAAAGTATAACAGCAATGAAAAAAATCGTATTGACTTTTGCGCTCGTGTTGAGTTGTGCGGCGCTTTTCGCGCAGAAACTCAATAAATCGGAAGTAAAACAACTTCGGGCTTTTTTACAACAGACATCCGCTACGGGAGAGACGAATTACCAGTTGTTGGAGATTTCGCCGAAAGAAAAGCCGACGGAATGGAAAGGTGTGACTTGGAAAGACGGTCGGGTGGCGGCTATCAGTTGGGCTGATAAAAAACTGAATGGGGCATTGTCGCTCTCCGGATTCACTGCTCTGACGCATTTGGATTGTGCTCGCAATCAACTTACCTCTTTTTCTTTCTCGAATTGTCCGTCGTTGGCGCATATTTATGTCGGACGGAATATTGCGAAGACATTGACTATCGTAAAATGCCCGAGTGTATCGCGTTTGGAATGTTATAGAAACCGTCTGACCGATCTCTCTTTGGCGGATGCACCGGCTTTGAAAGTGCTGAACTGTTTCGGCAATTTGCTGGTGGAACTCGATGTGACCAATTGCCCGTCGTTGGAGACCTTGAACACGCAAAGCTGTCGTCTCGAAATGTTGAAGGTGGACAGTTGCGCCAATCTGAAAACGCTTTATTGCGGCTATAACCAATTGACCTCGTTGATGCTGCTCGGCACATCCGGATTGAAATATCTGAATGTGGAAAACAACCGGATGGAATCGTTGGTAATTTCGAAATTGGAGTCGTTGGTTTCACTGACGTGCAGCGGAAATCACATGACCGGATTGAGCCTGCTGGATTGCAATGCGTTGATGGACCTGATCTGCTCGTATAACGATCTGACCGAAATCAATTTGACGGGAACAAACAATCTGGTCTTTGTCGATTGTTCGTACAACGACCTGACAACGCTAAACCTGAGCAACCGTACTATGTTGCAGCGGGTGATTTGCAGCAACAATCAATTGAATATATTGGATGTTTCGATGTGTCCGAACTTGTTGTATGTCAATTGTCGGAATAATCATATAACCGATTTGCGCACGATTGGCGACACCAATTTGCAAATGGTATCTGCCGAGTGGAATTATTAAGACGGACAAAATAACAGCAGTCCACAGATGGCAAATGGCTTCTGTGGACTGCTGTTTTATATCTGTAAATTTAGCCGATCACCGTTTATTCGTTGTCCGCTGTGTCGAGTTGTTTCAAAAAATCGTAGCGTAACCGTTGGGAGCGGATCGGCGGCAATCCGTTCCGGATGTAATTGTTGTTCAGTTCTTCGTCGATCAGGCATGCTTTCGTATTGTCTTGCAGTTGCGTTTCGAGGATGGACAAAATCTCATGTTTGAGTCGGGGATCCGAAATCGGGCAGGCGCTTTCGATCCGGCGGTTCAGATTGCGTTTCATCCAATCGGCAGAAGAAATGAATATGTCGTCTTTCCCTCCGGCATGGAAATACCAGATGCGGGCATGTTCGAGATACGAATCGATGATGCGTACGACCCGGATATTCCGGCTGTACGGTTGATTGGGGACAAGGCAATTGATACCCCTTACGATCAAATCTATTTTAACTCCGGCTTGACTGGCTTCGTACAGATGCCGGATCATTTCCGAGTCTTGAAGCCCATTCATTTTTAATATGATTCGAGCCGGTTTGCCTTGTTTGGCAAGTTCCATTTCGTTTTGAATCCGGTCGATCAATTCATACTGCATATTGAATTGTGAAATCAGCAATGTATTGAACTTCCGGTTAGACTCTTTGCCTTCCAGAATATTGAACAATTGATCCAACTCCGATGTAATTTCCTGACGGCAGGTAAATAAACCGATATCGGAATACAACTTAGCCGTTTTTTCATTGAAGTTGCCGGTACTCATGAATGCAAAACTTTCGCCCGTATCATGCCCGGGCGATTCTTTGAGTTTCAGAAGCAATGCTTTGGCATGCACTTTCAACCCGGATGTGCTGTACACGATGCGGATACCTTTCCGTTTCATCGCTTCCGCCGTTTCGATATTGTTCTCTTCATCGAACCGGGCTTTGATTTCGACAAAGACCGTTACCTTTTTTTTATATTGTGCCGCCAAGACCAAAGCGTCGATGATTTCCGAATTTTCGGCGACACGGTATTGCGTCAATTTTATTTCCGATACGAACGGATTGTTAGCCGCCTCCTTGATGAAGCGCACTAAATAATCGAACGATTGATAGGGAAAATGGATCAATATATCGCGTTTACGTATGGCAGTAAACATCGAAGTTTCCCGATCGAATACCGGCATACGCATGGGTGGGGGCAATGTTTCTGTCAAATCCATACCTGTATCATTCGGCAGTTTAGCCAAATCTTCGAGAGTAAGGTAATGCCCAGCCGGAATACATTGATCTTTCGGTATGTCGTAAGCTTCGCAGATATAAGCCAGCATATCGGCGGGCATATCGGCATCGTAGCTCAACCGGTTGGCATTTCCGATTTTGCGTTTTTTTACCTGTTTCCGCACTTCATCGACTAAATCGCCGTCCGGTTTGGGTGCGATCGAGAAGTCGGCATCCCGCGATACCCGTATGGCATAATGCGAATCGATTTCGAAGCCGGGGAATATGCAGTCGAGATTCATGGCGATAATATCGTCGATGAACATCAGATATTTGTATCCTTGATATTGGGGCAAAGAAATGAATCGGGGCACTTTGCTGAACGGAATTTTTATCTGTGCATAATGCGGTTGCCGGTCGGTGTCCGATTTCTTGTACATCTTTACCGTCAGATATAGACGGCTGTCGCGTAAGAACGAAACGATGTCATTTTTCAAAATCAATACCGGTTGCAGATACGGAAATACCTCTTCTTTGAAATAGCGCCGTATCGTGTCGTAGTGTACCGGCTCAACGTCCAGACCTTGATACAGAATGACCCGATGCTGTTTCAGATCGGGAATGATCTCCGTCGAAAAAAAGTGGTTGAATATCTTTACTTGGCGGGCAACTTCCCGATTTATTTCATTCAATGTAGCGAGTGCCGCTTCTTTTTCGTCGGGGGTAGAATCGCTGTTCAGCAAGGTCTTGTGGTATTCCGAAACCCTTACCCGATAGAATTCTTCTTGGTTTGAAAAATATATGGATAGAAATTTGATCCGATCAAACAACGGGACACTGCGGTCGGTCGCCTCCATGAAGACTCGATAATTGAATGATAACCAGCTAATATCCCGTTTGAAATATCTGTAATCGCTTTCCATAGTCAGAGATTTAGGACTTCAAAAGTAAATATAGAAAACAATTTTCGATTTTGTACCATTTAATGCCGTTTTTTTGTTATTTTTGCTCACAGCGATATTTCTATACGTCTGCTTCCGGTGGATGTGTATATATTTAAATCTATATCTTGTGGAACAAAAGGTTTTTATAGAACAATTGCGTACCCGGTTGGGAAAGGAGAAAAAAGAGGTTGAGCGGCAGATCGCTGCATTACTCCAAATCGTGAAAGAAAAATCCTCGCAGATGGATACGATTTCCATTCAAGGTTTCGGCGTATTCGAGCCGCGGAAGAAAATGGAACGTATCTCGGTAAATCCTTCCACGGGAAAACGGATGTTGATTCCTCCGAAAGTCGTATTGACGTTTAAACCGGGTACTACGATCAAGTCGAAACTTAAAGAACTGGGTGGACATGAATGATAAAATAACATTGCCGGATTTGATCGATTTACTTGCCGCGCAGTCGGGGACGACGAAGAAAGAATCGGAAACCTTTTTAAAGGAGTTTTTTGCTTTGGCATCCGATGTCATTACATCGGGTGAACCGTTGAAGATCTCCGGATTGGGCACTTTCAAACCGTTATGGGTGGAAGCGCGTGTCAGTGTTAATGTGCAGACCGGACAACCGTTCGAAATACCGGGACATTACAAACTCTCTTTTACTCCCGATAAGTCGTTGCGGGAGGCTGTCAATTCCGCATTCTCGGCTTTCGGGGTCGAAGTGTTGGACGACGATGTCGATATTACAGCCTTGCAAAGCGATTTACCGCCGGTAGAACCGGAAGAATCCGAAGAGGAGATCCCCGTAAAACAAGAGGAGAAGACTTCCGAGTGTGTCGTTTCGGAGAATAGGAGCGAGGGGGATTCGTCTGTCGAGGAAAAGCAGACGGAGCCGGAATCCGAAGCGGCAGTATTGCCGGACGAAAAAGACGAGAGGCAACCGGATGCCGGGAATATGCCGGAAAATAAAGGTTGCGAGTTGTCGGAAGAGTATCAGACGTGTATATGCACGAACCGTCGTGCCCGCTGGAAAGGATATATATCGGGATTCTTGTCGGCATCTTGTATCATGTTGTTGATCGGTTTCGGTGTCGTATCTTATTTATGGTATAATCATCCGGTACGCAAGCCGAAACCGGTAGCAGAGAAAATAGCCGATCGGGTGAACCAACCGCAAGAACCGGCTGTTGTTATGGATGTAGAGGAACGACAAGAAAACCCCGAAACGATACCCTCCGGAGCGCAGCCGGCGATAGCGGATTCCAAGCCCGATCCTGTTGTCGAGACCATGAGGCAAGGTGTGTATCTGACGACATTGGCATTGCGGCATTACGGCGATAAGGCGTTTTGGGTTTATATCTATCAGGAAAACAGGCAGAACATTCCGAATCCGAATCGCGTCCGGATCGGCACCAAGATCGTGATTCCGCCTGCGGAGAAATACGGTATCGATGCCCGTTCTCCGGAATGTGTGGCGAAAGCAGTCGCCTTGGGCGATGAAATTTTAGGAAAGAAAAAATAAGAGAGTCGAGTCGTTTGCCTTATAGGTAAGCGACTTAATCTTTTTTTATTAACAGGTTATCCATTTTTAACACTGTGAATGTTAAAAAGGAAAATCGGATGATTATTTTTGCACAATAGAAAAATGAATAATTAATATATAAAATGTAATAAAATGAGTCAGACAGTCGATATCAGAGAACTGAATGAGCTGATTGCCAGCAAAAGCTCGTTTGTGAATATGATTACTATGGGAATGGACAAAGTGATCGTAGGACAAAAACATCTGGTAGATTCTCTTTTGATCGGGCTTCTTTCCAACGGTCATATTTTGTTGGAAGGTGTTCCGGGATTGGCGAAAACATTGGCGATCAAAACATTGGCTTCGCTGGTGGATGCACAATACAGCCGTATTCAGTTTACACCCGATTTGCTCCCTGCCGATGTGGTAGGTACGATGGTGTATAGTCCGTCGAAAGAACAGTTCCAGATCAAGAAAGGTCCGGTATTCGCAAACTTCGTATTGGCTGATGAAATCAACCGTGCTCCGGCAAAAGTGCAAAGTGCATTGCTCGAAGCCATGCAGGAGCGTCAGGTAACTATCGGAGACAAGACTTTTAAATTGGATGAGCCGTTTTTGGTAATGGCTACGCAGAACCCGATCGAACAGGAGGGTACATATCCGTTGCCCGAAGCACAGGTAGACCGTTTTATGCTGAAAGTGATTATCGGTTATCCTAAAAAAGAAGAGGAGAAACAGATTATCCGTCAGAACATATCCGGTGAGCGTCCGAATATCACCCCGATACTGAAACCGGAAGAGATTATCGAAACCCGTGACATCGTCCGGAAGGTATATATCGACGAAAAAATCGAAAAATACATTGTAGACATTGTGTTTGCAACCCGATTCCCCGAAGATCACGGTCTGTCGGATATGAAGAATATGATTTCGTTTGGAGCGTCTCCGCGTGCTTCGATCAATCTGGCTTTGGCGGCACGTTCCTATGCGTTCTTGAAACAACGCGGGTATGTCGTTCCCGAAGATGTGCGGGCTGTGTGTCATGATGTATTGCGCCATCGTATCGGACTGAGCTACGAAGCCGAAGCGAACAATATCACTTCGGAAGAGATCATCAGCGAAATACTGAATAAAGTAGAAGTGCCCTAATAGTCGGTTGGCGTATGGAAACGAATGAACTGTTAAAAAGAGTCCGCAAACTGGAAATAAAGACGAGGGGCTTGTCGCGCAATATATTTGCAGGGCAATACCACTCGGCTTTCAAAGGGCGCGGTATGGTCTTTTCGGAAGTTCGTGAATACCAGTATGGTGATGATGTGCGCGATATAGACTGGAATGTAACAGCCCGTCATAACAAACCGTATATCAAAGTTTTCGAAGAAGAACGGGAACTGACTGTCATGTTGCTGATCGACGTGTCGGGGAGCCGGAATTTCGGGGCGGTAGGCGACTTGAAATGGAAAACCATGACGGAGATTGCCGCCACGATCGCTTTTTCGGCGATACAGAATAATGATAAAACCGGTGTGATCTTTTTCTCGGATAAAATCGAAAAGTTCATACCTCCGAAAAAAGGGAAGAAACATATTCTGTATATTATTCGGGAACTGCTGGATTTTACTCCCGAAAGCCGGGGAACGGATTTGGAGATGGCGTTACAATACATGACCAATGCCATAAAAAAACGTTGTACCACATTCTTGATATCCGACTTTATCGCCACACCCAATTACAGCAATGCCCTGTCGATTGCCAACCGTAATCACGATGTGGTGGCTGTACAAGTTTATGACAAGCGGGAAACGGAGTTGCCCGATGTCGGATTGATAAAGTTGTATGATGCCGAGCGTGGGGTGGAGCGATGGGTGGATTCATCGTCTGTCAAAGTGCGGAACAGTTATGCGCAGTGGTGGAAATCGCGTCAGGAGAAGATGCACGAACTGTTGCGAAAGAGCCGCGTCGATTTGGCTACGATTGCTACCGACGAAGATTATGTAATAGCGTTGATGAATTTGTTCAAGCAGCGCGGTTGATGATATAAAATTGAATTATGAACAAACGATATTTATCGGGATGCGGAGGGGTGCTCTTGGGGCTACTTTCGTCGTTCGTCCCGGCATCGGCACAAAATATAACTGTAAGCGCGCGTATGGATTCCGCATCTATCTGGATGGGGGAGCAGACCGACATACGGTTGGAAATGACGCAGGACCGGGGGCAGCAGGTGATGTTGCCTATCGTTTCCGATACGCTGACTGCCGGAATAGAGGTACTGCATGTAAGCCGTCCGGATACGATCGATCTGAAAAACAACCGGATTCAGATCAATAATAATATACATATTACTTCGTTCGACTCCGGATTGTATTATATTCCGCCGTTTCGGTATGTTATTGACGATAAAGAATTTGAAACACAGTCGCTCAGCTTGAAGGTCGTACCGGTAGAAGTGGATACGACTATGGCAGAATTCGATATAAAAACAATCCAAGTACCCCCATTCGTAATTACGGATTACGTTCCTACATGGTGTTGGTATCTGTTGCTGGCATTGCTGCTGGTAGCCGGTGGAATATACGGATATATCTATTGGCGGAAACGGCGCACCGTAGCGGAACAGGTGGATGAACGGATGTTGATACCTGCTCACGAGAGGGCTATGAATGCGTTGTTGGCATTGAAGGAAGACAAGTTGTGGCAGAACGGTCAGGACAAAGAGTACTATACCCGTCTTACCGATATTCTTCGCGAGTATATCGACGAACGTTTCGAGATCAATGCAATGGAAATGACATCGTCCCAGATATTGGAATCGTTGCGTAAAAATGAAATGACAAAGACGGTCAATGCTTCTTTGAAAGAGATTCTCGAAGTCGCCGATTTCGTGAAGTTTGCCAAAATGCGCCCGATACCCGACGATAATGAAATGGCAATGCGCAATGCGATCCGTTTTGTAGAGGCTACCGTGCCGGAGGAACAGCCGGACTCCGATGCAAAACCCGAAGAGAAAGCCGAACCGAAAAAAGAATTGTCGAACTAAGAGAGCCGGAGGAATAATCTTTCCGGATAATTAACGAACAGATTATGACATTTGCAAATCCATTATATCTATTGCTGCTGTTACTGCTTATTCCGGTAATCGCATGGTATATCTGGAAACAGAAACAAGCGGAAGCCTCGTTGCAAATATCGACGGTCGAGGCGTTCGAAACGATGCCGAAAAGCTATAAAGCCTATTTGCGGCATTTCCGCTTCGGATTGAGAATTGCAGCATTGGCTTTGCTGATCGTTGCGTTGGCTCGGCCGCAATCGACCGATAGCTGGCAGAACTCATCGACCGAAGGTATCGATATTATGATTGCATTGGATGCATCGAGCAGTATGTTGGCGCGGGACTTCAATCCCGATCGGCTGGAAGCTGCCAAAGATGTGGCGGCTGCATTTGTCGCAGAGCGCGAATACGATAACATCGGTTTGGTGATTTTTGCGGGAGAAAGTTTTACGCTTTGCCCGATGACAACCGACCACGCCGCTTTGCTGAATCTGATGAAAGATGTGGAATGCGGGATGATCGAGGACGGAACGGCAATCGGCGATGGATTGGCAACCGCAATAAACCGGATCAAAGAGGGTCCTGCCAAATCGAAGACCATTATCCTGCTCACGGATGGAACCAACAATTTGGGCGAGATTGCTCCGACGACAGCAGCCCAGATTGCGCAGACATTCGGCATACGGGTTTATACGATCGGGGTAGGAAGTACCGGCATGGCACCCTATCCGGTAAAAACTCCGTTCGGCGTGAAATATCAGAATCTGCCTGTTGAAATAGATGAAGCCACTTTGCAGGGAATTGCCGATACGGCAAACGGAAAATATTTCAGGGCTACCAACAAAGATGCGTTGAAGAGTATTTTCAATGAGATAGACCAACTCGAAAAGACCAAACTGACCGTGAAAGAGTTCAGCCGTAAAGAGGAAGAATTTCTGCCGTGGGCATTGCTGGCGTTGTTGTGTTTAGGTTTGGAGATCATCCTTCGTCAAACCGTATTGAGAAATATACCCTAATAAAAACAGATTGTTATGTTTCGATTTGCAAATCCGGAATACCTCTATCTCCTGTTTATAGTCCCGATACTTTGGGGCATTTACCTGTATGGTCGCTATCGGTCGAAGAAAAATATCCATAAATTCGGTCGTGCAGATGTGCTGGCACCGCTGATGCCCGATGTGTCGCCGTATAAACCTGCCATCAAATTCTTTTTGCAACAGTTGGCGGTAATCGTATTGATATTCATGATTGCCCGACCGCAGTTCGGTACGAAAACCGAAACGGTAAAACGGCAAGGTGTTGAAATCATGATTGCATTGGACGTATCCAACTCCATGATGGCGCAGGATATTACTCCCAACCGTTTGGAGAAAGCGAAGATGATGTTGTCGAAATTGGTCGATGAGTTGGACAACGACAAAGTGGGGTTGATTGTTTTTGCCGGCGATGCCTATACGCAATTGCCTATTACCTCCGATTTCGTTTCGGCAAAAATGTTTTTGAACAGTATAAACCCGAAGATGATACCGACACAGGGTACGGCTATCGGACAAGCTATTGCGTTGGCGACGAAATCGTTTACCTCCGATACCTCTTCCGATAAAGGCATTATCGTAATTACCGACGGAGAAAATCACGAAGGAGATGCGGTGAAAATGGCAAAAGCTGCTGCCGAGAAGGGCATTAAGGTGAATGTGATCGGAATCGGTTCTACACAAGGTGTGCCCATTCCTACCGAGGGGGGACGCAGCCGGTTTATCAAGGATAAAAAAGGCGACGTCGTTATCTCCAAACTGAATGAAACGATGGCGAAGGAGATCGCACAGGCTGGCGGCGGTATTTATGTCCGTGCCGACAATACCAATTCGGCGCTCCGTACGTTGTTGGAGGAGATCGGCGGTATGAAAAAATCGGAATTGGAGAGCAAGGTATATACGGCATACGACGAACAGTATCAAGGACTGGCTTGGATCGTATTGGTACTTCTGATAGCCGATGTGTTTGTGCTGAACCGGAAGAACAGTTGGTTGAAGAAAGTCGAATTTTTCTCCGATGATAAAAAATAGGATGTTATGAGTAAATTGAGATGGTATATATTATTCGCAGTTATTCCGTTTGTCTGCACCCTCCCGGCACAGAACAAAGTCGATGGCAAGAGCGAGCGGAATAATATTCGGAGCGGGAACAGTTTTTATAAAGATAACAAGTTTACGGAGGCGGAGGTCGCTTATCGCAAAGCGTTGGATGCAAACGAAAATTCCAAGATCGGTACGTACAACTTGGGAGCTTCGCTTTATAAGCAGGAGAAATGGCAGGAGGCGCGAAATGCGTATGAATCTGTGGCACAATCGGCTTCCAGTCCAGCCGAAGCGGCTGAAATCTGGCATAATATGGGAAACATCTCCATGAAGGAACAAAATTATGCACAAAGCATAGAAGAATATAAGAATGCCTTGCGCCTGAATCCATCGGACGATGAGACCCGTTATAATTTGCGGCTTGCCCAATTGAAACTGCAAGAGCAACAACAGCAGCAACAGGACCAGAAAGACCAGAATAAAGATCAGAAGGACCAGCAGCAGAATAAGAACGACGACAAGCAGCAACAACAAAATAAAGATCAGGAACAGAAACAGGATCAGCAGAATAAGGAGCAGCCTCGACAAGATCAACAGCAACAGCAGAACCAGCAAAAACAGCAGCCGCAAGAGGGTCGGATGTCGGAAGAAAATGCTCAACAGATATTGGATGCCATACAACGCGACGAACAGGAAACGCAGGAAAAGGCACAAAAAGCGAGAATGTTGCAGCAGAAACGTAAAAAAACAGATAAAGAGTGGTAACTTTGTAGACGATAGGACGGATTGTGGCGTAAAGGCGGCGAACCGATTTGCAAGCCTTTGCATCCAGCCGTGTCGATATAAACAGCAGCTATGAAAAGAATAATCTTTATATTGAGCGTATTACTCGCCTTCATTCCTTTTTCGGTAAAAGGGGAGGAGGTGCGATTTACCGTTTCCGGACCCGAACAGGTGATACAAGGCGAGCGCTTCCAGATGCAGTACACCTTGCACAACGCTTCGGGGAAAAATATGAAACTTCCGAAATTTCCCGGTTGTAATGTGCTTTTCGACTCCGGCGTCTCTACGGGACAAAGCATTTCTATTGTAAACGGCAGTGTTTCACGCCAGACTACCGAGACGCATACTGTTGTATTGCGAGCCGAAAAAGCCGGAACTTATACATTCGAACCGGCGACGATCGTAGCCGATGGAAAAGAATTCAGCTCGGACAGTTGGAAAATACAGATCCTGCCGCCTGATGCGGATGCCCGGCAGGCGGAAGATGAAGAAGAGGAGGATTTAGGTCTCACCTCCTCGCAGGTAGCTTCGGCGGTAGGGCAGGATGCCAAAACCTTTTTTCGGGTAGACCTCGCAAAAACCAAAGTCTACGAACAGGAACCGATTTTGGCAACGGTCAAAATCTATACACGTGCGCAGGATATACAATTGGTCAATTATACGTTGCCTTCGTTCGAAGGCTTTTTGGTGCAAGACGTTGAATTGCCCCAGAACTTATCGTTCGGATTGGAGCATTACGAAGGACAGAATTACAAGGTTGCCGTTCTGAAAAAATGTTGGTTGTTTCCGCAACACACCGGAACGATCAAGGTAACACCGGCTTCTTGTGAAATGAATCTGATAACCTATCGCGACGGGTTGAGCGCATTCGGATTTCCGATTCGCATACCGCAGGAGACAAACCGTAAATACACTTCGCCCGAACGCAGCGTAACCGTAATGCCGCTACCCAAAGGAAAGCCGGCTGACTTTTCGGGAGGAGTCGGATCATTCAAGTTGAAAGGTACGATCAGCAAGTCGCAAGTAAAGACCAATGAGGCGGTAACGATCCGATTGACATTACAGGGGTCCGGCAACTTGAAGTATGTGAAGAATCCGGTAATCGATTTCCCGAACGATTTCGATTCGTACGATCCGAAGGTAGATGTTGCGATAACACCTACCGACCAATCGGTGAGCGGTACACGGGTAATCGAATATACGACAATACCCCGTTATGCCGGAGATTTTACGATTCCTGCCGCCCAATTCTCATATTTCGATATTACATCGCGCTCGTATAAGACACTTCATACGGAGGCTTTCCATATCCATGTAGAGAAAGGAGAGGGAGGAAACGATGTTTCGATTGCGAACTTCACCAACAAGGAGGATCTGCGTTTGTTGAATCAGGATATACACTACATCAAGCTGGATAACCCGCGATTGAAAAAAGATCGTCCGATCTATATCCTGCAAGGTTGGTATTGGTCGATATATGTCGTATTGATATTACTCCTGATCGGAGCGGTATGGGCATCGCGTATGCAGGCAAAAGCCAATTCGGATAGCGTGCGTACCAAGAATCGGAAAGCGAATAAAGTGGCATCCAAACGGTTGAAAGCGGCATCGCTCTATTTAGGGTCGAAAGACGAAGCCCGGTTCTATGAAGAGGTATTGAAAGCCGTATGGGGGTATTTGAGCGATAAACTGAATCTGCCGTTATCGGAACTGAATCGCGATAACGTTGCGGCGGAACTTGCCAAGTATGGAGCGGACGAAACCTTAATCGGTAAGTTTATCGAAATATTGGATCGCTGTGAATTTGCCCGATATGCACCGTCGCAGAGTTCCGATGCGATGGACCGGTTGTACTCGGAAGCGGTCGAAGTGATCGGAAATATGGAAAATACGATAAAAAAATAAGCGATAATGATGAAAAAGATATATTCATTTCTCCTGTTTGTTTTCATCGGTATTTCTGCCGTGGCGCAGAATGCCGTATGGAATATGGCGAACGAGGCGTATAGCCGGGAGGAGTATGACAAGGCGATAGAGTTGTATCGGAAAGCAGGGGAGACGAGCGGTGTTTCGTCTACCTACTATTATAACTTGGGCAATGCTTATTATAAAAACGGTGAAATAGCGAATGCCATTCTGAACTACGAACGGGCGTTGGTTTTAAATCCGAAGAATGAAGATATCCGTTTCAATCTGGCATTGGCAAATATGAAAGTGGTCGATCGGATAGAACCGACAGGTCGGTTTTTCCTTTCGGTATGGATCGAGTCGATTCAAAATTTATGTTCGTCCAATGTCTGGGCTATTATCGGTATCGCTCTCTTTTTTGTCTTTGCAATAGGTGTATCGGTGTATTTCTTCATGCAGAATATTACGATACGGAAATTCGGCTTCTTCGGAGCTATCGTATTCCTCTTGCTTTCGTTGTCGGCAATCTATTTTTCCGCGCAACAGGAAAAGAATATGACCGTTCGCGATAAGGCGATAATCTTCGCACCGACAGTGTCTGCAAAAAGCTCTCCGTCGGAAAGCGGAACCGATTTGTTCATATTGCACGAAGGAACAAAAGTATCGGTCGTAGATAAAGTTTCGACCTGGACGGAAGTGAGATTGGCAGACGGTACTCGCGGTTGGATACCGACAAAGTCTATGGAAGTGATTTAGTCGCTGACGCAGGATAATAAAGAGGATGGAATTTATATTATGATAACGCAACTTATCGATTGGGATCAGCAACTATTACTGTTTCTGAACCACTTGCAGAGCGAATACTGGAATCGGGCGATGTGGATGATCAGTGACAAGTTTACGTGGATCCCGATGATATTGGTATTGGTTGCGATGCTTTTCCGGAAAAATTGGAAAGAGGCACTGTTGGTCGTGATGATGGTTGCGTTGGTGATCACGTTGTGCGATCAGTTCGCCTCGTCGATATGCAAACCCTATTTTGCCCGTTTCCGTCCAGCCCGGGATCCGGAGATAGGACCTTTGGTGCAAATCGTGAACGGTTACCGGGGAGGACGTTACGGGTTCATATCGAGCCATGCCGCCAACAGTTTCGGTGCCGCGTTCTTTCTCTCGTTGTTGTTTCGGCACAAAGGTTTCACATGGACAGTGATGCTTTGGGCGGCAATCAACAGTTATTCCCGCATATATCTGGGCGTACATTATCCCGGTGATATTTTAGCCGGTACGTTGAGCGGTTTTGTATGGGGAGGATTGGTATGGTACATCTATACGGCGCTACGTACCGCAATGAATAAAAAAGGTTGGCTTCCGGATACTGCTATTCCGTATCGCGACAAAGTCACGCCGTTGGTGATGGTTTGTACGATCGTTCTTTCGTTTTCGCTTATCGGAGTCCTTGCATTTTTCTGATTGTTACGGATTTGAAAGCAAGTCTTTAAATTTTTATGCCCTAAATTTGTATTTGTCATTTATTTAGTATAAATTTATAGCGTATTAATAAACCTGATCATAATAACCATAAAACATTACGATTATGACAAAGACGATAACATTCAATGAACTCCGTCGCGTTAAAGACAGTTTGCCCGATGGCTCTATCCATAGAATAGCCGATGAATTGAACATGACTACTCAGACAGTTCGTAATTATTTCGGAGGTACAAATTATGAATTCGGGAAAAACTGCGGGTTGCATATCGAACCGGGACCGGATGGCGGTATAGTAGTTCTTGATAATACGACAATTTACGATATGGCTATACGTATATTGGAAGAAGAGAATCGGGAGTAAAAAGAGAACAATTCGATAACATCACAACCTTGTCTTATTTTCGTGTAAGTCAAGGTTGTGCTTTTTTAATAATCAGGTTATATGAGTACTGACAAGTTGATAACATTGGCAATCCATACATTCGAGAAAGCGAATGAAATAAAGCCGATATTGGAAGCTCAGGGAATAGAAGTGACGATCCAGAATGTAAATCTGTCGAACCCGGAAGTTTCGTCGGGGGTACGCGTACGGATACACGAATCGGATTTACCGCATGCGTTGGCTATATTGGAAAAGAGAGCCGGTATGTCGTCCGAAAGGGCGGAGGAGAAGGACGGGATAACCCGCGTATTGATTCCGGTCGATTTTTCGGATTACTCGTTGCTGGCATGCCGTATGGGATTCGATTTCGCGGCATCGCATGCCAAATCCGAAGTCAAGCTGCTTCACTCGTATATGTTACCGACCACCCGTTCGTTTCAGATACCGGAATTCGATTTGAAAGAACGCGACAATATACGCTTGATACAGGATGCAGCCCAAACGGAAATGAGCCGGTTTATCGACGATATTGCCACCCGGATAGAACGGGGTGAAATTCCGTCGATCCCATTTTCGGGACAAGTCTCGGAAGGAGTTCCCGAAGAAGCCATTCTGCGATATGCCAAAGATTATTCTCCGTCGTTGATCGTAATGGGGACACGGGGAAAGAACCAAAAAGAACTCGATCTGATCGGAAGCGTTACCGCCGAGGTATTCGATGCCGCCCGTTATCCGGTATTCGCCGTTCCCGAAAATTTCGCGGGAACCGGTATTCAGGACATTCGGAAGATTGCATTTTTTACTACGTTCGAACAACAGGACTTGATTTTGCTCGATAACTTCATGCGGCTGGCAACCGATCTCACGTTTGAATTGGTATTCTTGCATCTGGCTGACGGACAGGATGCCTGGACAGAAGTGAAGCTGTCGGGATTGAAAGACTATTGCGACAAATATTATCCGGGGCGGTCGGTTGAAACTTCTATGATAGGACAGGAAAATTTCTTGGAGAACTTAGAGAAATTCTTGAAAGAGGCAGGTATCGACATGTTGGTGATCGGCAACCGTAAACGAAATATATTTGCCCGTTTGTTCAATCCGAGCATGGCGCATAAGATGCTGTTCCACAGCGATACGCCGTTGCTGGTCATTCCTTCGAAAGGATAACGTATTTTTTGCAGGCGGCTGGTTTTATGTCTGCCGCCTGCAATTATGTTACTGACAATAATATTCTTTGTACCATCGGGTGAAAGCGGCGATCCCTTCTTTTAAATCGGTCTGGGGTCTGTATCCGAATCGCCCTTGCAATTTCGAAGTATCGGCATACGTTTGATATACATCACCCTGCTGCATGGGCAGCATCGTCATTTGAGCCTTTTTGCCTAACGCATCTTCCAACGTGTGTATAAAATCCATTAATTGCATGGGACGGCCGCACCCGATATTATATATTTCGGCAGGGATATTGCCTTGCGGTGCGTATTGTATCACTTTCACCACCCCTTTGATAATATCGTCGATATAGGTAAAATCGCGCGACATATTACCGTTATTGAAAACTTTGATCGGTTCGCCCGACAAGATGGCTTTCGTAAACAATATCGGTGCCATATCGGGGCGTCCCCACGGACCGTATACGGTGAAGAAACGTAATCCGGTGGTAGCTATTCCGTATAATTTGGAATAGACATGTGCCATCAGTTCGTTGGCTTTTTTGGTAGCGGCATACAGAGAAACGGGATTGTCCACACGGTCGTTTTCCGAGAACGGAATTTTTTCGTTCGTCCCGTACACGGAACTGGACGATGCATACACTAAATGTTTCACATTGCGGTGATGCCGGCAACATTCGAGCAGATTGATAAAACCGACGATATTGCTGTCGATGTAGGCGTGCGGATTTTCCAATGAGTAACGGACACCAGCCTGTGCCGCCAGATTGACAACGGCTTCGAACGGTACTTCGTCGAATAATTTTTCCAACGCTTCCCGATCTTCCAGTTGCATTTGTGCAAAATGGTAATCCGGATACCGGCTGCCGGAAACGAACCGGTTGTATTCGATCGAAGATTGTTCAATACCGGTTTCTGCCAGCCGGGCATATTTCAACCGGGTATCGTAGTAATCGTTTATCGAGTCGATACCCCATACGGAATGCCCTTGATCGAGCAGGCTTTTGGCAAGATGAAACCCGATGAAACCGGCAGTTCCTGTAATCAATATTTTCATATTCGCGAAAGACTGATGAAATGTTGTTACAAAGGTATAGAAAACGACGGCAGAAGCCAAATTTATTTGCTCCTGCCTTACGTTGAATTTGTGCCACACAGCTATTTCATGTCGATATTAATTCATTAGATTAAAAAATTACTATCTTTGCGCATATATAAAGGCGAGCCAAAGCCTCGCCTGCCGAAAAAACAGATGGGCATAAATCACGATTCATCGGACACCGATCGCAAATTCTCCATATTGATCCCTACATGGAACAATCTGGCATATTTGAAGTTGTGTCTGGACAGTTTGAATAAAAATTCGACATACCGTCATCAGATCCTGATACACGTAAACGAGGGCAGTGACGGTACATTGGAATGGGTAAAACAACATCCGGAATACGAATATACTTACAGTCGGGAGAATATCGGCGTTTGCTGGGCACTGAACGGGTTACGACCGTTGGTAAAGACCGACTATATATTTTATATGAATGACGATATGTATGTCTGCCCCGGTTGGGATGATGTCCTGTGGAGTGAAATACAGCGTTTGCCCGATAATAAATTTTTTTTGTCGGCGACACTTATACAACCGCGTCCGTTTTTTTGCAAAAGCGTGATCGCTCCTGCCAATTTCGGGGAGAGTGTGGAAACTTTCCGCGAACAGGAGTTACTCGATAAATACCGTCTGTTGCCTCATTCCGATTGGTTCGGTGCGACGTGGCCGCCCAATGTCGTACATAAGGATATGTGGGATCTGGTGGGAGGATATAGCATCGAGCTTTCTCCGGGCATGTATAGCGATCCCGATTTTTCAGCCAAATTGTGGATGGCAGGCGTACGGTTGTTCAAAGGTTTGTCCGATAGTAGGGTATATCATTTCGAAGCCCGATCGACCGGACGGGTGAAGAAAAACAACGGCAGTTTGCAGTTCCTGTTCAAATGGGGCATTACATCGGCTTCATTCATGCGTAATATATTGAAACGGGGCGAGCCGTTCGATCTTGCCCGCCGCGATATCGTCGATCGGAAAGCATTGAATTGGGATCTGCTTCGTAGCCGTTTGAAACGAATCGTGTGGGCGTTCAGAAAAGATACCCATTCAAAAAATTTATGGGATTAAGATAAACTGCAAGCCGGGCGCAGAAGACATCAAGTGAGAACTTGAATGGATTATGCCGGGACATAGCGGTTATCGAAAACTGACACAGTTTAAAGCAAGAATAAGAAATATGAATTTAGGAGTCATCTTACCGCATACTAAACTTTACGGAGGCGTAAAGCGTTTTTTGGAACTTGGAAATATATTTATCGAACGAGGTCATCGATTTACCGTTTATACGGTCGATGGTGCAGCCCCTACATGGTTCGATTTTAAGGGCGAGACCAAAACGTTCGATGCCCTGACTGTCGATTGCCTTGATGCGCTTTTTACGACAGAGGTGAGATTCCTCGATCAGCTGACAGGAGCTAATGCAAAGCGGAAGATCCTTTATCATGTCCGTATCACGGAAAAGGTACGGAAGGCATTGAAAATTCCCGGAATCGAAATTTTTGCCTGCTCTACGAACATATACCTATACGATAAAAAGAAATTCGGGATAGAGGCTTTTAAGGCGGTAGGCGGTGTAAATACGTCGAATTATCAGGTCAAGACCGATTATGCCGTGGAAGGTCGTCCATTCTGTGTCATGGCATACGGGCGTTTGGCGGAGCGTGTGAAAGGTACCAAGTACGTGGTACGCGCTTGCGAGAAACTGTATAAAAAAGGCTACAATGTAAAACTGTTGTTATTCGATACGGCAGTAAACGAAAAGGCGCAGCGGCTGATCGACAATTTTACGACATCCGTACCGTTCGATTTTATTCAGAATCATCCGTTCGATAAGAATTCGGAACTCTTTAACCGGGCGGACGTATTCGTCGCTGCGGAGGATGAAGGGCATGCCGGATGGGCGAATACCGTAGCGGAAGCTATGTCGTGCGGTTTGCCGGTCGTAGCCACTCCTGCCGGAACAAAAGATTTGATTTTCGATGAAGAAACGGGACTGTCTACCCGTCGCAATTCATATTCGATCCGCAAACGATTGCAACGTCTTATCGCTGATCAGGCATTGCGTGAACGTTTGGGAAAAGCCGCACGCGCACGAATCGAGAATTACGATTGGCGTCGTTTGGCAGAACAAATCGAGGCGCACCTCATGCAATAAACATCCGTTTGATTTTTTTACGGGTATTCCGGATAAAACTTTTTCTCCGGGTTCTTCGGTTGTGCCGGCAAGTCAGGTTTATCAGGCGTTCTTGTGCCTGTGCCGAATCGGCGTGCCAGAGTTTGGCATATTCATCGGCTACGATCCGTAGCATCGGTTCTTCCAATTCGAGTTTCGACAGGTTCTGCAATCCTTTTTTATATGATACGTGGGTCAGTTGCGTGCGGTTCAGATCGACTAAATAAAAATCGAATGTACCGTTTTCATTTCTTTTCAGTAATGTATTGCCGCCCGAATGATCTATAAAGTAGATCTGTTTCCGGTGGAAATCGAACGTAAACCGGGCTATACCGCGAAGTATTGATTCCTGTTCTGCCGGAAATGCGGCAATTGCTCTTCGAAAGGTATAAGCCTGATCCAGTTGCAGGCAAATGTAGTAACTGCGTGTAATGCCTATACCATTCCGGCACGTGATGTAAGCAACCGGTTCGGGCGTGTTCACTCCGACCGAAAGAAAATGCGAAGCATAGATAAAAGCCCGTTCGGCTTTCGGCTTCCGGAAGTGGGCATATACGAAACGGTTGAGTATATGCGGCGGGCGGTAGGATTTGACACAAAATCTTATTCCGTCGCATTCGATAACTTTAAGCGTATTGCGTGCTGCGTAAATCGTTTCTCCTTCCGTTTCGAAGCGATCGGGGAGCGACTGTATCTTCTCCTTTAAGTAAGCGTATTTCGGGTTTATATGGCAAATGACTTTCTCCATGTATTCATTTCTCCCCGGAATGATATTCCGGATTCTTTCTTGTTCGGATAAACAGCCGGCTATTCAGACCATGCTGCGTTGTATATCTTTTACTCCTTTTACGGTTTTTAATTTCTTAATCAGTGTGTTCAATGACGACAGATCGCTGATGGCGACCGATATATGTCCTTGAAACAGCCCGTCGCGCGATTCGATCGAGATGCTGCGCATATATACGTCTTTCTCTTTCGATATGATCGACGATATGTTGGTGACGATACCGATGTTGTCGTTTCCGACGATATGCAGCACTGCCACATATTTTGACCCCATCTTGCCTGCCCAGCGGGCATTGATGATGCGGTATTGATAGCGGCTGCGGATATGTTTGGCATTCGGACAATCCTTTTTATGTATTTTGATAGTTCCTTCGGTAGAAACGAATCCGAATATATCATCGCCGAAAATCGGGTTACAGCATTTCGACAGGCGGTAGTTTATCCCTTTCAGGTCGCTGCCGATCACCAGTTCATCTTCCGAGATATTGTCGGGCGTCAAAGTATATTCTTCGGCTGCCCGTACTTCGGTCTCGTTTTCGGGATGTGCCAACTCGTTGTATTGGTCTAATACTTGATTGGTGTCGAGCCGTTCGTTCGCCAGATCGTTATAAAAATCGGTTACGGTCTTGAACCCCAGTTTCCGGATCAGACGCATCATTACGGCGTCGTCCATTTCCATTTTGCGGTTCTTGAAACGACGCTGCAACATCTCTTTCCCTAATTCTGCCGCTTTGTTCTCGATCTCATTCAGTGCCTGACGTATCTTTACTTTGCACTTGATAGTCGTTGCGATATTGAGCCAGTCGCGTTTCGGCGTTTGGTTCTGAGAGGTCAGAACTTCGATCGTGTCGCCGTTTTTCAAGACGTATTTGATCGTTTCCAGTTTCCCGTTTACTTTGGCTCCGGTACATGACGCACCGATGCGTGAATGTATCAGGAAAGCGAAATCCAATACGGTTGCACCAGCCGGCAGCTTGTACAAATCGCCTTTGGGGGTAAATACGAATACTTCTTTGTCGTAAAGATCCATTTTGAAGTCTTTCATCAACCCCAACGGTCCGCCTTTGCTGGCAGCTTCCAGAATCGAACGTACGTTGTTCATCCACGAATCCAGATCGTTCTCGCTCTTGATACCTTTATATTTCCAATGGGCAGCCAATCCTCGCTCGGCAATCTCGTCCATACGCCGTGTCCTGATCTGTATCTCCACGCGCCGGTTGTCCACGGTGAGCACCGTGATATGCAACGATTCGTAACCGTTTTCTTTCGGGACGGTCAGCCAGTCTTTCATACGTTCCGGAATCGGCTTGTAGTTCGGATCGTCCGTGATTTGCGAATAGGCAAGCCAGCAATCGTCTATCTCTTTTTCGATCGGAGTGTCGATTATGATACGAATGGCAAACAGGTCGTAAATGCGGTCGATGTCGATCTTCTGCTTTTTCATTTTATTCCAGATCGAATAGATCGACTTGGTACGTCCTTTGATTTCGAATTTCAGTCCGCACTTATGGAGTTTCTCTTCGATCGGAGCGATGAATTCCGCGATGTATTTATCGCGGTCTCGTTTGGTTTCGCTCAGTTTATGGGCTATCTGCGAGTACACCTCCCGGTTGGTATATTTCAAAGAGAGGTCTTCCAGTTCCGATTTGATATTGTACAGTCCCAGACGGTGAGCCAGCGGGGCAAACAGATAAGAAGCCTCGCAGGCAATTTCGTAGCGATAGTTTTCGTTCGGATGGTGATTGATTGCACGCATGATGCAGAGCCGTTCCACAATCATGATGATAATGACCCGGATGTCTTCGGCAAACGTCAGCAGCAATTTCTTGAAGTTTTCACTTTCTACGGCAGCTTGTTTGGCAGATAATTTACGCGCCTTGTTCAGTCCTTTGATGATTTTGGTGCAATCGTTATCGAACTTTTGTTCGATTTGCTCCAACGTCGCGCAATCGTCGGCAACTAAATTGTTCAGCAATATGGCAAGGATCATGCCCCGCTCGGTACCGATTTTATCGCAAAGCAACAGTGCGGTATTCAGATCGTGTAGGGCAGGGTTGATCCCTTGACGGGTCCGCTGATAATGTCCGGTCTCCACGGCGTGGGTTACCAGCCGGCGTATTTCGCGACATTCGCTATCGGAAAGCACCCCCGATACCGTATATAACAGATTTTTGTATCCGCAAACAAACTCTTTTCTCTCCTCTTCCGTAAAATATCTTTTCTCCGCCATAAGCATCTGTTATTGGGAAATCTTCGACAAATATATATTTTTTATCGGGAATCCCTATGTTTTTTAATAGCTTTTATGTAGTTTTGGAATCGGTTTTATATTAATTTTTAATAACGATGTTTACACCTGAAGATCTAAAACTATTTGCAGAGAAAGGGATCGAAGTATCCCGGATCGAAGAACAATTGAATGATTTCAAGAACGGTTTCCCGTTTTTGAAAATCAGTGCGTCTGCCTCCATCGGAAACGGCATTCTGGCTGTGGACGAGACGGAAGCGAACAAGTACCTGGATATTTGGGATAATTATCTCAAAGAAAATCACAAGATTGTGAAATTCGTTCCGGCATCCGGCGCTGCAAGTCGTATGTTCAAAAACCTGTTTGAATTTGTGGATGCACCCTATGAGGTCCCGACGAACGATTTTGAAAAGAAATTTTTCGACAAAATCACGAATTTCGCCTTTTACGACGACCTGAACTCCGTTTGTCAGAAAAACGAAGGAATGGATATCCCTGCATTGATGGCGGCCGGGAAGTATAAGGCGGTAGTTAAAAACCTGCTGGATGCATCGGGCTTGAATTACGGTGCGCTGCCCAAAGGCATGCTGAAATTCCATCACTATGCCGATACGAACCGTACGGCAATGGAAGAACATTTGGCAGAAGGTGCCATGTATGCCGGGAATGAGAATAAAGAGGTAAATGTGCATTTTACCGTTTCGCACGAGCATCTCGATTATTTCAAGAAATTGGTGGCTGACAAGAAAGCCGAATACGAAAAGCAATACGGAGTTTCTTATCATATCAGTTTCTCGGAGCAAAAACCTTCGACCGATACTATTGCCGCCGATCTGAATAACGAACCCTTCCGCGATAACAACGGGAAACTGTTGTTCCGTCCGGGCGGACATGGCGCTTTGATCGAAAATCTGAACGATATCGATGCCGATGTTATTTTTGTCAAGAATATCGACAATGTCGTTCCCGACCGGTTGAAAGAGACCACGGTCCGTTATAAGAAAATCATCGGAGGTGTCTTGGTATCTTTACAGAAACAGATCGAGGAATATCGCAACTTGTTGCTCTCGGGTAAATATTCGATCGAGGATCTGCGTGCCATGATCGAATTCCTGCACAAGAAACTGTTTATCCGCAATCCGGAAATCAAGCATCTTGAAGATGCGGAACTTGCTCTTTACCTGTTGAAGAAATTCAGCCGCCCGTTGCGGGTATGCGGTATGGTGAAGAATGTAGGGGAACCGGGCGGCGGTCCGTTCCTTGCCTACAATTCCGATGGTACGATCTCGTTGCAGATTCTGGAAAGTTCGCAGATAGATGTAAATAATCCCGAGGCCAAAGCTCAGTTTGAGAAAGGTACGCACTTCAATCCTGTGGATTTGGTTTGCGCAGTCAAGAATGGGAAAGGGGAGAAATACGATCTGCCGCGTTATGTCGATAAGAATACCGGATTTATTTCGTCGAAATCGAAAAACGGCAAGGAGTTGAAAGCGTTGGAATTACCCGGACTGTGGAACGGGGCAATGAGCGATTGGAACACGTTGTTTGTCGAAGTTCCTATCGAAACGTTCAATCCGGTAAAAACGGTAAACGATCTGTTACGCGAACAACATCAATGATAGAATAACCTCCGGTGGGAGAAATGATAAACGGGGATGTCGCTGTCGGCATCCCCGTTTATCATTTTTGTATTTTTATTGGCAAATATCGTTGAACGATTTTGAGTAGGGGATGCCTAACAACCGCTCGTATTCCGTGCAGAAAGCATCGTACGTATTCTTGGCGATTCCGATTTTCCCGTTTTTCACCAATACGCTACATTTCATCTGAATGGCGTTTTCGTCGGTCGGGTCGAACATGAATATGATGTCGGCTATTCGTGTCAGCAGATTGAAATCGGAGATGCTTCCGGAGCGTGCGATATTCCAAAGAGCGTCCTGCACATAGTTGGCATAATCCGATTTGAACGAGTCGATCCACTCTTGATGTACATAAGGAAGCGGTTGTCCGACAGCCAGCAGATCAAGCAAATCATACAATTCGTTCACGGCGATCTGTGTCTGGTTGCGCAATTGTCTGAGCGATTCGAATACCGTATAGTAGTCACAGAAAAAGCTGCTGTCGCATTGTGTCGCCCAATAGGTATTTGTATTGATCAGCTCGATACCGCCTATCTCTTCTAACAATACTTTCAACTTCCGGATCGATACCCGGCGGTTGTTCTGTGCGCTTTCTTTGCTTTTATCGAACCAGAGGGTTTCGCAAAGTGTATTGCTGGAAACTCCTTTACCGTTTTTCTGGGTATATAAAATAATCAGTATCAGCAAATGTTTCAATGTCGGCGTAAACGACTTGGTAATATCATTTCCGTTCTTGTCCCACACTTGGAAGCCTCCAAGGAAAAGAATAGCCGACCGGTGAGGCAAGGCTTTTGGGTGATGCTCGTCTGCAATATTCAATATCGCGGGATTTTGTCCGGTTGTGGTCGCATGCAGAGCCGTATTTCGTTTCTTCCGGCGGATCACGATAAATCCAACGATCGACAGCACCAGAAGCCCGATCAAAAAATATAGCCACAGCAAGTTGCCCGATCGGTGTTGCAGCGGTTGGATAATGCTCTGTTGCGATAACGGCGGGTAATGCAACGAATAAATTTCGATTCGGGAACTCTCTTTCTCATGGAAGAGGGTGACCGCATACAGTTCTTTCTTTTCCGAGTCGAGATACAGCGAACAGAAGGCGTTTATGTCTTCAAACTGGAACGGGATGGTATCAGCCAATGTGTCGGAACTCCCGTCAGCCAGATCGAACGAACGCAATGTGATGCGGCTGTTCGTTTGGTTGTTCGGGAAACACAACGTATAGAACGATTGCCGTTCTTTGTCGAGAATCATGGAATTGCACCCCACGAACGGTTCATCGGGTTTGTCGAGTGTCCATAGTTTGCGGGTATTTCCTGTCGCTGTATTCACAGCATACAGATCGTAATAATTGTAAGGTCCGAAATCCTGCAATCCGCTGGCGTGACCGTACCCTCCGAATATCAGAATGGAATCGCCCGACAGAACTCCTAATGACGCCAGATAGCGGGCAGGAATGGAATCGTGTATTTTCAGACGTTCCCATTGCGACATATCGCGATGGTGTTTGAGCAGTTCGTTACGATAGCGGTATTCGCCATATCCGCCGAAAGTGTACAGGTTGGAATCTGCGGTGGAAATGAACGCATTGTGATGGGAATGTACCGGATTGCGTAATATTTTGTCCTGCCGGCTCCAACGCTGTGTCTTGAAATTGAATTTGGACACTACCGGTTGGTCGAAATCATACGACCAGAGTTCTCCGGTGGGCGGATAATAGATCAGCTGGTTGGAACTTACATAAAAAGGATTGCCTCCGAGCGGCACAATCGTATCGGTACGATCGTCGGCGGGAGAATAGACATATACATGGTTTTGATCGGCAAAGTAGATCAGATTCTCTTTTTCGTTGTATGCGGTCTGTGTATAATGTCCGCAGATGAGACTTTTGCGTTTCATCCATTTCGTATGTTTTTCGATCTCCCAAATCGGGTTGAATACCAATGCCGGCCGTGAAGAGATCGAATCATACACCTCCGCTTTCTGATGTTCCCGTAAAGCCCAATAGGCAACGGGGGTGCCGGAACTGTTGTCGATGCGAATATTCTTTATCGACATCGGCGGTACATCATACGCTCCGAATTTCGGATGATTGCAATAGCCGAATTGGAACCGGTATTTCGACAGGTCTTTATACGGACAGGGGAGTTGAATCGATTCGTCATTGAATGCGATTACAATTTCATTTTTCTTCTGATCGAGGGAGAAGAAAATATGAGCCCATTCATTTTTGTCGTAGGCTTCCAGTACCTTCGTACTGAACGGGACAAACAGATGGTTGCCCTCGATAAAACTTAATGATTTTCGACCGTCGGTATAGTTGGAAACCAAGTCGAAACAGACCGTGTCGTTCGCAATGATGCGGAATATATATCCGTAGTTATGCAGCTCGGTACGGAATTGCAGATCGAAGTTCAAGGAAAAACCGTTCGGCAGATCGAAGTCCTTACCATCGTTCAGCAGCAAAGAGGTACGTTTTTCTTTGATGACTTGATGAGAAGAAAATTTTAATCCCGAGGATATATCGGCTGCCAGTATATAAGCGAAGGAAAAATAGACCAAACAACAGAATAAGAATCCTTTTTTCATAAGTATCGAATAAGTATAATGTGTATAAGCGATGAACAAAGTTATATATTAGATTGAAATCTCCAAAGCAAAAAAAAGATTTGTATTTTTCTTTATTCAAATTAATAAAATATGTCCGGAGTTATTTTTTTTATTTTACGGACAGGAGAATTATCGGACGGATATTAATAAATAATTAATGGTGTACATCGGGGTCCGACCGTACTTTTGCCTCCAAAAACTGCACGTAAAGAAAAGTAAAACAATGAAACGATTGAACAAAGTTTGTGCTTGGGCAGGTTGCGCTTTTGCGCTTTTCGCCTGTACATCCAATTCGTATCAGGGAAAAGTTCCGCCCGAATCGGGACAATTTTTTAAGACCCGGATGTCGTCCGAAATATTCGTAGGAGATTGCCGGCAAGATTCCGCCCTTTGTAAAATGATCTCTACGGCACTGCAAGGTGTCGTAAATCAGGATTCGGCAGAGGTGTATCTTTTCTTGGGCAACCACCATGTCGATCAACTCGACGATACCGGACGTCCGTACACGGTATTGCCGCATAGTGCCGGTGTCGGTGCTTCCGGTTTGTTTTCGTTGATAGATAACTATTCCGATCGTTTTTCGCACATATATATATGGACACCCGAAGAAGATTGGACTTGGAACATGGCATTGATGCTTTCGGCGCGTTATCGCGGAATGCCTCTGACTCGGGAAATTGCCGAACTTGTGATAGCCCGTACGGATTGGCAAGGGAAAGTAATAGACCTGACCGGCCGTTGGCAAAGTAAAAAAGCCGCTTACGACTGGGCGATAACGGAATTGATGCCGGGATGCCATAGAAATGTATTGTTTTCGGTCGGGCTGCGGAACGACTGGCATGGTGCTCCGTGGACGTTGTACGATTATACGACCGCATCCAAAGGATTTGCTTTTTGGCTTGACGACCGGGATGAGAGAGAGCAGCAGATAATTCGCGAAATATGTCGCGCCGGCGCATATAAACCGGGGTCTATCGTCATGGGGTATGCCAAGAGCGGAGACGATTTGTTATCGACCGTGAATAACTACGGTATCGGTTATGTAGTCAGTGATTATTATGCGAACGGTAGTTTTTGGTGTGCATATCCCAACCGTTCGTTTTATCAGCCCGAAGGCAAGGCAAAAGATGTTCAGCCCGGTAAGATTTACGTAAGTATTATATTCAGCGACGGAGACAATCTGCAATTCGATCAGAACGCTTTGTACGAGATGTGGGCGAACGATACGTTGCGGGGAGAGGTACCGGTTGGCACGACAATGGCTGCCGGATTGCAGGAAATCAATCCGTTCTTGCTGGAATGGTTCTACAAACACAAAAGCGACAACGACGAGTTGGTGGCAGGACCGTCTGGATACCAGTTCATATACGGACGGGATTACCAGCCGGAAGGGTATGAAACTTGGCTCGAAAATAATCGCCGTTGGCTGAATGCGGCAGGATTTCATACCGCCTGCTTCTGGCATGCCACTTATGGGACGGAATGTTTCGACCGCTTTATCGAGACAGCCGGATTACAAGGTATATTCGATGGCGATGACAAGGTCGGTATAGCTTATAAAGACGGAGTAATTATCATGAACCAAGGGGAGCATATTTGCCGGGAGGGAGAGATGTACAATGCCTTGATCCGGCTGACTCCCGACGAAACGGCACCCGTTTTTGTCAATCTATATCCGATCGCTGCGGAATATGGACGTGGCGGAGGCATAGCAAAGCTGAAACGAGAGATAGACCGTCTTGAAGCCGAACGCCCCGGAGTGTATGAGTATATGTTGCCCAAAGATCTGGCAGTTTCGGCAGCCCGGTATTTCGAGCGTAATTCTAAAAAATAAATTAAACCGAGAGCAGAGCCGAACTTGTTCGGGCTATGCCGAGGTGAGAAAAGATATATGAGTATGAAGAAAAAGCGGACGGGTTTCGATGTGGAATAAGCGATCCGATATGAGAGGAGAATTTTAATGATTAATTGCGGGTCTTGATGTTAAAAGTGCGTCGATGGCACAAATTTATACTTTCGGGACGACAATATTAATGATAAATTAATGCTCCTTTTTACGATCGGTTTCTATTTTTGCTTTCGAATTCATTACGCCAGAAAAGAAAACCTGAAAAGAGGAAGATCATGAAAAATAAAATCAATATAATATTATTACTGTTCGTGTGCGGACTTCCGCTGTGGGGTGCGACGACACCGGTCGATTATGTAAATCCGTTGGTCGGTACTCTTTCCAAGAGGTCGCTTTCTACGGGAAATACATATCCGGCGATTGCCATGCCGTGGGGTATGAACTTCTGGGTGCCGCAGACCGGAGAGATGGGGAATACATGGAGTTATGTTTATACCGACGATAAAATTATCGGATTCAAGCAAACCCATCAACCGAGCCCTTGGATCGGCGACTACGGACAATTCTCCGTTATGCCGGTGACCGGACATAAGATAGGGCAACAGGAACGCGCCAGTTGGTATTCTCACAAAGCGGAAGTCGCAACCCCTTATTATTATAATGTATATCTTGCCGATCATGATATTCTGGCGGAATTGACCCCGACGGAACGTTCGGCGGTTTTCCGTTTCACGTTTCCGGAAACCGATTCGGCGTATGTCGTGATCGATGCTTTCGACAATGGATCTTATATCAGAATCGATGCTGAAAAAGGAATTGTAACGGGATATACTACTAAAAATTCGGGCGGAGTGGCATCCGATTTCAAAAATTATTTTGTAGTCGAGTTCGATACGCCTTTTGCTTCGGCAGAGGTTTGGGAGAGTTCGAAGGTACAAACCGGTAAGCAGGAACTGCAAGGCAACCACACCGGTGCGATTATCGGATTCAAAACCGGGAGGAAACAGATCGTACAGGCACGGGTAAGTTCTTCTTTTATCACTACTGAGCAGGCAATGCTGAATTTGAAAGAGGTGAAAGGGAAAACGTTCGAGCAGGTAAAACAATCGGCAAAAGATCGGTGGAACGATGTATTGGGACGCATTCAGATCGAAGGCGGAACAGTAGATCAATACCGCACATTCTATTCTTGCCTCTATCGCTCGTTATTGTTCCCGCGCAAACTGTATGAGATCGATGCATCGGGCGAAGCCGTACATTATAGTCCGTACAAAGGCGGTGTGAAAAAAGGATACTTGTATACCGATACCGGATTCTGGGATACATTCCGGGCTTTGTTCCCCTTCCTGAATCTGCTCTATCCGTCGGTCAATGAGGAAATACAAGCCGGATTGGCGAATACCTATAAGGAGAGCGGATTCCTGCCCGAATGGGCAAGTCCCGGACATCGGTTCTGCATGGTCGGTAACAACTCGGCTTCGGTGGTTGCGGATGCTTTTCTGAAAGGAATCGGTACGGAGCATAGCGACGTATTGTATGAAGCCCTGTTGAATGCAACCGACAAAGTACATCCGGATGTTCCCTCTACCGGACGATGGGGTGCGGAATATTACAATCGCATCGGTTACATTCCTTACGATGTGAATATTCCCGAAAATGTAGCCCGGACATTGGAATATGCCTACGACGACTGGTGTATTTCAAAAATGGCGGAGCGTATGGGGCGTCCCCGGCAGGAGATCGACCTGTTCCGTAGTCGCAGTCTGAACTATAAGAATGTATTCGATAAAGAACATTTGCTGATGCGCGGCCGCAATGAAGACGGAACATTCCAATCGCCTTTTAATCCCTATAAATGGGGTGATGCTTTTACCGAAGGTAACAGTTGGCATTATACATGGAGCGTGTTCCATGATGTGCAGGGACTTATCGATTTGATGGGCGGGCGCGAACGATTCATCACCATGCTCGATTCCGTTTTTGTCGTACCTCCCGTATATGACGATAGCTATTACGGTTACTGCATCCATGAGATAAAGGAAATGCAAATCATGAACATGGGTAACTATGCGCATGGCAATCAGCCCATTCAGCACATGCTGTACCTGTATAACTATGCCGGAGAACCGTGGAAAACCCAATATTGGGTGCGCGAGGTGATGGATAGAATGTACACGGCTGCCCCCGACGGATATTGTGGCGACGAAGACAACGGACAGACTTCGGCATGGTATGTATTCTCTGCTTTGGGGTTCTATCCGGTGTGTCCGGCTTCCGATCAATATGTTATCGGCACGCCGCTGTTCGGAAAAGTAACCTTGACTTTGGAGAACGGAAATAAGGTTGTACTTCGGGCTGCCGGAGTCGATTCAGATAATCGCTATATCGATGCCGTACGTTTAAACGGTAAAAAATATACACGGAACTGGTTTTCATATTCCGACCTGATGCAGGGTGCGACGATCGAATATAAAATGAGTTCCCAACCGAACAAATCACGAGGTACAAACCCCAAAGATTTTCCTTATTCGTTAAGCAATGAAAAATAAGAAGCTAATAACCGGACATGTTTTGGCAATCGCTCTGTCTCTGCTTTTGACAGGAACGTATGGTTGCAGTGGAAACACTGAGCCCAGTCTCACCGATTGGGTCGATCCCTACATCGGGACTGGTGGACACGGTCACACTTTTCTGGGTGTAGCAGCTCCATTCGGGGCTCTTCAATTAGGACCTACCAACATCAATAAAGGATGGGACTGGTCGTCGGGATACCACTATTCCGATTCGGTACTCATCGGGTTCTCTCATTTACATTTGAACGGCACGGGATGCTGCGATTCGGGCGACTTGCTCTTTATGCCTTATACCGGATCGTTGAAAAAAGAACCGGGCACGCAGGAAAACCCGACTTCGGGACATGGCTCTCACTATTCGCACGAACGGGAAACCGCGCGAGTAGGGTACTATTCGGTGATGTTGGACGACTACAATACATTGGTTGAACTTACGGCTACCGAACGGGTAGGATTTCACCGTTATACATTCCCATCCGAAACGATCGGGAAACAGATGATGATAGATTTGAAAAGCGGATATGGCGATGACCGTACGTTGGAAAGCTATATCGAACAGACGGACGAATATACCGTTAGCGGGTATCGTTATTCGACCGGCTGGTCTAAGGGTACGCAGCAAATCTATTTTACGGCAAAATTCTCACAACCGGTTTCAGCCGTATTGTTGAACGGTTCGGACGAGGTTGCCGGACAATCGTTGAAAGCGCAAGGCGTCAAAGCCAATGTCCGCTTTGCCGATAATGTGCGGGAAGTATTGATAAAAGTCGGCGTTTCGCCGGTAAGCATACAAAATGCGACGGAGAATATCGCAGCGGAACTCCCGGGTTGGAATTTTGAGGATGTGGTTGCCGAAACAACGGATCGTTGGGAAAAAGAGTTGTCGAAAGTTCGGGTGGAAAGCAATGATTCGGTAGCGCAACGGATATTCTATACCGGATTGTATCATGCTTTCCTGCAACCGATTCTTTTCAACGACCGGAACAACGATTATCGGGGTGCCGACGGGCAGGTGTACGAGAATGCACCGTTCACCAACTATACCGTATTCTCTTTGTGGGATACCTATCGGGCGGCACATCCGATGTACACGATTCTGCAACCCGAGCGGGTTTCCGATTTCGTGAAGTCCATGCTGGCGATATACGACCAGAAAGGTTGCTTGCCGGTGTGGCATTTGTACGGATCCGATACTTACGAGATGATCGGAATACAATCGGTACCGGTGATTGCCGACGCGATACTGAAAGGGTTCAACAGCTTCAATTACGAACAGGCTTACAATGCCATGAAACAATCGATGTTGAGCGATTACAAAGGATTGAAATATGTACGTGAAAACGAATATATACCAGCCGATAAAGAGGGTGAAAGCGTAGCCAAAGGTTTGGAATATGCGCTTGCCGACTGGTCGGTAGCACAAGTCGCCAAAAAATTGGGTAAAGAAGATGATTATAGGTTGTTTATGGAACGTGCGGGTTATTATCGCCACTATTGGGATGCTTCGAGCCGATTCTTCCGGGGAAAGAATTCCGATGGAAACTGGCGCAAGGATTTTAACCCGTTCCGTTCCGAACATCGCTCCGACGACTATTGCGAAGGTAATGCCTGGCAATATGTATGGCTGGTTCCTCACGATGTAGAGGGGTTGATCGACTTGATGGGCGGCAGAGAGGCATTTACCCAGAAACTCGATTCCCTCTTTGTACTGAACGAATCGATGGGGGAAAAAGCGTCGAGCGATATTTCCGGCTTGATCGGACAATATGCCCACGGTAATGAACCGGGACATCATATCGTTTATCTGTATACCAAAGCCGGAAAACCCGAAAAGACACAAGAAAAAGTGCGGTATATACTCCGGAACATGTATCACGACCAACCGGACGGATTGCAAGGTAACGAAGATTGCGGACAAATGTCGTCGTGGTATGTTCTCTCCGCTTTGGGATTCTATCCGGTTGAACCGGCTGGCGGAGAATATGTTTTGGGGGCACCGTTATTCGATCGTGCGGTGATCGAATTGCCGAAAGGTCTCTCTTTCGAAATCGTCGCACACAATAACAAACCGGAAAATTGTTATGTGCAATCGGTCGAATTGAACGGAAAACCCTACGATAAAACGTACATCACGCAGCAGGATATTATGCAAGGAGGAATTCTTGAATTTACCATGAGTAACAAACCAAATAAATAATCAAACATTAAATCAGTAATACAATGAAACATGTAAAAAGACTACTATTGTTTCTACTGCTCGGATTACCGGTAAGCCTGTATGCTCAGGTTTCCGATCTGAACGGTATTGTAAGAGATGAGTCGGGCGAACCGCTTATCGGTGTGAGTGTAGTAGTGAAAGGTGCGCAAACCGGTACGGTAACGGACCTCGATGGAGTATTTCATCTGAAAGCCGATCCGGAGAAAGCCGTATTGCTTTTCTCTCTCATCGGATACGAAAATGTCGAAATTCCTGTAAAGGGGAAAAATAACCTGATGATCACGATGAAAGAGGATGTCAAGGCGTTGGAAGAAGTCGTTGTTGTCGGTTACGGAACACAAAAGAAACTGGAAGTGACCGGTTCGGTTGCTTCGCTCAACCGCGACGAAATAAAAGCGGTAACGACCGCCAACCTTACCAGTTCGCTGCAAGGAAAGATCCCCGGACTTAACGTAAAACAAAATACGAGCGAACCGGGATCGTACGACAACAGCTTCAATATCCGTGGGTTGGGTGCACCGCTGGTGATCGTAGACGGTATTCCCCGCGATAACTTCGACCGTATCGACCCGAACGAAATCGAATCGGTATCGGTCTTGAAAGATGCTTCGGCTGCTGTGTATGGTGTACGTGCGGCAAATGGCGTTATCTTGGTGACAACCCGCAAAGGTGCCAAAGGAAAACCTGAAATCACATTGAATGCTTCGTACGGAATACAGAACATTACGAAATTCCCGAAATCGACCGACGCATACGGCTACATGGAGTTGTACAACGAAGCTATGGCAAACCGTGGCGAAACGACGCCTACTTATGATCCGAGTCTGGTTCAATCCGGGTCGCCCTATGCCAATATAAACTGGTTTGATCAGGTAGTGCGTCCTACGGTTCCGCAATGGCAAATCAACTTGACGGCTTCGGGCGGTACGGATCGGGTGCAATACTTCAACAGTATCGGCTATTATTCGGAAGAGGGTATGTGGAAAGCAAACTCGTTGAGCTACGAGCGTTACAACCTGCGGTCGAATATCACCGCCAAATTGTCCGATTATCTGACTACGGAATTTCAGATCGGCGGATTCTACGATTACAAAGATGCTCCGGCATATTATCCGAGTGAGATATTGAATGCCGTCGGGTCGCAAGTTCCTATTTACGAAGTATATGCGAACGGGAATCCCGATTATATCGGCTATCAGTATAACGACGACAAGAATGCCTTGATCAAAAGTTCTCAGAAATACGCCGGATACCGCCGTACTAAAAATTTCCAAGTGCAGGTTTCTGCATCGATCCGTTGGGATATTCCGAGGGTGAAAGGTTTGTATGCCAAAGCTCTTGTTGCATACGATCCCCGTTATCATACCGACAAGATGTTGAAAAAGCAATTCAGCACTTATAAATACGATCCGGCATCGCAGGCGTACAATATCGTGACAACCTCTTCTTTGTCGAGCGTAACGGAATGGCGTAGCGAAACGGCAACGCCGACCACCCAGCTTTCGTTGAACTATGAGACTTCGATCAAGAACCAGCACAATCTGAAAGCGTTGCTGTTGTTCGAAACCCGTAAATGGGAAACTTCGGAATTGAGCGGTAGCCGTAATACTTTGATGGATGCCGTCGATCAGATTTACGCCGGTTTGGTAGACGATGCCCGTAGCATCAACGGATCGGCGGACCGGAACTCCAATGTCGGTCTGGTAGGACGTGTAGATTATGACTATCTGTCCAGATACTTGGTACAGGCAAGTTTCCGTTTGGATGGCTCATCCAAGTTCCGGAATAAGAAATGGGGATTCTTCCCGTCTCTTTCTGCCGGTTGGCGTATTTCGGAAGAATCGTTTGTAAAAGACAACGTTGATTTTATCGACAACTTGAAGATCCGCGGATCTATCGGTATGATGGGTGATGACAATACCGAGGCTTATTTGTGGATGATGGCATTCGACTATCCGGGTGGCGATAAATATGTATTGGGCGACCAGGGTCTTATTCCCGGTGTGAACATGCCGCAGATTCCGAACTACAATGCGACGTGGTTTACTTCTACGACTTCGAACGTCGGTATCGACCTGAGTTTGTGGAACGGGGCTCTCTCTTTGGAGGCAGACTGGTTCCGTCGCGACCGGGACGGCTTGCTCGCCAACCGTATCGTATCCGTGCCCGGTACATTCGGTGCTACGTTTGCCAAAGAAAATATCAACTCGGATATGCAGACCGGTTTTGAATTGGTATTGGGACATCGTGGCAGAGCAGCCGATTTCAACTACAATATCACCGGAAACCTTACTTACACGCTGGCTCGCAACAAATATGTGGAACGTTCGCCTTCGGGAAACTCATACGACAACTGGCGTCACAATAACAACAACCGTAACAGCAATATCTTGTGGATGTACGAGAGCAACGGTCAGTTCACCAGCATGAACGATGTTTACAACAGTCCGGTTTTGGAAGGTCTTTACACTAAGTATTCGTACCTGCCCGGCGACTTGAAATATGTGGACTATAACGAGGACGGTATTATCGACGAATGGGATATGCAACCGATCCGTCGGGGAAATAGCCCGGTCATGAACTTCGCGCTTACATTCGGCGGCGATTGGAGAGGGTTGGATTTCAGTATGACTTTCCAGGGAGCAGCCATGTTCAACGCCCGTATGCAAGCCCGTCCGTTGCAGTTCGGCGGTGCATGGGATATATTTATGGACCGTTGGCACAAAGAAGATCCGTTCGACAGCGAAAGCCCATGGATTGCAGGACGTTATCCTTCGACCCGCTTGCAAGACCCGCAAAACTACGGAACGGAATCGACTTTCTTCTACAACGATTGCACTTATTTGCGTCTCAAAAATTTGGAGATCGGTTATACGTTACCGCGAAAATGGACGACTCACGTCGGAATACAGTCGCTTCGGGTATATGCCAATGGTTACAATCTGTTCACGATCCATTCGAAGAATCTGGATTACATCGACCCGGAAAATCCGGGAGGAAGTCTGGAACAATATCCGATTATGCGAAATTTCAACTTTGGTGTTAATGTAACATTCTAAAAACAGGTATCATGAAAAAATTAATATATGGTTTGGCAATATCGTTAAGTCTCGGCACGGTGGCTTGCAACGACTTTTTGGATTTGCCTCCGATCAATAAAATTACCGATAAAGATATTTTTGGAAGTGAAGCCGGTATCGAGGCATATATGGTGACACTGTACAACCGGCTTCCGATCGAAGATTTTAATTACGGAAGTGAATCGGGATTCAACAACTGGGTCGGCGGATGTTTCGTTCCGGCATTGAGTTGCGATGAAGCGATGCACTGCGAGTGGCCTCATGAAATATTCGGTCCGACCGGAAACGGCGCATGGAACCAGTGGTGGGCATACGACAATGTGCGTAACGTAAACCAATTGATTCAGGAGCTGGAAAATACGAAACTGTTTACACCGGAGAAGAAAACGGAATTGTTGGGAGAAGCCTATGCAATCCGTGCCTGGTACTATTTCGGAATGGCAAAACGTTACGGCGGTGTGCCTATTATCAAAGTACCTCAGCAATATGATCCTTCCGATCCTTCTGTTCTGTTGGTAAATCGTAGCACCGAAGAAGATACGTACAATTTTATACTCGAAGATCTAGATAATGCCATCGAAATGTTGCCGGCGGTGAGAACTTCGGCTGAGAAATACCGTATCAACAAATATGCGGCGGCAGCCTTGAAAAGCCGTGCCATGTTGTTTGCAGCGTCGATCGCCAAATATGGTGCTTATGACAAAAACGGTCTGGTCGGGTTCGATAATCCGGCAAAAGCCGAAAAATATTACAAGGAGGTCATTAAAGCCGTAGATGAAGTACGTAAAGGCGGATATTCGCTCTATCGCGGAAATGCCGACAAAGTTCGGAACTACCAGGAGATGTTTTGGATCAAAGGCGATTGTCCCGAAGTTATTTTCGTGAAGAAATACGAATATCCCGACAAAGCTCATAACTGGGATTTGTGGAACCAACCGTGGGGTTATCGTTATCCCGAAGGATACGGCTCGCGTCTCTCCCCGACATTGGATTTGGTAGAAGCATTCCCTATGACAGACGGAACTTCCGGTGAATTTCGCACCAATTCGGAAGGTTGGATCGTAGATGAGAACAATCAGATCCTCGAAGTGAAGAACCGTACCGATCTGTTCAAAGGTCGTGATTCCCGGCTGTATGCCACTATATTGATTCCGGGTGCGGAATGGACGAGTGCCAAAGGCGATGTAAGCGGCATTATCGATGTGAAGAGAGGTATTGTCGAACTGAACGGTCAAAAAGTGTCCGTGTTGAAAGAGGGAGGATCGTTTACCGACCAGATCTCTTACCGCGATCCGGTGACCAAGCAAGACACATCTTTATATGTTATCGGGAAACAAGGGGTAGGCGGTACATCCGAATCGACCGTCACTGGATTGTATATCAAGAAATTTTTGTATGAAGGCAATGCCACGCAAGACCCGAAACACACGAGCGGCGAACAGGACTGGTTTGAATTCCGCTATGCGGAGATCTTGCTGAACTATGCCGAAGCCGCAGCCGAACTGGCTACGATGGGGGTATCGGAATACGAAGCGAACGGATTGACTTATTTGAACGATGTGCGCGACCGTGCCGGTGTAGATGCAGCCGATGCGCTTACCGTCAATCTGGTACGCAACGAACGCCGGATAGAATTGATGTATGAAAATCACCGTTTCTGGGATATCAAACGTTGGCGCGATGCGGAAAGACTGATGACTAACAAAAAAATGAAAGGTCTGTATCCGTATTACGTAGCGAATAATCAGACTTGGATTTTCAAGAAATTGGAAGTCGGTAATGTACACGATTTCAAGCCCTATTTGTATTATATCCGGATCAACGACGATCAACGCAGCCGTAACCCCGGTATAGAACAAAACCCCGGATATTAATAGAATTTTAAAGGTGTAAAACAACAGACTGACGAAAGGTCATAAAACGAAAATACATTATGAAAAAATTTAATTTGATATATGCCGTACTTCCATTATTGATGTTGGCGACTTCTTGCGAAATCGATAATTACGATGCGCCGGATGCCGGTATCTATGGTACGTTGCTCGATTCGGAAACCGGAACACCGGTCTACACGGAACAGCCCGACGGCTGCCGTATCGAATTGCTCGATTTGGCTTATGAGAATCCTATACCGCTTCAATTCTGGGCAAAAGCCGACGGTACATTCCGTAACGTTGCGTTGTTCAGCGGATTGTACGATGTAACCCCGAAAGAAGGTCCGTTCTTCCCGGTAGAAAAAGAGCGGGTGCGCCTGAAAGGTGTCACCAAGCACGATTTCAAGGTAACTCCGTTCCTGAAAATAGATGTACAGGATATTATTTATGGAGAGCCGGGATCGGCAGAGGTCAGTGTGAAATATACGATCCGTCGTTCGACGACTCCCGAAGGAATGACGATTGGAACCAAAACCATTTCCGAATCGCGTCTGCTTTGCAACATCTATCCGGTTGTTTCGTGCTACAACAGTTGCTATGTAGCCGAGAACTCTACAACCAAAGTGTTGAGCCGTTCTTCCGATGCGTCGATCGAATCGAATGTATATGAAGACAAGGTGAAAAATCTGGAAAGCGGTAAAACATATTATATCCGTGTGGCTGCATTATCGAGTTGCAGTTACAATACATCTCTGAAACGGTATAATTATTCGCCGGTAATGGAGATCGTTGCCCCGTAGAGATTTAATGACAAACGACTATCAGCCATATTGAAAAGAACTTTTATGAACATCAGTAAAACGATAAAGTACGCATTTATTTCGCTCTGTCTGACGACATCGGTATCCGTATCGGTCGCTCAAACGCAGGAGTTGTATAAAGACATGAACGCGCCCGAACATGAGCGGATTATGGATCTGCTGTCCCGATTGACAGTGGAGGAAAAGATCTCGTTGCTCCGGGCTACTTCGCCGGGCATTCCCCGTTTGAACATCGACAAATATTATCACGGCAATGAAGCGTTGCATGGGGTAGTCCGTCCGGGAAACTTTACGGTTTTCCCGCAGGCGATCGGTTTGGCGAGTATGTGGAATCCCGAATTGTTGAACGAAATATCAACCGCCATTTCGGACGAAGCCCGTGGACGTTGGAATGAATTGAACCGGGGTAAAGATCAAAAAGGACTGTTCAGCGACCTGCTTACATTCTGGTCGCCGACAGTAAACATGGCCCGCGATCCCCGTTGGGGGCGTACGCCCGAAACATACGGTGAAGACCCGTTCTTGTCCGGACGTTTAGGTGTGGCTTTCGTGAAAGGATTACAGGGCAACGATCCACGTTATCTGAAAATCGTCTCCACTCCGAAACACTTTGCCGCCAATAACGAAGAGCACAACCGGTTTAAATGTAATCCGATTATTTCGGAACGCGACCTCAGAGAGTACTATCTTCCTGCATTCGAGGCTTGTATCAAGGAGGGAAAAGCCGCGTCGATCATGTCGGCATACAATGCGATCAACAATGTGCCCTGTACGTTGAATCCGTGGCTTCTGACACAGGTGCTTCGTAACGAATGGGGATTCAACGGCTACGTAGTTTCCGACTGCGGCGGTCCGGGATTCCTTGTTACACATCATAAATATGTGAAGTTGCCCGAAACGGCGGCAACCTTGTCCATCAAGGCGGGACTCGATTTGGAATGCGGTGACAACGTATATATCGAGCCTTTGATGAACGCATACAAACAGCACATGGTGACGGAAGCCGACATAGATACGGCAGCTTATCGGATACTGCGTGCCAGAATGCGTCTGGGCTTGTTCGACGATCCGGAAAAGAATCCGTATAATCGGATTTCGCCCGATGTGGTAGGTTGTGAAAAACATCATCAGCTGGCATTGGAAGCCGCTCGTCAAAGTCTGGTACTGCTCAAAAACGAAAAGAACTTCCTGCCATTGAATCCCGACAAGGTGAAATCCATTGCCGTGGTCGGAATCAATGCCGGCAATTGCGAATTCGGCGATTACAGCGGTACGCCGGTCAATGCCCCGGTGTCGGTATTGGAAGGCATCAAGAATCGGGTAGGGGAAAATGTAAAGGTGGTGTATGCACCGTGGTCCTCGTCTGTTTCGGGTTATGAAATGATTACGAAAGCGAATTTCCCGAATGGATTGAAAGCCGAATATTTCGACAATAAAAATCTGGAAGGAACTCCCAAAGTACGTATCGACGAGAATATCAATTTCGAACCGGCTAATCAGGCTCCCGATCCGTTCTTGCCCCGTTCTCCGCTCTCTATCCGTTGGAGCGGCGATTTGGTACCGACATTGTCGGGTAAATATACACTGGGCTTTGCCACCGACGACGGTTGTCGTTTGTATCTGAACGGTGAAAAGCTGATCGATTCGTGGCACAATCGCGGAGTACAGACCGACAGTGTTACGGTAACTCTTGAAAAAGGGAAGAAATATGAATTGGTTGCCGAATATTTCGATGACGGCGGTGAAGCCTCTTCGAAACTCTATTGGCGTGTGCCCAATGTCGAAAAGAGAGCGTTGCTCGATCTCTATGGCGAAGCCGGTAAGGCGATCCGCGAATGTGATGTGACGGTGGCAGTGTTGGGTATCAACAAATCTATCGAACGCGAGGGTCAGGATCGTTATACGATCGAGCTGCCGGTCGATCAGCAGATGTTTATCAAAGAGGCTTATAAGGCAAATCCCAATACGGTAGTCGTATTGGTTGCCGGTAGTTCGTTGGCTATCAACTGGATTGACGAACATGTACCTGCCATATTGAACGCATGGTACCCCGGCGAACAGGGTGGAACAGCTGTCGCAGAAGCCCTATTCGGAGATTATAACCCAGCCGGACGTCTTCCGATCACTTATTATAAGAGCCTTAACGATCTTCCCGATTTCGACGATTATGACATTCAAAAAGGCCGTACTTATATGTATTTCGAGGAAGAACCGTTGTATGCGTTCGGTTACGGATTGAGCTATACCCGTTTCGACTATAAGAATTTGAAGAGCGAAGTGACGGACGATGCCGTGAACCTGACATTCTCGATACGGAATGCCGGTAAACTGGCTGGCGATGAAGTAGCACAGGTTTATGTAACATTCCCCGAGACCGGTATAAAAGTGCCGTTGAAACAATTGAAAGGTTTCGACCGTGTACATATCGAGAAAGGGAAGACGGCTCGTGTCACCATATCGGTTCCGAAAAAGGAATTGCGCCTGTGGGACGATGCGAAAGGTGAATTCTATACGCCGACCGGAAATTACATTTTTATGGTTGGTGCGGCATCGGACGACATTCGTCTGCAAAAGGTAATCAAACTCTAAGAATAAAAAGATGAAACGACTGTTTATTATATCTATGATAATTTGCGGCTTCTGGTGCGGAATTTCCGCCCAGATTGCCGGCAATTATTTCCCCAAGATGAAACCTGTAGAGACCGCTGTGTTCCTTTCGGTTGGCGGAGCAACGGAAAGTGCGGAAGCATTGCATGCATGCCGGATATTCCAAGGTATCATCAACCGGGATTCGGCGGAATTGTTTCTGACTACCGGCGATAAGGAAATGGATTGGTGGCGGTATTTGAATCCCAAATTCAAACGTCCTGCCAATGGTGTCATTGTAACCGGCGAGAATAGAGGTCTGCGTACGTTATTCAAATCTTACAAAGACCGTTTGGACAAACTGGTGGTCTGTAACTTTGCCGATAATGATTATACGTTCAACATGGCTGTGCTGATGGCTTGTGCCGAAAATGCGTTGCCGGTATCGGAAAAACTGAAAGATGAACTGATTGCCGAATTCGGATGGGACAAAGAGGTGGTGGACATCCGTAACCAATGGGCTACAATCACACAGGCTTACAATTGGGCTTTGGAAGAGATTATGCCCAAGCTCAACAAACAGTTGGTATTCAGTGCCGGTCTGCGAGACGATTGGCGAAACGGAGGATGGCGTATTTATGATTATGCCGTAGCTTCGCGATCTTTCGTATTCTGGGTAGATGACGAAACGACGACCGGAAAAAATATTATCAAAAAGATTCTGAATACTCCCGGTTATCCCAAGAATGCGGTGGTGATGGGATATGGTATGCATGGAGACGATCTGAACCTTCGTACCAATCCCGAAGGCTTCGGTTTCGTGGTGAGCGACTTTTTCCCGAACGGCAGCTTCTATTCGTCATTCCCGACCGAGACGTTCGAAGGGTATCAGCCGGAAGGTGTAGCCCGTGAAGCGGAGACGAATAAAGTATATGTAGCCTTGCATTGGAGCGATGGTGACAACATCATGTTCAATCACAATGCCACGCTCAATATTTGGAACCAGAAGGAGAGAGGTCAGGTGCCGGTATCGATGACGTTGTCTCCTGCATCGACGGAGATCGCGCCGTTTATCCTGCGATATTACTACGAGACGATGACCGAAAACGATGAATTTATCGGAGGTCCGTCGGGTGCACAGTATATTCAAGAGCCTTATTACAAACCCGAAGATTACGAATCGTGGTGCGTAATGAATGGCGAATATCTGAAAGCCGCCGGTTTTTACAGCACTGCTTCTTCTTTGCGTTGGCCTGCACAGCCGTTCTACAACAATGGTTTCGTCAAATGCGGCGTTACCGGAACATTGGCTTGGACGAGTGGTGCATATCACGATGCTTATAATTGGTGCGGTATGCCGGTTGTTGCAGTCGGTGGTGTTTGCGGTGAAGAAAATGGTATCTACAACTATTTGAAGGGGGTAGACAGCCGGTCTGAATTTCCTGTGTTCACCGGTGTGTACTTGGTACAAGCCGGAATGGGTGGCCCCGGATACGCGGCGATAAACCGTGTAGTCGAGCGGTTGCAAAGCGAATACCCCGATAAATATGTATTCTTGAAAGCAAGCGATCTGTTGGCTACCGCCAAAAAATATTTTACCGAACGTCAGAAACCGTTCAAAGCTCTTTCGATTCCCGGACGTATCGAAGCGGAGGATTTCGATTTAGGTGGTCAGGGAGCCGGATTCTACGATACCGCCAGAAGGAACGAAGGCGGTGCGTACCGTACCGAACCGGATGATTTTGTCGGTGTGGGAGTCGGTGGAAGCGGTTATCATATCGGTTGGACTGATGCCGGTGAATGGTTGAATTATACCGTCGATGTGAATCGTTCTGCAACTTACAAACTGACCTTGCGATATGCGACACCTGCCGGAGCGAACAAAGGTGTTTGCGTGATGCTGGACGACACGGTCCTTTCGACCGTGGAGCTGAAAGCTACGTCGGGAGTAAACGATTATGCCGATCATGCCGTATATGTGACAATACCGGAAGGCAAGCATAATCTTCGGGTACAGATAATCTCCGGAGGTATGAATCTCGACTATTACGATTTTGAGGAAGTTGCGGAATCCATTCCGGAAATAGGTCGGGATAAAGGCTATAAAATCACAGCTGTACATAGCGGCAAGGCATTGGCATTGGTCGCAAACAACACGACTAACGGAACGAAAATCATACAGAAAGAGTACACGGGCGATAAAACGGAAATCTGGAAGCTGAATGTGGCGGGAGATGCCTGTTTCAGTTTGCAGAACGTTGCATCGGGTTTGAGTATCGTTTTACGAGGCACAAATACGTTGGGACAATTCCCGTTCGATTGCACGGTCAATAACGGGAAATGGAATCTGTACTATCAAGGCGACGGCTGTTTTACGATAGCGCAAAAAGGCGCACTTAAAAATTTGGAGATACAGAATGCTTCGATCGAAGACAATGCCGAATTGACGATCGGCGATCCGACCGGAAATGCCAATCAGTTGTTCCGCCTCGAAGAAGTGGCGAATTATGCGGCAATCGAATCGGTAGTTTCTACCGGAAATGTAGGGGCGGCTTATCCGAATCCGTTTACGGACAATCTTTATATCCCTGTGTCCGTACAGCAAGCTCAACCGGCAGAAATTTCCCTGTTCGATCTTTCCGGGCGTTGCGTCTACCGACGTACGGTGTATCTCACCGATGGACAATCGGATATCTCGCTTTGCGGCGATATGCTGTCGGGAGGAATCTATGTATGGCAATTGGCTGGCGACAGTATCCGGGCTTGCGGACGTGTAATGAAGAAATAAGAACGTTTTCGATAGCCGAGAGCAGAGCCGAATTTATTCGAGCTATGCCGAGGCAAGAAAAGGTGCATAACAATGAACGTTTTCGATAGCCGAGAGCAGAGCCGAATTTATTCGAGCTATACCGAGGCAAGAAAAGGTGCATGGATATGAACCGGGATATTCTCCCAATCGGAGGATATTCCCCTTGAAATAAAAAACTAACAAACACATTAACCTTTATATTCACTTTTAAATTATTTGTTATGAAAACAAGAACAGTTACTTTTTTGACTCTTGTTGCCGGATTATTCGCTACGGCATCGGCACAAGATCTGGTGTTCAAAATGACCGAAGAAGCGGGCATAGAAATTGTCAATGACGCACGTTTCGACGTTGTAAACAAAAACTTGGGAAATACGAAACCGGGTACGACCATTTGCTTGGGCGAAATCGATTTCGGTGACGGTACGGTGTACAAAGCCAATGGCGCAGAACTTGCTCACGAGAATGCCAACATGGTAGGTACTTTGGACTTTTACATGGGCCATCCCGATGAAGGTGGTCAGCTCTTTACCAGTATCGATGTAAAAGGTACGGGCGCATTCCAATATTATCGCATGTATCGCTACAATTTCTATCCGGAAGGAACCGATGGCTTCACGTGGCCTACCGGAAAACAGAAAGTGTATATGCGTTATAACGAATGCGAAGGCAACTTGAAAAAAGTCGTATTCTACCAAAACGAGTTCAGCGAAGAGGAACAAGGCGAGATGGCAGATCCTGTTTACAATTGCGTGAGATATAGCGCAAGCCAGGCTACGGTGGTGAATCCCGACGAGTTCCCTGAAACGAGACTGAACGACGAAGGTGCATTCGGTTGGACAGGAGCAGGTCTGATCGTTAAATTCCCGTCGGTAGACTTCAAAGACGGCAATACATATGGACAAATTGCCGTTGTATCTACTCACGGCGGATCGACCAACCCCGACGGATTCCTCGAACTCTACATTGACGGCACGGACAACGAAGACAATATGATTGCTAAGATCTGGACGGCAAGAGATTGGTATTGGAACATTTATGGAACATTGGCAAAGAATATCGAAAAGAATATCTCGGGTACGCACGATCTGTATGTAAAATGGACAGGCTCGACTAACTTGAAAGAAGTTCAACTGATCGAAGGTACTCCTTGGCCTGTCGAAGATGACGAACCGGAAGTGATCGTATTGGTCGATGAACCGCTTTCGCCCAATGCTTACGGTATGCATTTCGATGCAATGGGTGGTGTGGAAAATACAGTTGAATTCATGGCAACCGGATCGGACAGACTGCAATTCGAAAGCGCAAATATCGGTTACACATCCCGCGGTGTCGTTTTGAAATTTGTCGATGTCGATTTCCAAGAAGGACAATTTACCCGTATTCTGGTAAATCACTCTTCCGACCAATCTTCTTTGGGTAGCAGTACATTCGATTTCTACATCGACCTGAACCACGAAAGCTACGATGACCTCTCTGTTCTGGACGGTGATACGAAACTGGCTGTCGTGAAAGCACAAGGTACCAGCAACTGGGGTGTAACCAAGAAAACGGCTGGTAAGATGTCCGAATCGGTTTCCGGCGTACACGATCTGTATATGGTATTCAACACGGATGCCGGTGCAAATATTCATGGCGTATATCTGGATACGGATTATGAATCTTCTTCGGTAAAAGAAATCGCTTTCGAAAGCGCAACGGTATGGAGCTCCGCCAACGCAATCTGCGTTTCCGCAGCTACCTCTGTTCGGGTTGAGATCTTCAACATCGCCGGACAAAACGTAGCCAATGCTTCGATAGCTGCCGGTACGAATATGTTGCCGATGAACAAAGGTATCTATCTCGTGAAAGTTACGGATGAAAAAGGTAATGCTACAACAACCAGAGTAGCCGTACGATAAGAAACTGTCAATATACAGAAAACGCCCGTAATGGGCGTTTTTTGTTCTTGTTTAATTTTATTACGATATGAATAAAAATTTGATTTATACCCTTTGCTGCCTCGTGGCGATATGCGCCGGTTCTTGCAGTACGCAATCGCAAAAGAGCAGTAACCCGATTTTTACCGGCTGGTATGCCGATCCCGAAGCCGTGGTTTATGGCGATGAATATTGGATATATCCGACCCTGTCGGACATCTATCATACCGACGGAAGTGAAACGGATACCGGTAAGAAAACGCGGGCGGTACATCAGGTTTACAATGTACAGACCTACATGGATGCTTTCTCTTCGAAAGATCTTGTGCATTGGACCAAACACTCCAAAGTGATTTCCATCGACAACATCGAATGGCTGGAATTCGCTTTGTGGGCACCGTCGGTAATTTCTGCCAACGGTAAATATTACCTGTTTTTCGGCGCGAATGATATACAGAACAACGACCAATACGGCGGCATCGGTGTTGCGATAGCCGATCGACCGGAAGGCCCTTTCAAAGATGCGTTGGGTAAACCGTTGATCGGTCAGATCATAAACGGAGCACAACCGATCGACCAGTTCGTATTCCGTGACGATGACGGATCTTATTATATGTACTATGGCGGCTGGCATCATTGCAATATGGTGAAACTGAGCGACGACCTGTTGAGCCTCGTGCCTTTCGAGGACGGAACGATGTACAAACAGGTTACACCTCAGAACTATGTGGAAGGACCGTTCATGTTGAAGCGAAATGGGAAGTATTATTTTATGTGGTCGGAAGGTAGCTGGGGCGGTAGCGATTATAGTGTAGCTTACGCCATATCCGATTCGCCTTTCGGTCCGTTCAACCGTATCGGCAAGATTTTACAGGAAGATCCCGAAGTCGCTACCGGTGCGGGACATCACTCGGTTATACAAGTTCCGGGCAAAGACGAATGGTATATCGTTTATCACCGTCATCCGTTGGGCGATACGAACCCGAATCACCGGGAAACTTGTATCGACCGTATGTATTTCGATGAAAACGGGTATATCCTTCCGGTTAAAATTACTTTCGATGGTGTCGAAGCCCGTCCGATAAACAAATAAAAAATATCTTTGGGGTATGAAACGCATATCACTTCTTTTCCGGGAACTATTCTGTATAGGCATCGTTTTGAGTATATCGGCTACCGGATACGCCCTCGATTCCGATGCCGGAAACTGTCCGTATCAAGATCCCGGGCTATCCCCGGAGCAACGGGCGGAAGACTTGCTGCATCGTCTGATACTCGAAGAAAAAGTGGCATTGATGCAAAATGTATCGCCCGCAATCGACCGGTTGGGAATCCCCGCCTACGATTGGTGGAATGAAGCCTTACATGGAGTGGGCAGAGCCGGTCTGGCTACGGTCTTTCCTCAATCGATCGGTATGGCGGCATCATTCGACGACACAATGGTACGTCGGGTTTTCGATGCCGTATCGGACGAGGCACGAGCCAAACACCACGATGCAAAACGGATCGGATCGGCTGAACGGTACTGGGGCTTGACTTTTTGGACACCGAATGTAAATCTATTCAGAGATCCGAGATGGGGTAGAGGACAGGAAACTTATGGCGAGGATCCTTATCTGAGCGGACGTATGGGTGTTGCCGTCGTGCAAGGATTACAAGACGAAGATGCCCGATATGACAAGTTGCATGCCTGTGCGAAACATTTTGCCGTGCACAGCGGACCGGAATGGAACCGGCACAGTTTCAATGCAGATCATATCGACTGGCGCGACTTGTGGGAAAGTTACTTGCCGGCATTCAAGGCTCTGGTGACCGAAGCAAAGGTGAAGGAGGTGATGTGCGCTTACAACCGGTTCGAGGGTGAACCGTGTTGCGGCAGCAAAAGGTTGCTTATGGAAATCCTGAGAGAAGATTGGAAATACGAAGGGATCGTGGTTTCGGACTGCGGAGCTATTTCCGACTTCTATCTGCCGGGGCGACATGAAACGCATCCGTCGAAAGAATCGGCATCCGCCGGTGCTGTCATATCGGGAACGGATCTGGAATGCGGCGATGTTTATGCGTCGTTGGTCGAAGCCGTGCGACAGGGAAAGATAGATGAAGCACAAATAGATATATCCGTGTTCCGCTTGTTGAAAGCACGTTTCGAATTGGGCGCGATGGATCCGGATACGCTGGTCGGCTGGGCATCGATACCGATGTCGGTCGTAGACAGTAAAGAACATAGAACGTTAGCTTTGGATATGGCACGGAAATCCATGACCCTGCTTAAAAACAATGGAGTATTGCCGTTGTCCAAATCGCTTCAAAAGGTGGCTGTAATAGGGCCTAACGCCGCAGATTCGGTAATGATGTGGGGTAACTACAATGGAACACCTTCGCATACGGAGACGATTCTCGATGGAATCAAAGCCAAATTGCCTGCCGGGACCGTAGTGTATGACAAGGGGTGCAACTATATCGACAACGATGTCTTTTATAGCTGTTTCGACCGTTGTTTCAGTGACGGAAAAGTCGGTTTCTCTTCCGAATATTGGAACAACCGGCATTTCTCCGGACCGGTTGCAGCAACGGCGCATGCCTCTACGCCATTCGATTTCCACACCGACGGCAATACGGTATATGCCCCCGGCGTTTCGTTACAGAATTTTACAGCCCGGTACGACGCCGAATTTGTACCGGAAACGACAGGGGAATACACGCTCTATATTACCGGCGATGACGGATACCGGATATTCGTAGACGGTGAAAAGGTAATAGACCATTGGGGTGAACATGGACCGGAATCGAGAGAATATACTTTGTCGGCAGAAGCCGGCAAGCCCTATCGGATCGCCATTGAATATATGCAGGGCGGCGGTGGAGGCGAATTGAAATTCGATCTTGGTTATTATCGGAAAACCGATCCGAAAAGCCTGTTGGATCGACTGTCGGATGTCGATATTGTTGTATTCGCCGGTGGAATATCGCCGAGACTGGAAGGCGAGGAGATGCCTGTCAGTCTGCCGGGATTCAGAGGCGGAGACCGTACTGACATCGAGTTGCCGGAAGCGCAACGAGATTTGATCGGGGCATTGAAAGCCGGCGGTAAGAAAGTCATTTTTGTAAACTGTTCGGGTAGTGCCGTCGCGTTGGAACCCGAAAGCATACATGCCGATGCCATTCTGCAAGCCTGGTATCCGGGACAAGCCGGAGGAACGGCTGTGGCGGATGTTATTTTCGGCGATTACAATCCGGGCGGACGGTTGCCTGTCACATTCTACAAGCATATCGGACAACTGCCCGATTATGAAGATTACAGTATGAAAGGACGTACGTACCGATTCATGGACGAAGAACCGTTATATCCGTTCGGATATGGTCTGAGCTACACCCGATTTGAATACGGCAAGGCTAAAATGCCCAAGGCCGTGAAAGCAAATTCGGCTATTCGGATTTCTGTTCCGCTGAAAAACAGTGGAAAATTGACAGGGGATGAAGTCGTACAGATCTATGTCCGGAATTTGCAGGACCCGGATGGAGCTGTCAAGACTCTACGGGCATTCCGTCGGGTGACTCTCGATGCGGGTGAACGGCAACAGATTGTTTTCGACTTACCCGGTTCTACGTTCGAGTTCTACGACACGACGACGAACACGATGCGGGTAAAGCCCGGTCGCTATCAACTGATGTATGGCGGATCGTCGTCCGATAAGGATTTGAAGAAAATTACCGTTACGGTGAAGTAGATACGAATAGACTGAAATTTTAAATATTAATTGGGGAAGATCGGGTGTGATATGCCATGCCCGGTCTTTTTTTGTTCCTGACCGGAAATAACAGACCCGAAGGGTTTTATAAAAATACTTTGTCGTACATTTTTTTATAGCTATCTTTGCCCCCCGAAAACCAACAGAAGTGAGGCGGTATTTACATCATAAAAAGCGGATTTCCGCATAGACATCGACCGATCCGCCTGTTTAACGAATACGATAATACATGAGATTCGATGAATTGAATTTAGAAGACGCTGTCTTGCAGGGTCTTGATGCAATGAACTTTCAAGAAACGACACCGGTACAGGAACAAGCTATTCCGGTTATATTGGAAAAACGGGACTTGATAGCCTGTGCCCAGACCGGAACCGGGAAAACGGCAGCATATATATTGCCCTTGTTGAACTTATTGATAAAGAATCCGTCGAAAAGAGATGCGATCCGTGCTGTGATTGTTGCGCCTACACGCGAATTGGCACAACAGATCGATATGCAGTTCGAAGGCTTTTCGTATTTCCTCCCAATCTCTACGGTGGTTATATCGGGCGGAGGAGACGGAGCTTCGTGGGATCAGCAAAAGAGAGGTTTGAAAATGGGTGCGGATGTGATTATCGCCACTCCGGGGCGGTTGCTTTCCCACATGAAGATTACCGATATAGATTTTTCGGGTGTAGAATATTTTATATTGGACGAAGCAGACCGGATGCTCGACATGGGCTTCTACGATGATATCATGCAGATCGGAAAAAGCCTTCCTGTGGAACGGCAGACCATCATGTTTTCTGCTACGATGCCGGCAAAGATCCGGCAACTGGCAAAGAATATCATGCGCGATCCGGCAGAAATAAATGTGGCGATTTCGAAACCGAACGAAGCGATCGAGCAATTGGCTTATGTTTGTTACGAACCGCAGAAAATGGGAATCATCGAAGATATTTTCCGCGAGCCGATCGGTACGAAAACAATTATTTTCGCCTCCTCGAAATTGAAAGTAAAAGATTTGGCATATACGCTGAAACGTAAGAAGCTGAAAGTGGCTGCCATGCACTCCGATCTGGAACAGTCGGAACGGGAAGCGGTAATGCTCGATTTCAAAAATAATAAGATCGACATATTGGTGGCGACCGATATTGTTTCGCGGGGCATCGATATCGACCAGATCGGTTTGGTAATCAATTACGATGTCCCTCACGATCCGGAAGATTATATCCATCGTATCGGGCGAACGGCACGTGCCAGTGCTACCGGCAAAGCCATCACTTTTATATCGGAAAAAGAGCAGGGAAAATTCAGCCGAATCGAAAAACTGATCGAAAGAGAGGTCGAGAAAGTGGAGTTGCCGCAGGGATTGGGTGAAGCTCCCGTCTATAATCCGTCGAAAAGGACTCAGAGCGGAGGCAGGGACAGAGACAACCGCCGCCGTCAGAATGGTGAAAGACACGGACGTCACGATCGACGGAGAGCATCCGACAAGGATAAGAAACAACCGTCGCAATCGACCGGAAAGAATGTTCCGTCGGAAGCAGTATCGACCAACGGAGCTACGGACGGAGAACAGAAAAAACGGAAAAATCGTCGGCGTTACTATCGTCCCAAGAAAAAGGGCGACGGCAATAAGCCAGCCGAAGGATAAAGATAAAAAGAGGGGAAACCGTTGCAACCGGTTTTCCCTCTTTCTCTAACAGTGGCATTGATAAATTATATTAAACGAGATATTTTTAACTTTAATCTTGTTATATATAACCAAAGTAGTTATATCTTCGTGTAGAATTAATGGACCCAATATATGACGTTCGATTCGATTCCTTTTCGTCCGATATCCATTTGCGACAAAGAACTGATATGCGGATACACTCGTCAGAGCGATTATCGTAATTGCGACTTCTCATTTGCCAATATATGTAGTTGGAACTTCCTTTATCAAACCGAATATGCCGTGGTAGACCGGATGCTATTGATACGGTTTCGTATTGACGAAGGCCGTATCGCCTATATGATGCCTTCGGGCGACGGCGATTTGCGGCAGGCAATCCGCCGTATAGAATCGGATGCGGAAAGTCTGGGACATACGCTTTGCCTGCTGGGCGTATCGGCACACTCTTGTGGTGTCTTGGAGCAATTGTTTCCCGGTGAGTTTAAATTTCATGCCGAGCGTGATTATTTCGATTACATCTATTTACGGGCGAATCTGTTGAACCTGACCGGGAAAAAGTTCCAATCGAAGCGAAATCACATCAACCGTTTTATCCAGACTTATCCCGATTACCGTTATACGCCGATTACATCCGATATTATTCCTGTTTGTCTGGATTTGGAAGATCGTTGGCGGGAGGAAATAGAAGACCCGAATGAACAGGAGGCCATCGACAATGAACGGAAGTCGATGATATTTGCCTTGAACCATTATGAAGAGTTGGGCATCTCGGGCGGGGCTTTGTGGGTGGACGACCGCATCGTAGCGTTTACATTCGGTGCACCGATCAATTACGATACATTCGGTGTGCATGTGGAGAAAGCCGATTCGAAAATCGACGGGGCATACACTATGATCAACAAACTGTTTGTAGGGCATATTCCCGATACATATACGTATATCAATCGGGAAGAAGATCTGGGATTGCCGGGATTACGGAAAGCCAAACTGTCGTATCACCCCGACATTCTGTTGGAAAAATACTCCGCCATTAAATATCGGGAATAATGGATAAGCAGGCGATAATGGATTTGTGGCAAACTTGTTTCCACGATAGCGACACATTCGTACAACTTTATTTCGATCGGGTGTATCGTCCGGAGAATACATTGTACGAAGAAGAGGAGGGGCAGTTGATTGCCATGTTGCAAACCGTACCTTACGATCTGTCGTTTTATGGAGCCGTGCTGCCTTGTGCTTATGTAGCGGGGGTCGCTACACATCCTCAATATCGGAATGGCGGACGTATGAGACGACTGATGTCGGATGCGTTCCGTAGCATGCAGCAACGTAATATTCCTGTTTCGGCTCTTATTCCGGCAGAGAAATGGTTGTTCGGATATTATGCGTCGATGGGATATGCTCCTGTGTTCTCGTACCATCTTCGATCTTATGCTCCCGATACGCTGCCGCCTGCATCCGACGGATTTCATCTTGCCGATTTTACGGCAGACCAACAATTCGATTATTGGCAGAAGCAACAACGCCACAGGCAGATATATATACAACATTCCCGATCCGATTTCGATACGATATGTCTCGATCTTGTATCGGACGGGGGAAGAGTTTATACATCGGCTAACCGGACAGGGCAACTGTCGGCTTTGGCATTTGCAGTACCGACCGAAGACAGGGTGCTTGTGAAAGAGTGTACCGCCGATTCGGACGATTCGCGCGCAGCCTTATTGTCGGAGATATCCGCCTTATATCCTCGGATGCGTATCGAGGTCGTCGAGCCGTTGAGTCCGGGCGATACAGCTACACCGTTGGGAATGATTCGGATCGTATCGGTGTCGGAGGTTTTATGCCGGGCGGCACAGTTGTCCCCCCAGTGGCAAGGGAGTATCGTCGTATCCGATCCGGTTTTACCGGAGAACAACGGCTGTTTCCGAATCCGGGACGGACGTTGCGAACGAATGGCAATATCGGCAAATGTCGATTGGGAAACAGATATTTCAGGTCTTGCCCGGTTTCTTTTCGGGGGTAAATTCATACCTGCCGGAAAAGAGTATGAAGCCCCTTATATGAATCTGATGTTGAATTGATTAATATAAAGGAAAGACGATGCGTCATCATGTCCGATCTATTGCGTTGCTATCGGAATTCGAGCTAAGTCGTTTACGTTAGTAAACTTCTGTCGTCCTCCTCTGCGCCTTGAATCTTAGACATTCTAACGCACCGAAAAGGAGTTGCATCGAAATTTTCATTTCGACACAACCCCATTCTTGTCTCAATCTATATGCTGTTTTACAGTGCTTTTATGCTGATTGCGTAACCTCCACCGGGAGCTGCTTTCATTTTCAATTTCGATTTTCTGGTCACTTTCTTTTTAGTGATGACATACGCTTGCGGATTGTCGATGTAATGAGCATCAGGTGCATCGGCATAAATCGTTGCTTCGTATTTTTTGTTTTTATCCAGAAAGTCGAGTACCAATTCGGAAGTATGTCCGTTTTCGTTGGCTGTACATCCGATAAACCAATCGTCCGATCCTTTGGCTTTCCGTGCCGCCACGATATATCGACCCGGTTCAGCTTCGAGATATTTGCTATCGTCCCAATCGACGGCTACATCCTTGATAAATTGGAATGCATCCAAGAATTGGTTATATACTTCCGGAACATCGGCTGCCATTTGCAGCGGACTGTACATAGTTACATATAAAGCAAGCTGACGGGCTAATGTACTGTTTACATGTCCTTGACTGTGAGGATTCACCTTTTGCATATTCATTTCGAAGATTCCCGGTGTATAGTCCATCGGACCGCCTTGCAGACGGGTAAACGGCAATACAGTCGTATGCGACGGCTTGTTCCCGGCAAACGATTCGTATTCGGTTCCCCGAGCCGACTCGTTTCCGATCAGGTTGGGATATGTACGGCACAATCCGGTAGGACGCACGGCTTCGTGGGCATTCACCATGATTTTGTGTTTGGCTGCTTGGGTAACGGCATACAGATAGTGGTTGTTGAGCCATTGTCCGTAGTGGTATTCGCCTCGCGGTATGATGTTGCCTACATAACCGCTCTTGACGGCATTGTAACCATATTTGTTCATCAGGTTATATGCCTCTTCCATGTGCCGTTCGTAATTGCGTACCGAAGCGGATGTTTCGTGGTGCATCATCAGTTTTACCCCTTTGGAGTGAGCGTATTTGTTGAGCTCGTCGATATCGAAATCGGGGTAGGGAGTGACAAAGTCGAACACATAATCTTTCGATTTGCCGAACCAGTCTTCCCAACCGATATTCCAACCTTCAACCAATACTTGGTCGAACCCATGTTCGGCGGCGAAGTCGATGTATTTCTTCACATTGTCGTTGTTTGCCGGATGGCGTCCGTGAGGTTTTGTTTGGGAATAATCGAGCTGATCGAGTTTTACGGACGGAAGATCATAGGTATAAGACCATTCTCTGCCCCAACCGATCATTTCCCACCATACACCGATATATTTCACCGGTTTGATCCAAGAGGTATCTTCGTACTGGCAGGGATCGTTAAGATTGAGAATAAGGTTCGATGCCAGCATATCGCGGGCGTCGTCACTTACGATCACCGTACGCCACGGCGTGTGGGCAGGAGCCTGTACATACGCCTTATTGCCTTGTGCGTCGGGGGTAAGCCAGGATTCGAATATCATGTTCCGATCGTCCAGATTCAAGTGCATACAAGAGTAATCGACCAATGCGGCTTCATGCAGGTTGATGTAAAGGCCATCATCCGTTTTCATTTGGATAGAAGTCTGCACTCCGGTAGGGGAGAATTGAGTTTGCGAAGCATTGCCCGAAATAGAGCCAGCCATCAAACCTCTGATCTCCGACAAACGGGATTCGGTATAGTCGTATTCCTGGGTGTCATAGTCGCCGGCGATCCACCATGCCGTATGGTCGCCATTCATGGCGAATTGCGTATGTTCTTCTTTTACTACGAAATATACGAGATTGTTCTGTGTCGGAAATTCATAGCGGAATCCCATTCCATCGTCATATACCCGGAAACGGAGGTTCATAAAACGGTCGGTAGCCGGTTGTTTCAACTCCACCAACAACTCGTTGTAGTGGTTGCGGATGTTCTTGGTTTCACCCCATACCGGTTGCCAGGTTTCGTCGAATTCGTAAGTCGTCGAATTTACGATTTCGAATCCCGACATCAGGTTTTCGGCATTGGTAAGTTCCAATCCGAGTTTGGACGGATTGATTACAGATTTTCCTTTATACTGCATCGAGTAAACCGGAACGCCGTCGTTCACATCGACAGTCACCGTAATGCCGCCTCCGGGCGATGTGATTTGAACAGCTTCTGTCATCGGAGCGAAACATGCCGCCCCGATTAAAGCCATTAAAAATGATTTGGATCTTATTGTCATAATTTCACTTGTTTATGATTATTTCGAAAGTCTGATAATTTTACAACCATGTGCAGCAATCGTTGCCGTTACGGACGAGGCGGAGCCTTCGTCGGCATGACGCCAAAGGTCGCGGATCCTGCGTTCCCCGTCAATGCCCAATTTCGAAAACTCTACCGTAACCGAACGCGGACTGTCGTCGCGATTGAATATACCTACCACGTAATCGCCGTTCGACATTTCGCCATACCATATCTGGTTGTCGGTATTGTTTAATTTATCACTCAGCGGATGCCCGACAAATCGGTCTTCGTTGAGAGCGAGCAATTCGGAATTGGTATAAAATTTAAGGTTATCGCCGATGTTGTGATATTGGTCGGCGACAGTAACCGGACCGCCAGCCATCAATTGAAGAGAAACGACAGTCTCCTTTTCGGCATCGGTACTGAATTTATTCAGCCGGATGAAATCACCGTCGAGAATTACTTTGTTCCGTCCCGACAGATGAGACCAGAATGTAAATCCGTCGAACATGTTCATGCAGTTGGGCCAGTTGGCATACGATTTCCCGCGGTCTTGTGCCGAACAGTGCCACCAACCGCCGCCACCGGTATCTGCCACGATACGGATCATATTGCCGTATTGGGCTTCCACTTCGGCATCGTTGTAGAGGTGAGGCATCACAAGCGAAGTGAATATGCCATATTTTTTAGCAGATTCGGCGATGTAGTTCAAGGCACGGGCATAAACCTCACGCCCGTAACCGCGTCCTACCAGTCCCATATTCCGGTCCATACCGTCTTCATACCAAGATAAGAAGTCCATTCTTATGTAGTCGATACCCAGTTCGGAATAGTGACGGAAAAAGCCGTCGATAAATTCCTGTGCTCCGGGGTGGGTGACAATAGCCCAATTGAACCACCGGTCGTCGGTAGTAGGGTGGGTGACCGGATCGGCTCCATTATATCGCAACGATCCGAACGTGTAGTCCGTACCTTCGATCTTTACGGCATCGGAACCGTGTATCCACAAAGGATTGTCATACACACCGACTTTCAGACCTTTCGCTTTACATTTGGCTACCAAGTCTTTCAGCGACATAGAACCGTAATGGGTCATATATCCCGAATTATCCTGTGCCAACATGGGGATAAAGCCGTCGGTACATATCATGTCGTAACCGTAAGGTTTCAGATCGGTAGCGACCCAATTTATAATTTTATCCCATTCTTCGGACGTAATGTCCATATCGGAATTGGAAACGCCTTGCAATTCCAGTTCATAACAATATTCATACACACTCCAATAGAGAGGTGCTTTATAGGTGTGAATATCTTCAACGACCGGAAGGTCGGGAAGTTCGACTTTCGGCGGACGACGCATCTCTATTTCGTCATTGCATGCGCCTAAGAGTGTGGCTATCGCTAATGATGCAGCAATCATACTCGGTTTTATTTTATTATTCATAATGGTTGTTTTTGTAGGTTTCAGATTGTCAGTTCATAAATTCGGTTGCAATGGTACGATGTCGGAGGTCGAGCGTAATACGATAACGTCCGGCATCGGTAACTGCCCATTTGTTGTCGGGATCGTTGGCATAGAAAACGAAATCGGTAGCCTCAATACCTGTTGCCGAAATTTTGCAACCATTCGATGCCGGCCGGATGAATGGACACGAGAATGTTCCGTCGCGTTCGAGACACATTTTCAATTCGCCTTCTTTCAGTTCGCCTTCCCAAGTGAATATATACTTGTCGGACGGATCGACTGTAAATTCAGTTGCATCGTCCATGCTCCATCCGCCGGGTGTGGCATCGCCTATCATATAAAGGGTTTCCGTTTCGATCGGTTGCACGGATCCGATAAGCCGTGCGTCGATGGTCCAGTCACGAAGATTGAATGTAATATGATAACGTCCGGCTTCAACGACATGCCATTGATAGTCGGGGGCTTTTGTAAATACGAAGTCGGGCGTTTCAACCCCGTCAGCCGAAATCTGGCAACCGTCCGATTCCGGGCGTATGAACGGGCAGGAGAAATTTCCGTCGCGTTCGAGACAGGCTTTCATCGAACCTTGAACCAATTCACCTTCCCACGAGAAAATATATTTATCGTTAGGATCGACCGTAAATTCGCTGGCATCGTCCATGCTCCATCCGCCGGGCGTAGCATCGCCTATCATGTAAAGCACCTCGGTCTCGATCGGATTCTTCTCGTGCACAATATCCTTAACGAATACGGCGGAAATTGTCCATTCTTTCAAATCGAAAGTAAGACGATATACGGCTTCTTCTGTAACTTTCCATTTATAATCGGGCGACGTAGAGTAAACGAATCCGTCGGATTCGACACCGCTCTTACTGATCGCACACCCGTCTGTTGCCGGACGGACAAATGGGACATCGAAACTTCCGGTCGAAGTACAGCATTTGAGTTCTCCGACAGTCAATTCGCCCTCGTACACGAAAATAAAATCCGATTGTTTTTCAAGCTGTGTGGGATCGTCGATATTCCAACCGTTAGGCGTGGCATCTCCTACCATATAGAATGCATCCGTTTCGATCGGTTCGATTGTCGGTCCATCCAGATCGCGGACAAAAACGGTACTCATTGTCCAATTGCGTAAGTCGAAAGTCAAAGAATAAACACCGGCATCGGTTATCTTCCATTTCGAATCGGGATCACCGGCATGCATTTCGAACACCGCATCGGTAATATCGGTTTTCGAAATGGCGGTACCGTTATTCACCGGACGGATAAACGGAGCATCCCAGCTTCCGGGGGTAAGGCAAAGTTTCATTTCTCCGGTGTATAATTCACCTTCCCACGTGAATACCAGCGGATCTTCACCGTTAGCTTCGAGCGGGGTGGGAGCATCTATATTCCAACCGTTAGGCGTAGCATCCCCGACCATATATAAGGTGGAGGTTTTTATCGGGAGATTCCCGTCGATAATAATCAGTTCCTTTGCTTTTTCGCATCCTGTCAATGCTATCAGCAAAGACAGGATAAAAGCAGCTGGAAATAAATTTGTATATTTCATGAGTCGATAATAGTTTAAGTGTTGAATATCGGATTATTTGTTATAGCCGGGATTCTGTTCCAGATTCGGATTCGCATTGAGAATCGGCCGCATGATCGGGAATATCTCGGTGTTGCGATTGGCATCGGGGTTTTTATCCCACCACGATCCGCTGGCGAATTTTCCGAACCGGATCAAGTCTATACGTCTGCGACTTTCTGCAAAAAACTCCCGTCCCCATTCTGCCAACATCTCCTTTTCGTCGAGAGCGGCATTACCTTCCGGCGAATAAAGAACTTCTTTGTAGTTTTCTTCCGGATAGTTGCGTTTCCGCACACTGTTCAACAGGCGGGCGGCATCGCCTTTCTGTCCTTTACGAAGTTTGCATTCGGCAAGCGAATAGATGATCTCCGGTAACCGGATTTCAATGAAGTCGCTTTCCATCTGATGTTGGTCGTCATCGCTGTAAAACGGATATTTTGCGAAATGCCATCCCGAATTGTGATCACCGTTCGACAGGTTGCTGTTTTTGTTTGCCGGCCATCTGTCGGGAGCAAGAGCACCGAACCGACCCACAGCATCGCGAATATACAAGTCGTAAGGTTGTTCGGGAGCCTGTACTCGTTTGGTTTCCCCTTTTTCATCTACATATTCGAGATAACCGAACAAGAACATACCTTCGCGGGTACTGTTTCCGAGATTCCGATACAGTTTCATCCGTTCGTCGCCGGGATATTTTCTAAAATTCTGAATCGGCATACCCAGTTCATACGTATAAAGCTGTCCGTTGAGATCGTAGCTGGGCGAAGCCGCATACTTGGTATTATGATCGCCGCCTTTGGCTTTCAAGTCACCGAAATAATAACGGGAACGGGCGGGAACAGTCCACCAATAAGTGTCGCCCTGATAGTGCCAGAACGAATAGCCTTGCGATGCAGGGAATCCGAATATCACTTCGTCGCAAGTATCGTTATCCCAATCGAACACGGCATCCCAGCGACCGGCAACTTCGTAGGAACCGTACAGACCGGACAAAATGTCTTGTGCGACTATTTCGCAATCGGAATAACGTTCTTCCCCGATATATACGTTCGCATTCAAATAAAGACGGACGAGCAGTGCCGCAGCTCCGGCTTGTGTCCATTGTCCCTGTATATTCGCTCCGGAACCCAATGTCTCTTTCTTTGTCAATAGGGGCAGGCATTCGCTCAATTCGCTTTCAATGAATTTAAAGATAACCTGCGGCTCGACCTGTTTCTCCGTATTAAGAGCAACGTTGCTAAAACTTACCGCAAACGGGATGTTGCGGAATGCATCGAGTAAACGGAGATAGAACCATGCCCGCAGAACCCGACATTGAGCTTTCAGGTTGTCGAATTCGGTATCTGAGAAACCGAATTGTTCCGCATTCAACTTTTCGAGATCCTCTATCACATAATTACATTGCATAATGCCCTGGAAACATCCGTTCCATTCGGTCTGGGCATCGCCTCCGTCTTCTACATCCCATTGGTGATAGTGAAGCCGACGCCATTTTCCGCCATCGTCCCACCAACCGTCGCGGGTAGGGGTTATCAGTTGATCGGCAGAGAGTTCGTTAAGGACATGACGGCTTTGAATACTCCAAAACGCATGTTCGAACGGACGGAATACGGCACGTATCACATCGCTTTTAGTGTTATAATAATTCTGTGTACCGACTTGATCGTAGAGCGTTTCTCCAAGATCGGTACAGCCGCCGAGCGACAACAGGCTGAGAGATGCGGCTATGATATATCGAAATATTTTCATATTGAAAAATTCTTGAATCTAAGTTTCTAAAAATCTATTTGTACGCCAACTATGAATTGTCGGGTCGAGGGGTAGTATGTACGAGAGCCTACTCCGCCCGGTGTAAGTCCATTCACCTGATAGGAAGAAGGATCCACTCCGGTGAACTGGGTCAGGGTAAACACGTCTTTTGCCGAACCGTAAATCCGGATTTTGTCGAGGTATTTCAGATTCGGTGTATTGAGCGTATATCCCAACGTAATCATATCGAGTTTGAAATAGTCGCCTCTTTCGAGGAAGTAGTCGCTTACGACCGGATTCGCTGTCGGCGATGCGTTAAAGTTTTTGCCATACGCTCTTTTAAGACTGTTGCCGGTGAAGTTACGTGTCCCGTAATAGAAGTCGTGGATATTGAATATATCGAATCCGAATGCTCCGCGGAAGAACAGAGCCAAGTCGAAATTGCGGTAACGGAATGTGTGGGTCGTAGACAAAGTGAATTTAGGCATACCGTTTCCTACTACCTGACGATCGGCATCGGTTGCCTGTGCCGCCCGGATAATATCGCCTTCGCGATCGTAAACGAGCCATTCACCGTCGGGGGTGATTCCGGCATATTTCCACATATAGAAGTTTCCGAGCGATTTTCCTTTTTCGATCCGTTGCAGATTATAGAAAGGATAGGGGTCTTCTGTTCCACAGACATTATAGAAATCTTGTCCGACATACTTCGAATTGCTGAAATCGACGAATTTGTTGCTCATGGCAGTACCCACGAAGTTCATGGTGTAAGAGAAATTCTTGGTATTGACAGCATTGAAACTTAAATCGAATTCGAAACCGGTATTTTTCATCGTACCGACATTGACGAAGGTTTCATCGAAAAGATAGGGTGGTACCGATACCTTATAGTCGCCGAGCAAATCTTGCTGACGGCGGTTGAAATAGTTGAGTGAACCATAGAAACGATCATCGAACATGGAGAAGTCGAGACCGATATTCCAGTTGTGGCCTTTTTCCCATTTCAAGTCGGGATTGACATTTTTCGACGGACCCCATACCTGATAGTATTTACCGTTGTAATAATAGTATCCGAATCCGGTCATTGTATTCAACGACAGATAGCTGCCGAAATCTTGGTTTCCGGTAACACCGTAGTCACCGCGAATTTTCAACTCGTTGATCCATTTAACGTCTTTCATAAAATCTTCTTCCGAAATACGCCATCCGAGAGAAAATGCGGGGAAATTTCCCCATTTATGGTTCAGACCGAACTTGGATGAACCTTCGTGACGCAACGAAGCGGTAACAAAATACCTGCCGGCATAATCGTAACTAACGCGACCGAAGAAAGAAATCAGTTTGGCATCGTTTTTATAACTGCCCATCAACACTTCACCCTCTTCTTTGGCAAGTTCGCCCGATCCGATATTGTCGGCACCGAGACCGTCGTTCGGGAAATCCTTATTCTCGACATTGAAGCCCGAATATTGCGAATATTGGTAAGAATATCCGACCATGGCTTTGATATTGTGTTTATCTAACTGTACACTGTAATTTCCGATCCATTCAAGGATATATTGACGGTCTTTGGAATAGGAACGGCTGCCTTCTCCCTCGTAACCGTTGTTGATAGCCAATGTACTGGTAGAGGGGCGGAACCACGTGTTGTTGTTACTGTATTGGTGATCGGCAAACGTGATCTGGGTATTCAGACTATGGTTGTCCAGATCTTTCGCCAATATAGGCAATAGATTCAGTTTCAGCGTAGCATCCCAATCGAGCAACTTGGTATCGGCATGATCCTTTTCGAGTTTCATCAACTCTACGGGGTTGCTGCCGACAACCTGACCTTTGAAATTATAATATCTGCCGGGATTTTCAGGATCCATGATCGGTGTAGTCGGGTTTGCCTCTATCGCATTGCGGAATACACTCCAATCGGCATTGTCGCGGTAGATAATGCGAGGTGCGATATTGGCGGAAACCGTAAACAATCCGTTCTTAGTCGTATGCATCACCGATGCGCGGGCTCCGTATTCTTCACGTTTTGAACGAAGATCGATACCGTTCGCATTACGATAGTCGGCACTGACACGATAATTGCTCCGGTCATTGCCCCCGCTCAATGTGAGTGTATGCTGGGTCGTGAAACCTGTCCGTGTAACGGCATCGAGCCAATCGACGTTGCCGCCGAGGTCTACACCCGAATCGCCCCAACCCAATCTCACTTCGCGATAATCCTGCGCACTCATCATGTCGAGTTCATTCTTTACGACATTCCATGCGAATGTACCGGAATAAGAGGTATGCGTACGGCCGTCTTTGCTACCTTTTTTGGTGGTAACCAAAATAACACCATTCGAACCGCGGGTACCGTATATGGCAGATGCCGCACCGTCTTTAAGAATATCGAAAGACGCGATGTCGTTCGGGTTGATATTGGTAAGATTTCCTCCGGGCACTCCGTCGATCACGATCAGCGGACCTAAACCGGCGGAACGCGACGATACGCCACGTATCTGTATGCTGGCTTGGTTGTTGGGGTCGCCGGCTCCGGTATTGGTAATGGAAACTCCCGGGACTTTACCTTGAATCATCATCGACGGGTCGATCGTGCTGACTGTCAGAAAGTCTTTTTCTCCGATGTGGGAGATGGCAGAGGTAAGTTCTTTTTTATCCATCGTGCCGTATCCGATAACGACTACCTCGTCGAGTAGTGCCGGATTTTGCTGCAATACGACATCTATCGTCGTTCTGCCTTTTACCGAGATGGTCTGTGTCTCATATCCGATATAAGAAACGGTAAACGACCCTTTGGAATCGGAAGTGATACTGTATTTGCCGTCTATATCGGTAGCCGTACCCGCACCGCTACCTTTTACAATAACACTTGCCCCGATTACGGGTTCTCCTTCCGCATCGGTGACTGTTCCCGATACATTGATCTGTTGGGCAAAAGCGGGATGTGTAAAGACCGATATGGTCAGTAGCACAGCCAACCGCCCAAGAGCTTTCGTTTTTGGTATTTTCATAATATATAAGTTAATGAATAGTGTGTAATTTTTGTCGGGTAAATTTGATCACGAGACCCCTTATCTCGGCTCACTACCCAAACACAAAAGTAATTTATAAATTAAAACTCTAAATAATGTAAAAAACAAGAGTAGGGAAAATGTAGCGGATGTGATCGCTCGATGAACCGACTTGTATTGTATTTCAGTAGATTATCGCGCCATGAGAATTGAAAACAAGTAGTGAAAATGAATCGGTTTGGGGTATAATCTGTACCCTAAACCGATCGGCTGTTCCGGAAATCAATCGGGTTTGATGTTCTCACGACTGATTTTTTGTACCTCCTCTTCAAATTTATTCCGGTCGCCTGCCGCTTTGTTGCGCACTTTGGTCCGATAATTATAAATAGTGGTAACGGAGTAGCGTAAAAATTGTGCGATCTTCACACTGTCTGTTATCCCCAACCGGATCAAAGCAAAGATACGCAGTTCGGTATTCAACTGTCCGTCTTTTTTCAGAACGATCCGTTCGTCGGGATGGAGCAGATTGTTGAAGTCTTCTACAAAAGAGGGGAATAGCTTTAAGAATGTATTATCGAAGTTCTCATAAAATGCCTTCAATTCTTCATCAAGAATCGATGTCGATTTCAAAGAGTTACGCAACTCCTCCATTTTCCCGGCAACAAACAGTTTGTTCAAGGTCTTCCGATACGAATCCAATTTTTCTATATAAACCGAACACTGATCCATAAATCTGCCGATATACTCTTCCTTGATATATGAGTTCTCGGCTATCTCCCGGTTTGCATGGAGCAAATCGTGATTGTATCCGATCAGTTCCGCATTCATTTGTTTAAGCTTGTCGTTTGCCACTTCAACATCTTTCCGCGCCGCTGCAACCTTCTGCATCTGTTTGTAAACATAAACGATGGCAATCAACAGGAATAGCGAAAGCAAGCTAATAATAATCAATGATATACGTTGCGTAGTACGTTGCTTCTGGATGCTATCGACATACATTTTATTGACCAACGGAAATATGTCATTGATTTCCAAAATACGAAGCCGGGCATTGCATAAGGCTGCGTCTTCCATCGAAATACACAGATATTCATAGGCATGTTCCACATCTCCTTCCTGATACAACAGTACAGCCAACTGCCGAAGCGACATGTATTCTCTTACCGAGGCTTGCATGTCGGCAATAGAGGATATTATCAATTGCTCTTTCTGCTTTTCTACTTCACCCAAGTTTTTATATGATTCGGATAATGTATTGGTACAACGTGCCTTGTCGTGTATGGAGCAGGTCTCTTTCCGCATAAAATCTTCGATGACCTGAATCGCTTTCCGATATTCGCCTTCTGCATTCAGTTGATCTGCTTTATTGATCGAATAGGCTAAACTGCCGGGCTCGTTGCACAACTGCAATGAATCCCGATAAATATTGGTCAGATAGGCATATTTCCGTTTATCTTCTTCTCGTATGGAATAATCGGACAAAAAACCATACACAGTCCTCCTTATATGATAATAAAACGAGTGCAGATATTCCGGCAATTCGTGGCACGATATCGAATCCATGATATCCAAAGCATCCTTATACATACCTGTTATGACCAGAATATTGGCTGTATTCATTCGGGCGTTCCTGATCAGCGATATGTCGCCGATCTTATCGGCAAGTTCTTCTCTCCTTTGGCAAAAGACAAACGCCGAGTCGGTATTATAGGAACTGTATTCGTCGAGAAGACTGCCTAATACATCGAACCGTTCATAATCGTCCCGCGCTATTTTATATTCCTGTTGAAGTGCGGCGATTCGGCTTTCCTTTTGTAACCGATATTCGTCCCGAAGTTCTATCGCCAGTTGTAGCTGTTGCATAAGCGAATCGATAGGAGAGCCGATAGTATTAGCTCCCAAAATCGGACATACATATATAATAAGGAAGAATGGAATTAATAGATGTGTTTTCATAATATTCTACAAAACTATACCAAGATGCATCCTATGCGCATAGCACAAAGATAGTGAAAGGCGAGGGCAGAAGCAAACGGGAAACAAAGTTTCACGAATTGATTATGCCGAACCGCATCCTATATTCTACAAAGATAGTGAAAGACGAGGGTAGAATAAAATAAAACCACCTATTTTTTTATGCCTGACTATTTCTATATTGGATATGAATCCGCTACCGGAACTGTTCATAAAAATTGAAATCAAATCCGACCGATTTAAAGTGCGACATGTATTTTAAACTTATGGGACAATAAACGTGTCGCCTCGGCATAATCGGTTCAAGTTTTCATTTTGACAGCTTCTGCACTCGGCTTGCAGTTTATTCCATAAAAATCACAGTACGATATAAAAAATGTTCACGGCTTTTATCCGTATATTCTTAGTTTCCGCTCCGGATATATCCTTCCGGAGTGCAAATACGATACGTCTTATTTCAACATTCTACTACATTTTTCTACTATTGGTTGTTTTGCAAAACACAGATAAACAATATATTATAGAATTACACAGGAGCATGTAGACTACTTATTTAAACAACAGGCAATCGACGGCGTGAAATATGGCTACCTTTGAAACACGATTATTCAACTTTTATTTTTACAATTTTAAATCTTTATCTCATGAAAAAGAAAATTACCTCATTGTTTCTTTCCTTGATTGCATTGAGTGCAACAGTTTTTACAGCACATGCCGCAGAACGGCTCTTGATTATAGGTGATGCAACTCCTGCCGGCTGGTCGATAGACAATGCCCTTGTTATGATTCAATCGCCCGAAAATCCCGATATCTTTACTTATACCGGATATTTGAAAGCCGATGCCGATTTTAAGTTTACTTCCAATACATTTTATGGCGATGCCGATCTGGAATATCGGAATGCCAGCGAAGATGCTTATGAGACCACGACTTTGATGAAAGGTGGTGACGACCGTAAATTCAGAGTACGTGAAGCTGCCAACTATGATATTGTGTGCGACCTGTCGAACTTGTCTATTTCGGTAACTAAATCGGAATATCAGGAGAACCCGATCCGTTACAATATATTGTATTTGATAGGTGGTGCTACTGTTGCTAACTGGAATCTGTCCCAAGCCGTACCTATGCAACAAGATGCAAATAATCCCTTTATCCTTTCTGTTACGACCGATCTCGTATCCGGAACTTTCAAAATCGCTACTAACTGCCATGTAGGCTACGATCAGGATTTCTTCCATCCGGAAGCAGATGACCAAACGAAATTGACTCTCGACGGAACTGACGATCGTCAATGGCAAATCGAGGAAGAAGATAGCTATATTGTAAAACTCAATCTTCTCGACCAAACGATTTCGATTACGAAAAACGAAAATACCGCAATAGAAGGCATTTCCATCGATAATCAAGCACAAGATCCGGTGTACTACAACCTGCAAGGTGTTCGGGTCAATACACCTTCAAAAGGAATTTATATCGAAGTACGAGGAAATAAAGTTTCGAAAGTGTGCTTATAATACCAACAATGTTTCTCTGATCGGAACGTTTTCGATAAGCCGATAGCAGAGCCGAACTTGTTCGAGCTATGTCGAGGCGGAAAAGCGCATAACAATAAACGAATTAAAAAGATCGCCGGTTTAACGACTGCCTATAAGACGTAAACCGGCGATCTTTTTTTTGCAAGGGATAAGAGAATAAGGCTCAGTAGGAAATTAGTGGGGAGGATTTTCTATTGAGCCGAAAATGGCAAACCTGCAAAAGCCGAGTTCTCCCCATTTTTTGTATACAAAAAAAGCCGCTACAAGCTCATAACTTACAGCGGCTTTGGATTAGTTGTTTGCGGAAAGAGAGGGATTCGAACCCTCGGTACCCATACGGGTACAACGGTTTTCGAGACCGTCCCGATCGACCACTCCGGCATCTTTCCTTTGATCTTCGGTTTTTCGATGTGCAAAAGTACACAAAAGAACAGAATATACACCGTTTTAAATGTAAAAAAATCTAAATAAATTGAGTTCATAGAGAACTATTTTATGGCTACAACATTATCTCGCTATACATCATACAGTTAGTTGTCGTTGCTATTCGAGCAGATTTTTACCGTTAGGAAACTATGTTCCGGAATCTGCCATTTTGTGCACGATGTAAACTTTGTCAGACCGAACCGGCATACTATTTCATACCGGTCGCGGATTCCTGCCGTTTTGGCAGATTCAGTCCGGAAAACGGTTTGGCACGAATTTAGATATTAGTTAAATGTGTTTATGAAACGCATAAAAGGAACAAACAATATTAATAAAGATAATTATGAACATTAAACCATTGGCAGATAGAGTTCTGGTTTTACCGGCTCCTGCGGAAGAAAAAACAATCGGCGGAATTATCATTCCCGACTCAGCAAAAGAAAAACCGTTGAAAGGTCAAGTAATCGCTATCGGTAACGGTACAAAAGACGAGGAAATGGTTGTAAAACCGAACGATACGGTTCTGTACGGCAAATATGCCGGTACCGAAATCGAGTTGGAAGGTACTAAATACCTGATCATGCGTCAGTCGGACATTCTGGCAATTCTCTGATTTGTTTTCTATCTAAAATATTACAGTCATGGCAAAAGAAATTAAATTCAATACAGAGGCTCGCGAAGAGCTGAAAAAAGGCGTAGACGCATTGGCTAACGCCGTTAAAGTAACATTAGGTCCCAAAGGTCGCAATGTAATCATCGAAAAGAAATTCGGTGCACCTCACATTACCAAAGACGGCGTTTCGGTTGCCAAAGAAGTCGAACTGGAAGATGCTTTCCAGAATATGGGTGCCCAATTGGTAAAAGAAGTAGCCTCTAAAACCGGCGACGATGCTGGCGACGGAACGACAACAGCTACCGTATTGGCACAATCGATTGTAAACGTAGGTTTGAAAAACGTAACTGCCGGCGCAAACCCGATGGACTTGAAACGCGGTATAGACAAAGCTGTCGCCAAAGTTGTGGAAGGTATCAAGGCTCAGGCTCAGGAGGTAGGGGATGATTTCGAGAAAATCGAATCGGTTGCCCGTGTATCGGCAAACAATGACAGCGAAATCGGTCAATTGATCGCAGAAGCTATGAAAAAAGTGAAACGCGAAGGCGTAATCACCGTAGAAGAAGCCAAAGGAACCGATACGACAGTAGATATTGTTGAGGGTATGCAATTCGACCGTGGCTATATTTCTCCTTACTTCGTAACGAATACGGAGAAAATGGAGTGCGAAATGGAAAACCCGTTTATCTTGATCTACGACAAAAAGATTTCCGCACTCAAAGATATGCTGCCGATTCTCGAAGCTACGGCACAAACGGGTCGTCCGTTGCTGATCATCGCCGAAGATGTCGATAGCGAGGCTTTGGCAACATTGGTTGTAAACCGCTTGCGCGGCTCTTTGAAAATCTGTGCCGTAAAAGCCCCCGGATTCGGCGACCGTCGTAAAGAAATGCTCGAAGATATTGCCGTATTGACGGGCGGAATCGTAATATCCGAAGAAAAAGGTCTGAAACTCGAATCTACAACGATCGAAATGTTGGGTCGTGCAGAAAAGATTTCTGTAAACAAAGAGAATACGACCATCGTAAACGGCTCCGGCAGCAAAGATTCGATTGCAGCCCGTGTAGCTCAAATCAAGGCTCAGATCGAAACGACTACTTCCGACTACGATCGTGAAAAATTGCAGGAACGTTTAGCCAAATTGGCAGGCGGTGTAGCTGTGTTGTATATCGGTGCCGCTTCGGAAGTGGAAATGAAAGAAAAGAAAGACCGTGTGGACGACGCATTGAGCGCAACTCGTGCTGCTATTGCCGAAGGTATCGTACCGGGTGGAGGTGTTGCCTACATCCGTTGTATCAAAACTCTGGAAGGCTTGAAAGGTGATAACGACGACGAAACTACCGGTATCGAGATTGTAAAACGTGCGATCGAAGAACCGCTTCGCCAAATTGCAGCCAATGCCGGTGTTGAAGGAGCAGTCGTTGTACAATGCGTAAAAGACGGTGAAGGCGACTATGGCTACAATGCCCGCACCAATACTTACGAAAACTTCTTTGCCGCAGGTGTTATCGATCCTGCCAAAGTAACTCGTGTGGCTTTGGAAAATGCCGCGTCTATTGCCGGAATGTTCTTGACGACAGAATGTGTAATTGCCGAGAAAAAAGAAGAAAATCCTGTACCGGCAATGCCTGCACCCGGAATGGGAGGTATGGGCGGAATGATGTAATTTGATACACAATCCGATAAAAAAAACAGTCTGAGCGCTCTGCCCAGACTGTTTTTTTATGTCACACCCCGTATATAAAAAAGAAGGAGATGAACCGTAAAGCTCATCTCCTTCTTTATAAGATGCCGAACAGTCTTTCTATTTATATTCGTCCCAGCTTTTGATTTGTATATCGTCGATGTCGATCGTACAGAACGCATTGATGAAAGCCGATGCCAACCGGGCATTAGTGATCAAAGGAACGTTGAAGTCGATCGCAGCGCGACGGATTTTGTATCCGTTGCTAAGTTCCGCCTGTGTCAGGTTCTTCGATATATTCACCACAAAATCGATCTGACGATTATGGATCATGTCGATAGCCTGCGGCGTTTTGTCTTCTTCACTCGGCCAATATACTTTAATAGCCGGAATACCGTTATCGTTCAGGAATTGGTGCGTACCACTGGTTGCATACAGGTTGTATCCCTTGCTGTGCAAGAGTGCCGCAGCCTCCAACATGTCGGTTTTCTGTTTGGCGCTACCGGTAGAAAGCAGAATATTCTTTTTCGGGATCTGGTATCCGACAGACAACATCGATTTCAAAATCGCTTCCGAAGTATCATAACCGATACATCCGACTTCTCCGGTCGATGCCATATCCACACCCAATACGGGGTCGGCTTTTTGCAAACGGGAGAACGAGAATTGCGAAGCTTTGATGCCGACATAGTCCAGATCGAACTCGTTCTTGTTCGGCTTTTCCACCGGGAGTCCCATCATTACTTTCGTAGCCAGCTCGATAAAGTTGATTTTCAAAACTTTCGAGACGAAGGGGAAACTTCGTGATGCCCGCAGGTTACATTCGATCACCTTAATGTCGTTGTTCTTTGCCAGGAACTGAATATTGAACGGACCGGAAATATTCAACGCTTTGGCAATCTGCCCAGCCACTTTCTTGATTCTCCGCATGGTTTCCACATAGAGCTTTTGCGGCGGGAACTGAATAGTGGCATCACCGGAGTGAACACCGGCAAATTCGATATGTTCCGAAATGGCATACAAAAGAATCTCACCGTTGCGGGCGACTGCATCCATTTCTATCTCTTTGGCATTCTGGATAAATTCGGTAACCACAACCGGATGCTTTTTCGATACGTTTGCCGCCAACTGCAAGAATTGTTCCAACTCATTGTTATTGGAGCAGACATTCATTGCTGCACCCGAGAGCACATACGACGGACGTACCAATACCGGATAACCGACTACATTTACAAAATCGTAAATATCGCTGAGTGATGTCAATTCGCGCCAACGCGGTTGATCGATACCCAGTTCATCGAGCATGGCAGAGAACCGGTGACGGTCTTCGGCATTGTCGATGCTGTCGGCAGAGGTTCCGAGGATATGGATATGTTGCTCATCCAAGCGCGTAGCGAGGTTATTCGGAATCTGACCGCCGGTAGAAAGGATAACGCCATGCGGATTTTCCAGATCGAGAATATCCATAACCCGTTCGAATGTCAGTTCGTCGAAGTAAAGTCGATCGCACATATCGTAATCGGTCGATACCGTTTCGGGATTGTAGTTGATCATTACCGAACGCCAGCCCTCTTTCCGTACCGTATTCAAGGCATTGACGCTACACCAGTCGAATTCTACGGAGCTACCGATCCGATAGGCACCCGATCCCAAAACGACGATCGAACGCCGATCGCCCAAATACTGTACATCGTTTGCCGTACCGTTGTAAGTGAGATAAAGGTAATTGGTCTGTGCCGGATATTCGGCAGCCAATGTATCGATTTGCTTTACGACCGGAACTATTCCGTTTGCCTTGCGCAACGCACGGACTTCGAGTATGGATTTCTCGGCTTCGGTCATATTCTCCTTCAATACCGCACGGGCGATCTGGAAATCGGAAAATCCTTCTTTTTTAGCCTGACGAATCAATTCGACAGGCAATTGATCGAATGAAGAGTAGGACTCCAATCGGGTAGCCGTCTGTATGATGTTGTATAACTTCTGCAAGAACCAACGGTCGATTTTCGTCAGATCATGAATTTGGTCGATCGTGTAGCCCTGACGGAAAGCCTTGGACACAACAAAGATACGTTTGTCGGTCGGTTCACGGAGAGCCTTGTCTATATCTTTTATTATCAGTTCCTTGTTCTCAACGAAACCGTGCATGCCTTGACCGATCATACGCAATCCTTTTTGGATCACTTCTTCGAACGTACGGCCGATTGCCATAACTTCCCCGACAGATTTCATGCTCGATCCGAGTTCTCGGTCTACGCCCTGGAATTTACCCAAATCCCAACGCGGTATTTTACAAACGATATAGTCCAATGCCGGTTCGAAGAATGCGGATGTAACTTTCGTTACGGAGTTTTTCAGATCGAACAAACCGTAACCCAAGCCCAGTTTTGCAGCGACGAATGCCAACGGATAACCGGTTGCTTTCGATGCCAAAGCCGAAGAACGGCTCAAACGGGCATTGACCTCGATAACCCGATAGTCTTCCGATTTCGGATCGAAAGCATATTGTACATTACATTCTCCGACAATGCCGATATGGCGGATAATCTTGATCGCCAGTTCGCGAAGTTTGTGGTATTCGCTGTTCGTCAAGGTCTGCGAAGGAGCTACAACGATACTTTCGCCCGTGTGAATTCCCAGCGGGTCGAAGTTTTCCATATTACAAACCGTAATACAGTTGTCGAAACGGTCGCGAACGACTTCATATTCGATCTCTTTCCAGCCTTTCAGCGATTTTTCCACCAGAATCTGCGGAGAGAAGGAGAGGGCTTTTTCTGCCCGGACAATCAGTTCCTCTTCGTTGTCGCAAAATCCGCTGCCCAATCCGCCCAACGCATAAGCGGCACGAATAATAATCGGGTATCCCAATTCGTTAGCGGCAGCCTTGGCATCATCTATCGTATTGACAGCAACGCTTTTGATTGTTTTTACGTCGATCTCGTCCAGTTTTTTTACGAAAAGCTCCCGGTCTTCCGTGTCCATGATGGCTTGAACGGGAGTTCCCAGCACCTGTACATCGTATTTTTCAAGTACTTTCGACTCGTAAAGACTCACACCGCAGTTCAACGCGGTCTGTCCTCCGAAGGCAAGCAGAATGCCGTCCGGACGTTCTTTCTCGATTACCCGTTCTACGAAATACGGTGTGACAGGCAAGAAATATATTTTATCGGCAACACCTTCCGATGTTTGCACGGTAGCAATATTCGGGTTGATTAAAACCGTATAGATACCTTCTTCTTTAAGGGCTTTAAGGGCTTGTGAACCCGAATAGTCGAACTCTCCGGCTTCTCCGATCTTCAAGGCGCCAGACCCCAACAATAATACTTTCTTTATTGTTTTTTCTGTTTGATTCATAATATACGTATATATGCGGATTAAATCATATTTACAAACTCATCGAATAAAAATTCCGTATCGGTAGGACCGCTGGCGGCTTCGGGATGGAATTGAGCGGAAAAGTAGGGTTTCGTCTTATGGCGAATCCCTTCATTCGTACCGTCATTCATGTTGATGAAAAGCGGTTCCCAATCGGCACCGAGCGTAGTATTGTCCACGGCATAACCGTGATTTTGCGATGTGATGAAACAACGGTTTGTACCGACTTCCCGTACCGGTTGGTTGTGGCTGCGGTGACCGTATTTCAATTTGTATGTTTTCGCGCCTCCGGCTTTGGATAGCAATTGGTTTCCCATACAGATACCGAAAATCGGTTTGTTCCCTTCCATCGCTTTGCGGATGTGTTCTACGGTAACTCCACACATGTCGGGATCCCCGGGCCCGTTGGAAATAAACAATCCGTCGTATTCGAGGCTGTTGAAATCATAATCCCACGGAACTCGAATAACGGTTACGTCGCGTTTCAATAAGCAGCGGATGATGTTGTGTTTTACACCGCAATCGACCAACACGACCCGTTTCTTGCCAGTGCCGTATGTGATTACCTCTTTGCAACTGACTTTTGCCACGAGATTGGTTTCATTCGGATCTACGAAATCTATATCTTCTCCGTCCTCGAATACGATTTTCCCTTTCATCGATCCATGCTCACGGAGCAATTTCGTCAATTCGCGTGTGTCGATATCGTACAATCCTACCACTTGCTCATCTTTCAGCCAGTCTGCCAGACTGCGCTCGGCATTCCAGTGACTATGTTCGAACGAATAGTCAGAAACGATTATGGCTTCCGGATGAATTTTTTCAGATTCATAGAATTCCGAAAGTTCGTTTTTTTCACCTTTGGGAGGCACTCCGTAGTTTCCGATAATGGGATAGGTAGTTACTAACAACTGTCCGGCATAAGATGGATCTGTAAGACTTTCGGGGTATCCGGTCATAGCAGTGTTGAAAACAACTTCTCCGGCGACAGGTTTTTCAAATCCGAATGATTTTGCGGGGAATACCGTTCCGTCACTCAGGATCAAAGAAGCCTTTCTTGAACTTTGCATTACGATAGAAATTATTATAAGTGTTTGTAAAATAGTCTGTTGTAAAAATAAGGATGGTTTCTATCGTGAAAACCGTACAAAAATACAAAAGATTTCGCGTAAAAACAGAAAAATCGGAGGATATTCTAAAAAAGAATAACGGCGGAATCGTATTGCCTCCTGTTTATTAATACATTAGTGATATTATGAACTCCGGCATATTTATCCGGGGCGATATTTTTATAAATTCAATATTGTTAAAAAATGTTTTACCACTGAATTTATAGGAGACATAATAATGCCACAAAAAATAATTTGCTTACATTTGTGTCGTATTCCTATCATTAAGAAAGGAAATACACAAAACACCAAACAAAAAGATCGCATATATGTATTTTACAAAAATGCACGGAGCCGGCAACGATTATATTTATATAAACGGATTTACGGAACATCCTGTCGATTTACATACTTTGGCGAAAACTTTAAGCGACCGTCATTTCGGGGTAGGGAGCGACGGTCTGGTTATCATCCTGCCTTCGGATATTTGCGATTTTAAGATGCGAATGTTTAACCCCGACGGATCGGAAGCAGAAATGTGTGGCAATGCAACTCGTTGTATTGCCAAATTTGTTTTTGATAAAGGGCTTACCGATAAAACAGAGCTTACTCTGGAAACGAAAGCCGGGGTCAAGAAGCTACGGTTATATACTCAAAACGGAAAAGTGGAGCAGGTGAGGGTGGATATGGGAGAGCCGATATTGTCGCCCGATGCGATCCCTGTAAAAAGCGACCGCCCTATCCTTGTTTCGGAACCGGTCGAAGTGGACTCCGGGACATTTCGTATGACTTGCGTTTCGATGGGCAATCCTCATGCCGTTATTTTCCTACCCGATTTCGAAACATTCGATCTGCATCGGATCGGCAGGCAAATCGAATGCCACAAAATGTTTCCACAGCGTACGAATGTGGAATTTGCTATTGTCGAATCACCCGGACAGATCAGGATGCGAGTATGGGAACGCGGAACCGGCGAGACCCTTGCCTGCGGCACGGGGGCTTGTGCTACATTGGTGGCAGCCGTTCTTAACGGTATATCGGCACGTAAAGCTATCTTGAAACTGTCAGGCGGCGATCTGGAAATAGAATGGGACGAAAAAGACAACCACGTTTACATGACCGGTGGGGCAACCACCGTATTCGAAGGGGTCTGGGAACAATAATAGATTAAAAAATGACACGGATCAACGATAATTTCTTATCCTTATCGGAAAACTATTTATTTTCCGAAGTGGCTAAAAAGATCCATACTTATAAGACGGCTCATCCCGATGCGAATATTATCCGTTTAGGAATCGGGGATGTCACATTGCCGTTATCTGCCGCTGTAATACAGGCGTTACACACGGCTGTGGATGAAATGGCAGCACAGGAAACCTTTCATGGCTACGGACCGGAACAAGGGTATGATTTTTTGCGGAAAGCTATTATCGACAATGCATACCGCCCTAACGGTATAGACCTCGATATAGACGAAGTATTTATCAGCGACGGAGCTAAAAGCGACCTCGGGAATATCGGAGATATATTAGGCGTGAATAATCGGGTAGCATTGACCGATCCGGTATATCCGGTTTATATAGATACGAATGTCATGGCGGGCCGCGCCGGAAACGGATCGGCATCAGGAGGTCGGGAAAACATTATCTACCTGCCTTGTGTACCGGAGAACGACTTCGTTCCCGAATTGCCGCAGATTCGTCCCGACATCATTTATCTTTGCTACCCGAACAATCCGACCGGTACGGTATTGACAACCGGACAGTTGAAAAAATGGGTAGACTACGCGTTGGAAAACGAAGTGCTGATATTGTTCGATTCCGCATACGAAGCGTTTATCCGGCAAAACGATATACCGCATAGCATTTACGAAATAGAAGGTGCAAAGCAGGTGGCAATAGAGTTTCGCAGTTTTTCAAAAACCGCCGGATTCACCGGACTGCGTTGCGGATATACGATCGTACCTAAAAATCTTTTTGCCCGTGACAAAAACGGTAGCCCGGTGTCATTGAACCGGCTCTGGCTCCGACGTCAGACGACCAAATTCAATGGAACGGCATATATCGTACAGAGAGCCGCAGAAGCCGTTTTTTCACCGGAAGGCAAACGGGAGACCGCAGAAAAAATCGACTACTATATGCGTAATGCTCACACCTTGAAATCCGGTCTTACTGCAATAGGATTAGACGTTTACGGCGGCGATAATGCTCCGTATATTTGGATAAAATCGCCGAAACAATTATCTTCGTGGCGTTTTTTCGATAGGTGGTTGAATGAGTGCAATATTGTAGGCACACCGGGTGTCGGATTCGGTCCGTCGGGTGAAGGTTTTCTGCGTTTAACAGCTTTCGGCAAATACGAAAATACGATAGAAGCGATAGAGCGATTGAAGCATTGGACTATTTGATATAATTAAGAAATATATTCTCATACATTACAATACAAACTAAAACTATTCATTTATGTCTTCGTTGAGATTCGATGTAGTAAAAGAGGCTTTCAGTAGAAAGGCGATACCGGTAACAGAACCCGCTGAACGCCCCGAAGAGTACTATGGCAAGTACGTATTTAATCGGGCTAAGATGTTCAAATATCTGCCTAAGAAAACGTACGATGCGTTAATCAGTGCCATAGACAATCAAACCCCACTGAGTCGGGAAGTTGCGGACAGCATTGCCGCCGGCATGAAAAAATGGGCTTTGGAATTGGGCGCAACGCATTACACACACTGGTTCCATCCGCTAACCGACGGAACAGCAGAGAAACACGACGCTTTTATTGAACACGACGGTAAAGGCGGTATCGTAGAGGAGTTCTCAGGGAAACTGCTGATTCAACAAGAACCGGATGCATCCAGCTTCCCGAACGGAGGTATCCGAAATACATTCGAAGCTCGCGGATATTCGGCATGGGATATTTCGTCTCCGGCATTCATCGTAGACAAGACTCTCTGTATCCCGACAATATTTATTTCGTACACCGGAGAATCTTTGGACTATAAAACCCCGTTGCTGAAAGCATTGAACAGCGTAAACAAGGCTGCGACCGAGGTTTGCCACTACTTCGACGAAAACGTAAAACGAGTGTATTCTTATTTAGGCTGGGAGCAGGAATACTTCCTGGTCGATGAATCGTTATATGCCGCCCGTCCCGATCTGTTACTGACCGGACGTACACTGATGGGACATGAGAGCGCCAAGAACCAACAGTTGGAAGACCACTATTTCGGCACGATCCCTTCGCGCGTATCGACTTTCATGCAGGACTTGGAAATCGAATGCCACAAATTAGGTATTCCCGCCAAAACCTGTCACAACGAAGTTGCTCCCAACCAGTTCGAATTGGCACCGATTTTTGAAGAAGTCAATTTGGCAAACGACCACAACCTGCTGTTGATGTCCGTTATCCGGGAGGTGGCTCGCCGTCATAATTTCCGAGTACTGTTACATGAGAAACCGTTCAAAGGAATCAACGGATCGGGCAAGCACAACAACTGGTCGTTGGGAACAGATACAGGCGTATTGCTGTTTGCTCCGGGTAAAACGCCCAAGGAGAACCTGCAATTCATCACATTCGTTGCCAACGTAATGGCAGCCGTTTACAAACATAACGGATTGCTGAAAGCCAGCATCTCGTCTGCCACTAACGGACATCGTCTGGGAGCCAACGAAGCACCGCCAGCCATTATCTCCATTTTTATGGGCAAACAGCTCAGCACTATTTTCGATCAAATCATAAACAGCGACATCAATGAACTGAACCTGAGCGGCAAAGCCGGATTAAAACTGGATGTAGCCCAGATTCCGGAAATTATGATCGACAACACCGACCGCAACAGAACATCTCCGTTCGCATTTACCGGTAACCGGTTCGAGTTCCGGGCTGTCGGCTCTACCGCCAACTGTGCTTCCGCCATGATTGCGCTGAATGCCGCCGTAGCCGGACAATTGACCGATTTCAAACAGGCTGTCGATGCCCGTATCGCCGGTGGAATGACAACAGAAAACGCCCTGTTGGCAGAGATTAAAAAAATCGTTACCGAAAGTATCGATATTTGTTTCGACGGCAACGGATATAGCGACGAGTGGAAAGCCGAAGCCGCACGGCGCGGGTTGGATTGCGAGACAAGCGTGCCTCTGATTTTCGACCGTTATCTTACGCCCGAAAGCATTGAGATGTTCACCAAAACCAATGTGTTTACGCCGGTCGAGTTGCAAGCCCGAAACGAAGTGAAGTGGGAGATTTACACCAAGAAGATACAGATCGAAGCCCGCGTGTTAGGCGACTTGGCAATCAACCACATCGTGCCCGTAGCAACACGCTACCAATCGGTGTTGCTCGACAATGTATTCAAGATCAAAAGTTTGTTCCCCGCAGAAAAGAGTGAACTGATCGCTACTCAGGATATGGATGTGATTGAAAAAATCGCGTTCCACATGCTGAACATCAAAGAAAAAGTAAATACAATGGTGGAAGCCCGGAAGGTTGCCAATAAAATTACGTCCGAACGCGAAAAAGCCATTGCTTACCACGATACGGTAGCTCCTCTGTTGGATGAAATCCGTTATCACATCGACAAGCTCGAATTGATGGTAGATAACGAAATGTGGCCATTGCCCAAGTACAGAGAACTTTTGTTCATCCGATAAATAGCAATACAAATATGTGTAGAGGCGATCGATATTCTTTTTATCGATCGCCTCTTTCTTTTATGGATAAAAAGAGTATCTTTGCGTCGAATTTGCGGAGGTAGTTCGTATATCGTTTTAGGTCGAAACATTACTCCCGAGAAACTAATAATAAAAAGATACAAAGTATTTTATGGAGACTCTCAAACACGAATGCGGTATAGCACTTGTCAGATTGTTAAAACCGCTTTCGTACTATCAGGAGAAATACGGTACATCGCTGTATGGGCTGAATAAGTTGTACTTGTTGATGGAGAAACAGCACAACAGAGGACAGGAAGGTGCAGGATTAGGTTGTGTAAAACTCAACGCCAAACCGGGCACAGAATACATTTTCAGAGAACGGGCATTAGGGACTTCCGCCATACAGGAAATTTTCGCAAATGTAAAAAAAGAGATAAACGAAGGTGGTCACGATTTATCGGACAGCCAATGGGCAGAAGAATGCGCCCCGTTTATCGGTGAAATTTACATGGGACACCTGCGGTATAGTACTACCGGGAAACGCGGATTGTCGTACGTTCATCCGTTTCTACGTCGCAACAATTGGCGCGCCAGAAATTTGCTGCTCTGCGGAAATTTCAATATGACCAATACCGACGAAATATTCGAAACCATTGTCGAAGAAGGACAACATCCCCGGTATTATGCCGATACATTCTTGATATTAGAGCAAGTAGGGCATGCGTTGGACGAAGAAAACCAACGGTTGCACGACCAATTTAAAGCCGAAGGTTTGACCGGCAAGGCTTTGTCGCAGGCGATTGAGGATAACATCCATATCCCCAATATATTGAAACCGGCATCGGAAGTATGGGACGGCGGATATGTAATTTGCGGTTTGACCGGTAGCGGTGAAATGTTTGCTTTCCGCGATCCGAACGGTATTCGTCCGGCATTTTATTATATCGACGACGAAATCATCGTCACGGCATCGGAACGCCCCGTAATACAAACGGCAATGAATATTACGGCAGATCAAGTAAAAGAGTTGCTTCCCGGACAATGTATCATTGTCAATAAAGTCGGAAAGGTTTCATTCGAACAAATTAAGGCTCCGGGTGAAAATCAAGCCTGCTCGTTCGAACGGATCTATTTTTCGAGAGGCAGCGATATGGATATTTACAACGAACGTAAATGTTTGGGACGCACCTTGCTTCCCCGTATTCTCCGAAGTGTAGACAACGACTTGGAACATACCGTATTCTCTTTCATTCCGAACACGGCGGAAGTGGCATTCTACGGTATGATAGAAGGGCTGGAATACTATCTGATCGAACAAAAGAAGAAAATCCTGTTAGAGAAAAAAGACACTCTGACAGCCAGCGAAATCGACCGTATCTTGTCGATGAAAGTTCGCTTTGAAAAAGTGGCGATCAAAGATATCAAGTTGCGTACTTTCATTACCGAAGGCGAAAGCCGCGACGATCTGGCAGCCCACGTCTATGATATTACTTACGGTTCGGTTACACCGTATGTCGATAACTTGGTGGTTATCGACGACAGTATCGTACGCGGCACGACGTTGAAACAAAGTATTATCAAGATATTGGATCGGTTGAACCCGAAAAAAATCGTTATCGTTTCATCTTCACCCCAAGTTCGCTACCCCGACTGCTATGGTATCGACATGTCGAGAATGGATGAATTCATTGCCTTTAAAGCAGCGATGGAGTTACTGAAAGAGCGTGGATTAACCGGCATTATCGACGATGTATATAAAAAATCGAAAGCACAGCAACATTTGCCGAAAGAGAAGATCGTTAATTATGTGAAGGAAATTTATGCACCTTTTACACAATCCGAAATATCGGCAAAAATTGCAGAAATGCTGACTCCCGAAAATACACAAGCCAAAGTAGAAATCGTTTATCAGACGATGGATGGATTACATAGTTCTATCCCGAATCATCCGGGCGACTGGTATTTCTCCGGCGATTATCCCACACCGGGCGGAAATCGGGTAGTCAATAATGCTTTCATTAATTTCATGGAAGAAAATTATAAGTAAACGGATAAAAATAGATAAATATGTGCGGAATAGTTGGTTATATAGGAGATAAAGACGCTTTTCCTATTCTTATAAAAGGTCTTTCCCGATTGGAATATCGAGGATACGACAGCGCAGGAGTTGCTTTAATTTCGTCTAAAAACGAATTGAATGTATACAAATGCAAGGGTAAAGTCGCCGATTTGCAACGCTTCACCGAGTCGAAAGATGTGTCGGGAACTATCGGTATCGCACACACCCGTTGGGCTACGCATGGCGAGCCGAACGATGTGAATGCGCACCCGCATTATTCTTCGTCCGAACACCTGGCATTGATTCACAACGGTATTATCGAAAATTATGCCGTATTGCGGAAACAATTAGAAAGTGAAGGATACCATTTTCGCAGTTCTACCGATACGGAAGTGGTTGTTTTCTTAATCGAATATATTCAAAAGAAAAACAATGTGGATCTTTGTACGGCGGTACAACTGGCACTGCATCAGGTGGTAGGTGCATACGCAATTGCTGTTGTCGAAAAAGGCAACCCTGATTGCATCATTGCAGCTCGTAAAAGCAGTCCGTTGGTAATCGGTGTCGGCGAAAACGAGTTCTTCTTGGCTTCCGACGCTACTCCGATCGTGGAATACACACAGAATGTCGTGTATCTGAACGATGAAGAAATTGCCGTGATCGAACGGAATAAACCCCTACGCATCGTCGATCTGAACAATGTGACGGTCACTCCGGAAGTGAAAAAGCTGGCACTCAATCTGAGCCAGCTGGAAAAGGGCGGATATCCGCACTTCATGCTCAAAGAGATCTATGAACAACCGGAAACGTTGAAAGACTGTATTCGCGGACGCATCAATGTCGAAGGCACCCATGTCGCATTGTCGGGGGTTATAGACAACTGTGAAAAGTTTGCCAATGCGTCGCGTATCATCATCGTAGCCTGCGGAACATCATGGCATGCCGCCTTGATCGGAGAACACCTGATCGAGGATCTGTGCCGTATTCCGGTCGAAGTGGAATATGCCTCCGAATTCCGATATCGTCATCCGGTCATTCTGCCGACCGATGTCGTAATCGCTATCTCCCAATCGGGTGAGACAGCCGATACACTTGCCGCAATAGAATTGGCAAAATCGAAAGGTGCCTTTATTTACGGTATATGTAATGTTATCGGCTCTTCCATTGCACGGGCTACGCATTCAGGATCGTATATTCACGTAGGTCCGGAAATCGGTGTAGCCTCTACCAAAGCATTTACCGGTCAGGTGACCGTTCTGTCAATGTTGGCTTTGACAATTGCCAAAGTGCGCAATACCATCACGGAAGAAAAGTACCTCTCTTTGATAAAACAGATTCAAGAACTGCCTGAGCGGATGAAAGAAACATTGAAATGCAACGAACAGGTGAAGGATTTGTCCAAAATGTTCACCTATGCAAACAATTTCATCTACTTGGGTCGCGGTTACAATTATCCGGCAGCATTGGAAGGGGCATTGAAACTGAAAGAAATTTCCTACATTCATGCCGAAGGGTATCCCGCAGCAGAGATGAAACACGGACCGATTGCCCTGATCGACAATGAGATGCCGGTTGTCGCGATAGCCACTACCGATAGCATTTATGAAAAGACCATCAGCAACATACAAGAAATCAAAGCCCGTAAAGGTCGCGTGATTGCCGTTGTTACCGAAGGTGATACGAAAGTATGCAATATCGCCGATACTTGTATCGAAGTGCCCAAAGTCTCCGAAGAACTTTGCCCGATCATTGCATCTATACCTTTGCAGTTGTTAGCATACTATATTGCCATCAACAAAGGGAGAGATGTAGACCAACCTCGAAATTTGGCAAAATCGGTAACCGTCGAATAAAACCCGGTGCCGTTTTAAAATATCTGAAAGGGGAAATAAGCCGAAATGGTTTGTTTCTCCTTTTTTGTTGCAGATACCCGATTGTAAATAAATGTTATTATTTATACTGTTTATAAATAATATATAACTTCCGTTATGTAGAATCAGAATAAATAACGACATTTGCGAAAAATTATATCACACATATAAAAATATGCGTTTATCTGATCTGAATACCGGAGAGAAAGCCGTAGTGGTGAAAGTTTTGGGGCATGGAGCTTTCCGCAAACGAATTATGGAAATGGGATTTGTGTCGGGACAAACCGTTACCGTATTGTTGAATGCGCCGTTGAAAGACCCTATCAAATACAAAGTAATGGAATACGAAGTGTCGTTAAGACGCAGCGAAGCTCATTTGGTAGAGGTAGAAAGGGAATCCGACATACAAAGCAACGTTCAAGATAAACAGATTCCGCAGACCAGTGAATCGGATGATGAAAAACGAGCTCTTTACAACAAAAGCAAAACAATTAATATCGCATTGGTCGGTAACCCGAACTGTGGCAAGACTTCCCTTTTCAATATAGCCTCGGGCGCACACGAGCATGTAGGTAATTACAGCGGCGTAACAGTCGATGCCAAAGAAGGATATTTTACCTACAAAGGTTATCGGATCAATATATACGATCTGCCCGGAACCTATTCTCTGGCGGCTTACTCGCCGGAAGAACTTTACGTTCGGCGGTATTTGAAAAATGAAACACCCGATATCATCGTCAATGTCGTCGTGGCATCCAACTTGGAACGTAATCTGTATCTTACAACAGAATTGATCGATATGGATTACAGAATGGTGATTGCGCTCAATATGTACGACGAACTGGAACAGAGCGGCGGAAAACTGGATTACGAGCAGTTGGGAAATATGATCGGAGTGCCGATTGTCCCGACCATATCGCGTACTGGATGGGGTGTATCGCAACTGTTCGACACGATTATAGATGTATATGAAGGTCGGAACAAGTCGGTACGACACGTGCATGTCAATTTGGGTCCTATAATCGAACCGGCTGTTACCCGAATCAAAGACAAACTGAAAAGCGACCCGAAATGCGCATTGCAATTTTCACCGCGATATTTGGCAATCAAGCTGTTGGAAGGGGACAAAGAGGTCAAACAGATACTTCGGTCTGCCACTCATTTCGATGAGCTCGAACAAATGCGTGACGAAGAGGCAAAAAAAATTGAGAAAGCATTGAACGAGGATGTAGAATCGGCAATCGTAAATGAAAAGTACGGATTCATCTCGGGTGCATTACGCGAAACATACCAACCGGGAGATCGGGAAGAAGCAAAAACAACCCGTATCGTCGATTCGTTGGTAACCAACAAAGTGATAGGTTTTCCCATATTCCTGTTTCTGATGTGGCTGATGTTCGAAGCTACGTTCGTATTAGGCGCCTATCCGATGGAATGGATACAGAGCGGAGTAGATTGGCTCTCTTCTTTCTTCTCCGAAACCCTGTCCCCCGGACCATTAAAAGATTTGCTGGTAGACGGCATCATCGGCGGAGTAGGAGGGGTTATCGTCTTCTTGCCCAATATTCTCATTCTGTATCTGTTTATCTCCGTAATGGAAGATTCTGGATATATGGCACGGGCAGCATTCATCATGGACAAAATTATGCACAAGATCGGGCTGCATGGCAAATCGTTCATTCCCTTGGTTATGGGATTCGGTTGTAATGTGCCAGCCATTATGGCTTGCCGGACAATCGAAAGCTGTAGCAGCCGCCTGATAACGATTCTGATCAATCCGTTCATGTCGTGCAGTGCCCGCTTACCGATTTACGTATTATTGATCGGAACCTTCTTTCCACGTCATGCCAGTTTCGTATTTCTCGCACTCTACCTGTTAGGAATCATTGTCGCAGTGATCTCGGCAAAACTTTTGCGGAAATTTCTGTTTAAAACAGACGAGACACCATTTGTCATGGAGTTGCCCCCGTACCGTATGCCCACCATGAAAGCTACACTCCGGCACATGTGGGGCAAGACGGAACAATATTTGCGCAAAATGGGAGGTGTCATTTTAGTCGCATCGATTATTGTCTGGTTTTTAAGTTATTTCCCCAGAAATGAAGCGGAGGATCTTCGGCCATTGACCGTAGAAGAAACCGCTATGCAACAACAAAATTCCTATCTGGGGAAACTGGGACAATGGATAGCTCCGGCAGTCGAGCCACTGGGTTTCAATTGGAAAGTCAGCATCGCTTTGATTTCCGGTACGGCTGCAAAAGAATTGATCGTAAGTACGATCGGTGTATTGTATTCCGAAAGTGAAACCGAAGGTAACGCAAATCTGTCTCAGAAGCTGACAGCTCCCAACCCCTTGACAGGAGAGCCGGATTTTACCCCCTTGATCGCTATCAGTTTTATGATATTCGTTTTGCTCTATTTTCCCTGTCTGGCATCGATTGCAGCGATAAAGCAAGAATCGGGCAGTTGGAAATGGGCGGCATTCTCGGTAATTTACAATACCGGAGTGGCTTGGGTGTGTGCGTTCCTTGTATATCAGATAGGATCATTACTATTTTAAATTTTTAGTTTTCAACAAACTCTATACCTCGGCATAATCCATTCAAGTTTTACTTGATGGCTTCTGTCAGTTTTATAAAAAAAATGGAAAGCAAAGAACAATTTTTAGAACCATATCGAGAGAAAGGATATGACGTGTATTCCTTTTATTCGTTCGACAACATAAAGCCCTTTCTTGCCCAGCATGTAAAAATGCCTCGGTTCATCGTTGCCATAATTATTATTTCCCTAATAGCCGGTTCCGGAATATTGGGTGCAGCTGCCGGGTATAGTTGGAAAATGAAAGAAAGCAGCGTAGAGTGGGGGATATTATTTGCCCAGACTCTTTTATGCTCATTCATAGGAATTTCTTGTATGATTCCGCTCCATGAGTTTATCCACTGGATTGCATTCAAATGTATTGGTGCTCGAAATATCCGGTTCGGAGCCGATTGGAAACACTTCGTCTTCTATGCGGCTGTACACGATTATGCTTTGAACTATAAACAATTTCGGGCAGTTGCTGTTGCTCCGTTATATACCATACTGTTGATATTGGGTATCACTGTCTTTATACCGGTTGCCGGTTGGATCAAATTAGTCTGTCTGGTTCTCTATCTGTTTCACCTGTTATCCTGTTCGGGCGATATAATGCTGCTTACCTATTTTCGAAAACTGAAACACCGGAATATACTGACGGTCGATGATATAGAAAATAAAACTACCTATTTCTTAGAAAAAGTTCGAGTATAATTATGGATCTGGCAACACAAAAAATAATCGTATTACTCATATTGTTGTGCGTAGTGATTTATTTGATTCGAAAAATCATACGCGCCATACGAAATCGAAAATCCGGAAATACCTCTTGCTCTTGTTGTTCCGGGTGTCCGTCGCAAAATTGTCATGAACGGGATAATATCAGAGACAAGGAACAAAATAAAAAAAGAGCAGAATAAATTGCGAAAACATTTGCAGAATCGAAGATTTGTATTACCTTTGCAATCGCAAAAGGGAAATGGTTCCTTGGATGAGTGGCTTAGTCAGCGGTCTGCAAAACCGTGCACGGCGGTTCGAATCCGCCAGGAACCTCTCGAAATCCTTGCAACTTATACTGAAAAATCAGTTAGGTGGCAAGGATTTTTCTTTTATCCTTATCTTCCTTTTTCGGACAGTCCCCCAGAAGCGGTCAATGCAACAACAAACTGAGATTGAAATATATCGTGTAGTTCAAAGAGACAAAACAAGCAGATTGTAATTATCCGCGTTCCTTCGAAACGACACTCTGAAATTGGAACACGCTCAAAGGAATTCAAACCCAAGAATCTTTCGAATAGCCCTATCTCCAATACAAAAGAATAAAACCAGTGCAAGCTTTACGCTGACACCGGTTTTATTCTCACAGTTTTTTTACATGCACTTCAATTCCCCTATCTATTACCCAGATCATCGTATAATGTTTGCAGAATCGCTTTCCCATATTCTATCCGGCGTTCGCTACCCGCTTCGGGGCGTTGATATATTACCCTGCCACCTGTATTGTCGTAAACCGAGCATCCGGAATCGTCGATAATGGAAAAACCGTTATTGAATGTATAAAATGCAAACGGATGTCGATATTCTCCGTTCAATATATCCCGGCTGAACCGATATGAATCATGCGGCAACTCCATCTGACCTAATAACATGGCAGGCAAATCAGTCTGGCTAAAAATCGTATCGATACGGCGGGGAGATTCGACCGCTCCACCAATCCATAACATCGGAATATGAAAACGTTCGGGAGAGTAATCCAAAAGCGTTTCAGGATAGCGGAATCCGTGGTCGGACACGAATACGACCAACAAGTCATCCCAGATCGACGTACACTTCAACGAGTCGATAAAACTACCGATACAACTGTCGGCATAAGCAAGTGTATTCAAATAGGGGTGTTCAAATCGTTTATACGGGACTTCAAACGGCTCGTGCGTGCTGAGGGTAAGAAACGTTGTCATCCACGGCGCATCATCCTGTTGTCGTGCCGATAACTCGCCATACAAATAGCGGAAGGTGACATCGTCTTGTGCACCCCATTTGCTAAGCCGTTGATGTATCGGAAAATCCGTATCGGCGGTAACGGCAGAATAACCAGTCGAAAGGAAATATCCTTTCATATTGGTGAAATTTATATCTCCGCCATACAGGACGTCCGAACGATATCCCGCGGAATCCAACGACCGTGCAATCGACTGAAGTGTACGGCTTTTAGCCGGGATTTTCATTATCGATGTTGTCGGTTGCCCCGGATAACCGCTGAGAGCTGCGACAAGCCCTCTGTCAGTCCGGAAGCTGCTGGCATAACATTGTGTAAACAATACGCCTTCCTGGCTTAACCGGTTCAGATTCGGCGTTATATCGGGTGTCCCTCCCAAGGATTCTATCGCATTGGCAGAAAAACTCTCCAACAAGATCAACAAGATATTTGGGCGGAAAGTGTTCAACAATCGCACGCTATCTTCCGGAGTCGTATTCTTTTCTGGAAACAAAGGAGAAAACAGTTCCTGCCGTTTTTCTTCCGGATAAAAGTCGAACTGCTCTTGAAACTTTTCCGACTTCGACAAAGAAGCGAGCAAGCTGAATCCCGGGTTAATGGCAGAATGGTTCAAAAATTGATTTTGACTGAAATATACTCTGCCGATATTGGCTGTCGAAGTTGTTACACCTCCACGAATAGCGATAAACAACACGCCCCCGACCAATATGAGGGCAATACTGCCATAAACCGGATAGGGTAGTTTGCTTTTTTCGCCGGCGGGGAATAACGGCAATACCAGGTATTTTAGCAAAAAATAAATGGCTGCCATACCGATAGCTATCAATACGATCTGTTTTACAAACATCCCGATCGTAACGCTTGCCATGGCGTTTGCCGGAGATTGCAAATAAAAGAATACGGTTGCATCCAATTTAAATTGCCAATAAGTGTACAATTCGGCATCGATACAAAACAAAGCCGACAAGAGCAGTGCGATCAAAAAGAGATATAGATTCATTATTCGTTTCAATACCGGATGGTCATACCATAACGCAACCCACGAAAGCAACAAAGGAATAACGGTCAGGTAGCCGGCAACCGACACATCAAGCTTCGCACCATTCCCGATAACCCGCAAATAATCCATCAACGGGATGTCCTTTGCCTGATCGAAATGATAAAGCATGAACAACGGTTTCTGTACAGCCATGAGCAAAAGGCAGGTACAGAAAAAACAAAAAATGAACAAAAATATTTTCTTTATCATATATTATCGTTTATGGCAAAAAAGCCATACATAAAAGAGAGCGATAGAACTGTCAAACAACTCTATCGATTCTATATATGTTACAAATAGATTTTAAACTTCCGTCTTCAACAAACGCTGCGCCTCGGCATAATTCATTCAAGTTTCACTTGATTCATTCTGCTCTCGGCTTGCTGTTTATTTTAAGTATTCGGCTTTCAATAAACGCTGCGCCTCGGCATAATTCATTCAAGTTTCACTTGATTCATTCTGCACTCGGCTTGCTGTTTATTTCCGGTAGGTAATCGTGCCGGTAGCCTGATTGACCGGCATAACCAGTATCTCGGCAATTTGCATATATTCGGGTACGGAAGCCGAGAAATAGACTGTTTCGGCAATATCACTTCCTGTCAATGGGCGAAGTCCTTGATACACATTGTCCGCTTTATCCTTGTCGCCACGATAACGGATAACCGAAAAATTCGTCTCCACTAATCCCGGTTTTATATTGGTTACCCGAAGCGGGGTATCTACCAAGTCGATTCGCAGCCCGTCGGACAACGCCTTTACCGCTGCTTTGGTGGCACAATAGACACTGCCGCCCGGATATGCCATTTCTCCGGCAATCGATCCGATATTAATGATATGCCCCCGATTTCGTTCCACCATGCCGGGTACGACCATTCGGGTCATGGCAAGCAACGCCTTGATATTGGTATCGATAACAATGTCCCATTCATCCAAATCGCCTTCGAATTCCTTGTCCACGCCGATCACAAGTCCGGCATTATTTATCAGTATATCTATCGCTTTCCAGCGCTCGGGTAATGCGTCCAACGAACTTTTAGCCGCCTTACGGTCCCGCACATCGAACGGCAACGGATATACTTCAACACCATACTCCGTCTCCAACTCTTTCTTCAACTCCACTAATTTGGATTCGGTTCTGGCATTCAGAATCAGATCGGCTCCCTGCGATGCGAATTTTCGGGCACAAGCCTCTCCGATGCCACTGGACGCACCTGTTATCAAAACGATTTTTCCTTTCATTTCATTCATAATCCTATGATTTTATTCTTCGTAACTGGGAATATCTTTCAGAAATTCATAGCTGTTATCGGTATAATTTATCCGACAGGCATAGTGTCGAAGCCCGTTGGAAACAATGAGATATTTTACTTTCAACACCATATTATATCGTACGATCTGGTCGAAAACCGATTGCGTGATTGCTACCTGCGGCGCTTTATATTCGACAATTGCCATCGGTTCGCCTCGACCGTCGTATACGATCGTATCGCAACGACGTTTCTGCCGGTTTACGACCAACGATATTTCATTTCCCATTCGCCCGGCAGGATATCCTTTGCAAGAAATAAGGAACGATACGAAATGCTGTCGTACCCATTCTTCGGGAGTAAGCGTCACATACTTCCTCCGCAACGGATCGAAAATCGAAACCGAATCTCCGTCCCGTTTCAATTTATATGCGTATCGAGGCAAATTCAGTTCCAACATAGCCCACCTATTGTTTGTTTCCGTATAATATCGTATCTTTACTACAAAATTACATATTTATGAAAACAAAACAAGAGATTGTGGCAAATTGGTTACCGCGCTATACCAAGCGTCCGGTAAATGAGTTTACAAAATATATCCTATTGACCAATTTCGCGAAATACGTGGAAATCTTTGCCGAACATTTCAACGTGCCTATACTTGGAGAGGACAGCAATATGCCGAATGCTTCTGCCGAAGGAATTACGATCATCAACTTCGGTATGGGAAGTGCCAACGCCGCCACAATCATGGATTTGCTAAGTGCCGTAGAACCGCAAGCCGTTTTGTTTTTAGGCAAATGCGGCGGATTGAAGAAAGTAAACAACTTGGGAGACTATATTTTGCCGATCGCAGCTATTCGAGGCGAAGGTGCTTCGAACGACTATTTCCCGCCTGAAGTACCGGCATTACCGGCGTTCATGTTACAACGTGCCGTGTCTACCGCCGTACGGAACTACCATTGCGACTACTGGACCGGAACAGTCTATACGACCAACCGCCGGGTATGGGAATATGATGAATCGTTCAAAGATTATTTGCGGAAAATCCGGTGTATGGCAGTCGATATGGAAACCGCGACGTTATTCTCCGTGGGCTTTGCCAATAAAATACCGGTAGGTGCTCTCTTGCTGGTATCGGACCAGCCGATGATTTCGTCGGGGGTAAAGACCGAAGAAAGCGATAAGAAAATCACTCAGAATTTTGTAAAGGATCATGTCCTTATCGGAGTAGAAGCGTTGAAACTGATTATCGGGAAACGCACTACGGTGAAACACCTCCGCTTTGAGGAAGAGTAAAACCGACACATATACATGGCAAAGAAAGACGACAATTCTCATTTAAAAATCTTACAGGATATTCGCAATAAGACATTCGCGCCCGTCTATTTTCTGATGGGCGACGAACCTTATTATATCGACCTTATCTGCGATACGATCGTAGCCAACGCCTTGTCGGAATCGGAACGGGATTTCAATCAAACGATATTGTACGGTGCGGATATCGAAGATTTCGGAATTGTAATCAATACCGCCAAAAGGTTCCCGATGATGGCTCAACACCAGTTGGTCGTCGTGAAAGAAGCCCAGATGATACGCAGCATCGAAAGTCTGACCTATTATCTGCAAAAACCGCTACGCTCGACGATACTCGTTATTTGCTATAAAGGAAGCTATAAAAGCAAAAAGATATTGGCGGAGATCGGCAAAGTAGGGGTCTTGTACGAATCGAAAAAATTGTATGAGAACCAACTGCCTGCCTTTATCTCGAACTATCTTGCCGAAAAACGGATGACGATCGATCCCAAAGCAAGTGCCATGATGGCAGATTTCATTGGAGCGGATCTCAACCGATTGACCGGGGAACTGGACAAGCTGGCTATTACTTTGCCGGAAGGACAAACCCGTATTACAGCCGAATCGGTAGAGCGGAATATCGGAATAAGTAAAGACTTCAACAATTTCGAACTCCTCAATGCCATTATCAATCGCAACGTGTACAAAGCCAATCTGATTGTCCGATATTTCGAACAGAACCCGAAAAACAATCCTTTGGTTGTAACAATCAGCGTGCTCTTCAACTTCTTCGCCAACTTGATGCTATGTTATTTTGCTCCGGATAAATCGGAGAACGGTCTGGTCGGCGAATTGAAATTGCGATCTGCCTTTCAGGCAAGAGATTATATAGTGGCTATGCGTAACTACAATGCATTCAAATGTATCGAGATTATCGATTGCATACGTCGAAGCGACGCGAAATCGAAAGGAGTAAACAGCGGAGCCATGTCGCAGGATTCAGATATTTTGCGCGAAATGGTATTCCGTATCATGCACTGATCCTACAAATGGAACAGGTAACCCAAAGAAACTAATATACTTTGATTGTGCGATGCGGAAAAGACATCGCTTTTGCTGTTTCCGAACAGATCGCCTAAACCATAATAATAACGGGCTTCCAAAACTATCCCGTGTTTCCGTTTGATACGGAATTCGACACCGGCTCCCGCCGTAATACCATAATCGATTTTATTTTTTATATCCATCGTATATACGGGATTGATTTTGGTATTGGCAAAATCGGGTAAATCATACCGGTCGAAATTCGCATTATGCTTGCTTGCTATCAAGAACCCGATTTGTGGCCCCGCATTGATAAAGCCGCGTATCCATCTGTTCCCAAAGAAGAAATGGGTCATAAACGGAATTTCAATGTAATCGAGCGTACGGGTATAGGAGTAGGGCAACTCTTCAAAATTCTGGTCCCAACCTCTACGAGTATAATTCGCTTCTACAATCAATCCGAAAAACTTCTCCTCGATATATCGGAACGATACGCCACCCGTATATCCCAATAGCCAATTCTGTTTAATAGAAGGAGAAAACGAGACATTCGACAAAGTAATGCCCCCTTTTACACCGATCGTGTATTCCGGCTTATAGTTGCTCCGTTGTGCCAGCCCGCTCCAAATGCAACCGCACAAACACAGTACAAAAACAATCGTCTTTTTCATCACGCTACACACTCTATTCTTTAATCTTTACGATTTCATTGTCCGGAGTGAACCGGATAAAATAAAACGATTTGTTAATAAATCCGCTCCAACTATTGATCCGCTCAAAGACGAAATCGGTCTGAATACTTTGCGATGCCGGCAACTCCGAATAGTTCGCAAAACTTCTGCCTCCGTTTCGTATGGCTTGCAAGAAATACATACCCGTATCGAATCCCAACACGGCATATCGCGGATTGACTGCCGCCATATCTTTATTGTACCAATACAAGAATCGACGGTCGAGCATCTTCATTTCCGGAGAAAGAGGATTGGCATAAAACCGGGAAAACAGATGCGTATTCAACTTATGAAAGTCCAACAAATAGGTATTGATCTGTGTCAGCCATTCGGGATAACCGAATACCGATATCTCCTGATCTTTCCGAGCCTCTTTAAAGGCGACCAACGGAGCGATAATACGCGATAGGGTGCGTTTGCTGCCCGACAAGGGAACTACCACTAACTTCCCGTCCCGATTTTCGATGGTATCGTTCAGTTCCACAAACAGATCTTCCTCATAAGCAAAATCGAAATAGGGAATATTCTGGCGAACCAGTTCTTCCTGCAAGGCATCTACAAACTCTTTCTTGTCGTTCTCTCCGTCACGGACAAATATCACTTCGTGATCGTGAAATTCACGGATAAAACGGTCTATACTTTCAGCTGTAAGATACGAATGGGGTATATTTAATTGGAACACCTTGGGATTCGTCAATACAGCATCATTCTTTAAAGAGAACGTATTCAAGACATTAATATTATATTTCAATCCGAAATCGGCAACCATCTTTATCAACTCGTCCATCTCTGGCGCAATGATCAGATCCATTGTTTTCATCACCTCCTGATTCAGGATCGCCTGCACATTCATTGCCGAAGCATCCGTATCGTAAGCATAAACATTGATCGAAGCACCCTGCCGTTTCAAGCTATCCACCGCCATCAAGAACCCTTGATAGTATTCGGTGTAAAGTGCCGACCGGGCATCGACCTCCCGATTAAGCATAAACGGCAAAATAAGTGCTACATTCGTTTCGCCGTCATTATCGTTCGGATAAAGCCGTTGATAGATAGCCTGCACATCTTCATACGATACCTCGGGCGCATCGTTATGGGACTTTTCTTTCTTTGTAATATCCGCTTTCTGAATCGGAAGATAGACCACATCGCCTTTCTTCACTTCTCTAATACCCGGATTATATCGTAAGATCTGATCTACCGTAAGTTTATATTTCTTGGCAATACTATGAATGGTTTCTTTCTTTTTGACAACATACTTCTTCAAAGCCTCCTTTTCATCTTTCGGCTGTTCGACCTGCACATCGGGATATTCTGCGATCGGTTTATCTGGCAAAATACGGATCACCATACCCGGACTTAAAAAAGCCGGATTGACACCCGGGTTCTGTTTCAAGATGTTTTCTACGGATATTTGATAAGCCACCGACAACGCATACAAGGTTTCCCCGGCTTGAATCGTATGGAACAGGTACTTCGATGTGGAAACCGTCGTATCGCGTAATGCCTGTGCAATACGCTCCCGTTCGGATATTTCCTGCAACGGCGTGCTCTCGCTCTCCAACGGTTTGGATTGAGGAATCCGTAGGATTGCATCCGCTTTCAGTCCGTTAGCGGCATCCGGATTAAAGGCAACTATTTCATCGATGGAAACTTTATACATCCGGCTCAACGCATACAACGTTTCGCCTCTTTTTATCGTATGTTCGAACCACGCTCCCGACGGTAAATTCTGTACATCGACCGGCGTAAATGCTACCGTGTCTTTCTTCACCGGAGTCGGAACGCTTGCCGGGGCATGACCGGTAACCGGTATCAACAATACCTGACCGCTCTTCAATCCGTTCTGTGCCGAAGGATTATACTTGATAACCTCTTCCTGCGATACCCCGAATTTACGGCGCAAGCTATAAAAACCCTCTGCCGATTCTACCGGATATATATAAAACTCCGCCCCATTGACGGTCTTTCGGGCAAGACTATCCGTTTGTGCAAAGCCTCCGACCGATATGGAGAGTAAGATAAACAATATATACTTTCTCAAAATCATATTTTTTGTTTCTTAAATTCAAATTCGGATATATGCCGTCCGAAGTGTTTCAATATTATACCACAATATTCGCATTACATCAAATCATTTTTGCCGGAATACGGATATATTACATCGCAAAGTTAATAAAAATAATAATGTTCCCAACGAATATTTTTTCATGCGCTTCCAAAGCTCCGGTTTTAATGATAATTTAGAAAAGAAATAAGGGAATATTTGTAACTTTGTGTCTCATTTTATCGTCCTTGCAATAAATAGGAGGTGTTATCCGTTTTTTTATTGCGGATCAAGACATACAAAAGATTTAAAATGAAGAAGATATTTATATATTTCCTATTACTATTCGGATTCTTTCATACCCTGTCGGCGCAAGACACCAAAGCGTACGGCGGAGGGCATGACGGGTATCCGGTATCCGGAGCTTCCCGGTCGGCAGTGTATGTCCTCTATAATATGGACGGGGCATACATTGAATTTCAAGGAAATAACGAAAATCAGGTTACGTGGTATCGTTTCGGAGCTTCCGGAAATGCCGACACGACCCCGTTAAGCGGTACGCAAACCGGCTCTGTATTTCGACTGGATATAGCCGAAGGCGACTGTGGATACAGGGCGGAACAAAACGGTATGACGGTAAAAGAATTTTGGATTGTAGATTACAGTAAACACCCGTTGTCCATATCGAATCTGCAACGAAACGAATCGTTCGATAACTGTTCGGAATGGAGTATCTCGATCGAAAACCAAAGTGAAAACCTCGTTTTTTATGAAAACGATACCCGAAAAATAATTTCCAGAGAACTTTCTCTGTCTTACAATACAATGTCTTGGGACGAAGAATCGGGATCGTTCGTGACAGAAGAAAAGATAATAGAAAACGCATTCCGTTCCGGTAATACCGAACTCGTTCCGGCTCCTCTGGTTACAACCGCTTTCACGCTATCGGGCGATGCCATGCTTCGTCAATGGGGGATACCCGTCGTTCTCGTCACCGATACGGAATATCCGGTAACGGCATTCGATATACATATCACAACAGAAGAAGATGCTGATGCAGAAAATGAAGGAGGCAGCCATAGTGTATTGGGCGAAGGTGCCGGGGGATCGGCTCCTGCCGAGGTGACTTTTACGGCACATATCACCGGCTCCGTAACGCATATAGTCTGGCAATTTTCCAAGTCGTCCGAATTTACAGATGTTTTCTATACCGAGCCGATACCGTATCCCGGCGAAGAGGAATCTTTCACTTATACATTCAAAGAGGCAGGAACGACCTACGTACGTCTGGTAACGACAAACGACTGCATGACCAATGAGAGTGACCCGATAATCGTGGACATCGGAGAGTCGGCGATAAAAGCGCCCAATGCTTTTTCTCCGGGAGGGTCGCCGGGCATCAACGACGAATGGAAAGTGTCTTATAAATCCATCATCAAATTCAAATGCTGGATCTTCAACAAATGGGGTGTCGAAGTATGCACTCTTACCGATCCGGAACAAGGATGGGATGGGAAATACAATGGGAAATTAGTTAATCCGGGTGTATATTATTATGTTATAGAAGCCACCGGAAGCGACCAGAAAAAATACAAACTGAAAGGAAATATCAATATTATCCGTTCAAAAGAATAAGCCGATAAAATGAAACACAATATTTTGTATCCGATGGGTTGCATGCTGATGCTTGGAACTATTGTCATAAGCAGTGCATTTACTCCCATGCGGCATAAGACGGTCGAAATGACCGATGTTCTCATCCCGGAAGTATCCTTGAAACAAACATTTGCAGGAGAAGAAGTGGATCTGAGCCGACTGGACATGTACGAACGTTACGATCGGGAAATGACGACATTCTGCTATGCCCATTCTTTGACATCGTTGATTATCAAGCGTGCCAATCGTTATTTTCCCATATTGGATTCTATTCTGGCACAAGAGGGCGTACCTCAGGATTTCGTATATCTGGCAGCCATAGAAAGTGTTCTGAACCCGTGTGCCGTGTCACCGATGAAAGCGGTAGGCATGTGGCAGATCATGGCTGAAACCGGTAGGGGATTGGGATTGGAAATCAACGAATTTGTAGACGAACGGTATCACGTGGAAAAAGCGACAGTTGCCGCTTGCACCTATTTGAAAACGGCTTACGAAAAATACGGACACTGGGCTACCGCAGCCGCTTCGTATAATGCCGGTATGCACCGTATTTCACAAGAACTGGAAGCCCAACAGGCATCCACTTCATTCGATTTGTGGCTCAACGAAGAAACTTCGCGATATGTATTCCGAATTTTATGTTTGAAAGAGCTGATGTCCAATCCGTCGAAATACGGATATAAACTGACCGAAAAACAACTCTATCAACCGGTGAGATGTCATGAAGTGACAGTAGACACGGCCATACAATATTTGCCCGACTTCGCCATAGCGCAAGGTATCACTTATGCCCAATTACGAGAGTTCAATCCGTGGTTGCGAACCAAGACTTTGCCAAATCCCGACGGGAAACAATATGTCATCAAGATTCCTGAAAAAGAGGCTCTGTTTTTGGACAAAAGGGATTTCATAACTTATCGGGACGAATGGATATATAAAAACAAGAAAAGAAAATGACGCAGGACGAACAGATATCCGTATATGGTGCAAGAGTGCACAATTTAAAGAATATCGATGTAGAAATTCCCCGAAATAAATTGGTTGTCGTCACCGGATTGAGCGGTAGCGGCAAATCCTCATTGGCATTCGACACTATATTTGCCGAAGGACAACGGCGTTATATCGAAACTTTTTCGGCTTATGCCCGCAATATGCTGGGCGGCATGGAACGTCCCGATGTCGATAAGATAACGGGATTGAGCCCCGTTATATCTATCGAACAGAAAACCACCAATAAGAATCCCCGCTCCACGGTCGGAACGACTACCGAAATATTCGATTTTCTTCGGCTTCTGTACGCTCGGATAGGAGAGGCATACTCTTATGTGTCGGGCGAAAAGATGGTGAAATATACCGAAGAGAAAATCATCGATCTGATCTTGGAACATTACCGCAATCGGAAAACATATATATTGGCACCGCTGGTTCGAAACCGGAAAGGGCATTACAAAGAATTGTTCGAGCAGGTACGTAAAAAAGGTTATCTGACGGTACGAGTCGATGGCGAATTGCGGGAAATCACGCATGGCATGAAACTGGACCGTTACAAGAACCATAACGTGGAACTTGTCGTGGATAAATTGATCGTTTCCGACAAAGATCAGAAACGGCTGCAAGACAGTGTACGTACTGCCATGAAACAGGGGAACGGGCTTATCCTGATTCTGGACGCCGAGAGCAACCAGATCCGGCATTATAGCCGAACGTTGATGGACCCCGTCACCGGGTTGTCATACAGCGATCCGGCTCCTCATAATTTCTCGTTCAATTCGCCGCAAGGGGCTTGTCCCGAATGTAAAGGCTTAGGTTTTGTCAATATCATAGATCGAGAAAAGATCATGCCCGATCAGACCAAGTCGATTTATGAAGGAGGAATAATACCGTTAGGAAAATATAAAAACTCTTTGATATTCTGGCAGATCGAAGCGATTTGCGACAAATACGGAGTCACTTTGAAAACGCCGTTGAAAGAAATTCCGGAAGAAGCGATGAACGATATTCTGAACGGAACGGACGAACGGTTGAATATCAAGAACGAATTGTTCAACTCTTCCTCCAAATACTTTCTTACCTACGACGGTCTGGTAAAATATATAGAGATGCAACAGCAGGACGAGGCTGGGGCATCGGCTCAGAAATGGGCGGGGCAGTTTGTCTCCAAAGCAACTTGTCCCACTTGTAACGGATTCAGGCTGAACAAAGAAGCGTTGCATTATCGTATTGCCGGGAAAAATATCGGAGAACTGACCCAAATGGACATCTCCGAATTATACGATTGGGTCAATCACATCGAAGAAGAACTGAACAGCCAGCAACGTCTGATAGCTGCCGAAATTCTGAAAGAAATCAAAAACCGCTTGCGATTCTTGGTCGATGTCGGATTGGAATACCTGAGCCTGAACCGGGCATCCGCTACGCTCTCCGGTGGAGAGAGCCAGCGTATCCGGCTCGCTACTCAGATCGGTTCTCAGCTGGTCAATGTATTATACATACTGGACGAACCGAGTATCGGCCTTCACCAACGAGACAATACCCGGCTGATCAACTCATTGAAAAACTTACGGGATTCGGGAAACTCGATCATTGTCGTCGAACATGATAAAGAGATGATGCTCGAAGCCGATTATATAGTCGATTTAGGTCCGAAAGCAGGGCGTTTGGGCGGGAACGTAGTATTTGCCGGGACACCGCAAGAAATGCTCTCTACGGGGACGCTAACTGCCTCATATCTGAATAATCAGAGACGGATCGAATATGCGTCTGAACGCCGCCGAGGAAACGGCAAATGGATTCGCTTGTCGGGGGCTACCGGAAACAATCTGAAAAATGTCACCTTGGAACTGCCATTGGGTAAATTTATTTGCGTAACCGGCGTGTCGGGAAGCGGAAAATCGACCTTAATCAACGGGACCTTGCAACCGATCATAAGTAAAAAGTTTTATCGGTCGTCCGAAGAACCGTTAGACTATAAGGAAATAGAAGGGCTTGAAAATATCGACAAGGTCGTTACGGTAGACCAATCGCCTCTGGGACGTACACCGCGCTCCAATCCGGCGACCTATACCGGTGTGTTCTCCGATATTAGGAATGTTTTTGTCGAACTTCCCGAAGCCAAAATTCGCGGTTATAAACCTGGTAGATTCTCGTTCAATGTAGCGGCGGGACGTTGCGAAGTGTGCGGAGGAAACGGCTACAAAACGATTGAGATGAACTTCCTGCCCGATGTATTGGTGCCGTGTGAGGAATGTCATGGCAAACGGTACAATCGGGAAACACTGGAAGTCAGATTCAAGGGTAAATCGATTGCCGATGTGTTGGATATGACAATCAATCAGGCTGTCGAGTTTTTTGAGAACATCCCGGCGATACTTTCCAAAATAAAAGTACTGCAAGAGGTCGGATTGGGCTACATCAAGTTAGGACAACCCTCTACAACTTTGTCGGGAGGAGAGAGCCAGCGTGTGAAACTGGCTACCGAACTGGCAAAAAAAGATACGGGAAAGACACTTTACATTTTGGACGAACCTACAACAGGTCTGCATTTCGAGGATATTCGGGTCTTATTGAATGTGCTGAACCGATTGGTCGATAAAGGAAATACGGTATTGGTCATCGAGCATAATCTGGATGTCATCAAATCTGCCGATCATATTATCGATATGGGACCGGAAGGTGGAAAAGGGGGAGGTGAAATATTGGCAACCGGCACTCCGGAAGAAGTATGCCAAAAGCAAACATATACCACACGATATTTACGAGAGGAATTGGGAATGTAACCGATTCCTCTATTATTTTCATGATGCAAATTTTTAGGGATTACAAATGCACCATATATATATCGTCGATTTGCAAGTATAACATATTGATTATTAATAAAATAATAAAGTAAGGAAGCCCCATTTAACTCAAAATCCGTGCAATATTTTTATTAATCACTCCCTTTATACATATCTATCACAAAGAAATCATAGAATTCAAAAATATCTTTGTCCAAAAGATTCATACGTGTTAAAAAATATATACCAGATTGCATTCACAAACCCGAATTGCTAAAATTTACAATTTATCACGTTTACAAATGAAACTAATTTAATACAATTGTAATTCAAAATAGCAAACATTAAGAATGCAACCAACAAACACATTTGAGATATATTGAAATACGATTCTAAACAGATGGTGTATAACATGCGGTTATACAATCGTTTCGTAGAATTTAATATATTATATATCAACAAAATACACGGTTTTATTAGATTGGTTTGCGAAGTGATTTGAGCGGAAATTGATCTACCGTCCAAAATCGTGACTTTTACAAGCTACAAATAGATAATTAATGCATTATGAATCTATTAAATAAGATACATTTTCATGTGTTTTAAACGGATTGGTTACAAATCGAATTGTTTACATCGGTGCATTATGAATCACGATTGTAAATTTCAATTGTTTGTATTTGTGATTTTGTTTTGTAAAATCATTTGATTACATTTGCACTATAATTAAATTCGATTGCAAATTATTTTAACAACTTATCGAACGATGATTTTCAGACTTAAACAATTCATGGAATACAAACATCTAACTGTAACACAGTTTGCTGACCTATCTCGGATCAATCGATCGAGTATGTCACAAATATTATCGGGTAGAAATAAAAAAATAAGCGATGAAATCATCAAAGCACTGCACACCGCTTGGCCTGAATTAAATATCTCTTGGCTGTTATTCAACGAAGGCTCGATGACTACCGACAGCAACGATGAAACAAAAGTTCGTCCGATGCCGGTTCTTCCCGGAATAGACGAAGAGAATCCCGTAAATGAGTACACTCCCTCGGATTCGTCAAAATATGCCACGCATTTTGCGTCAAATCAGGGGGAAAATACAACTGCCGTATATCCACAAGCTCAAAAAACGCCTATACATCAAGACATTACAGATATACCGGTACGAAAAGAAACTCCTCAGAGGAAAGTTGTTAAAATCATGATCCTTTATTCCGATAACACATTCGAATGGTTTTCTCCCGATCAAAGCAAATAGGTTGCCAAGAAATTATTACCTTTGTTCCTGAGCAAACTATTTTTTATGAAAAAATATATTTCAGACTTTCGGGTCGAAGCAAATGAAGCCCTTCACTCCAATTATTTTTTGTTGAAGCTGGGTCCGATCTCCGGAGAACTTCCGCCGATGCTTCCGGGACAATTTGTAGAAGTACACATCGACAATTCTCCCTCGACGTTCCTTCGTCGCCCTATTTCCATTAATAATGTAGACTATCAAAAACAACAGTTATGGCTGTTGGTACGCAAAGCCGGAAACGGAACACGGAAATTAGCGGAACTTCGTATCGGAGATCTCTTGAATCTGGTATTACCGTTAGGAAATAGTTTTACATTACCCGAGTCGAAACAAGACCGGATATTGCTGATCGGAGGAGGTGTCGGAGTAGCCCCGATGTTGTATTGGGGACGTTACTTGAAAGAACAAGGCTATAATCCGATATTCCTATTGGGAGCACGTTCCGATAAAGACCTTCTGCAATACGATCTGTTTCAAGAAATCGGCACGGTACATGTTTCGACAGAAGATGGATCATTAGGCGAAAAAGGCTTTGTAACCCAGCATTCAGCTTTATTGTCGAAAAATTTCGACATGATCTATACCTGCGGACCTAAACCGATGATGATGGCTGTCGCCCGTTATGCGCGGCAAGCGGGAATCGAATGCGAAGTATCGTTGGAAAACACGATGGCTTGCGGTGTCGGAGCCTGCCTGTGCTGTGTCGAAAACACCGTATCGGGGCATGTCTGCGTATGTAAAGAAGGTCCTATTTTTAACATCAAACAACTCACATGGCAACTTTAAATGTACATATCGGCGGGTTAGAACTGAAAAATCCGGTTATGACCGCCTCCGGTACTTTCGGATACGGTACTGAATTTTCCGATTTCATCGATTTGTCCCGTTTGGGCGGTATTCTGGTAAAAGGCACAACCTTGCATCCGCGTGAAGGGAATCCCTATCCGCGTATGGCAGAAACACCTTCCGGGATGTTGAATGCCGTCGGCTTGCAAAACAAAGGAGTAGACTATTTCATATCTCATATCTATCCGGAAATACAAGATATCGATACCAATATATTGGTCAATGTATCGGGCTCTACGATCGAAGATTATGTAGCCACAGCCGAAAAAATAGCAGCATTAGATAAAATCCCGGGGATCGAATTAAACATATCGTGCCCGAATGTAAAAGAAGGCGGTATGGCATTCGGTACGTCTTGTATGAGTGCGGCATCGGTAGTAAAAGCCGTCCGCAAAGCCTATCCGAAAACACTGATTGTAAAACTGTCGCCGAATGTTACCAATATATCGGAAATCGCCTGTGCCGTTGAAGCAGAAGGTGCCGATTCGGTTTCGCTGATAAATACCTTGATGGGCATGGCGATCGACGCAGAAAAACGCCGTCCTGTATTATCGACTGTCACCGGCGGATTGTCAGGAGCATGTGTAAAACCGATCGCACTCCGTATGGTCTGGCAAGTTGCCAAAGCGGTTAAAATTCCTGTGATCGGACTGGGCGGTATCATGAATGCCACCGATGCTATCGAGTTTTTATTGGCAGGAGCCACTGCCGTAGAAATCGGTACAGCAAATTTCATCGATCCTCAAATCACGGTCAAGGTAGTAGAAGGTATCGAAGCCTATCTCGACCGGCATGGATGTAAATCCGTTCAGGAAATTATCGGAGGATTGGAAATATAAAAAATCGGACAAACCTATATTAGAAAAGGGAAGCTATCTCTCGGATAACTTCCCTTTATTTCATACAAAAAGAGCCGTGCGACACACGGCTCTTTCATTTATCTCGGCAAACGTATTATAACATCTCTACCGAACGTTTGATAAACAGGCTCAAAGCCTCTCCCTTCAACATATTGTTCGAGAGCAATGCCAAATCTACCAACTGGCGAATAACCGGCGTTTGTGCAGCATATTGGGTCAAAACGGCAGATTCCTCTTTACGCAGCCCCTCAGCCTTTTCTTCGGCAGCCTTCAAGGCTTCTTTATCTGCTACCGGAATCTCTTCATCTTTCTTATCTTTCTGCTGTTCTTTCAAACGGCTGATTTCTCCATTTACCTCGTTCAATTGTTCGGTTATCGGTGTCAAAGCTGCCTTATTAGCTTCTTCCGCATCCGAGATGATTTTCTTCACAAGTTCATGGTCGGTATTGACAATCAGGTTGTAATTGTCGGGGAACTCACCATAGAAATTCATACCGGGTTGCATAGCCGACATATCTTTCATACGACGCATAAATTCGTTTTGTGTAATCATCACCGGCTGAGCATTTGCGCCGACCGACTCGAACATCACCAGAAACTCACATTTCTCCAATGCCGGAATCTGCGATTTAAAGACCGTAGTCATGGCATCCCGTTGTTCGTTCGACAACGAAGTGTGCGGTTTTTCTTCTTTCTTCACCAGATTCTCCACGACATCGCTGTCTACACGGACAAAACGGCTTTTCTCCAACTTCTGCTCCAACATCGAAATGAAGTGCGTATCCAATTGACCGTCCATGAGTAAAACATCGTAGCCTTTCGCCTGCGCCATATCTATATAATTGTACTGCGCCACACGGTCGGTAGAATAGATATATACCACATTCCCGTCTTTATCGGTCTGATTCGACTCAATCAGTTTCTTATATTCTTCCAGTGTATAATATTTATTATCGTTGTCTTTCAACAAAACAAAATCTTTCGCCCGATCATAGAACTTATCGTCCGACAACATGCCGTATTCGATGAATATCTTGATGTCGTCCCATTTCTCTTCGAACTGCTTCCGATCGTTGGTAAAAATATCCTGCAAGCGGTCTGCCACTTTTTTGGTAATGTGCGAAGATATTTTCTTTACATTCTGGTCGCTCTGCAAATAGGAACGCGATACGTTCAACGGAATATCCGGAGAATCGAGCACACCACGCAACAGCATCAAGAAATCGGGCACGATGCCTTCGACCGAATCGGTGACGAACACCTGATTGCTGTACAACTGAATCTTATAACGGTTCAGATCGAAATTGTTCTTGATTTTCGGGAAATAGAGAATACCGGTCAATTTGAACGGATAGTCTACATTCAAATGAATCCAGAACAGAGGCTCATCTGCATCGGGATACAAATCGGCATAAAACTTCTTATAGTCTTCTTCCGTCAGTTCCGAAGGTTTCCGCGTCCATGCCGGAGCCGTATCGTTGATAATACGGTCGGTGTCCGTATCGACATATTTTCCGTCTTTCCATTCCTGTTCCTTTCCGAATACAACGGGAACCGGCAAGAACCGGCAATATTTTTTCAGCAATGTTTCGATGCGTTGTTCTTCCAGAAAGTCTTTATTTTCATCGTCGATATACAACACGATATCGGTACCCCGGTCGGCTTTTTCGATTTCGGTCATTTCATAAGCCGGAGAACCGTCGCAACTCCACATGACAGCCGTCGCACCTTCCTTATACGAAAGGGTACGAATCTCCACTTTCTTAGAAACCATGAACGATGAATAAAAACCCAGACCGAAATGTCCGATGATAGCATTGGCATCGTTTTTATATTTTTCAAGAAATTCTTCCGCCCCCGAGAAAGCGATCTGATTGATATATTTGTCAATCTCTTCGGCTGTCATACCGATACCACGGTCCGAAATAGTAAGCGTACCGTTCTCTTTGTCGATTTTCACCTGAACATTCATCGTTCCCAGTTCGCCTTTGTATTCACCGAACGATGACAAGGTCTTCAATTTTTGAGTGGCATCTACCGCATTCGAAACCAATTCGCGTAAAAAGATCTCATGATCACTGTACAAAAACTTCTTAATCACGGGGAAGATGTTGTCGGTCGTTACCCCAATTGTTCCTGTTTGCATAGTCAGCTATATTTTAATTGTTTTTATTTTTTTTCTGTCAATTAAAAATACAAAGAAAATGCCAGACCCGAAGGTCTGACATTTTGACGTATCCGGGAGAAAGATTTGTCACCTTATTCTTTCTCCGAACTTTTGATCGAAGTCACAATCTTGTGCTGTTCCTTGTCGAAATCTACTACGATCGTATCACCGTCCTGCACAGCAGCCCGAATGATCATTTCTGCCATTTCGTCTTCCAGATATTTCTGGATAGCCCGTTTCAGCGGACGGGCACCGAACTGGATATCATATCCCTTTTCGGCAATAAACGATTTGGCATCGTCCGTAATCACCAATTTATAGCCAAGCGTTTCGACCCGTTTATAGAATCCGCTCAACTCCAAATCTATGATCTTGAATATCGCCTCGCGGTCCAGTTGATCGAACATAATGATGTCGTCGATACGATTCAGAAATTCCGGAGAAAAAGCCCGGTTCAACGCTTTCTGAATAACCCCGCGCGAAAAATCTTTTTCCGAGACAGTATTGGTAGAGAACCCGACACCTTGCCCGAAATCTTTCAACTGACGAGTTCCGATATTCGATGTCATTATCAATATCGTATTCTTAAAATCGACACGACGTCCCAGGCTATCGGTCAAACGACCTTCGTCCATAACCTGCAATAACAAATTGAACACATCGGGATGCGCTTTCTCTATCTCATCGAGCAGTACTACCGAATAGGGTTTACGACGTACCTTTTCGGTCAATTGTCCGCCTTCCTCATAACCTACATATCCCGGAGGGGCTCCGACTAATCGCGATACGGTGAACTTCTCCATAAACTCACTCATGTCCACTCGTATAAGTGCATCTTTCGAATCGAATAAATACTCCGCCAATTTTTTTGCCAGATGAGTTTTCCCGACTCCCGTAGGTCCCAGGAACATAAATGTCCCGATCGGTTTGTTCGGATCTTTCAACCCGACACGATTGCGCTGAATAGCCTTAACGATTTTTTCTACCGCTTCATCCTGTCCGATCACAGCTTGCTTCAACTCTTCGCCCATCATCAGCAATCGCTTGCCTTCGGCTTGTGCAATACGCTGCACCGGCACACCGGTCATCATGGCAACGACCTCTGCCACCTTCTCTTCATCGACAGTTTCCCGATGTTGTTGCAGTTGTTCTTCCCACTTTGCTTTTGCCACCTCCAACTGGGCTTGATATTCTTTTTCCCGGTCGCGATAGCTTGCCGCCAGCTCGTAGTTCTGCGATTTTACTGCCTGAATCTTGTCCTCCCGGCTTGTCTCGATCTTTGCCTCCAACTCTTCGATCTCTTTCGGAACCGTGATATTGGAAACATGTACGCGCGAACCTGCTTCGTCCAATGCGTCGATAGCCTTATCCGGGAAATTCCGGTCGCTCACATAACGTTCGGTCAATTTCACGCAAGCCTCCAATGCCTCAGGCGTATAAATCACATTGTGGTGGTCTTCGTACCGACCTTTTATATTGTTCAATATCTGCAATGTTTCTTCGGGTGTAGTAGGCTCTACCATGATCTTTTGGAAGCGCCGTTCCAAAGCACCGTCTTTCTCGATATTTTTGCGATACTCGTCCAATGTCGTTGCACCGATACACTGTATCTCTCCACGGGAAAGGGCAGGTTTCAGCATATTGGCAGCGTCCAATGTGCCGGTAGCGCCACCCGCACCGACAATCGTATGGATCTCGTCGATAAATAAAATAATGTTAGGACTTTTCGACAGTTCGTTCAGTATAGCTTTGATACGTTCTTCGAATTGTCCGCGATATTTTGTCCCGGCTACAATCGAAGCCATATCCAACGAAACTACCCGCTTGTCGAACAATACCCGCGACACTTTACGCTGTATGATACGGAGTGCGAGTCCTTCGACGATAGCCGATTTTCCGACACCCGGTTCTCCGATCAGTACCGGATTATTTTTCTTCCGACGGCTCAGAACCTGTGCCAGACGTTCAATTTCCGTCTCTCTACCTACCACGGGATCCAACCGTCCTTCTTCTGCCGCTTTCGTCATATCCGTACCGAAATTATCCAGTACGGGCGTTTCCGATGCAGTTTTCGAATTTCCCGAAGTCGCAGACTTTTGCTGTTTGTAACTTTTTTCATCTTCCAGCTCTTCCTCCTCGTCGCCATCGGTAAAGCCCACGCCCATAGAGGGCAGGGAATCATTCTCCGCGATGCGTTCTCCACGAAGGAAAGCATTTACCTTGTCGTATGTTATATCACTCATATTTAAAGTCTTTGCAGCGTTAGTTGTCGTATTTTTCAGAATTGCCAATAATAAATGTTCCGTATCGGTCTCGTCGCTTTTCATCAACCGGGCTTCCAGCATGCTCATCTTTAAAACCTTATCGGTGCTCTTGCTGATAATCAATTCTACACCGTCCTCATGAATATCGTTCGATAAACGTATCTGTGACTCCAAATTGAATTTCAATACGCTCAGTTGAACTCCCAAACCCACCAACGCATCGATGGCACGGCCCGACCCGTCGCGAAGAATCCCTAACAGGATATGTTCCGGAACGATATGCGAACACTGCAACCGCTCCGCTTCTTCCCGGCTATAACCGAGTACATTTTTTACACGTTGTGAAAAATTTCTCTCCATAAATTCATTTCATTGTCCACCACATTACTTACAAAGTAAATAAAAACTTGTATAAATAATGATAGGTTGTCCATATTATTTATAACAAAAACTATGCCGTGTTTTCCCGAAATACAACATTCTTTTTCTCGAAAGATGATTTTATTGTTGAATATTTTTTGTTATCTTTGTACGCCGTTTGGGCTTATCGAAAGCCCGATCAGGCACTGTCCGTTCGGACAGAACAAAAAAAATAGCGACAATAATTTTAATGTATAACCATTCTTTTGATTAAATGTTAGATCAAGACAGAATTATTAAGATAAATATCGAGAACGAGATGAAATCGGCGTACATCGATTATTCGATGTCCGTGATCGTTGCTCGTGCGTTGCCCGATGTCAGAGACGGGTTCAAGCCGGTACATCGTCGGGTACTGTTTGGTATGGACAAGTTGGGAAATACTTCGGACAAGCCGTATAAAAAGTGTGCGAGAATCGTCGGAGAGGTATTAGGTAAATATCACCCGCACGGCGACTCCTCTGTCTATTTCGCATTGGTACGTATGGCACAAGAATGGTCTTTACGCTATACGCTGGTCGATGGACAAGGGAACTTCGGTTCGGTAGACGGCGACAGCCCTGCCGCCATGCGTTATACGGAAGCCCGTTTGTCGAAAATCGCGGAAGAGATGTTACGCGACATCGATAAAGACACCGTAGATTTCGATCCGAACTTCGACAATACCCAGAAAGAACCGCAAGTTCTTCCTACTCGTATCCCGAACCTGTTGGTAAACGGAGCTGCCGGTATTGCGGTAGGTATGGCAACCAATATGCCCCCTCACAACTTGTCGGAAGTAATCGAAGCCACCGTTGCATTGATCGACAACCGTGAATTGGAAATCAGCGACCTGATGCACTATGTAAAAGCACCCGATTTCCCCACAGGTGGTACTATTTACGGATATAACGGTGTACGTGAAGCGTTTGAAACCGGACGCGGACGTATCGTAATTCGCGCCAAAGCCGAAATTGAAAGTGAAAAGGATCGCGATTCGATCGTTATCACAGAAATTCCTTATGGAGTAAACAAAGCCGAGTTGATCAAGAAAATCGCCGACCTCGTCGAAGAAAAACGATTGGACGGCATCTCGAACATCAACGACGAATCGGACCGCTCCGGTATGCGAATCGTTATCGACGTAAAACGGGATGCAAATGCCAGCGTAGTCCTGAACAAGCTGTACAAGATGACAGAACTGCAATCGGCATTCAGCGTGAACAACATCGCATTGGTGAACGGCCGTCCCAAAACGCTGAATCTCAAACAGCTTTTGGAAGCGTTCATCGAGCATCGCCACGAAGTTGTTTTGCGTCGTACACGTTTCGATCTGAACAAAGCGGAAGAACGGGCACACATTCTGGAAGGTCTGATCATCGCATCGGACAACATCGACGAAGTAATCCGGATTATCCGTGCATCCGAAAACGGAGAAGAAGCCCGTATCCGTTTGATGGAACGTTTCTCACTGACCGAAAAACAAGCCGTTGCCATCGTCGAAATGCGTCTGCGCCAACTTACCAATATGGACCAGAACAAGTTGCATGACGAATACAACGAAGTGATGGAATTGATCAAACGCTACAAGGAAATACTTTCGGACGAAGTCGTATGTATGCAAGTCGTAAAAGACGAGTTGATCGAAATCAAAGAAAAATACGGTGACGAACGTAAGACAGATATCGTTTATGCATCGGAAGAATTCAATGCCGAAGACTTCTATGCCGACGACGAAATGATTATTACGATCTCTCATTTAGGCTATATCAAACGCACTCCTTTGACCGAATTCCGGGCACAGAACCGCGGAGGAGTAGGAGCGAAGGGTAGCGACACGCGCGAAGAAGATTTCATCGAGTATATCTATCCGGCATCCATGCACAACTATATGCTCTTCTTTACCCAGAAGGGTAAATGCTATTGGCTGAAAGTATATGAAATCCCGGAAGGGTCGAAAAACTCCAAAGGCCGTGCTATTCAAAATATGCTGAATATCGACGCCGACGATAAGGTGAATGCATTCATCCGTGTAAAACAACTGCAAGATCCAGAATACAATACGACGCACAACCTCGTATTCTGTACTCGTCAAGGCGTGATCAAGAAAACGAAATTGGAAGCTTACTCACGTCCCCGCCAAAACGGTGTAAACGCAATCACGATCCGGGAAGACGACCAAGTAATCCAAGTGCGTCTGACTACCGGCGACAGCGAAATCATTATGGCGAACAAATCGGGACGCGCAATCCGTTTCCATGAAAGTACAGTCCGTGAAATGGGACGTAATGCAACCGGTGTACGCGGTATGACTCTCGACGGAGAAAACGACATGGTAGTCGGCATGATCTGTTTGAACGATAAAGAGAAAGAAACTGTTATGGTCGTATCGGAACAAGGCTACGGCAAACGTTCGGACATCGAAGATTACCGTATCACCAACCGTGGCGGAAAAGGTGTAAAAACTATGAACATCACGGAAAAGACCGGAAACCTTGTCGCAATCAAGAGCGTAACCGACGAAAACGATTTGGTTATCATCAACAAATCGGGTATCACGTTGCGCATGAAAGTAGCCGACGTTCGTGTCATGGGACGCGCAACGCAAGGTGTCCGACTGATCAACCTTGAAAAACGTAACGACGAAATCGCATCGGTTTGCAAAGTTCTTTCCGAGTCCATCGACGAAGAGATGCAAAACGACGATATGACGGAGGTTGTAGCAGAATAATATTAATTTTAAATCAATAAACCCCAAAGACAATGAAAAAGATTGCATTAACTTTCGCACTTCTTATATGCGTAACAAGTGCGTTTGGGCAACGTAAAGCTGTCAATCAGGCAAGCCGAGATGTTTTGGTTGAAAAACCCGACTTCAAAGCCTTGCGGAATACGATGAAAGAAGCACTCGTACATGAAGAATCCATGAACGACGCCAAAACCTGGTATGTTGCCGGAGAAATAGAACGTACCTATTTCGAACAGCAAAACATGCTGAAACAAATCGGCAAAGAAGCAAAAGACAAAGACATGTACAATGCCTTGATAAAAAGCTACGAATATTACAATCGGGCTTTGGCATTAGATACATTGCCCAATGAAAAAGGCAAAGTAAAACCCAAATACACCAAAAAGATCGTAGCTGCCGTTAAAAAGAATATCGACGGATTCAGCAATGGCGGTCTGTATTTCTACAACAATCAGGAATACAAGAAAGCATATAAAATCTGGAAGATCTTCTGCGAAATACCCAGCGTTCCCGTGTTCACGGAAAAAGGTAGAGAGGGACTTCCTGCTGACTCCGTTGTAGAGCAGGTTGAATTCTACGGAGCATTGGCAGCATTGCAAACCGGCGACCACAAGCTGGCAATCAAAGCATTGAAAGCTGCTCGTAAAAACACGTATGAGAAGAACAATATCTATAAGTATTTGGTAAATGAATACGAAATACTGCAAGATACGGCTCAAATCATCAAGACTTTGAACGAAGCGGAAAAAGAATGCCAAGACATTCTGGTAGAAGAAAAGCAAGCCGACGGTTCTGTGATCATGAAAAAAGAGAATATCTATACTCTGAAACTGATCAACATCTTCATCAACCGCGGGGAATATGACAAAGCCATCGCCAAATTGGACGAAGTATTGGCTTCCGATCCCGAAAACATCGATTACTTGAATGTAAAGGGCGGTCTGTACGAAAACCAGAAAAACGACGATCTGGCTATCGAATGTTATCAGAAAGCTGTCGATCTCAATCCTGAAAATCCCTCTTCTTTGAGCAACTTGGGAAGAATGTATTTCAACCAAGCCATTGAAAAGAACGAAGAAATCAGTTCGGAAAAGAGCAACAGCGTATATGAAAAAAGAAGAGCCGAAGAAGTTTTGCCCTTGTTCAAAAAGGCGTTGCCTTACTACGAAAAGGCTCATAAAATAAGCCCGGACGAACGCGAATATATGATTGCTTTGCGTGGTATATATTACAATCTGAATATGCCCAAAGAACAAAAAGCGGTTGAAACAGAAATGGGTTACTAATTCCTATAAATAAGAAAACCTAAAAAGGAGAGAAGTTTTTCTCTCCTTTTTTTATGCCTCTATATAGGTAGCTATTAATCGAACCAAGTATCTTTTTACCGACTATTTCTCCCAACAACCAGATAGAGTAAATAATACCTCATACTAATATCTTCCGATTCTTTTATATCATCGTCGGTTGGCAAATTTATTTAATCGTGATAGTCAAATCCCCGATGCGCTATGCATTTGGAATCGGGGTACCGAATTATCTACAAAAATCCCGATAGGGAGATAATCTCTAATTATCTATTTAACATAATATAAATTATAAAACAAATAAAGATAATGCAAGAGGATAAGAAATAGACGGATTTAAAGAGTTGAAAATATTGCATACAAGCAACTCCTTAAATCCATCGTTATTCTTCCGATTGTATCAATCAACTATCAAGACCTTGATAATTGACATCGAGTGATAAATCTCGCAGTCTTTTTATTTCACGACTTCGTAACGCAACCAAAGTGTACCATTATCAAATTTCTCCACACTGTTCAAGTGAAGTGCTGATGGTTGTCGGTCTTCATTTTCAATACCGTCGAAAAGAGCTGTCCGACCTTTTCTGCCGTCGATTCCCGGAGCCAATAACAAACTGATCTCATCAAGCAGTCCGGCTTCCAGAAAACCACCATTGATATGACCTCCGCCCAATACCGCCAACCGTTCTACACCGAACTGTTCCCGCAATATTTCCATTGCATTCAGCAGATCAATCCGGTCCGAACCGATGCAGATCCATGATATACCTTGCGTCCGAAGTGTTTCCAGATACTCTTCCGAGGCTTGTTCACTAACTATACAGATCAATGACTGTCCGTCGATCTGTGCCGAATTCCATTTCAATCGGCCCAGCGTATCGACAGCAACCATATATGCATCCGATTTGACAGCTATATGAACCGACGGTTTCCCGGAAGGGATATTTATCATCGGTACAAACGGCTCTTTCGCAGCACTATAATGTTCCAATGTCACACGTCCTTCCAGAGACGACGGGCAATTCAGTTTTTCCAACGCGGTATAATATTCATCTCCGCTTATTTTATCGACCATCGAACAATCTATCCGACCGTCGATCGATGCCACCATATGGCAAATAATGTAAGGTTTCATGTTATCCTGTTTTATTTAATACAAAAATAACTATCCAGTTCCGACTTGTTATTATACCAAATACGGAATAAGCTACCTTTATTACCGGTTATCCCCTACTCTTCATTATTTTTTACTACGCACTTGCTAATCTCTCCAAAATTACCGAATATTGCATTCTCATTTTTACAATATCGAGCTATGACGGAATTTCCAAAAGAGTTTTACCAATTCATCGAGTTACATCAAAATGACGACACAAACGCTTTGCGTCTGAAAAAAAACAAAACATGTGACTTCGATCTGAATTTCGCCATACAACAAATAGAGTCCCGAAGAAAGGCAGCCAACAAAATACCCGAATGGCTCTCTTATCCGATATTATTCCCGTCCAGTCTGTCGGCAGAACAATGCACATCGGAATTATCGGCGAAATACAAGCAATCGCTGATCGACGGCGAAACATTCTGCGATCTTACAGGAGGGCTCGGCATAGACATCTACTACCTCTCGCATAAAGCAAAACGAGCCGTCTACGTTGAACGGTTCGATGAATATTGCCAAATAGCCCGATACAACTTCAACCTATTATCCGCACCGCAAATCGAGGTCGTATGTTCCGATTGCCGGGAATATCTCTCGAATACGAGAGACCGATTCGATACCTTGTATATCGATCCGGCACGCCGCGGAAAATCCAATCAACGGCTATTCTCTCTAAAAGAGTGTGAACCGAACGTGCTGGAAATGTTACCCGGCATGCTCGACAAATCGAAACGGGTGTTGCTGAAAGCATCGCCAATGATCGACATTTCACAGTCCTTATCGGATTTCCCGTCTCATATCCAAATCGAAATACATATCATCTCCATAAAAAACGAGTGCAAAGAATTATTATTCGATTTACGTGCGGTTGCACATCCCCTGCCAGTGCAAATACATTGTATCAATATTTTGTCTGAAAACGAACGGCAATGTTACTCTTTCGCATGGGAGAATGAAAAAAACGCCAATTGTCCGATTGTCTCTTCTTTCCCGTTTTCAGGCTATCTGTTCGAACCGAACGCTTCTATACTGAAAGCCGGGGCTTTCAAATCTATTGCCCAATCGTTCGGAATAGACAAATTACAAATAAACAGTCATTTATATAATTGCGAACACAATATTTCAGCATTTCCCGGTCGGGCATTCGCTATCGACGAGATCATTGAATTTTCATCGAAAGAGATCAAAAGCTTTGCAACCCGATATCCGCAAGGGAATATATCGGTACGCAACTTCCCGCTCTCCGCGGAGGAATTACGAAAGAAGTTAAAAATAAAGGATGGCGGCAACATCTATATCTTTGCTACGACAGTCGCATCCGGGAAACGGATACTCTTGATAACCCACCGGGAAAAACGAACGATTAGTGCTTGAACATCCGATCCATCTGGCGCTTATCCTCCCGCTCCTTGATCGACTCGCGTTTATCGTATATCTTCTTTCCTTTCGCTATGGCAATAACCACCTTAGCCAGTCCTTTTTCATTGAGGAACACCCGGGTAGGAACAATCGTAAACCCGCTTTCCTTAATGCTTTTGGCTATTTTTTGCAGTTCTTTCTTTGTCAAAAGCAATTTCCGGTCTCTGCGTGCGGCATGATTGTTATACGACCCGTAGAAATACTCTGCAATGTACATATTCTTCACCCACAGTTCACCGTTATTCATATAACAGAACGTATCGCTCAATCCGGCTTTTCCCAGACGAATCGATTTGATTTCGGTTCCGGTCAATACAATACCCGCATTAAATGTTTCCAGCAGTTCGTAATCGAACGATGCTCTCTTATTTTTTATATTTACTTGCGACGGTTTCATCTTATATCGTTTTAGGCATGAAAGAAGTAAGTATGTATTGCAGTAAATAAGGCGATACAAATATGGCAGACATGAAAATCGTATATCGGACTCTGTTCGGTTGAGATACAGCCATATACTTGTTGCTCTTCCAAATCAGATAGATCACATACAAAGGAGCGAAAGCTAAAAACGACAAGGCACTCGGCAATAAATTCGTGACGATTTCTATAAACATCAGTACAGACAACAGATAACCGACTATTTTCTGAACGTCTTCCTCGTCGAAAAAAATCTCCATTCGTTTCAGGACTTCTTTCATAAGAAAAAGACACAAATAGAATCCGACAAAATATTTCACGATCAATATCGTAGCTTTCCGTACGGCAAAAGCCACACTATAATCGGGATGGAAAAAGCCGAGAAATGCCGATAATGCCGTTAGTCCCATCAATGGGAATAAGAAACGGTTCAAAAAATCTTCGCGTTGAAAGGTCTCCCGTTCTATATTTTGCCAACCTTTCTCCGGAGAGACAATCAAGGTCAATATGTTTTTTAAGAATGCTCGCATACAAAAATGGATATGGAGATACAAAGATAATGCAAATTGTCTTACATTTGCAAGAAGTCCGGTCATATCCTGACTCAACTGAATGAACTGGGAACTATTCATTGCCAAACGCATCCATTTCGGACAGGGACAAAACAAAAACGTTTCGCCCCCAGCCATCCGCATTGCAATAGCCGGTGTGGCTTTGGGACTGGCAGTCATGATACTGTCGGTTGCTATTGTTATCGGGTTCAAGCAGGAAATTCGGGAAAAAGTGATCGGTTTCGGATCGCATATCCAGATTACGGCATTCGACAGCAATACGACCTACGAAACCCCGCCGATACAATATAACGATTCGATTCGGCTACGTATCGCCCGATTCCCAAAGATCCGCAGGATCGCCCCGTTCATTACCAAACCTGCGGTGATTAAAACCGACAATGATTTTATGGGGGTCGTATTGAAAGGAACGACCCCTGATTTCGACTGGTCTTTCTTCGACCGTTACCTGACAGCCGGACAATTGACCGCGTTTAACGATTCCGTCGCGTCCAATCAAATATTGATTTCGAAAACGATTGCCGACAAGATGCGGCTCCAAACGGGCGATGCAGTATTCGCCTACTTCATCAAAGACAAAGTACGTGCACGTAAATTCACGGTAAGCGGGATTTACCACACCGGATTTTCGGAATACGACCAAATGTTCATTCTCGGTGATGCCCGCCAGTTGCAACGGCTGAATAACTGGAATCCTGACCAATACAGCGGAATTGAGATCCTGCTCCACGATTTCGATGCGTTGGAACAGACCACGTTCGATCTGTATGCCGATTTGCTCGACTATTCCGACGAGTACGGAACATACTATTATCCCCAATCGATCCGTCAGATCAGCCCTACGTTTTTCGGCTGGCTGGATCTGCTGGACTTCAATGTCTGGATCATACTGATATTAATGTCGGCTGTTGCCGGATTTACCATGATTTCCGGGTTGCTGATCATCATTCTGGAACGGGTGCGCATGATAGGTATACTCAAAGCAGAAGGCGCAAACAACCAGTCGATCCGGAAAATATTTTTATACGTATCCGCCTTTCTGGTCGGGAAAGGACTATTGTGGGGCAACCTGGTAGGCATACTTCTCTGCCTTATCCAAAAATATTTCAAAGTGATCACTTTGGATCCGGGCACTTACTACGTCTCTTATGTACCTATCGAACTGAACATCTTCCACATCATACTGCTGAATGTGGGATGTTTGTCCGTATCATTGCTGATGTTGGTCGGACCCTCCTACCTCGTATCGCTGATACGACCTGCCAAGTCCATTAAGTTCGAATAGCGGAACCGTGTTTATTGTTTTTTAGGCAAGACTTTATGTAAAGTCAGATAGCCTAATGTACCGGCGATCAACGAACCGACAACGATACCGAGCTTGGCATTTGCCAACAGACTCACTGCCGCATCGCTTCCTCCGGAGAACGATAGGTTGGCAATAAACAAAGAGACCGTAAATCCTATTCCGCCCAGCAGAGACACTCCCATCAATGCTTTCCAATTCGTATTTGCGGGCATGGGAGTAATTCCGGTTTTAATGGCAAGCCAAGAGAATAGGAATATGCCGGAGAATTTACCGACAACCAACCCGACTATAATAGCCAGACTTACCCCCTCGAAAACAGCCGTAATATCCACTCCCGAAAAAGCAATGCCGGCATTGGCAAATGCAAAAAGAGGAATAATCAGATAATTGACAACCGGATGCAATGTATCTTCCAAATCCTGCAACGGGCTGATTACCTTATCGGATGCCGACTCGATACTTTTCAACCAGTTCATTTGCATTTTACTCAACATCGGGCGGTCGTTGCAATCTTGAAACTCTTCCGCCGAAAAATGCGATATATCGTTTCGGATATTTGCGATAAAGTGCGATGTCGCCAGCACCGGTTTCGCCGGCACACAAAGCGCCGTAAGCACTCCGGCAATGGTCGGATGTATCCCGGAATTCAAAAATAAGAACCAGACAATACCACCCAAAGCGAAATAAAAGATTTTGCTGTTGATACGGAACTTACCACCCAGGAACAAGACCAGCAATACCCCCGCAGCATACGCCAAATACGACAATTCGATATGCCCTGAATAGAAAATAGCTATTGCCAGAATTCCGCCAATATCATCGACCACAGCCAATGTAGTCAAAAAGATTTTCAAGCCCACCGGAACCCGGCTGCCCAACATTGCCAATACCCCCAATGAAAAAGCGATGTCCGTAGCCATAGGAATCGCCGCTCCGTTTATAAAATCACTACCTCGCCCGATCCAGATAAAAAGGAGTACAGGCACAGCCATGCCGCCGACAGCCGCTACAATCGGCAACAGCGCCTGTTTGAACGACGACAGTTCGCCGACCAACACTTCCCGTTTGATTTCCAATCCAATCGTAAAGAAGAAGATCGCCATTAAGGCATCGTTGATGAACTGCAACACTGTCATCGGCTCGCCGGCATGACTGAAAAAGTTGAAAGAACCGATCTGCAAGGCTACCGGTTGATTCCAAAACGAAAAATAATAGATTCCGATCGGCGTGTTGGCAATGATAAAAGCAATAACCGTTGCCGCTATCAATACCGTACTGCCGCTGACATAATTGTGTATAGACTTTTTAGTCGTATAAAGAGCGTCGTGCTGTTGTTCCATAACCAATCATTTCCTTATTAAACAAAAAAAGTCATTTCAAGTTTAAATCGTATTTTCTTTGAAATGACTTTTTTTCTGATTTTCCCGATCAATCCAGTTTCAGAACCGCAAGGAATGCTTTCTGCGGCACTTCCACCGATCCGATCTGTTTCATTCGTTTTTTTCCTTTCTTCTGTTTCTCCAACAATTTCCGTTTACGGCTGATGTCACCGCCATAACATTTGGCTGTCACATCTTTTCTTACCGCCTTGATCGTTTCGCGGGCAATGATCTTTGCTCCGATCGCCGCCTGTATAGCGATATCGAACTGCTGACGCGGAATCAGCTCTTTCAGCTTTTCACACATACGCCTGCCGAAGGTTACGGCATTATCTACATGAGTCAGCGTAGACAGCGCATCCACCGACTCTCCGTTCAGAAGAATATCCAGTTTCACCAACTTCGACTCGCGGAAATCGTGAATATGATAATCGAACGAAGCATAGCCTTTCGATATACTCTTCAACTTGTCATAGAAATCGATCACGATTTCGCCCAACGGCATATCGTAGATCAGTTCCACCCGATTGCCCGAGATATATTCCTGTTTAACCAGTTCTCCCCGCTTGCCCAGACACAGAGTCATGATCGGCCCGATATAATCGGTCGTCGTAATGACCGATGCCCGAATATACGGTTCCTCTATATGATCGATCAACGTTATATCGGGTAATCCCGACGGATTGTGAACTTCCGACATATTCCCCTTTTTATCGAACACTTTATACGAAACGTTCGGTACAGTGGTGATTACATCCATATCGAACTCCCGGTCCAAACGTTCCTGCACAATCTCCATGTGGAGAAGTCCCAAGAAACCGCACCGGAAGCCGAATCCTAATGCTGCCGACGATTCCGGTTGGAATGTCAGAGAGGCATCGTTTAACTGTAATTTTTCGAGCGAGGCACGCAAATTTTCAAAATCTTCCGTTTCGATCGGATACACACCGGCAAACACCATCGGCTTCACCTCCTCAAATCCGTCTACGGCCTCCTTACAAGGTCTGCTCACATGCGTGATCGTATCCCCCACTTTCACCTCGCGCGAAGTCTTGATACCGGAAATGATATATCCTACATCACCGGCTTTCAATTCCGAACGTGGAGCCAAATCCAATTTCAATACCCCTATTTCGTCGGCGTCATATTCTTTGCCTGTTGCCACGAATTTTACATGATCGCCGGGACGGATCGTTCCGTTGCAGATCTTGAAATAGGCAATAATTCCCCGGAACGAATTGAACACAGAGTCGAAAATCAGACATTGCAACGGAGCGTCGGGATCGCCTACCGGCGGTTTAATCCGTTCGATAATGGCAGCCAGAATCTCTTCGATACCGATTCCCGTTTTACCGCTTGCCCGTATTATGCTTTCCCGTTTGCATCCCAGCAATTCGATAATCTGATCTTCCACTTCATCGGGCATCGCACTTTCCAGATCCACCTTATTGACAACCGGAATGATTTCCAGATCATTCTCGATCGCCATATACAAATTCGAAATCGTTTGAGCCTGTATTCCCTGTGTCGCATCTACAATCAGCAATGCACCTTCACAAGCTGCAATCGAGCGGGAAACCTCATACGAAAAATCCACATGCCCCGGAGTATCTATCAGGTTCAACCGATACACTTCGCCTTGATAGGTGTATTCCATCTGTATGGCATGACTTTTAATGGTGATGCCTCTCTCCCGTTCAAGGTCCATATCATCAAGCACTTGCGCTTGAAGATCTTTCCCTCCGACTGTTTTGGTAAATTCCAACAGCCGGTCTGCCAACGTACTCTTTCCGTGGTCGATATGGGCAATAATACAAAAGTTGCGTATATTTTTCATCAATGCTTACTATCTGCAATTTATCATAAATCTCGTACAAAGATATTATATAATTTAATATTACACAATAGCCCTTTTTACGACAATACGGAAAAGAAAGCGCTGCCACCGGGCAATCCGGCAGCAGCGCTTCTATTCGGTTGTTCGTGCAACTATTATTTCTTGAAATAACGGTTGTACAGACCTTCAAAGCCTTTTCCGTGACGAGCTTCGTCTTTTGCCATTTCGTGAACCGTATCGTGGATTGCATCATAACCCAACTCTTTGGCACGTTTGGCAATACGCATTTTGTCGGCGCAAGCTCCGCTTTCGGCTTCCATACGAGCTTTCAGGTTTTTCTCTGTGTTCCAAACTACTTCACCGAGAAGTTCTGCGAATTTAGAAGCGTGTTCCGCTTCTTCCCATGCATAGCGTTTGTAAGCCTCAGCAACTTCGGGATAACCTTCGCGGTCTGCCTGACGGCTCATAGCCAAATACATACCTACTTCGGTGCATTCGCCCATAAAGTGAGCTTTCAAACCTTCCATTACTTCTGCGTCTTCTACTACGCCATCACCGATATGATGTTCGGTAACAAATTCGAGAGCGCCGCTATTTTCAACTACTTCTTTAAATTTAGAAGCAGGTTGTTTACATTGGGGGCAAAATTCGGGAGCTTCGTCACCTTCGTGTACGTAACCGCATACGGTGCAAATAAATTTTTTCATAATCTTTCTGTTTTAGATAGTTAGTAATTAGTGTATACTTGTTTTACAGTGATTGCAATAACCTTTACAATAAATCTGGACGTCATCGATCGCAAACATCTCCTTCAACTCTTGCGGCAAGGAAAAGCCCGACCATTCGACATCGTAGATCGATCCACACCCCCGACAGCGGAAATGCAGGTGAGGCGTGATATTAGCATCATAACGGGCATTCTTCTCATCTATGGTAATCAGTTGAACCGCCCCTTTTTCTACAAATACGTTCAAGGTATTATACACCGTCGCTTTCGACAACGTAGGCATCTTGGGATATAATGCATTGAAAATGACATCGGCAGTCGGATGTGTGTAATGCTCCATAAGATATTGCATGATCGCAATCCGCTGTACCGACGGTTTTATTTCATATTGCATCAATCTGTTATATGCTTCACCTTGCATCATATATTTGTAATGATTCTAATTTTTAAATCGATACAAAGTTAATACAACTTTATTTTTAAAACAAGAAAAATTACAAATACTTCCTTAAACAACATTAATCGGTTTATTTACAATAATATATTTCCCGGAAGAGAGCGGCAGTTATACTGCGAAGCCATAATTTCGCCATAAGCGCCAGCGGAACGAATAGCAACCAGATCGCCTCGTTTCGTCTCTCTCAGGCACTCTTCCTTTCCGAAGCAATCGGACGATTCACAAATCGGACCCACGACATCATAACGTTCCATCGACAGACTTTCCGATGTAATATTTTCTATCTTGTGATGAGCCTTGTACAATGCAGGGCGTATCAAATCGGTCATTCCGGCATCAAGAATGACAAAATTTTTATTTACGCCTTTCTTTACATACAATACTTTTGAAATAAGCGATCCGCACTGGCACACAATAGAGCGCCCCAATTCAAAATGTACCTCCTGCCCTTTTCTCAAATGCAAATGAGTATAGAATACCTCGAAATAAGATGCAAAATCGGGAATCGGGTTTTCATCCGGCTTATCATAATCGACTCCCAATCCCCCACCGACATTGATAAACGACAGCGATATACCCCGCTTTTCAAATTGCTGTTGTATATCATTGATCCGATCGCAAAGCACTGCATACGAATCCATATTCAAGATTTGCGAACCGATATGGAAATGGATGCCTTTCAACATCACATTCCGCAGTCCGGGAAGTTCATCCAATACCTTGTCGAGCAAAGCCAGTTCAATACCGAATTTATTTTCGTCCAGTCCGGTGGTAATGTATTCGTGCGTATGTGCATCCACATTCGGGTTGATACGTAAGGCAACCGGTGCTATTTTCCCATGAATACCTGCCAACTCATCGATCACCCGTAACTCTTCCAACGACTCGACATTGAAACAGGCAATCCCGTTCTTCAATGCCAATTCGATTTCCCAATCATTTTTGCCGACCCCGGCATAAACGATCTTTCCGGCAGGAAATCCGGCAGACAAGGCGGCATTTATTTCCCCTCCGCTCACACAATCGGCTCCGAGACCAAAACTTTCGATCAAACGAAGAATCTCCGGATTCGCATTCGCCTTGACGGCATAATGGATTTTATATCCATATCGGCCAGCCATAGCATCGACCGCCCGAAGAGTCTGCAAAAGCAGCCCCTTATCATAATAATAAAAAGGTGTCTTTACCGACTTCAACACATCCAACGGAAAATCTAAATACCCCATATAACTTGTCAAATATAAAAAGAGGGTGCGATTCCATAAAGAAAGCACCCTCTTCGATATGATAAAATATTATTTATCTTCAAACAAATATTCGCTCAGAGAGTTTAGCGCTTTAACTTTGTCATCTTTCCGGACAAGGAACGAAATATTGTAGTTGCTGCCACCGTACGAAATCATACGCACCGGAACATCTTTCATCGCCCGCATCGCTTCCGATTCGAAACCGACATTATTCCATTCCAGATCTCCGACGACACAGATAATCACCATATCTTCATCGACCGTTACCGTGCCGAATTTACGAAGGTCGTCGAGTATTTCCTGCAAATGTTTCGTATTGTCGATCGTTACCGACACTCCCACTTCCGAAGTCGTCACCATATCGATCGAAGTCTGATAACTTTCGAATATTTCAAACACCTTGCGCAAGAACCCGTGTGCGAGCAACATACGCCCCGATTTGATTTTTATCGCCGTAATATTGTCTTTCGCCGCAACAGCCTTAATCGCACGCTCCATCGATTTGTTGTCGATCAGCGTTCCGGGCATTTCCGGCTTCATCGTATTGAGAAGCCGTACGGGAATATTGTTCAACTTGGCAGGCAGGATACAGGTAGGATGCAAAATCTTCGCACCGAAATAAGCCAACTCGGCAGCTTCCTCGAAATGCAGGTGGCGTACCGGTGAAGTATGATTCACAAATCGGGGATCGTTATTGTGCATTCCGTCTATATCGGTCCATATCTGTATCTCCTCCGCTTCGATTGCCGCACCTACCAACGAAGCCGAATAGTCGCTTCCGCCCCGTTGCAAATTATCGATCTCGCCGTATGCGTTCCGGCAGATATATCCTTGTGTTATAAAAAGCATCGCATCGGAATTAGCCCGCAACAATTCGGTCAGTTTTGTGCGGATATATACATTATCCGGTTCCGAATTCTTATCGGTGCGCATATAGTCCAATGCCGGAATCAATACCGATTTCACACCTTGCTCTTGAAGGTAAAGATCCATCATTGCGGTAGACATCAGTTCGCCCTGTGCCAACACTACCTTTTCTTCGAACAAGGTAAACAGATCTTTCGTAAACGAACGGATATAATCGAAATTAACCTTTACCGAAGCCGCAGCCTTCTCTTTGTACTCCTCCGTGGTATAAAGTTCATCTATGACAGCGGCATATTTTTTTTCCAGCGCATTTATGGTTTCTCGCGCACCATCCGTATTTTTCTTATACAGATAATCGGAAATTTCAACCAATGTGTTCGTTGTACCAGCCATAGCCGACAGTACGACTATCTTACGTTCGCCGTCGCATATCAATTTGGCTACATCCTTAATCCGTTGAGCATTTCCTACGGATGTTCCGCCAAACTTCAAAACTTTCATTTTTCTATACGTTTTTAATAATCAAAAAAGGTCTGTTTATTTTTAGGGTACAAAAGTATCAAAAAATACGCAAATACAAATATTTAAAAGAATGTTTTACATTCTCGAACCATTATTTTCAAACAGTTTGTTCTTTGGATACCTCCACCAGTTTCCGGTTCTCGCATTTCAATACCCTACCGGGGAAATTCTCTACCCAGTGCATATTGTGTGTGGTCATTATCACAGCCGTCCCCGACTCACAAATATCATGAAGCAACCGCACAATCTGTTCGCCCGTATGCGGATCGAGGTTACCGGTCGGTTCATCCGCCAAAATAATATCCGGCGAATTCAACAGTGCACGGGCAATCACCACGCGTTGCTGTTCTCCGCCCGAAAGTTCATGTGGCATTTTATACGACTTGGTTTGCATTCCCACCTGCTCCAACACTTTCTCAACCCGGGCAGCCATCGCTTTCTTGTTTTTCCACCGGGTCGCCTGTAAAACGAACATCAGGTTCTCATAGACCGAACGGTCGGTAAGCAACTGGAAATCCTGAAATACGATACCGATCTTCCGCCTCAAATAAGGAATATCTTTTTTGCGCAAATGTGCCACATCGTAATCCAGCACCGAAGCCCTGCCTTGTGTAACCGGAATCTCGGCATACATGGTTTTCAACATGCTGCTTTTCCCGCTTCCCACTCTACCGATAAAATAGACGAACTCCCCTCCTGCCAATTTAAAATCGACATCTTTCAAAACGATCAGTTCATCCCGGCAAATCTGTACACCGCTATATTCCACCAACAAGTTTGTATCCATAATCCAGATAATTCGTTTTACAACTATGCCCCATCACCCGATAGCGGCATGACAAAGGTAGTGAAATACAAAGATAAGAACAAATATGTACGCCCCGTTACCGGTACACTTCTTTTTTATATTTTTTGTCGAAAAGCAACCGCTTTCCATTACAAAATATTCCCCGGAATATGCTAAATTTGTCGTTCGAGGAATAAACCGATTATAAGTCCATTGCACAAATAACATTATATTATATGAAACTATCCAACCGATTCGGCAACGCATCGCTGCCCCTACAATTCATCGTATTGCTGAGTCTGATTCTGATCGGGCTCATCATATCCATGTTGCTCATAGCTCTTTCGCCTCTACTGATCCAATGGGGTATCGGCGACAAGCCCCTGCTCTATTTGGTAATGCTGATACAATCGTTCGGGCTATTCATCCTTCCGGCTTATTTTACGGCATACCTGCTCGGAAAATCGCCGGTACAATACCTGCACATGGATAAGTCGCCGACATGGTTCCAGATATTCGCCGTCATTCTGATCTTATTCACGGCTACCCCGATGATGAACCGTATCATCGAATGGAACGAAAACCTGTCACTTCCCGAATCTATGGCGGCTATCGAACAATGGATGAGAAGTCGGGAAGAAAGTGCTGCCGAAGTTACCCGGCAATTACTCCAAATGTCCTCCTTCGGCAACCTGCTCATCGTTCTGCTCTTGGTCAGCATACTCACCGGCATCGGAGAAGAAATGATGTTCCGAGGTATTATCCAACGTATCTTGTATGCCCATAGCCGTCGTGTACATTTTGCAATCTGGTTCTGTGCCATTCTATTCAGTGCCGTACATCTCCAATTCTACGGATTCGTTCCCCGCATGTTATTAGGTGCATTCTTCGGCTATCTCGTGGTATGGACCGGTTCTCTGTGGGTCCCGATTATCGCACATGCGTTCAACAACGGTATGGCAGTCGTCCTTTCGTATATTTACGATGTTCCACAAGGCGAAAGCATCATCGAACAATTCGGTACAGCCGATCGCTATTCGTGGATGGCATGGGTGAGCCTGCTACTCACGGCAGCACTGATTGTCCTATTCAAACGAATGAGTCCGAAAGAAAATTAAAATCATAACATAAAAAGTAAGCCGCACAATGTTTCCTTGTGCGGCTTACTTTTTATTTCGATCGAACTCATATTAATCGAATTTCTTGCGATGGAATATAAAATTCCGCCCCAGATATTTTTCCCGTACGACCGGATTTACCGCCAACTCTTCGGATGTACCTTGAAAAAGGATCTTTCCCTCGAACAGCAAATACGCCCGATCGGTAATACTCAATGTTTCGGGAGCATTATGGTCGGTAATCAAAATACCGATATTCTTCTCTTTCAGTTTATATACGACCGACTGAATATCCTCTACGGCAATCGGGTCTACTCCGGCGAACGGTTCATCGAGCATGATAAACTTCGGATTGATCGCAAGACAACGGGCAATTTCCGTACGGCGACGTTCTCCTCCCGAAAGACGGTCTCCTAAATTTTTACGTACCTTCTGCAAACTGAACTCGGCTATCAGGCTTTCCAACTTCTCTTTCTGATACTCTTTCGAGGTCGGGGTCATCTCCAACACCGCCCGCAGATTGTCCTCGACCGTAAGTTTACGGAATACCGACGGTTCCTGTGCCAGATATCCGATGCCGTTTTGTGCACGCTTATAAACCGGATATTTCGTAATATCCTTATCATTCAAATAGATATGTCCTTCATTCGGGGTTATCAACCCGGTAGTCATGTAAAACGTAGTTGTTTTTCCTGCCCCGTTCGGTCCTAACAGCCCTACGATTTCACCCTGTGTCACATTGATCGACACATGGTTCACGACCGTACGCTGACGATATTTTTTTACCAAATCTTCCGTGCGGAGAATCAATTTTTCCTCCGAAGTCGGCGATGCCTGATTCTCCATTGCAGAAGTCTGAGAGTTCGTATCTTCCATTTACAACTGTGTTAAGACGCGTCTATTCTGTGCAAAGATAGTGCAAGCCGAAAACAAAGCCAAATTTATTTGAGATTTGTTGAGGCGCAGCCTATGTTCTATAAAGAGAGCGCAAGATAAAATCTATCAGAACTATTCCTTTTACGGAAACGAATAGTTTTATTTCGTTAAAAGCGAAATTCGAGTTGGCTATTTTATTATCTTTACGCCCTGAATATGCGATTATCGCAAGACTGTTTTTAACTATGATTGTTGTAGATTCACTTCATCAGTTCGGAAACTATCTGTTACTGATGAAAAAAGTTTTTTCGGTACCGGAACGTTGGCGCGAATTTTTCAAACGCTACGCCGCCGAAGTTTGTAAATTGGGCATAGACTCCATACCTATCGTTATCACGATCTCCGTATTCATCGGAGCCGTTATCGCCATACAGATGCAATTGAATATCGTGTCGCCGTTGATTCCGGCATACGCCACCGGATTAGCCACCCGCGATGTCTTGTTGTTGGAGTTCTCTTGTGCCATACTCTGTCTGATATTAGCCGGGAAAGTAGGCTCGAATATTGCATCCGAAATCGGCACCATGCGGGTGACGGAACAAATCGACGCATTGGAAATCATGGGTATAAACTCGGCGAATTTCCTGATCCTGCCCAAAATCGCCGCCATGGTATCTTACATTCCCGTATTGGTCGTGTTCAGTATGGCAACCGGTATATTCGGCGGCTATCTCGTCGCTTATTTTACCGACATCATTTCCGTACCGAAATTCACATACGGGCTACAAGCTTTCTTCGTCGAATACTACGTTTGGCAATCCATTATCAAGGCTTTGGTATTCGCATTTGTTATCAGCAGCGTATCTTCTTTCTACGGCTACACGGTAAAAGGCGGAGCATTGGAAGTCGGTCGTGCCAGCACAAGCGCCGTAGTCGTAAGCAGTGTCTTGATTCTGCTTCTCGACTTAATACTCACTAAAATTCTACTCTAATGATCGAAGTCAAGAATATATACAAATCGTTCGACGGGAAAACCGTCCTGAACAATGTATCCGCTCAATTCTATGCCGGCAAAACCAACCTGATTATCGGACAGAGCGGTTCGGGAAAAACCGTCTTGGTAAAATCGATCGTAGGACTATTGAAGCCCGATAGCGGTGAAATACTGTACGACGGCCGCGATTTCACACAAATGGACCAACGGCAAAAAAAAGCATTGAGATCCGAGATAGGCATGCTGTTTCAAGGATCGGCATTGTTCGACTCGGAAACCGTCTTGGGCAATGTCATGTTTCCGTTACGGATGTTTACCCGAAATACATACGGAGAGTGCAAGAAGCGGGCGGAGTTTTGTCTGGAACGCGTGAACCTGCAAGGAGCGAACAACAAATATCCGTCCGAAATCAGCGGCGGAATGCAAAAGCGCGTAGCTATCGCTCGTGCCATTGCGTTAAATCCCAAATATCTGTTCTGCGACGAACCGAACTCCGGACTCGACCCCAAGACCTCTTTGTTGATCGATGAATTGTTGAGCGACATCACCCGCGAATACAACATTACCACGATCATTAATACCCACGACATGAACTCGGTAATCGGCATCGGCGAAAACATCTTATTCATCAACAAAGGCAATGCCGAATGGGTAGGAACGAAAGACGATATATTTACGTCCGAGAAAAAAAGTTTGAATGATTTCATATTCGCGACTCCCCTATTCCAGGAAGTACGCGAATATATGAAAGAACAACGGTTGGAAACATCCGGTAAATAGTTATCCCGATCGGCAGCTACCATTCGCTTCCACCTTTTCCGAGCGGTAATTTATCCCTGAAATTCATCGGGGCATGAGTACCGTCGCAAAACGGTTTATTCCGCGATTGACCACACCGGCAAAGCGTTACCCGATTCCGGATCTCATACGATTCTCCGTCGGCACTTTCGATCCGTATTCCGCCTTTCACCCAAATTGGTCCGCTTAGTTTCAACGGCAAGTCTTCGATAATTCCGATCGACGGATCGAAATCAGGTTCATACGGTTCTCCACTCTCCTTGTCCCACGCAATCAATCTGCCGGCAGGACAATGGTTCGCCTCTCTGACCACCAGCTCCCTTTCCTCGTCCGATACAGCCGTCTCCACCAAATTCCAAACCCGTCCGTATGCATCGCAAAAACGGGCGAATGCACAATACTCGTCATTATCCGACAAGATCATAGTAGGACCTTCCGTTACTTCCGCATTCTTCAACAACGGCTCGTGCGATGCCGTCTCTTTCGGATCCCAATGCGCATGACAATGCGCACCATCGCAATACGGTTTGTCTTTCGACTCTCCGCACCGGCACAATGCCACCACTTCGGCAGACGAATCGAAATGTGTCCCTTTCCGATAAACCCAGGCATCCCCCTCCTCGTTGGGAACAATGATTTCCTGATCTATCGGCGGATTTCCATATACCAAATAAGGACCTTCCGCTGTAATTTTAATATAATATTTTTCCGGAGCAATAGCAGAACCAGTTTGTACAAGATACTTTTCCATTTTCAAATTCCTTTTCAGAAACTAACAAACGCATCTTGTATTGGTTCACGATGGATCACAGAATAATACGAAGCCCGTCGTACGCCAACATCACCGATTCCGGGAGTTCTTTTCGTACGGTTTCTTCCAATCCCATGTGATGGCTCATGTGAATGAGATATGTTTGCCGCGGATGCAGCCGGTCTGCCATTTGCAACGCATCCTGCAAAGTCTGATGCGATATATGCGGCTTCTTCCGCAAAGCATTCACCACTAATATATCCACACCTTCGAGTTTGGCATATTCCTCTTCGGGAAGATAGAGAGCGTCTGTAATATAAGCCAGATTATAAATACGGAATCCGACGATAGGCAATTTATAGTGCATCGCCCGAATCGGTACGACCGGAATACCTTCCACCTCAAACGGAGACAATCCGATCTCATGCAATCGAAATTCCGGAACACCCGGATAACGATTTTCCGAGAAACAGTACGGAATGCGTTGCCGTATATCGGAAGCGACCGACGGGTCCAAATAAATAGGGAATGCACGATCTTTACAATACGGGCGCAAATCATCCAGCCCTCCGGCATGGTCGTAATGTCCGTGGGTAATCAACAGCGCATCGATCCGTTCGATACCGGCACGTATGGCTTGCTGACGGAAATCCGGACCGCAATCGATCAGAATACTCTTCCCGCCGACCTGAATCCATGCGGATGTTCTCAATCTTTGGTCATGCGGATTGCTCGAAGTACAAACTTCACAATGGCAACCAGCCTCGGGAACCCCGGTAGATGTGCCCGTCCCTAAAAACTCCAATACCATATCCATGTCATCAACCTATAAAATTTACTTCCGGGTAAATCGGAATACCGTAGGTTTCCTCCACCGATGCCCGAATTTGTTCCGAAAGAGTTACTATATCCATCGGCTCGGCATTCCCCCGGTTCACCAACACCAAGCACTGCCGTTCGTACACCGCCGCACCACCGAAACTCTTTCCTTTCCAGCCGCAACGGTCGATAAGCCAACCTGCCGGCACTTTCACCCGGCTTTCATCTACCGGATAACAAGGCATATCGGGATAATGCAACTTCAATGCTTCATATTTTTCGACCGGAATCACCGGATTCATGAAAAAACTACCTGCACTGCCCAACTCCTCGGGTTCGGGCAACTTGGAACGGCGGACAGCAATGACCGTATCCCGCACCGCTTGCAGGGTCACCGCTTCACCCTGTGGCAATGCGGAACGAAGATTTCCATAATCCAACCGGAATACAGGCGATTTGTCAAGACGGAAAGTAACCGATGTAACAATATATTTCCCTTTCAGCGACTGTTTGAAAATGCTGTCGCGATAACCGTACTCACACTCTTCGGTCGTGAAGATCCGTACATCTCCGGTTGCTATTTCCAACGTCTCCACTTCGGCAATCACATCTTTCGCCTCGGCACCGTATGCACCGATATTTTGTACGGCACTGGCTCCTACCTCACCCGGAATCCAAGAAAGGTTCTCCATTCCGCCCCAACCGTTGTCCACGGCATATACAACGCAGTCGTCCCATTTTACTCCGGCTCCCACTTGCAGATACACTTGCGTATCCGTCTCTTTGACGATCCGGAAAAACCGGATGCAACTATGCAGCAATACGCCCGGATAATCATGCAGGAACAGCAGATTACTTCCGCCACCAATATGGAAAAAAGGATTCTGTTTCAACAAATCGCTCCGTAGCAACTGTTTCAGCTCTTCTATCGTTTCGTATTCCGCAAGCCATTTGGTTTTCACCGGCAAATGGAATGTATGTATATCCTTAATTGAAATATTCTCTTCTATCTTCATAGCAAATCTTATAATCTGAAATCAACCAAAAGCCCGTCTGCAAAAAACAAGTACGTGCCCGAATTATAGTACCACTGTTCTTTCAATCCACTGTATGTCGGAATTTTGCGCACCTCCGCAGGCAATCCGAGCGAAAGCGTACACTCATCTTTGGTCATACCCGTCCGCACCTTTTCACGGGTGATACTATCCCATACATCGTCTTGAATCTCCTTGTATTTCAAACGCGGATCATCGAAAGAAAACAGGCGGTCGAAAGTTATGAACTGGGACTGATCGGAGGTAAATAACGACATGAACACATTTCCTACCATCCCGGTATCGTCTGTAAAACGAACTTTTATCGGCAGTACACTATTTCCCGGTAATATTTCGGTTATAGTAACCGGTATGAGTTTCCGCCCCGAAATCACACTGCCCGAATCATCATACCAGATCGGTGTCTTGACATACAGCACCCGACCTTTCAGCAACGCCCGGGCAGTCTGCACATCTGTCAGATCGATAAATGGCGGGATAAGCGGCATATAATTCAACTGGCGTAACTCCGGTAATGTTTTTCCGGTTCTATACAGATAAGTATTCCCGTCGCTCGTAAATCGAAGAGTGACTTCATAACGATCTCCGAACAATGTTTCTTCCCGATACCCGGCATAAGTAAAGATTTTCCCTTGAAGCGATCCTGCTGAAAAGCCCCCGTTTTCCGGTCGCAAAACAGGAGTCAATAACGAATCGGTATAATAAAATTGCTTGCCGATCTCCCACTCCGCGCAACCGATCTGCGGGAAATAGCCCGAAATAAACTGATCTTCCCGGCTGGGTTCAACCACTTTCTCTACCTCTTTATCCGTAATTTTCCGGGTACTTTCCACTCCGGTGAAGCAGGAAGTAACCATCAAAAGAAACCCGATATAAATAATATGTCCGAATCGTTTCATCCGCATTTGAAATGCCATAAAATAGTCTTCAAATATAGAGAAAGGTGAGAGCAGAAACAATCGGGAAACGAAGTTTCACGAATTGATTATGCCGAACCGCATCCTATATTCTACAAATATAGCGAAAAATAAAATAACCGAGCCTATTTTTTTTCTGTCAATCGCTCCCAATATGTAGGATAACAAATCTGTGTAAAGATATAATTTATGTTTTGGATTCTCATATTCATCGGAAATAGTCGGAACATTTTTCGTGCCGTATCAAAAATTCAGTCGAGGCTCTATTTCCAAATCCAATAAAAATTTCTTTGTCGGTAACCCTCCGCCATAACCTGTCAGCGAATGGTCACTGCCGATCACCCGATGACATGGGGCAAATATGGAAATGGCATTCGCTCCATTGGCATTGGCAACAGCCCGGACAGCATTCGGCATACCGATACGGCGAGCCATCTCACCATAAGAAATCGTTTTCCCAAACGGTATTTTCAACAATTCGTTCCACACCGTTTTTTGGAAATCAGTACCGACAAAAAGGAGCGGCACATCGAACGATTTGCGTTTACCCGCAAAAAATTCATCGAGTTGTTTTACCGCCTCCGCGATTACATCCGACGGTATTTCCGCATACTCGGCACACAGCGTCCGTTTCAGCCGACGATCGACACGGTCGCGATGCCCCTCCGTTTGCCAATCGCACAAACAAAGTTTATCGCCGAAAGAGCCGAGCAGCAACTTGCCGCACGGCGATTCGTAAGACATCACCCGAATGATATTTTTTTCTTTCATATTCACCATTAAAAGATAAATTTTCATTTCGGTATGCAAGATATACTTTTTATCCCGCTCCTGCAAAACAAATTGCCCGAATCATATCGAACCACCCCTCCACCTACCGACCGTTTCAACCAAAGAAATTACCGGAAATTTTACAGATAAAAAAAGTTTGCGTATTTTTGACTCACAGAAACACAACAAAAATGAACTTCGGAATATATCATACCGACACTGCCATACGATTCCGCCGTTGGAACCGTAGCCGTTATGCTGCCTTTTGCAGCATCGGGAAATCGGTGACAATCGGAATGTTAAAGCGCAGTATCGCCGACAGTTCGTTACGAAAAGCCAAGAGCGAAAAAGGCTTGGACTACACCCTGTCCAATACATGGGCACCCGAATATCCGGAGACAACGGAATACGACGATCGGGCGTTGCTCCTGCAAGCTATGTCCGTCGGGGATGTCTTGTTCCCAACCTCCGATCTGAAAGAGAACCGAATAAAAAAAGTAAATTTATTTCACCTTCAAAGCCGTAATATCCGTAACCGTACGGATGTTACGGCTCTATTTTTTTACAAACATGGACAAATTTGATTCAGAGCACTTATGGCATCCATACACCTCTACCATCAACCCGTTGCCGACATATAAGGTAAAACGGGCGGAAGGAGTCTATATCGAGCTGGAAAGCGGAGAAAAATTGATCGACGGCATGTCGTCGTGGTGGGCGGCTGTACACGGATACAATCATCCCGTACTCAACCGAGCGGCAACCGAACAATTACAAAAGATGTCGCACATAATGTTCGGCGGGCTGACCCACCAACCGGCAATCGACTTAGGTAAACTGCTGTTGAAAATATTACCGCCTTCGATGCAACATATCTTTTATTGCGATTCGGGGTCGGTCTCGGTCGAAGTTGCCTTGAAAATGGCTGTACAATATTGGTACTCACAAGGCAAAAGCCACAAATGCAATTTCGTCACTATCCGTTCCGGATACCACGGCGACACATGGAACGCCATGTCGGTATGCGATCCGGTCACCGGCATGCACTCGATATTCGGCGATGCCCTGCCCTTGCGTCATTTCGTGCCAGCCCCCTACTGCCGCTTCGATGCCCCATGGGATCCGAAATGTATCGATCCGTTGCAAGAAGCGATCGAAACGCATGCCGACGAGTTGGCAGCCCTTATTCTGGAACCGATCGTACAGGGTGCAGGCGGCATGTGGTTCTATCATCCGCAATATCTGGTAGAAGCAAAAGCCTTATGTGAAAAACATAACATACTGTTAATATTCGACGAAATAGCTACCGGATTCGGGCGCACCGGCAAATTGTTCGCATGGGAACACGCCGGAGTTACCCCCGACATCATGTGTATCGGGAAAGCGCTTACCGGTGGTTACATGACCATGGCGGCAACGGTAGCGACACATCAGGTCGCCGGTACGATCTCGCGGGGAGAGCCCGGAGCATTCATGCACGGACCTACGTTCATGGGCAATCCGTTGGCTTGTGCCGTTGCACTCGCATCCGTATCGTTGCTGCTGGAATCGGGATGGCAGGAAAAAGTTTCAAGAATCGAAACTCAACTTCGTGAAGAGCTGGCTCCTGCTGCCGATATGCCCCAAGTAGATGACGTACGTGTCTTAGGAGCTATCGGGGTTATCCAGATGAAGCAGCCGGTCGATATGGCGAGAATGCAGCAACAGTTCGTCGCCAAAGGCATTTGGGTACGTCCGTTCGGGAAGTTGGTATATATCATGCCTCCGTTCATCATCACACCGCAAGAGTTGCATAAGCTTACTTCGGCATTGTTGGAAATCGTAAACGAACAACCGTTATGAACCGATACAAAGAGAAACTGAACGCGTTACAAAGCGTAGGAATGCTCCGGTCGCTGCCGCAAGTCGAACAGATCGGCAATCGTGTGGTGAAAGACGGCAGGGAGATGTTGAACCTTTCGTCGAACGACTATCTGGGCATCGCCGACCGGATGGATTTTCGTGAAGAATTTTTATCGGATCTCACCGCTAAAAATTTCAGAGCCACCTCCTCTTCATCCCGTTTGCTCACCGGTAATTTCCCATCGTACGACCGATTGGAAAAACGGCTTTGTGAACTATATCACCGCGATGCGGCTCTGATATTCAATAGCGGCTACCACGCCAATATCGGCATACTTCCGGCAATCACCGATTCGCACACCTTGATATTGGCAGACAAACTGGTTCATGCCAGCATCGTCGATGGCATCAACCTCTCGAAAGCCAAGTGCATCCGTTACCGCCACAACCGATACGACCAACTGACCGATCTGCTCGAAAAGTCATACAGCGAATACGAACAAATCATCGTTGTGACCGAAAGCATATTCAGCATGGACGGCGACCGAAGCGACCTGCTCAGACTGACGGCTTTGAAAAAACAATATCCGTCGATCATGCTCTATGTAGACGAAGCCCACGCCGTCGGTGTGTGCGGGCAGCAAGGACTCGGATGTTGCGAAGAACTGGGCATAATTCCCGATATAGATTTTTTAGTCGGCACGTTCGGCAAAGCTCTGGCATCAGCCGGTGCATTTGTCATCTGCTCGCAGACCATGAAATCGTATCTGATCAACACGATGCGCTCGCTGATATTCACCACCGCTTTACCTCCGGTCGTATTGGATTGGAGCCTGTTCGTTTTGAATAAAGTTGTCGGAATGCAGCAGGAGCGGGAATATCTGCAACGAATATCCCGGCAAGTGCAATGCGCTGTCGAAGCCCAAAACAACGGGATTGTCAGCGAAAGTCATATAGTTCCGTTCTTGTGCGGTCCGGCGGAAAAAGCCGTAAATACTGCCGTACAAATGCAACGGAAAGGATTTTATCTGTTGCCGGTACGTCCGCCCACCGTCCCCGAAGGCACATCGCGGCTGCGTATCTCGCTAAATGCCGGATGTACCCCCGCAGAAATAGATACGTTGATCCATGAAATTCAACAAGTCGGCTTATGATACAAAAGTTCATCCAAAGAAACCACACATCCAGACTGATATTGGTATTTGCCGGTTGGGGAATGGACGAACGTCCGTTTCAAGCGTTCCGAAGCCAGCCCGACGACTGCTGCATCTGCTTCGATTATACCGACTTGTCTTGGGACGAATCGTTGTTCGGAGAGTATCGGGAAATAGAACTTTTTGCGTGGTCTTTCGGGGTATGGGCGGCAAGCCATCTGTTGCAACGCTCCCAACTGCCCATTGTCCGCAAAACGGCAATCAACGGGACTGTGACCGGAATAAACGACCGCACTGGAATCCCTTGTGAAATATTTCAGGCAACAGAAGCCCATTTAGACGAAGAAAACTACAAACGCTTTCTCAGGCGGATGTGCGGCACAAAATCTCGGCTCGAAGAGTTTATGAACGTTGCGCCCCACCGCAGCATAGAAAGTCTGAAAGCCGAACTCTCCGCCATAGGGAAACAAGTTGCCGATAATAGCACCCCCCAATACATCTGGGACTTCGCCATGATCGGTAAAGCCGACCGCATTTTCCCGGCGGAAAACCAGCGGAACGCATGGCACGATGTACCCTGTTTGGAAATAGACGAACCGCACTATATTCCTTTCTTATCGGTAATGCACCTTCATGCCATCGACAAAGACAAGGTTCGTCAATCGTTTTCGAAAGCCGCGGAAAGTTATCATCGGTCGGCTCTTGTTCAAAAAAATATAGCCGAGCGTTTGATAGAGATTGCCGGACATCACATCGCAAACCGGTTTTCACCCCATCGGGTTTTGGAAATCGGATGCGGAACCGGATGGTTCACCTCGCTATTAGTCAAAAGGTATCCGGATGCCGAATATACGCTCAATGATCTTTGTCCGTCAATGACCGCCTACATACAGCAAGTCATTCCGGAAACTAATTACCGGTTTCTGGCAGGCGATGCCGAAACTCTGGAATTTTCCGGAAACTACGATCTGATTGCATCGGCATCGGCAATCCAATGGTTTTCGAACCTGCCCGGATTTTTACAACACATCCGACAGATATTATCTACCGACGGATACGCCGTATTCAGTACATTCGGAGAAAACAACCTGAAAGAGATCAAGACCCTGACCGGAAACGGACTGTGCTATATCTCCCGCGACCAACTCAGATGTCTGTTAGCACCGTATTTCGAAATCGACGAACTGAAAGAAGAGATCATCACAATGGAGTTCGATTCTCCGGCAGAGGTATTGCGACACCTGAAACAGACCGGAGTAAACGGAATCGGCAATACGGTCTGGACGCCGTCAGACCTGCACCGGTTCTGCCAAGAATATGAAACCCGTTTTACAATGACGAATGGGAAGGTACGACTGACCTATCACCCTATTTATATTGTCATACACAAAAAAAGATAAACAGATGAAAGGAACTTATTTTATCACCGGAATAGATACCAATATCGGCAAAAGCTATGCGACCGGCTGGATAGCAAAAATGTTGAATGCAAAAGGAATCCGTACGATTACGCAAAAAATGATACAGACCGGCAACACCGGATATTCCGAAGACATAGAACTGCATCGCAAAATCATGGGCATAGGACATACGGCGGAAGACAACCGGCAACTTACCTACCCGATAGTCTTCTCCTATCCGGCATCGCCCCACTTAGCCGCAGAAATAGACCGGAAAGAAATCGATCTGACCCAAATAACGCAAGCCAATGCCGAACTGCAACAGATATACGATGTCGTGTTGCTGGAAGGTGCGGGTGGACTCATGGTGCCCATTACGCGCAAGTATCTGACCATCGATTATGTTGCCGAGCGGAATTTTCCCGTCATATTGGTTACTTCGGGCAGACTGGGTAGTATCAATCACACACTGTTGTCGTTGGAAGCTCTACGATCGCGAGGATTGCAACTGGCGGCACTGATCTACAACCGTTACCCTAAAACCGACGAAACCATCGACAACGACACATACGGTTATCTGGAAGAATATCTGTATGTGAATTTCCCCGAGGCGGAAATCCATCAATTACCTGAACTGTCGTTCTGACCGGAAGCGGAATGCTGCCGCTTCAATTCACGGGGCGAGACCCCGTACTGCTTCTTGAACAACCGGAAAAACGTACTGCGCGACATGAACCCCGATTCTTCGGCAATCATATCCAACGTTTTTTCCGGATGTTCCAATTGTAAATTGCGGGCGAACTCCAAACGCAGCCCGTTCAAATATTCCGAAAAAGTCAGGTCTTTACATTTACGGATCGCCTGAGCCACATAAATCTCGTTCGTATTCAATCGTGACGCTACAATTTTTCGCGACATGACAGGTTCCAGAAACAGACGTTCAGACAACATCAGAGTCTCGATACGACGAAATAAAATATCTTCTTTCGTTTCGGTGGCAGCTATACCGCCGGTGGCCTGCGGCGGAGCCTTGTCGATCTGCGCCGTCTTTTTTTTAGGCTCATAAAGGGCGATAAATACAGTAACACCGATAAGGACCAATACAGGTATCCATACCCATAAAGAATTGTCCCGCATTGGATGTTCTTGTTTCAGAAGCCCCGAAAGAAGAGGAGATTCATCTCCTATCGATTGATTCAATATACCGATTAACAATAAGTTCACGTTTTTATTTTTTTTATGAAAACTTCCGAAAGTTATAAATTTTATTTTGTATAATAATATTACTGTATTGGATTTTTATCTTTATAATAATTACTGTTTTTACGCCGCATTTTCGGACGATAAAAACAGATTCGGCATTCGGTTTTTCTGTCAAAAGCCATACATTTGTAGAAGATAAGCTGCGCCTCAACATAGATCAAGTAAACTCATCTCTGTATTCGGCTTGCATTATCTTTGTACCCATAATATCAAATAGACATGAAACATCTCCTATCTTTCATTGCCGGTCTTATCTGCATGGCGGTCTCTGCACAAACGACAGATATAGCATCTCTCATTTTAAAGGTGAAGCAGGAATATGCCCCCGATTCACGGACAGCTGTTTTCGACATTACCGCTACCACAAACAACGACAGTATCGTGTTATCGGGATCCTGTGACAATCCCTATGCCGTATCGCAACTGATCAAAGCGGTTTCGGAAACTGGATCCGGCACGGTGCGGAATGAAATCCGTTTATTGCCCGACCGGAAACTCGGCGACAATCAATGGGGACTGATAACCGTCGGTTGCGCCCACCTGCGAAGCCACCCGTCGCATTCGGCGGAAATGGTATCGGAAGCGATATTGGGAACACCCGTATATATATTGGAACAAGACGGATCGTGGTTCCGCATCCAAACTCCCGATCATTATATCAGTTGGGTGCACCGGGCTTCTATTGTCGCCATGTCCCGACAGGCGTTGGATAGATGGACTCAATCCGATCGGGTCGTATATCGGCAATCCGGCGGATATATTTACACCGATAAGCGGGGAAAAGAAATACTATCGGATATTACGCTCGGAAGCATCGTAGAAACAACAGGGAAAAGAACGGGGAAATATATCGCCGTGAAATTGCCTGACGGTAGAAACGGCTACCTCCGGAAATCGGAATCCACGCCGTTCTCGGCATGGATCGAAAACGGATTCGACCCCGAATATCTGGAAACCATAGGCAGGCAGATGATGGGAAGTACCTATCTTTGGGGCGGAACATCGACCAAAGGGGCAGACTGCTCCGGCTTTGTCAAAACAATCTATTTCGCACAAGGCATCATCCTGCAACGGGATGCTTCGCAACAGGCAAAGACCGGTATTCGCATCGCCCCTCAACACTGGAAAGAGTGCAGGAAAGGAGACCTGCTATTTTTCGGATCGAAAAACGGACGGGTAAACCATGTCGCCCTCTATCTGCAAGACGGGTATTATATCCACTCCTCCGGGCGAGTAAAGATAAACAGCCTGCAATCCGGGTCCGAACTTTACCTGCCTACCCCATTCCTGTCGATCAGCCGGATTGACGGAGCCATAAATACCGAAGGCATCATACGGGTAAAAGATCACCCGTGGTATTGCTTCCAATGGAAATAAAGGCTTCCGCAAAAAACGAACCGCATGGTTGTCTGTTACAATCATGCGGTTCGTTTTTTTTGTTTCCGAATAATTAATAGCTTTCCAAATATTTTATCGGACGATACAGATAAGGTATCACATACGACATTTCGGAGGTAAATCCGGCTTTGGCTCTCACCACCAGATTCACACTGCAATTACGTCCAAGATACTCCAACGGCATCTGTATTCCCGTACCGTAACTTGCCGACGACGGCAACCGGTAGTTTTGGAAAACAAAATAGGTTTCTGTAACCGGATCGTCCATATTGGTATCGGGCAACGTCTCCTTACCACTCATCAGCGATTTCAAATCGTAACGTTCGAAACGGAAATAAACCGTCTCTCCCGCCACAACCTTATCCGACAGATCGCCCGGATCCAACACCTGCATAAACACATTTCCGTCTTCATCCAGACGATAGTACGGTGAATCCTCTCCGAACTCGGTAAAAACCGTATCGGCAGGCAACGAACGTACCTGTTTGTCCGATAAAAACGAATTGACAGCCTTGGACTCTTCTCCCAACAATTCGGCATACGATACGCTATCATCGCAAGCCGCGAAAACAAACGGGAGCAACAAGACAACCCCGGTTTTCCATATCAGATTTTTCATATTCAATCGTGTTTATTTTTTATCCATTATATACGAATCGAAACCGGGCAAAGCCTCTTTGAAGATCCGCTGCGCTTCTTCCATTGTTCCGTGAAACTCTCCTCCTGCCGCATTCAGGTGTCCGCCGCCGCCAAAGCATTCCGAAGCAATCCGGTTCACCGGATAATTGCCTTTGGAACGGAGCGAGACTTTGATATGCTCCTTATCTTCCCGGAAAAATACAGAAACCACATACCCTTGAATACCCAGCGGCACATTGACCAATCCTTCACTATCGCCTTTGTGATAGTCGTACCGCTTCAAATCTTCCTGCGACAAGGATATGATCGCAGCCCGATGCTCGGGCAACAGTTCCATGCGCTGGCTCACTGCAAAACCGTTCAACCGCACTTTGTCGGCACTGTTGGTATTGCAGACCAAAGAATAGATGCGGTCTTTATCCACTCCTTTTTTCAATAACTCCGAAACGATAATGTACATCTCCGGAGAATTGGAATTATACGTGAAATTCCCTGTATCGGTCATCATCCCCGTATAAATACATTCGGCAGCAGACGTATTCAATACATTCAACATCCCCATGCTGCAAATAAGACGGAACAGGAGTTCGCACGTAGAGGCAATTTTCGGATATGAAATCGTCAGATCGCAAAATGCCTCCGGCGACAAATGGTGGTCGATCAATATCTTTTTAGCCTGCGAAATCGACAATGCTTTTTGTAAACGGTCGATACGATGCAGAGCATTGAAATCCAAACAGAAAATCAGATCGGCTTTCTCTATCAACGATTCCGCAAATTCGGGATAACGCGTATAGACCACAATTTCCCGACTGCCTTTCAGAAATTGCAGATTCTGAGGGAACAGATCGGGAACGACAACCGTAGCGTTCTTGCCCAAACGGTCTAAGAAATGATACAAGCCCAGCGACGAGCCGATAGCATCTCCATCGGGCGACATGTGGCAGATAATAACGATATTATCATGTTGCTCGATCATTTTTTTACAAAGCAAGACACTTTCGTCGTCGATAAGTTTATTGATCATAAAAGATGATTTTTTAATGCAAGAGCAAATTTACAAATTATTATCAAGATACAAACAGCCAATCGGCAGACATCTGCATATTTTACTTTTTATTGTCCTATTTTATCGACAAGAAATAGACTGCTAACAATATTTATAGTAATTTTGAGGGTTCTTATCACAAACTAAAAAAAACAATGGCACATACACGAGAAGAAAAAATGGCGGCTTTTGGCCGCTTTCTGGACATATTGGACGAACTGCGGGAAAAATGCCCGTGGGATAGAGTGCAAACCAACGAAAGCTTACGGACAAATACAATCGAAGAGACTTACGAACTGTGCGACGCGATTATCAAAAACGATGTAACCGCCATAAAGAAAGAACTTGGCGATGTTTTGCTGCACATTGCGTTCTACGCTAAAATTGCCGATGAGAAAGGTCAATTCGATATGGCGGATGTCTGCAACTCGCTTTGCGAAAAACTGATTTTCCGGCATCCGCATGTCTTCGGATCGACCCAAGCGGAAGACGCAAAAGCCGTCAGTGAAAACTGGGAGCAGCTCAAACTAAAAGAAAAAGGCGGGAACAAAACCGTTTTGGAAGGTGTCCCGGCTACACTGCCGGCTTTGGTTAAAGCCCATCGCATACAAGACAAAGTACGCAATGTCGGGTTCGATTGGGAAAAACGCGAGCAGGTATGGGACAAAGTAAAAGAAGAATATTCAGAACTGATGGCGGAGATCGACCACATGGATCAGGATAAGATCGAGAACGAATTCGGTGACCTCTTTTTCAGCCTGGTCAATGCCGGCCGTTTATACAAAATCAATCCCGAGAATGCACTGGAACGAACCAACCAGAAATTCATCCGTCGTTTCAACTATTTGGAGCAAGCCACAATCCAAAAAGGTATCGACTTGAAAAGTATGACTCTTGCCGAAATGGATGCGATCTGGGATGAAGCGAAAAAGAAAGGATTGTAAAATAAGAAGCATTTATCGAAAACAATAACGCTACGAAGAGGTGTCGATGACCGTAAAACGGGACTATCAGCACCTCTTCTTATTATGTATTCCCCATACGCTTCGCATAGGCAACAGACCGAATCGTCAAAAGATCACCTCGCATCCGGAACAGAAATATCCGGATCAACCGGCAATCCTCAAAGCCACGACTTGATCCGTTCCCGTACGGCAACCGATTCACTTAGAATCTTGATGAATTCCAACATCGAGCGTTTGCGATAATTGTCTTTCAGCGTATGCACGCAACCCACCATTTCATTTTCGGGTACATCTATGGGAATAGCTTTTACCCCGCTCTCGTTGTGGATGGAAGCCTCAGCCAGCACCGTGACAAGATTGCTTTGACGCACCAGTTTCAACAAAATGTTGGGGTCGTTCAGTTCCAGATGCACATTCAAATCACACGCATACCGTTCCAAAACCCGATCCAACGCATTCCGTGCCTGCAATCCCTTCGAGGGAAGAGCGAGACTGTATCGCGACAACTGTTCGAGGCTGACCTTATTCTCCCTTGCCAATGGATGGGACGAACTTACAATGGCTGCAAGATAATTCTGGAAAAGAATATGCGACTCTATCCCGTCGGTCGGAGTAGACGGTTTGAAAGCCAGCACGAAATCTATTTTGCGGTCGCGCAACATCTCCATAAGTTCCGCCATCGGCTTGTAATAGATGTTAAGCTTCACTTTGGGATATTGCTTCATGAAAGCAAATATCGTTTCCGTAAGTATCGGGCTGAATGAATAGGTGATGCCGATATTCATCGTCCCGATGAGTATATCCCGCAAATCATGGATGCGATCAATACAGGCATCGGCATCTTTCAACGTGATCCGGGCATAAGGCAACAACTCCATACCGGCTTCGGTAAGCATCACACTATGACTATTGCGCAAAAGCAGGCAAGTATCCAGTTCTTGTTCCAACTGCTTGATCTGCTGCGAAAGCGTACTCTGTGTAAGGCACAAGTCTTTGGCTGCCTCCGAAAAATTCAAAGTCTCCGCGACCTTGACGAAATATCTTAATTGACGTAATTCCATCGAAAATCTATTGCTATTTAACAAAAATAGTGAATTTAATTTTATTTATCGTGTTGCCCGAAAAGTTATTTTTTTGAATACAAAGATAGGAACTGTCGCACCGATTACCATTCCCATAAGTATAAACAAACATGTAAGCCCATTGCTGGCGAACAAATAAAAATAAAATTCGAACGAAGAAGGCTGATTGCCGAGCAAACACATCATCAGTCCGCCGAACGACTTATACGCATATATCCCCGGAATCATCGGGAGCAAAGCCGGAAACAAATATGTTTCGGCTGGTGTTTTTATCGCCGGAGACAGAAACACGGCAAGCGATCCTACGATAAACGCAGCAATACAAGTTGCGACTATAATATGAAGATGTATGAATTCGTCGTGCATAAGCACGAACCGGACCGAATGACCGACAGCTGCAATCAAGGCACAATACGGATATGCCCGTCGCGAAGGGCGGCTGATAGCCGCGAAACCGATAGCGGCTATCGCGGCAAACAATGCATCCTGAAAAATTTCTCCCAACATAATCTATCCGATTTAAAACATACCGGCATTCATCAGCAACATTCCGCCGCATAGCCCGATCGAAAGGCAGCAAGTCAGAATCAAGGCATCGACAAACCGGCTGAAAGCACATATATAATGACGATAAAGCATATCGCTGAACGAATTCAAGAACGGAATTCCCGGCACAAGATACAGCACACTGGTGCCGATAGATATAGCAGGCGTTCCGCCTATCGAAAACAAAAGATCGGTAGCACCCAGCACAGACGATACAAATGCACACAACAAAAAGACGACACGGATATCCCACCCCATGCCCAACAATAATGTTTTCAGATAGTAGCCCGCCATCGTCGCACCGCCTACCGTTATCATCGCCATATAATCGCCGCCGAACAATCGGCAAAAAGAGGCATTGGCACACGTTACAAGCAACAGCACCAACCATTTATTTTGGGTGTCGCTTTTTATAATCGACTCGAACTGCATCCGGATATCCCCGAAATCTATTTTCCGGTCGGCAATCGCCCAACTCAATTCACTAAGGCGTGTAATAATATTGAAACTGATAGATGTATGCCGTACCGAAACAATCGACGTAAACATCTTTTCGCGGTCTTTCTCCCATACGGTCATGTGGATATGCCGCGGCATAATAGACAGTTCCACATTCATCCCATAGGTCTGCGCAATACGTTGTACGTTCTTTTCCAACCGGATACAAGTAGAACCGCTTCCCAAAAGCCATGCACTGTATTCCAACAAGAAAAGACACATATCACGCGCTTCGGGAACCGGGTTATTCGCAATCGACGTCTTCATCTTCATCCTCCTCTATCGTCCGGTCGCCGGGGACAAAAAATTCTTCACGGTCATCTCCGATTTCAAAAAAGCGATGCTTCATCTTCCAACCGTTGCGAGAGACGGAAACCAAACGTACGATCAATATCAACGCCAGAAGAGCCACAATGCAATGCCACGTAAACAAGGGTAAGTTCATATTCTTTAACTGTTAAAATTTCGGATGCAAAAGAATGGAATCCGGCAGATTTAAAATCCCGTCGGTTAGTGAATTTTTCGATAAGTGCTATAAGCAAAACAAGACGGTAAGGCTCAAAAAAAATCGGTCATTTTAAATTCTTTTCAAAATTAGATTATACATTCGCGATATGAAAATATTAATTATCGAGGACGAACCGTCTCTACGGGAAATCATGAGCCGGGCTCTGACACACGAGCAATATGTCGTGGAAACGGCATCGACTTACACCGAAGCCGAGGACAAGCTGGCAGGATATTCCTACGATTGTATTCTGCTCGACATCATGCTGCCCGACGGCAGCGGGCTCGACTTGTTGGAAGAGCTCAAACATCGAGGGCGAAAAGAAAACATTATCATTATCTCGGCAAAAGATTCGATCGACGATAAAGTTGCCGGGCTCGAACAGGGTGCGGACGACTATCTGCCGAAGCCCTTTCATACCGCCGAATTGCTGGCTCGCATCAAAAGCGTTTTACGACGAAGCATTGCCGGAGGAGATCGCTCGATACGAAAGGGGAATGTATCGCTCGACACCGACAGCCGGCGTGTTACGGTGAACGGACAACCGGTAGAACTGCTGAAAAAAGAATACGACATCTTATTCTATTTCATACAGCACCCCGATCATCTGGTAGACAAAGCCGTGCTTGCGGAAGCGGTATGGGGCGACCATATCGATCAGGCAGACAACTTCCATTTCGTATATGCCCAAGTCAAAAATCTTCGACGGAAACTAAGCGATGCCGGGGCTTCGATCGAAATCAAAGCCGTTTACGGATTCGGATATAAATTGACGGAAAAAGACGCATGAAACTCATATACCGCATATCGTTACGCCTATCGGCTGTATTACTTCCCCTGCTCACCTTATGGGTGGCCGTATTCTATTTCGCTATGGTCGATGAAATCAACGACGAAACAGACGATGCACTGGAAGATTATTCGGAACTGATCATCATCCGTAAACTGGCAGGACAACCGCTCCCCCGCATGAACGAAGGTTCGAACAACAGCTACTCCATCACACCGATAACCGAAGAATATGCCGCCATACATCCCAATATCGAATATTACGATACCGACGTATATATTCCCGAAAAGGAGGAGACAGAGCCTGCCCGCATATTGACGACAATATTCCGCGACAACGACAACCGGTTGTATGAACTGAAAGTGGCGACCCCCACATTCGAAAAAGACGACTTGCTGAAAACGATACTCGGCTGGACTGTTTTTTTGTATGTCATTCTGCTTGTCACGGTCATCAGCATCGTGATATGGGTATTTCATAAAAGCATGCAGCCTCTGTATGCCCTGCTCCGGTGGCTGGACAATTATACCCCCGGCAAGAAAAAAGACCGGATACCCAATGATACCCGCGTCACCGAATTCCGTCAATTGAACATCGCTGCACAACAGGCGGTAGACCGTACGGAAAACCTGTTCGAACAACAGAAACAATTTATCGGGAATGCCTCACACGAACTGCAAACCCCGTTGGCGATACTCGGCAACCGGCTCGAATGGCTGATCGACCAGACCGACCCGAGCGAACAGCAAATGGAAGAGTTCTTGAAAATGCAACACACACTCTCACATATCGTGCGGTTGAACAAGACACTGCTGTTGCTCGCCAAAATCGAAAACGGACAATTTCCGGAAACTTCCGATATAGACATCGCTTCGCTGGTGCAAGAACAAATCGAGCTATACAACGAAATCTACGAAGAGAAAGGGATCGTTTGCCGCATCTCTCCCGAGAGCACGGATGTGACCGTAAAGATGAACGAAACATTGGCATCGGTCCTACTGTCCAACCTGATACGGAATGCCTGCATCCACAGCCCGGCAAACACGACTGTCGAGATCCATTTCGACCGGCAATCGTTCGTCATAACCAATGCCGGAGAAAAAGCGTTGGACGGCGATCGCATATTCGACCGGTTCTATCAAGGGCAGAAGAAAGAAGGTTCGACCGGACTCGGTCTCGCCCTTGTGAAAGCCGTAGCCAATTACTACAATCTGTCCATAAAATACGGTTTCAAAAACGGACGGCACGAGTTTCGCATCTATTGGCAATAGAAAAAAAGGTAGACAAAAATATTTTTCTGAGAAAAAAATTCATTCGTAGCGGAAAATTTCAAATTGATTTCAAAATTCAGTCCGACCTTTGTAACATAAAACAAATGTAGAACCTAAATATTTTGAAACGATGAAACGAATTTTTATTTTACTCCTCACGATCCTGCCTCTGATTTCGAGTACGGCACGGGCAGAAAAAGGCCGCCCCATTACATTCGAACAGTTACCTCAAAAGGCGCAACAGTTCATACAGAAATATTTCGCCGAAGAAAAGATCGCATTCGCCAAATCGGAACGCGACTTCTTTGAAATGGATTATCTGGTCGTTTTCACTTCGGGCAAGAAAATCGAGTTCCTGCGCAGTGGAGACTGGGAAAAAGTCGATTGTCGCTACTCCGCCGTTCCGACCGAACTGATTCCTGCCCAGATCACAAACAAGATCAAAGAACTCTATCCGGAAGCAACCGTTACCGTTATCGATCGGGGCAAATACGATATCGAGACCAAACTCAATAACGGGCTGGAACTAACATTCGATCTGAAATACAACCTGATCGACATCGACAATTAATTCATTTCTATAATCCTTTAACTACACAGAACTCATGAAAAAGATAATCTTTATACTATCTCTTTTTGTCGGCATACTTACCTTTACCGGATGCGATGAAGATAAAATCATTTCGGCGTCTCAGTTGCCGCAAAAAGCACAACAATTCATACAGCAATATTTTGCAGAAGAAGAGATAGCCATTGTAAAATCGGAACGTGAGGTTTCCGGAAAGAAATATGAAGTTACTTTCATTTCGGGAAAAAATATCGAGTTTAAAAGCAACGGAGATTGGATAAAAGTAGATTGCCTGTTTTCTGCCGTGCCTGCCGAACTCGTTCCGGAAGCTATCGCCAACAAAGTAAAAGAGATGTACCCCGATGCCATTATCTGCGTTATAGACAAAGAAAACAATTATACCGAGGTTGATCTCAATAACGGATTGGATTTGAAATTCGACAAAAAATACAATTTGATCGCAATCGACGATTAACCCCTTAGTTCAAGAAAAATATTTAATACCGAATTAATATATGAAAAGAATAAATTTAATTGCAGCCCTGCTTTTAGGGACGATAGCCTTTACCGGCTGTGAAAAAGACAACATGGATGTTGATCGCGGCGGACAAGTAAGCGAAAAAGCCAAACAGGCTCTGACCGAAAAATATCCCGACGCAACGAATATAACTTGGATTTCGAAGGGCGAATACGTTGTCGCCAACTTCTCGTTACCAGTCATGCGCTCGGCAAATACCTCCGGCAACGACCATTCCGCTTGGTTCGACAACTCCGGCGATTGGTATATGACCGAAACGGAAATCCCCTACACCGCCCTGCCCGAAGCAGTAAAAAGCTCATTCCAGAATAGTGAATATAAAGACTGGGAAATCGACGACATCGATATGCTCGAACGGGAAGGCGTCGAGACAATCTATGTAATCGAAGTAGAAGGCATTCAAGATCGGCAGGAAATCGAAATCGACCTGTACTACACCGCCGATGGTGTGCTGACCAAAAAAGTTGTAGATTCCGATCCCGACTACGATTACGAAGACTATATACCGTCGAAACTGCCGAACGGAATAGAAGAATACATCCGCGCCCACTATCCGAATGCACGCATTCTGGATATCGATACGGAAGACGGCATGACCGAAATCGAGATTCTCGACGGACTCTCTTGCATAGAATTGCTTTTCGACCGTAGCGGAACTTGGATCTATTCCAAAACCGAAGTCGAAGTTCATGAAGTGCCGACAGTCGTCATGCAGGCACTGACAGCAGAATATGCCTCATATTACATCGACGACATCGACTTCTACCAGACCAGTGAAGGGAGCTATTACCGGTTCGATCTGGAATCGGCATCGGGCGACATCAAGATAGATATAACCCCCGACGGCACGATAAGCGTAGTAAAACCGGACAAGAATCCGGGCAACGGTCAAATGCTCGATAGTGCGATTGCCGATTTCATTGCCGAAAAATACAACGGCGCCGTCATTTTGGAATTCGATTACGACGACGGATGGCTCGAAGTCGAGATCATTCACGAAAACCGGGAAAAAGATCTCTACTTCAACGGAGCCGGCAAATGGATACACACCGAATGGGATATCCGTTACAACGAATTGCCGGAAACTGTGAAAACCGCAATCACGGCATCGGAATGGGCTGCATATTCGATCGACGACATCGAATATGTTCAAACGCCGGCAGAAGAATATTACCGTATAGAACTGGAATCGGGTAAACAGGAAATAACCCTGAAAATAACCGAAAGCGGAAATATATTATAAGATTATACTTTCAATTTTGTCAAGGGGGTGTATCGAAATAAAATTTTCGATGCAACCCCTTTTCGGTGCGTTTGAATTTCTAAGATAAGACCTGAGGATGAAAACGACAGAAGTTTACTAACGTAAACGCGACTTAGTCCGAATCCCGATGGCAACGCAGCAGATCGGACATGATGCACATTGTCCTTTTAAGTGTGATGGAACGACTAATCATCTTCTGTCACTCGAAAAAGACATCAGGATAACGAACCGTTCCGCATAGTTGCGACATCGCATCGGGGAGCAACTCGATAATCATACACAACTCCGAAGGCACATCAAACGGAAATTCAACGCCATAATCGATCGCTTGACGATAACCGAACCGTGGATAATAGTCCTTATGACCAAGCAAAACCGCTGTACCGTATCCAAGCGAAGCCGCCCTTTTATGAGCTTCTTCAAGCAACATTCCGCCTATCCCCTGCCTTTGATAGCCGGGAAGAACAGCAAGCGGAGCAACGCCCAATGAAGCTACGCTGCCGATCTTCGATACGATTTCTACTTTTGTCAGCAGAATATACCCTACAATCTTCTTTTCTTCGGTTTCCGCCACCAGCGACAGTTCCGGAATAAATGTATCCGATCGGTGAAGTCGTTCCACTAAAAAATGCTCCCGATGATCGCTTTCCCTCACATCGGTAAAAGCCGCCTCGATCAGATCGTATATAACGGGACTATCGCCGATTTGCTCTTGTCGAATTTTGACTGTCATAATAAACGCCATTAAACACAGCACAAATGTAATGCTTTTTACGAACATACATTCTGCTTTATCCGGACTGACATAACCTATCGTCCCGACTTTCCCAAATGTCCGAAAGACAAAAATTTTTTTCATACAAGACTAATACTTTTCTCTCCGTCATTGTCTTCCTTTTAAATGAGCATCAGAATTTCTCGATTTGAAATATGGAACAAGAAAAATTCGACATAGACCAGTGGGAAAAAGCAATCGGTCAAACGATCGATAACATAGACCGGCTGGTAGAAGAACATCAACTGCACCCCAACGAGAATGCGATTTTATACCGTAGTCTGGAAAAAATACTGTCACGGATCGAACGCCAACGCACTATCCGGCGTCGATGGATATACAGCATCGCCGCATCCGTCGCAATTGCGGTAGGACTATTCTCTTTCCAGAATCTTGTAAATCACGAAACTGAAAACTACCGGGAGATCAAAACATCCTATGGAGAAAAATATATCGTTGCCCTGCCCGACGGCTCACGCGTATGGCTCAATGCATGCAGCAAACTGACCTATCCGGAACAATTCAAAAAGAAAACCAGAAAAGTCCATATCGACGGTGAAGGATTTTTCGAGATAAGCAAAAATCCGGGTGCCCCCTTTATCGTCAATACAAACCAGATGCAGATAGAAGTTTTAGGTACCAGTTTCAACGTGCACGATTACAGCGGTGACAAAAAAGCCTCCGTGTCGCTCGAAACCGGAAAAATAAAACTGAAACTGCCGGACAATCCGGAATATGGGATCAACCTCTCTCCGGGGAAAGCAGCCATACATAATGCCGGTGAGCCGGACTGCAAAATAATAAACAACGACAATTACACCTACTCGTCGGCATGGCGAGACGACCGTTTGAACTTTTACAATACGTCGATCGAAGAGGTTATCAAAACTCTGGAACGAAAATACGACATATCCGTCAGCATAGCCGATCCCGACATTGAGACTTACAGCTATACCTTTTGCAGTCGTCAGGAAAGTTTAAACGACATCTTGAACCGAATGGAGTTGATCACACCGATTATGATCCGGAAAACATCCGACAAACACTACTATATCTACAAAAGACAAAATCTCGATTAAATACAATTCAATATTTATGAAAATCACACCGCAAAAAATCAGTATCATATTAATAATATTACTGTTCCCCTGCATGTATGTTCATGCAGAAGATAATGTTTCGGTCGATCTGAAAAACGTTTCTCTAAAAACGGCATTGGAGCAACTTTGTAAGCAAACCGACATGACTTTGTCTTACAGCCCCGAATTTGTCGATACCGAAACCGTCGTAAGTTTATCGGTAAAAGAAGAACCCGTTTCTGCCGCCTTGAAAAAATTATTATATCCGATAAATATAGACTTCAAGATTTCCGGAAAAGAAATACTGCTTTTTCCCAAACCGTCGTCCGGGAAATCGACTTCGGAAACAAACAGCAGCCCACGAAAAAAATTTTCAGGGACTGTGACCGATACCAATGGCGACCCTATTATCGGGGCTACCGTTTTATCCACCAAAGACAACATAGCTTCCGTTACAGACATCGATGGCATTTTTTCGATAGAAGTTCCGGAGAATACACCTCTGACAATATCGTATATCGGGTATCGTCAGGCAAAAGTCGTACCTCATAATAATATGAAAATCGTATTGGAGGAAAAAAACGAACTGCTGGACGAAATCGTAGTTGTCGGCTACGGTACACAAAAGAAAGTAAACCTGACCGGTGCGGTAAGCATCGTCAGTGAAAAAGACCTGAACGACCGTCCGGTAGCCTCCGCGGCCATGGCATTGCAAGGCACCGATCCGGGAATGAACCTGACACTGAATAGCGGATCGCCCGATGCCGGCTACAACATCAACATCCGAGGCATTTCGTCCCTCACCAGCGGAGCTTCGCCCTTAGTCCTGATCGACGGTGTAGAAGGTAGCCTGAGCCGTATCAACGCCAACGACATCGAATCGGTATCCATTCTGAAAGATGCTTCCGCAGCAGCCATATACGGAGCCAAAGCATCGGCTGGCGTCATTCTCGTCACCACAAAAAGCGGGAAGGAAGGGGCATCGAAAATCAAGTACTCCTATCGGTTCGGCATCTCTCAAAACACGACCTCGACCGATTATATAACCACCGGATACTGGTCAGCCAAAATCAACGACATGTTCATGCAACCCTATAAAGGGTACGGTTATACCAACTATACCGACGAAGATTATGCGGAACTGTATGCCCGCATCAACGACAAGACTGAAAATCCGGCAAGACCGTGGGCGGTGAAACAAGCCGACGGAAGCTATAAGTACTATGCCAATTTCGACTGGTACGACTACATGTACCGCCGGTCACGGCCGCAGCAGGAACACAATCTGTCGATCAGCGGAGGAAATGAAAAAATCAACTATTATGTCAGCGGACGATACTTTCATCAGGACGGTATCATAAAACTCCACAACGACACATACGACAACTTCTCCATACGCTCGAAAATCGGAGCACACGTCACTAAGTGGCTGAAATTTACCAACAATACCAGCTACTATGCCTCCAAACGCTTTTTCCCCGGCATGTCGTCTATGGCGAATACATTGAGGCTATCGTATGTACATGCATTAGCCTGTATCCCCGCTACCAATCCCGACGGTTCGGCTGTCTATATCAATCCGAACTCCAACGCCACGGCAACAGTCATGGACGGCGTGAGTGCCCTATTGCTGCACGACAAGCACCGGAACACCAATTACGACCATGAAATCATCACCAGCAACCGTTTCGATTTTCAGTTGTATAAAGGGTTGAATCTGGTAGCCGAGTATGCCTATACATTCCGGTTCAGAGAATACAACAACCGGTCTGCCAATGTGCCTTATTCCGAGAAAGAGGGCGAAATAGAATGGCTCACAACCGAAAAGTGCCTCGACTATTATCAGGAACAGCACTATCGGGTACAAAACCACAATGCCAATATTTACGCGACTTACGACACCCGATTCGGTGACGGGCATACCCTAAAACTTATGGCGGGCGGTCAATACGAAGATTATCGCAACCGCAATATGAAAGCCCGGCAGTTGGATCTGAAAAGCGACGATCTGGATGCATTCGACTTGGCTACGGGAGAAGTCACGATCTTGAACGGCAGTATCAAGGAATGGGCAACACTGGGATTCTTCGGGCGCGTCAATTACGACTATCAAGGGAAATATTTAGTGGAACTCTCCGCCCGTACCGACGGTTCATCGCGCTTCGCCCGAAAGCATCGTTGGGTTTTCGTTCCTTCCGGATCGATCGGGTGGCGCATCAGCGAAGAAAAGTTCTGGAAACCGCTGAGCCATATCTGGGATAATTGCAAAATACGTCTGTCGGTCGGCAGTCTGGGCAACCAGAATGTAGACGACTGTTACACTTACATCGAGAGTATAAACACCAACGGAACGATCAACTATACGATCGACGGAGAATCCAAAGTCAATATCGCCACCGAAGACGATCCCAAAGCCGCCGACCTGACATGGGAAACAGCCACGACCTACGATCTGGGGCTCGATCTCGGGTTCTTCGGCAACCGGCTCACCATCACGGGCGATGCCTATATACGCGACACGAAAAACATGTTATGCGACGGAATGCAACTCCCATCGGTATACGGAGCAGAAGTACCCCGGCAGAATATCGCCGACATGCGCACGCGCGGATGGGAACTAAGTATCGGGTGGCAAGATCAAATAACACTCGTCGGGAAACCGTTCAGCTACTCCGTTTCGGCAGGTATAAGCGACTACATTACCAAAATCACACGCTATAACAATCCGTCGAAACTATTGAGCAAATATTACGTCGGTCAGACTTTGGGCGAACTTTGGGGCTTTTCTGTCGGAGGACTTTTCGCATCCGATGAAGAAGCCGCCAACTATCCGGTAGATCAGACCTATCTGAACCAACAGATCATCACGTCGGTAGGCGAACCCGGTCTGAGAGCCGGAGATATAAAATATCTCGACCTCGATGGAGATAATGTCATCAGCATCGGAGCCAACACGCTGGACAATCCGGGCGATCAGAAAATCATCGGCAATACCCTGCCCCGTTATGCTTATAATTTCAAACTGTCAGCATCCTGGTATGGTGTGGATATATCGGCATTCTTTCAAGGTATAGGACATCAGGACTGGTATCCTTCCGGAAACTCCATTTCATTCTGGGGCCCTTACAGCCGTCCGTATTGCAGTTTCATTCCGTCGAACTTTATGGATAACGTTTGGAGCGAAACCAATCGAAATGCTTATTTCCCTCGCGCACGCGGATACGAAGCGTTGCAGCCGAATTATTCGATGGGATCGCCCAACGACCGCTATCTGCAAAATATCGCGTACTTCCGTCTTAAAAATCTGACGATCGGTTACACGGTCCCGCTTCCGAAAGGATTCGTAAAAGATTTGCGCATCTATCTTACCGGAGAAAATCTATTCTACTTTTCTCCTTTGAAAAAGCATTCCAAATACGTAGATCCGGAGCAAGCCACATCTACCGATACCCGATATGAAAACAGCGGCGTATCGTACAACTTCAACAAGACATTTTCTATCGGAGCATCCATTACATTATAAAACGACTCATAAGACATGAAATATATCAGCACACTTTTCCCCGCCACTCTGTTGCTACTGGCATTCGCATCGTGCGAGGATAGCTTTCTCGACCGTTATCCCAAAGATTCGACCAACTCGAAAGTATTTTTCTCTACTGGAAGCGACCTGCAATTATATACCGACCAATTTTATACGATCCTGCCCGAAGCATCCGAACTATACGGCGAGGTGTCGGACGAAGTAGCTACGACCAATCTGCCTCCGGAAGTAATGGGGACACGCACCATTACCAGCGGCGACGAATATTGGAATTGGGATATGTTGCGCCATATCAACTACTTTCTGGAACATAGCCACCAATGTGACGAAATAGAAGAACGCAGGCACTACGAAGGTGTAGCCTACTTTTTCAGAGCCTATTTCTATTTCGAGAAAATAAAGAAATTCGGCGATGTTCCGTGGTACGATCATCCGGTCGGAAGTTCGGATACCAAACAACTCAACAAGCCTCGGGACAGCCGGAAATCGGTCACAGAAAATATCATAGCCGACCTGAACAAAGCCATCGACATGCTTCCCGACGGGCATAGTACCTATACCATCAACCGATGGACGGCGTTGGCGTTAAAATCCAGAATATGCCTGTTCGAAGGAACATTCCGCAAATATCATCAACTGGGCGATAGCGAAGAGCTGTTACGGGAATGCGCGGAAGCCTCATTCGAGTTGATGAGCAACGGAGGATATGCACTTTATAAAACCGGAACGCAGCCATACCGCGATTTATTTGCAAGCAATGATTCGGAAACCGGCGAAATCATTTTGTCCCGACGATACAGTGCCGCTTTGGGTCTCTCCCACAATGCGACAAGCTATACGGTCTCTTTCACACAAGGCAGCCCGGGATTTACCAAACGCTTCGTCAATAAATACCTGAATGCAGACGGCACACGGTTTACCGACAAAGCGGACTATACCACATTGAGTTTGCACGAGGAGATGACCGACCGGGATCCGCGCATGAGCCAGACGGTATTCAAACCGGGCACCTATATCCGCAAAGGAGAAAACAATGTTTCCAAATTCTCGATGAAAGTGTCGATTACCGGCTACCAGATCATCAAATATGCCATGGAAAGCAAATACGATGTATATAACAGTTCGGAATGCGACATGCCTTTATTCCGGTTGGCAGAGTGCTATCTCAACTATGCCGAAGCAAAAGCCGAACTCGGAGAGATAACGCAGGAAGACCTCGACTGTTCGATCAACCTCATTCGAGAACGTGCCGGCATGCCGCACCTGCATCTCGACGATGCAAACGCACACCCCGATTCCTATATGCTGTCACTCTATCCCAATACGACCCGAAGCAGTCACACAGGAATCATATCGGAGATCCGGCGCGAACGCGATATAGAACTCGTATTGGAAGGATTCCGCTACTACGACCTGATGCGCTGGAAAGAAGGGGCGGCTCTTACACAACCGTATCACGGGCAAAGTTTCGACGGTGAAGGTCAATACGACCTCGATGGAGACGGAAAAACAGACCTCGTCATTTGGGAAAAAGACCGACCTCTCGTATTCGGTGCCGAATATTTGCAGATAGGCAAAGACATCACGCTCACCGAGGGCGATCGCGGCAGCCTGCTGATACAGGGTACACAAGCCAACCCGTCGGGAAGCAGGACGTTCAGAGAAGACCGGGATTACCTCTACCCGATTCCTATAAACGACCGGATTCTTACCAACGGTGCGCTTGAACAAAACCCCGGTTGGGATGACAAACTCTTATTCTGAAAACATTAATCATTTAAATACAAATAGTTATGAATACACTGAAATCAAAAATGCTATTCATTGCATTAACTGCATTGGCCGTTACCCCGATACATGCCGACAACTGGTTCGTACGACCCGATATTACCACGACATCCGGCGACGGACACAGTTGGGAAGGCGCACTATGTGTTTCCGACTTCCAAATGTTGCTATCCAACGAACTTGCCTCCGAAGGTGATATGTTCCATCTGGCAGAAGGTATATATACCCCCGAGTCGAATGCAAATACGTTCAAGATAACACAGGGTGTCGCAATCGTCGGCGGATATCCACAGGGGCTATCGGGAACCGATCTCTCCAGTTCTGCCGACCCGTTCGCCCACCCCACCGTTTTCTCCGGAGACAAAAATGGAGACGGGCTTCCCAATGCCGGCGATATACAGAATCTGCTTGTCATAAGCGTCAACGAAAAAGTTTCCATACAACGGATCCGGTTTGAATGCGCCTACTATCAAGGCGAAGATTACGGTGCCGGCGCGCTCTACACCGATAATGCGAACGTCGAAATAAAGAACTGTGAATTCCGGAACAACACATCCACATTCCACGGCGGCGCAGGATTTACCAGCGTCGGGTCTTTCACTCACTTTATCGACTGCACCTTTACCGACAATACTGCCAAATCGCGGGGCGGTGCCATACTGATCGATACCGCTCCGGTCGAAAAGGGAGGACGCAAAAGCACATGTATGCTGGAACGCTGCCAACTTTCCGGCAACTCTGTCGCCCACGAAATTACCGACGGCAAATATGGTGGTGCCATACAAATAAGACATGGCAATTTATGGGTGATCAACTCGACCATAGCCGACAACAAGGCATATTGCAACGGTGCCGGTATCTCGATCAGCAACGGCGATACGGCATACATCGTTTCTTCCACGTTGGCAAATAATATATGTAGCCGCATACACATCGACTTGGATAAGTCTTACAGCTACGGTTCATCTATCCGAATGGAAAAAGAAGCCGTTCTATATATCGCCAACAGTATCTCGCTGGAAGACACAGAAGATACCGGAAACAAGCGGAATCCGACCTGCTATACGGAAAACTATACCAAAAGCATCGAAAACTACTTTATATCGGGTGGGTACAATTACTTAGGAACGTTCTACGACCTGAGCAAAAAATATCAGGATCCGGTATGGAACCTCATCTGGAAATCGACCGACCAGCCCAGTACACCGGTAGCAGTTCATCAGTATGCCGACATGTTCCACACCAACCAACTTACCGACAACGGAGGAGAATCCTATACGATACTGCCCGCTGTTCAGGCAAACGGAGCAACGATCAGCAAGCTGCGAGAAATTCTGGAACAATGGAAATGCCCCGATCAGGTAGCCGTAGAACTCGACCAAAGAGGCTATTCCAGAGAAACGAATACCTGCATGGGGGCTGTCGATGTCAATGGCGTATCGGCAATAAACCGTCCCGTCGTCGCATCGAAAACACTGCTCAACATCGGAAACGGGCGATACAAAATTCCCGGTGCCAAGAATATCCGGATTTTCAATGCCAACGGTCACCTTTTGTCGAATGTTTTCGGCGAGTCGGTCGATTTGTCGTCCTTGCCCCAAGGGCTATACCTCATCCATTCCGACGGAACGACATTTAAAGTAATCAAATGAAAAAGGTTCTTTCAATCATACTCATCGCACTCGCCATACCCGTAAGCGGTATGGCAGTGCCCAAACACAGGTTAGGAACATACAACCTGCGCATACAGACAGCAAAAGACTCGGCAGATAAATCGTGGGATAACCGAAAAGAGTATATCGCCCGGACAATAGAGGAAGGGAAATTCGATGTTATCGGATTTCAGGAAATAGCGAACGACCGGCAGGAAACCGATCTGAAAACGCTGCTTCCCGATTACGAGATAGTTGCATGGGGAAGAAATTCCGCATCGGTCAGCAAAGGAGAACGAGTGGGCGTCGCTTACCGGAAAGCCCGTTACACCTTGCTCGAAAAAGGACACTTTTTCCTTTCGGAAAACCCGGATACTCCGGCTTTGTCGTGGGATGCCGCCTATAAACGCGTGTCGGTATATGTTAAACTGCAAGACAAAAAGAGCGGCGAGATATTCTGTTTCTGCTCTACTCATCTCGACCATATCGGAACTATCGCCCGAAAGAAAGGAGCGGAATTGAACATTTCGAAAGTGCTCGAAGCGGCAGAAGGTCATCCCGCCTTTATTGTCGGCGACCTGAATGCCGAACCGCAGGAAGTATCGGTACACCGGATATTCGGGAAAGAGTTCAAAGACAGCCGCAGCATTTCCGGGAAAAAACCGAAAGGTTATGCAGGCACCTACTGCAACTGGCTGCAAAAACCCACGGAACAGCGTATCGACTACATCTATTGCCGAAAAGCCGATGTTCTCTCGTACCGCACCATTACCAAAGATTACCGGCGTACCATTATGCCTTCCGATCATCTATGCGTACAAATCGACGTTCGTTTACACCAATAACCTGCATCTATCTTTATGAAAAAATATATTTATCTGCTCCTTTTTCTATGGATCGGTTTGCCCCAGATACAAGCCGATATCCATCGTATCGGCACTTACAACATCCGTACCGTATCGGATAAAGACACCGGCGATAAAGCATGGGTAAACCGGAGAGAGTCCGTAGCCCGTATCATTGCCGAAAAAGGGTACGACATTATCGGACTGCAAGAGATGAAAGACGCCCAACACAAAGATCTGAAATCGCTATTGCCCGATTACGGGCTGGAATACTGGGGTCGTGATTCTTATGTATTGGGAAATGTCGGCGAAGGTGTCGGTGTAGCTTGGCTCAACAGTCGCTATACCCTGTTGGATAAAGGCCATTTTTTCCTTTCCGAAGACCCGACCAAGCCCGAAATATCATGGGACGCCGCTTACCGGAGAGTATCGGTATGGGTAAAATTGCAAGACAAGAACAGCGACGAAATACTTTATTACTGTTCGACCCACCTCGATAACAATGGAGCCATTGCCCGACAGGAGGGTGCCCGGATCAATGTGGAAACCATGCTCGGCATTGCGGGCAATTCGCCCTGCTTCATTGTCGGAGACTTCAATACAGCTCCGGGGAACAGCAGCGTACACTACACCTTCGGTGCCTATTTCGATGATAGTCGTCTAATGTCTGCAACAGCCCCGACCGGACAGGAAGGGACTTATAGCAACTGGGCGTTATCCTTCGGATCGAACCGCATCGACTATATCTATTGTCGGAAAGCAAAGGTATGGTCTTATGCCACCATCAACGAGGATTTCGGCAGAGGACTAACCCCGTCCGACCATTTCCCCGTGCAGATCACGGTCAGCCTGCAAGATCCGGACGTACCATCGCGTATATATGTTTCCACCGACGGGGACGATGCGAACGACGGTACAGCCCAACATCCGCTACGGACATTGCAAAAGGCAATCGACCTTTCACACAAATGTGATACGATCTATACGACGCACGGTACATTTTTTGTCGGCGACACACCCGAGAAATCGCTACTCCTACCTCACAGTCTCTGTTTGTCGGGAGGCTACAATAACGATTTTTCCCGTATCGACGGGAAAACCGTCCTGTCCGGGAACTTTACCCGAGGAAACGTACAGGAAAACAATTCTCATCACCTGATAACCGTCAATGCCCCCGGTTGGCTGCAAATAGAAAACTTCATCTTACAAGATGCTTGCAGCACTTCCGACACGTCGGAAAAAGGCGGTGCGATACAAGCCTTCGGGCTCGGTATTAAAGCCATCGATACCGAATTTGCCAACAACCACACCGAAGGCTACGGAGCTGCTATATACTCTTCCGGAAAAGTCGTTCTGGAAGATTGCAAATTCTATGGAAACAAAGCCTCGAAAGGCGGCGCACTTTATATAGACGGATCGCCCTGGGGATACACTGTGCACCGTACGCTTTTCGACGGCAATGAAGCGGCATCGGGGGCAGCGATACATATCAACGGGACTGCACAAGGTTATCTCTATGGCAATTCATTCATTGCCAATTCCGCCTCGCAACAAGGGGCATTCTGTTTCAACGATGTCAATACCGATGCCACGATCACTTTCGTGAACAACACATTTGCAAACAACCTCTGCAATACGACGAACGGAATTATGAACCCGATCTTGGGCGGCAGTGCCGTATATATCTATGCAGGCGAAAATTCGACAGTATCGCTGGTGAACAATACCCTATCGGGGAACCAGACCTCCTGTTTAAAAACGGACGGAAATTACGCTTCGAACTTTTACGGCGCTGCCGTATACTGCCGGAAAGGGAAAATCAAACTATACAACAACATCGTTGCCGGAAATTTCTCCACGGCAGAAACCGGAGGAGACGTATATATTGCAACGGATGCCGAACTTTCGGCGTCCGGATACAATCTATTTACATCCCGCGCCAGCACGAATCTGCCGGTAAATGCCACCGATCTAACGGCTATGCAGCAGGAAGAAGGAATGAAGGCTGTCGAAACAATGCTGGAAGGTTCTCGTTCGGAAACTAAATTCAACGCCCGGCTGACCGAATCGTCCTCTACCCCGTACATCCGATTCAAGACAAACGAATTCGACGGCAAGGCAATCAACACCCTGTCCGCCGGACAACTAAGCGAGACGGATCTCGATACAGACATCGATAACGACGGGAAACGACAATCGTCGCTGCTCTACGATCAGATCGGTGTTCTCCGACCGGTAACAGGCAGCACGATCGGAGCCGTCGAATACGATACACAATCGGCTGTCGGTACGGCTTCGAACGACGATCCCGTACTACGATATAAAGACGGGAAACTAATGCTGAATACCGACTGTGACAACATCCGGTGTACAATATACAATACAGCCGGACAAATCGTATTCAGTGCATATTTCAAAGAAAAGACAATCTCTTTGGAGTCGGTTCTGCCCACAGGATATTACATAGCCTGCATAACGACGAAAGGTAAATGCCATTCGCTGAAATTTACCCAACGTGCCCGATAAACAGACAAACACAACTCACCATGACTAAAATAGAATCCATAAAAAAATTGATAATCGGTATCGCGGTGCTCGTGTTATATACAGGCACGGCAAACGGTCGGAGTTACGACGGGGCACACTACAAAGCTCCCGTCAGACCGACGAAGAACCTGATTGTCATGCTCACCGACGGGACATCCGTCGATATATTATCGGCTGCACGCTGGTACCAGATATACAACCGTATCGGAGAAGACGAACTATATATAGATCCATACCTCTGCGGTCTGGTAAAAACGTATTCGTCGAATGCTCCTATCGTAGATTCGGCTCCCGCTATGAGCGCATATATGACCGGCATGCCGCAACAGTCGGGCAATGTATCCGTTTATCCGCCGCAAGACCGGATAAACGACCTGTTGGCAATAGATTCCACTATGGCATACCGCCCCTTGACCACCATTCTCGAAGCCTCGAAAGCATTGCGGAACAAAGCTACCGGACTGGTCGTTACCGTGGAATTTCCACACGCTACACCGGCGGCTTGCTCGGCTCATGGGCCCCGTCGGAACGATTACGCCTCGCTCGCATCACAAATGGCTTACCAAAATCTGGATGTCATGTTCGGTGGTGGTAACGCCCTCGTATCGGACGATATGAAAGAGCATTTCCGAAAAAACGGCACAACCTATTTATGTAACGACATACGGCAATTCAGAGAACATAAAGAGGGTAAAATATGGTCTTTATGGGGTGATATGGATCTGCCTTATGTGCTCGACACGGATACAGCGCAAATCCCGACTCTTAAAGAAATGACCGAAAAAGCGATCGAAGTGCTGTCCCGGCATCCCGAAGGTTTTTTCCTGATGGTCGAAGGATCTAAAATCGATTGGGCGGCACACGCCAATGACGCGGCAGCTTGCATCACGGAGTATCTCGATTTCGATCGGGCGATAAAGAGTGCTATCGACTTCGCCCAAGAAGACGGCAATACAACCGTCGTCATACTTTCGGATCACGGCAATAGCGGATTTTCTCTCGGACGTTACGATCTGAAAGACTATTCAAGAACCGGCATAGATACCCTGTTCCGCAATTTATCGTCTATACGGTGCAGCATACGGCATCTTCAAAAATTGCTGACCGAAACCCGTCCCCAAGATTATTCCGATATCATCGAACGTCACACCGGCATTGTTTTTTCCGATCGGGAAATAAAAACCTTGATGGAATCCCGAAACCAAGATCCGGAAAACTATATGAAAACCGGCGATAAAGATACATTCTCCGGAACGCTCAGCCGGTTGTTGTACCAACATACCTATATCGGATTCACTACCGGAGGGCACACGGGAGAAGATGTCATTCTTGCCGCTTATCATCCGCAAGGAGATATTCCGAAAGGACTCAACACAAACATCGACATCAACCGGTATCTGTGCGACGTTTCGGGATTTGAAAAAACATTGCCCGAACTTACCGACGAACTATTCAGCCGTCACACCGACCTGTTCCTTTCCTGCCATTGCCGGATCGATAAACAGGGAAAAGGGTTCCCGACACTGGAAGTCCGAAAAGGGAAAAACCGATTGACGATAGAAGCCAACAAGTCGGTATATAGTTTCAACGGAAAACTATTCGATCTCGGATCGGTAGCAGTCTATATCGACCAAACGGAAACTTTTTATTTACCACAGCATTTAACCCATCTTTTTAATACAAACAAATAAAAACAAGAACCATGAAAAGAAGAATATTAGCAACCATTTGCGGCATGGCGGTTTTCACCTCTTTCGCCGATACCCAAGTCGAAACCTTTACGACAAACGACGGATCCAATACCAAAACATACGAAACGGCTCCCGTATCTAAAACCTGCGATCAATCTACATGGACGGTATTCAGAGGCGGTATCACAAAAAATCAAGGGAAAATGGGTGCGGACAATTTCATTGCCATCATCCGCGGTACGAAACCGGAAGAAACCGGACACGCTTATTTGATCAGCGACAGTATCGAATGCGGTATCGACAGCCTGTATTTCGACTGGAACAGCAACGGCGACAATGAATCGCACAACCGGGAGTGGAAAATCAGAATCTCTATCAACGGCGACTCTATCGGCGGTATATACGAACCGATCGGCGAATATAAATCGGGGGCACCGTTCTATCGGTATGCAATCGGCAATCTCAAAAGGGAAGGAAAATTTGTCTTAAAAATCGAAAATCTTTCGGACTACAAAGCCGGGGAAAGCGGGAACTGCTACCGGTTCGTGATCGATAACCTCTCATGGACCACCTACACCCCACAGGCAACCGATATAAAAGAAGAGGCTCGGAATCATGCGACTGTCACCTACGACAATTCGTCGTATCGAATCCGTACCGAAACCGACGCAACTTCATTCATTGTTCAAGTTTGCGACCAACTGGGGCATATCGTACTCCACACAACGAACAACCCGGATATCGACATCGCCCGACTTCCTCACGGATTGTATATCATAAATGCCATCTTCGATAACGATAATCGGACAAAAAGAACATATAAAATAATAAAACACTAATTTTATGGTCAGGAAGAGATACTGACCTCCTTCCGGTATCTCTTCCCGAACACGTCCCGTTTTTACACAACCTACACATTATGCTGCCCGACGATTATTATCTGGTAAAGCAACTGCAAGAACAAAGCAGCCAACTTGCTTTTACCCAACTGTATGAAAAATACAGCCGGGCAGTATATGTATTGTGCTATCACTACTTAGGGAATTCGGAATTGGCGGAAGATGCCCTGCAAGATATATTTTTCAAAATCTGGGACAAACGTAAAAGTAAAGATCCGCATACGCCTTTCAAACACTTTCTTTTCACTATCGCCAAAAATCATTTGTTGAACATCCTGAAATCCAGACACCATTACGAAAACATCGAGGAATACTCGAACGATATTACAGACGATTGCGGCGAAGCCGAAATGAAATTATTAAAGGAAAAAAGGTTGGAAGATATTCAAACAGCCATCAAACAACTCGCTCCGCAACAACGCAGAGTGGTTGAAATGAAACTGTATAACGAAACCGGGAACCAAGAAATAGCCCAAGCTCTGAATATATCGGTCAATACCGTCAAATCGCTATATACCTCCGCCCTGCACAACTTACGAAAAATGATTCAATAACCGGCTGTATCGCTCCGACACAGCTCAATCCGTAAAAAGATTCTCCCCGACCACAAGAATGTAGCCGGGGAGAGATTCTTTAATACGGGATGTCATAACGGTCTATCTGCTTATTTACTGCAACTCAACCATTCCGACACGCCCGAACGGGGCTGCTTCAACATGGGCATTTTACCCCTCTTACCGTTCGGTCGAATTATTCGCAAAGTTTCCGCGAACCGTCGCTGATAACTACATCATAGAACTTCGGCGCACGATTGTACTTGGCAACATAAGCCTCTTTTGCTTTGGCTACAAACGCATCGTACAACTCTTCTTTCACCAAGTTGATGGTACATCCGCCGAAACCGCCGCCCATAACGCGCGAACCGGTTACACCGCATTCTTTGGCAATGTCGTTCAAGAAGTCCAGCTCCTCGCAGCTCACTTCGTACAACTTGCTCATGCCGTGGTGTGTTTCATACATCTTCTGTCCCACAGTTTCGTAATCGCCGCGTTCCAATGCCTCACAGACATCCAGCACACGCTGAATTTCTTCTATGACATATTCGGCACGCATATAGTCTTCTTCCGAGATTTCGGCTTTCACCTCTTTCAGCCAATCCATATTGGCATCACGAAGGAATTCGACTTCGGGATGACGTTTCCGAATAGCTGCTACCGCACGTTCGCAAGATTCACGACGTTTGTTATAAGCCGACGACGCCAATTCGTGTTTTACAACCGAATCTACCAATACCAACTTATATCCTTGGGGATCGAACGGGAAATACTGATATTCCAACGAACGGCAATCAAGACGGATCAAACTGCCTTTCTTTCCGAATACAGAAGCAAATTGGTCCATGATACCGCATTTCACACCACAATAGTTATGTTCGGTAGCCTGACCGATCTTTGCCAATTCGAATTTATCGAGTCCGCAATCGAACATTTCGTTCAAAGCGAATGCGTATGTGCTTTCCAAAGCAGCCGACGAAGACATTCCGGCACCCAGGGGTACATCACCGGCAAAAGCCGTGTTGAAACCGGAAATCTTTCCACCGCGTTTGATAATCTCGCGGCATACGCCGAATATATAACGCGCCCAGCTTGCACGAGGGGCATCCTCTTCGTTCAGCCCAAATTCTACATAGTCTTTCAAGTCGATTGAATAAGCCCGGACTTTGTCCGTCCCGTTGATCCGCAACTCGGCGATCATGCCTTTGTCCACGGCTCCGGGGAATACGAATCCGCCATTGTAATCGGTATGTTCACCAATCAGATTTATACGTCCGGGTGAAGCATATACAACTCCGGGGATTCCATCAAAATGTTTCAAAAAACGACTTCTTACACCTTCTATTTCCATGATAATTCAACTTTTGGGTTTAATAAATATGTTTATGTGGTTTATTTTTCTACTGAAAATTTGAAAACGGTACGGGATTCGAATGTCTCCCCCGGACGCAATACGACCGACGGAAATTCCGGACGATTCGGGCTGTCGGGGAAATGCTGCGTTTCAAGACAGAATGCACATCTCACTTTATAATTTTTACCGTGCTTTCCTACAAAATGATCATTCATCCAATTGGTCGTGTACAATTGAACTCCCGGTTCGGTGGTATAAACGTCGAGAGCGATACCCGTCTTCGGCGAAACGCATCGGGCGGCATGGGCAACACCTTTACCCCAATCGTTCAAGACATAAGAGTGATCGTAACCGCGGGCAAACTGCAACTGTTCGGTAGGTGTATCTATCCGTTCGCCTATGGTATGCGGAGCGGTAAAATCCATCGGAGTACCGGCAACGGCATCCAGCCGTCCGTAAGGAATCGAGGTTTCGTCTATCGGGATATACTTGTCGGCATGAATCGTAAGCAAATGATCGTGTACGGATTCCGGACCTTCGCCCGATAAATTGAAAAATGCATGGTTCGTCAGATTTACCACCGTAGGCTTATCGGTAACAGCCCGATAAGCGATCTCTATCGAATTATCGTCGGTAAGATGAAAAGTTACTTCTGCCGACAAATTTCCGGGGAATCCCTCTTCTCCGTCACGCGACAGATATTTGAAACAAACCGTACGTCCGTCGATTTGCTCGGCATCCCAAATCTGGAAAGTAAATCCTTTTACCCCGCCATGCAAACTGTTCGGACCATTATTGATCGCCAAACGGTCATATACTGTTCCGTCGATTTCAAAACGCCCCTTGGCGATACGATTGGCAAATCGTCCGCAAGTCGCACCGAAATAAGGTTCTTGGGAATTCAGATACTCGGCAATAGAAGAATGCCCCAATACGACATCGACATCTTTGCCCGAACGATCGGGAACGACAAGCGATACAATACGAGCCCCGTAATTAGACAAAGTCAATTCACAACCCGATTCATTTGTCAAAACAAATAATTCTGTTTTTTTACCATCGACCTCTGTGACAAAATCTTGCGCACAAAGCCCGGAACGAGTAACCTCACAATCTTTCATACGTTATTTTTCATTCGATTAAAGTTGATGTAAATTTATATTTTATCTTTTATTTTTACAATACGCATCCCACTATTTTACATTTTTTAGATTTTGATTTAACAAAGGCAATCGCCGTTTCCAAACCACTTGATCACAAAAAATAAATTTGGCAATCCATCCGAATTGCATTATCTTTGTTGATAAATCAATCCGATACCGATGCAGGCAGAATTGCATGGTCGGTATCCGGTATGGCAACAGTATGGCTTTCGTTTTTACAACACCTATATTATATGGAATACATCGAAAAATATTTCCCCCACCTATCGGCTGAGCAACGGGAACAATTTTCTGCCTTAGGACCGCTCTATACCGATTGGAATGCCAAAATAAACGTAATATCGCGTAAAGATATTGAAAACCTGTATCCGCATCATATCCTGCACTCTTTGTCTATCGCCAATATCTTACACTTTACCGACGGAACGGAACTGATGGATGTAGGAACGGGAGGCGGATTCCCGGGAATCCCTTTGGCTATCCTGTTCCCCGAATGCCGCTTCCACCTGATCGACCGGATCGGTAAAAAAATCAAAGTAGCAACCGAAGTGGCACAGGCTATCGGACTGAAAAATGTTACGTTCCGACATGGAGGCGTAGAAGAAGAAAAGGCAAAATTCGACTTCATCGTAAGCCGTGCAGTCATGCCCCTGCCCGATCTGATCAAACTGATTCGTAAAAATATCAAGAAAGAGCAACAAAACGCTTTACCCAACGGTTTGATCTGTTTGAAAGGCGGAGATCTGCAAGCCGAAATCCAGCCGGTAAAAAAAAACGCTTTGGTCTATGACTTGAAAGATTACTTCAAAGAAGAATATTTCGAAACCAAAAAAGCGGTTTACGTTCAACTCTAATATCGGAGCATCTATGAAAATCATGCGGTTTACGTTCAACATGGTATCTGTCAATACCTATGTGATCTGGGATGAGCAAAGTCTCGAATGTGCCATAGTCGATGCCGGATGTTTTTATCCGGCAGAATGTGAAGAACTGGACCAATTCATTGCCCGGCAACACCTGACGGTTAAATACCAGCTGGCTACACACCTGCATTTCGACCATACTTTCGGGAGTGCCCACGTAGCCGGGAATTACCGTGTTCCGTATTTCGCCAACTGTGCCGATATGCCCTTGTGGGAACAGACCGCGCAACAAGCCGCCATGTTCGGCATACGAAATTGTCCGGCTCCCGCCACAGTTACCGATAATATCATCGACGGAACGGATTTACGCATCGGGAACGAAATTCTCCGGGCTATCGCCGTACCCGGACATTCCCCGGGCAGCATAGCCTATTACGCTCCCGAATCGGCATTCGTCCTTACCGGCGATGCCTTATTTCAAGGTAGTATCGGGCGTACCGACCTTCCGGGCGGAGACTTCGATACATTGATAAAAAGTATTCGGGATCGGTTGTTGCTGTTGCCCGACGATACGGTAGTGTATCCCGGTCACGGTCCGGAAAGCACGATTCTGACAGAAAAACGGTATAACCCGTTTATCCGGGCATAAACCCCGACCGGAATCAAACCCGGATCTTCCGCCAAGTCACCAAGACCGTCAGCACGGTCAAGAGTTCCGAAGCCGGAATCGCCAGCCAGATACCGGCTTCGCCAAGCCATAACGGGAGCAGCAGAAAACAGGTAATCATCCATATCGCACCGCGAAGCAATGTGTAAAGAGTCGCATATCCAGCCTTCTCGACACTTTGGCTATAACCGATAGCAATAATATTGATTCCCCACGGCACAAAACCGATGGCAAACAACCGGATTCCCCGTACGGCTATATCATACACATCGGTGCCGGGCGATGTAAACCAAGAGATCACGACTCCCCGAAAACCGAGCGCACCGACAAACAACAGACACCCGACAGCTATTGCCGAAATCAAGGCACATCGCGTCGCCTTATAAGTGCGCGACGTATTTCCGGCTCCGTAATTGAAACTGATAATCGGTTGCGCCGACTGTATGATCGAATTATAAATCATGAAAATAATCGGGGTCAGATAACAAACGATGCTGAATGCCGCCACGCCGTCCGTGCCCAGATAAGAATTGAACACATAGTTTCCCACCAGCATCATACAGGCGACAGCCATCTCATTCAGGAATCCGGAGAATCCGAGTTTACTCATGTACCAGACATTCCTGCGCATAAACTGTTTTCCCTTCTCGGTGAATTTCAGTTTTACCGGGCGCAACGTCTTGGAGTAATGCGACAGATATACCACCAGCATCACCGCCCCCACCGTCTCACCCGTACCGGTAGCCAAAGCAGCTCCCATCAACCCGCCGTTGAATACAAAGATGAAAAGATAATCGAACAATATATTCAACAACGTAGCAATAGCCATACACCACATGGTAAAACGAGGTGCACCATCGAGCCTCGAAAAGAACATACCGACCGACATGATGGTATAGGGCAGCAGAAACGGTACGGCATAATCCAGATATTCGCGTACCAACGGGTAAAGCTCGGGCGATGCGCCCAACGCATTTATAATCAGCGGACGAAACAAGAAATAAACGGCAATCACACCGACGAGGATCACACTCGATACGGCAAAAGCCTGCGTCATCACGATGTTCGCCACCTTTACATCTTTTTGCGACAGACGGATAGATGAAACGACCGAACCGCCGATGCCGAACATCAGCCCGACGGCAATCGACAGGAACGTGTACGGTGCCGCTACATTGATCGCAGCCAATGCGTTGCTTCCGATACCCCGACCGACAAATATCCCGTCGGTAATAACAAACGCAGCAGAGAACACCATACCCAGCAATGTCGGTATCAGCATTTTTCTGAAAAGCGAAGGAATGGGATCCTTCCCGAAATCCATATTTTCCATATCGTACTCCGTTAAAAGAGCAACAAAGTTATGGAAAATGAGAGCAGATGCCAAACAATTCGCTTTTTTGACAAATAATAATCCGTTTACCGCATAGCGGCCACTACCCATTCCGAGCTCCGGGTATGCCAAACGATATTCGAATATACAAAAACAGAGGAATATGCAACCGTCATACCCCTCTGTGCTTTCTTATCCGGTACTGTTCCGTTATTGAATCGGATCACCTTTATAAAAATCCAGAATCTTCACTCGGAACAAGTATTCGTATTTTGCCTGTATCTGATCGGACAAGGCTTTGGTATAGTTCAACTTCGCCTCGTTATATTCCACCGAAGTGGCCTTTCCGGCATTGAATTTTTCGCTTGTCAAACGAAACGACTCCCGATTAGCCGACACAGCCGACTCGCCCGAACGGTATCGGCTCTCTGCCGCCACCGCATTGTAATATGCCTGTTGTATTTCCTTATACAAAGTCTTCTTGGTCTCCTCCAATTGCAATGCCATGTTCGTTCGTTGCAACCGGGCAGTCTTCACCCGATTGTGCGTCGATAGCCGATCGAACAAAGGGACCGAAAGAGAAAAACCGACATACTCGCTTAAATTGTTTTTCATCTGTCCCGAGAACGAATCTGCCGAACCGTTTACCGAATAATAGTTCGTACCGAGACCGGCACTGAACGACAGTTGCGGATAGTAGTCGCTCAATGCAATGCGCACGCTTTTCAAACTTCCCTGCAAACGATATTCCGCCGCCTTGATCTCCGGTTTCCCGGTCAATGCCTGCATGTAAATATCATCGGGATGGGTAAGCGGAACGAACACTACTTCATCGACCGGAGGCAACAAAACGAACCCCTCGGGCGACGGCAATTCCAGCAACTGACTCAAATCGAGCAATGCCAACTGATAATTATTATCTGCCTGCACCGCACTCAACTCGTCCTGCGACAGGCGGGCTTGTGCTTCTGCCACCTCTGCCGGCGAAGCCTTGCCCAACCGGTGCAACTGACCGATACGTTCCGATTGTTCCCGGCTGATTTTCACTTGTTCCAAAGCGACCCGGCTTAACTCCTCATTAAAGAGGACCTGCAAATACGACGATGCCACTTGGATAGCCAGATCGTTTTTCGCTTTGTTCAGATCTTCCACAGCCGCTTTCAAGTTCAATTTGGAAAGCGCATACTGGTTAGGCAGATTCAATCCGGTAAACAACGGCACGCTGGTGTTCACTCCGAAGCTGGTATTCGCACTATTTATATCGTTATACGTATTATCGACCGGTGAAGCCGAACGACCCCAACTCCAATTCTGCCCTACACTACCGTTCAGATTCGGTAAACGCGCCCACTTGGTGCTGCTTACATCGGCTTTGCTCCGTTCCACTTCGTTGGCGGATTTTTGTACCTGTATGTTGTGTTCGATCGCAAAGTCGATACACTTCCGCAACGACCACGCCTCCTGTGCCTGAACCGAAGCCACCACCGTTGCCACCCATACGCCCAATGCAACAAATATATTTTTTTTCATAAACATCTATCCGTTATTATTTCATCTCTTTCTTTTCTGCGCCGCGTACACGCGCACCAGCCTGAATGCCCTCTTTCACCTCGATGCGAATACCGTCGCTCATACCCAACGATACCGGCACACGCTCGAACTGCTGCTCCGGCACACTGTCGGTCAATACATAAACGAACGTGCTGTCACCGGCAAACTCCACCGTGCTTTCGGGTAAAGCGCACACCTGCAAAGCCCGCTGCAATACGATTTCGGCATTGGCTGAATATCCGGAACGGATCATTACACTATCGGGAACCTGAATCGCCGCACGTATCTCGAACTGGTTCGCCCCATTCTCCTCCACGCCTTTCGGAGAGATATATTCCAGATGCGCATCGAACGAAACATTCTGCAATGCACCGATCGTCAGTTTTACCGGCATGCCCTCATGTATTCTGCCGACTTCGGTCTCGTCTATTTTCCCTTTGAAAATCAAATCGTTCATATCGGCGACAGTGGCAATTGTCGTTCCGTCGTTGAAGGTATTGCTCATAATCACCGAGTTACCGGCTTTCACAGGAATATCCAAGATCAAACCGTCGATCGTGGAACGAATCAACGTACTGCTGAACGAAGCACTGTTTTTCGTAATACCGTCCTTTACGATTTCAAGAGCGTCCTTTGCCGTCTGCAACTCTTCCCGGGCTTGTTTTACAGACACTTCGCTTTTTTCAAACTCTTCCTGACTGATCAGCTGGTCGTTGTACAGCTTTTCCATTCGCGAAAAATCCACCTCTGCCTGTGTGGAGTTGATCTGGGCTAAACGAACCCGACTCTCCGCGCTATTGAGCTGCCCCAATTCCGGAATCACCTTCACTTTGGCAATCACTTCACCTTTTTTCACCGACTGTCCCGCCTCTTTATACAGCCGGTCGATAATCCCCGAAATCTGCGGTTTAATCAATATCTCGTCGCGAGGCTCTACCTTGCCGGTAGCCACAGTAGTCTTTTCCAAATCGGCAACTTCCGCCGTCAGAATATTATACGTTATCACCTGCGGTTTCGATTTCCGGTACAGAAATACGAATGTGCCTACAAAAGCGATGGCGATGAACACCAGCAAAGTAATCTTCAAATACTTTTTCATCTCAATGATATGTTTGATTATTATTTTTCTTTCTTTTTAATATACCCTCGTCCCATTATTCTATTCGTCGCGGATCGCATCGATCGGTTTCACCGACATAGCCCGATAAGCCGGAGCCAGTCCGGCAAACACGCCCAACGTCACCAGCAATATACATGTGCCGACCGCCGTCCCGAATGAAACTTGAAATTGAGCGACCTGCCCCGTAGCAGCGACCCCCATTTCCACCGCTTGCAACACCAATACGGCAAATGTTATTCCACTCATGCCGGCAATAAACGTCAGTACGATACTTTCCGACAGAATCTGCTGCAAAATATCAAACGGTTTCGCCCCGATCGCCCGCCGGATTCCGATTTCCATCGTCCTCTCGCGTACGGTCACCATCATGATGTTCGACACGCCGATCACACCAGCCAGCAACGTGCCCAGTCCGACCATTAAAATCAATATGTCGATTCCGGTGAAAAGATTCTCCACCATCGAAAACATCGATTCCATATTCAGCGTCATCAATGCCTGTTTGTCGTGCGGAGCCACAAAATGAGCTTCCTTCACCACCCGTTCGACATCGGGCAAAACATCGGTAATACGCAACCCTTTTTTTGCGGTAATACAGATAATATCGACATTGCGTCCCGAATGAAAAGTCTGCGACATAGTCGTAAACGGGAGAATGATACTTTGCGAAGCCGGTCCGTTGATATTGATATTCCCTTCCGAAACATTGACCCCGACTATCCGGTAATAAATGCCGTTTACCCGTATATATTCCCCGCAAGGATCACCGCCGAACGGGAACAGCTGTTCGTACACCCGCTTACCGATCACGCACACCTTACGGGCTTCCCGCAGGTCTACGTCGTTGATGAAACGCCCGTATGACATTTGCGGCTGTTCGATCGACGCATAATCAGGATACAAACCCTTCACCATGCAATCATATTTCTTATCCCCGTAAACCGCACTTATTCCCCACGACGAGTACACCGGCGATATGATGTCCAATCCGTCTACCGCAAACCGCAACCGCTCTACGTCCTGTATCTCCAAACTCCACCAACGCCCTTTCCGGAAACCTTTATAAGCCTCGCCAGTCTGTTGGGATGCGATAAAACCCGAATTGGTGGCAAAGCCTTCGAATTGGGCATTCATCATCGCCTGCAATCCATGCCCGCCACCCAGCAAGACAGTCAGCAGGAATATGCCCCAAAAGACACTGAACGCAGTAAGGACACTCCGGGTCTTGTTCCGGGTAATCGTCGCCAGTATTTCTTCACATGTATCTCTATCTATTCTCATAATCAATCTGCTCTAAGTGCTTCGATCGGTCGGATATTTACCGCTTTGCGGGCAGGGAAAAATCCCGCCAACGTACCGGCGACAATCATCACGACCAATGCCTGTACGGCAATGCTTATATCGATCGTCGGATCGGTAAAGATCGTTGCAGATCCCATGCCGTTGTCCATAGTCTGATTGCCGAAAAGTTTGTCCATAGCCTCTGTCACGGCAATACCGGCAACCAATCCAATATATCCGAACAAGGTCGTTATCGTCACGCTCTCCAAAATAATCAGCCCCAATATCGAACGAGGTTTTGCCCCCAATGCCTTTCGGATACCGAACTCCCGTGTACGCTCCTTCACCGTAATCAGCATAATATTCGATACGCCGACAATTCCGCCCAAAAGAGTCAATATACCGATTACCCACAAAGCAATGCGAATAATACTGCTGGCTTTTTGTGTAGACATGTATTGCGTAAAGCGATTCCAGATCCATATCGCGCCCGAATCTTCCGGATCGAACCGGTGGTTCACCGACAACGCTTTCCGATACTTTTTTTCAAAAGCCGCATTGGCTTCCTCCGTATCCAAACCACGTATCGTAAAATTCAATCCGTACAATTCATTTCCACGATTGTAAATGGTCTGCAACGTCGAAAACGGGATATAGGCATCGCGTTCGCTCCGATCGTCCCGTTCCTCCACAATGCCGACAACCTGATAAGCGACACCGCCTGCATTCACGAATTGTCCGATCGGATCGATCCCGCTCTTCCCGAATAAAATATCGCACGACGATTGCTCCAATACGATCGACTTTCTTCGCGAAGCAAGATCCATTTCATTTATAAATCTACCCTTCGCAATTTTTATACCTTGTAAATCGGCATTCAATGGCGATACGCCCAACAAACTTTGATTGATATATTCCTGTCCGAAACTTATATTCACATTTCCCTGATACAACCAGGCTCCTGCCTGAATAATGTGTTCGGGAAACTGCGAGCGGGTAACGTCCAGGTCACGATTATCGAACCGGATACGGCGTCCTCCGTTCAGTCCGTCATAAGGTTTCGAAGCCCACCCCGGATAAACCGAAATCGAATTCATCGCTTGTCCTGCCACCGACGCGTCGAAAGCATGTATCAAACCATTACCGGCACCCAACAACACGATCAGCATGAATATGCCCCACGCTACCGAAAATCCGGTAAGTGCCGTACGCATTTTATTCCGTCTGATCGTACCGTATATCTCCTGCCAAATATCCCACATAACCCTGCTTATTTAATGAAACCGTCTTTGCCGAACGGCGAAGCCGAATGAGTGAGGTTGTCCTCTATCGATTCAATAATACCGTCTTTCAGACGAATAATGCGATCGGTCTGATTGGCGACTCCGCTCTCGTGAGTTACCACGACAATGGTCATACCCGAACGGTGCAAGTCTTTCAGAATTTCCATTACCTCCACCGAAGTCTTACTATCCAATGCTCCGGTGGGCTCATCCGCCAAAATAATTTGCGGTTGGGTGATCAATGCCCGTGCAATCGCCACACGCTGTTTCTGACCACCGCTCATTTCATTGGGCATATGGTGCGCCCAATCTTTCAACCCCAGACGATCGAGATACTCCAATGCAAGCAGATTCCGTTTTTTTCGGCTCACCCCTTGATAAAAAAGCGGTAACGCTACATTTTCCATCGCGTTTTTAAACGAGATAAGATTGAACGACTGGAATATGAACCCGATCATCCGGTTACGGAACTCAGCCGCTTTCGACTCGCTCAGATCTTTCACCAAAACCCGGTTCAAATAATATTCTCCCGAGTCATAGTTGTCCAATATCCCCAATATATTCAACAATGTAGACTTTCCCGAACCCGAAGCGCCCATGATAGAAACCAGTTCTCCCCGGTCGATATCCAGATCTATTCCTTTCAACACATGGAGCGGAGCGCCGTTATAATACGTTTTATTAATGTCTTTAAGATGTATCACGAGCTTTTGCTATTTATTCCGATATTTTCGTTATTTTAAACTCTTGGTTTTCAATAAACGCTTCGCCTCGGCTCAATCCATTCAAGTTTTCACTTGACCGCTTCTGCGCTCGGCTTGCAGTTTATTTTAAATTAGACGTATGACAGGCTTTAAAAAGTTGCGTTCCTTTGAAAAAAATTATACAAAGCCGCCGCTTACCGCCATGCCATGCACGAACAAAAGTAAAGTTTATTTATTCAAAAAGCTTATCTTTTTCTTGTTTTTTTATAAAATAAGTGCACTTTGTATATATTACCATTTTTATATACAAAACATATTAACACCGGAGGTTTCCAATACCCCCATATAAACCATAAAAGCAAGAGGTGCAAACCGTTTTTCGATCCGCACCTCTTGCTTCTATTATGATATAATCCGGACGATGTGTCATAATGTCCAATCTGCTACGTTGCCATCGGAATTCGGACTAAGTCGTTTACGTCAGTAAACTGTCGTCCTCATCCTCGGTGCCTTGCATCTTAGGCATTCTAACGCATCGAAAAGGGGTTGCATCGAAAATTTCATTTCGACACAACCGCATGCCGTCCTATTGCTGCGAGACAACGATATGTCCGGTAACCCCATATGGAGTTTTAAGTCCTAACTCCGAACTTCGGGATGTCCCCGTATGATTGGCATCTATACGCAATACGATCGTAACATACGAGTAGTCTATCGAATTATACTTTTTCGTCTCGATATTGTCGCAATGTACCCATGCTTTATCCGCGTCCGAAATCTCGACAGAAAAATCTACATTGGCATAACCTTCCACTTGGAGAATCGCCCCCTCGCCGGAAACCGTCCACGCTTCCTGCTCAACCCCAGCCTTAGGCGATGCAAATTGTTTCAGACGAACTACCAGACTACGGCTTCCCGACGAGAAACGTATAGGCATATCTTTCGTACCATACCATTCATTCGGTTTTACTTGAAAATGAAATAGCGTTTCATTTCCCGATCTTTCTTCGGTAATATCGCAATATTCCCAATAAGGAAAGCCTCCTGCCGTCTCCATTTCGCACCGATCACCGCTATTAAAGCGCAGATCAAAAACTTCACCCTCTGCCGGTATTTCATATCCGTTAGCTACGACTTGGGCTGTAAAGGTATCTGCGGACTCAATCCACGATTTATCCTCGTCGTTGTCGCAGCCATAAAGCCCCGCCAATACGCAAACAGTTACAAATATAAACGATAATCTTTTCTTCATGACGCGATATTCCCTCTCTTCAAATAAAGTTTTAGAATCAATGACTCAATACATACAAAAGTAATTATATCTTCTTGATATCCGCTTTTATTTTTTCTATTTATTTGACCGAATTATCGAGATGATATATCGAAACCAAAGTATAGAAAAAATGCAGAAGAGATAAAACACAGTGCCGTAACCGGAAGATATGCTAACAGGAGGGACACCCAGCCATTTGAAAATAGCCCCGGTTCCTAAACCGATAACGGAATTTCAAGAATAAGGAAAAGATACAATTCAGCCATATTTCGCCGAATCGGTTCGGAGGAAAGTTGTGGAGCTGGAGGGGTTCGAACCCTCGTCCAAACGAGGAACTAATGAGCTTTCTACATGCTTATCTTCGCTTCGATTGTAGGGTATGAACAAGACCGAAGCTACCAATTCATACCTTAGTTCCTAAATTTCGCCGAAAGTCCGGAACTTACGTTCGACTATTTCCGATATTCCTGCACCACCGGTTCGACATGCTTCGGAACCACAGCCATCGGGTGATGTCTTGTCTCCGCAACTGTTGCAGAGATTAAGCTAATCTACTGTACTTCAATTAGGCAGCAAGAGCGTAGTTATTTTCGCCAATTAAATTTTCGATGTCTGAGATTATAGAGCAAGGCAACGACGCTCTGCATGCTTACACACCACTTCTACCCGCTGTCAAATCCAGTCAGCCCCGTAGTATGACCGTCCTATACATAGTATTATAGTCCGGATTCTGTCGCGACTGCAACGCCTTACTGTCGCAACAGGTTTGCAAAGATAGATATTTTTAATCGATTAGCCCGAACTATTCGCATTTTTTTATTTTCAATATCCCAAAATGTCGAAACATCCGGACCGAACGCTATCAGCTTTTCAATAGCATGATCATCTTTATGGAGAGATCGAAAAAGACGATCTTTGCATTCGCGTTCTGCCGAATATCATTCTCCGCCTCCCCAAGATATTGCATGATCGGCATTACATTGCGTTCGTGGATAAAGGGGGCAAAACGCGAAGCAAATGCCGCTTCCTGGTCGTTCATATAGTTCAAATCCGGCTGATGCAGGTTACTGATATAATTTTCCCGAATCATCCGCTGCATATACGACAGGAAATGACATGCCCGTTCACGTCCCAAATCGGCAGCTTCTTCACTCCATGCTTTCAAATCCTTGATCTTTCGTCCATACGCCAAACGCATCACCGACACGAACAGATTGAAAAAAAGTTGCGTATCTTCATCGACCTGCAAATTGGCACATGCCCTCAGGTAATTCCCGTCGGCGGTATGTGCAATGGCTAATGCCGAATGCGGGTCTATTCCGTATTTACGATGCAACGAATCGGCTATCAACGATGTCGGCAATGCCCTCATCTCTACCCGCTGCGTACGCGATTGTATGGTTCCAAGTACACGGTCGGGCGCATCGCTTACCAAAAGGAATACGGTACCGGGATACGGTTCTTCCAATAATTTCAACAACTTGTTGGCGCACTCTTCATTCATCCGCTCCGGCATCCATATAATCATGATCTTATATGGCGACTCGTAGCTTTTTAGGCTCATGACACGTAGAATCCGTTCACTCTCGGCACTATAAATCATCGCCTGCTTATTCTCTGCCTGAATCGCACGCAACCAGTCATCCAGCCCGAAATAGGTATTGGTCCGGACAAATTCATTCCATTCGGGCAAATAGTCCTCGCAATCCCGTTTCTTCTTTTCTTGTTTTACCATCGGGAAAACGAAATGCAGATCGGGATGCGTCATGGCATCGTATTGCCGACACGAAGGACATACCCCACAGGAATCGTGTTCTCCCCTATTCGTACAATGGATATAACGTGCATACGCCAATGCCATCGGGAATTTTCCGATACCTTCCGGACCGCAAAACAATTGGGCATGAGCGATCTGTCCGCTACGTACCGAATGAATCAACCGACGCTTTACATCCTCCTGTCCGATAATATCTTTAAAATACATACTCTTTTCCTTTCATATAACCCGAAGGTTTCTTTCAGAAACCTTTACATGGCTGCAATGTCAAATTCAGTTTCCTCGTACCCGATTTATATACACACAAATATAGCGAAAGGCGAGAGCAGAGACAAAAGGGAAAATGATATTTTCACAAATAGTCTATGCCGAGCCGCATCCTATATTCTACAAATATAGCGAAAGGCGAGAGCAGAGACAAAGGGGGAAATGATATTTTCACAAATGGTCTATGCCGAGCCGCATCCTATATTCTACAAATGTAGAAAAATTTTATCATTCCCAATGTACCGGAATGAACAAACAGAACGCCAATCGCACCTATTAATCCATCTTAACCGCGCCAAGATGTTAAAAAATCAAAATGCAAAGCATTTTTATGACGAATAATTATGTTTAATAACACAAATCGCCTTATATTTGTACTGTGTTTTTCATGGTATTAGATTTAAGGTTAATGAGAGATTGGTTGTCGTGATGACAATCAATTTTTTTTGTATATACTCTTCCCCTATTTCTCCGGAAAAACAAACTATACACCGCCGCATTCGTCCGGAAATACTCCGATAATTTTAGCATACATTAATTTTAGTGTGCAATATTTACGCACACATCCGGGTTAATTTCACCGGTGAAATATAAAAAGCCATTGTTAAACACAAATAAAATCCAAAGTTATGTCATTCTGGAAATTCTTGGGCGAGTTCGCCGTATTCAGCCTCGTATGCGATTTATTTTCGAAAGGAAGCAAACCCCATCCCACTTCTACGCCAACTCCATATCAATACGACCCTGAACGGGAAACCGAATATGAAGAGCGGATAACCGACCTGCAAGAGCAAATCGAAGACTTGAAATGTCGTCTCGACGATTTCGATCCGAATTACGATGATTACGATGAACTGCAAGATGAACTCGAATGCCTACAAGACGACCTTGACGATCTCGAATTCGACCACGATTTCGACGATGAATGGTAGCACGAAAAAAGTTTGCAATAAATATTCTATTGCAACAAAAAAACATATCAACGAAAAGAGAAGAAAACAACAAGCCCGCGATCTTGCGCGGGCTATGTGTGAGAAAAAGCACATAAAGAAGATCGGTCTAAAAGAACCGATGATCGGTCGGGATACTGAAATCCTGATCTGCAAATAATTCCGCCAATCCGGAAATCTGTTTCAGCCGTAGAAGTTCATCTTTATCCATACCGATATTCTTCATGATCCACTCATCGGTCATACCGGCTTTCGTAAGTTCCGCCACGATATTGCTCATCAACTCGACATTGTGCGTACCACGCGCCCTATTGTGTCGTATGGTCGATGCCATTCGGTTCGACAAATCCTTATCGATTACAGCTACCGGCAGCAAGCCTTTTTCCCGTTTATATATCCGTTCCGACTTTTTCATAGTCATATAACGATGATAGCCGTCTACAAGTTCATACATGTCTTCTTCGGGGACATAATAACAGACACAAGGCATCGTATATCCATCTTCCCAAATGGATGTTTCCAACAGTTTCATTTCCGGAGGAGAAACGATATTGGGATTGTACATATTCGCACGCACTTTCTCAATCGGAATAGCTCTGACGTTATACACCGGACTTTTGTATTCTTCTTCCATAGATGTCGATCATTTAAATTGTTCCATAATGCGTTTCACCCGCTCCCTGTATTCTTTTGTCAGGGAGAATCCCATATATTTACAAGCGTGATCGTTTTTCAGGATACATATACAGATCCGTTTAAAAGTAGGCAAGTCCTTAAATTCGGCAATGTCGATGTCGTCCTGATACTCCATACGAACCGGCTTTTTCGTAGTCTTATAGTTACTCTTCTCGCCTACCGTTATTTCTATTCCGGCTTTTTTCAGTTTCTCAATAGTCTCATCCGACAGGCAGCCACCTTTTTCGCGCCAGAAATTCATACTGGTCGATAATTTTTGCTGATAATTCAGCCGTGTTTTTTCGGGCAACGTAGACAAAAGGAAATGCATATAGCTTTCCCATGTAAATCCTTCGGGCAACTGGATATAATGCCCCGCCGCAGAGGTATTGTTATATATCCCCGAGAAATTGACACCGTTTACCCGATTGATCATTTTCCCCCACATATTCGGATCTATAACCCGATAGAGCCATAAACTCGATTTGGCAGAAGTGATAAACGGACTCGCCACACGTTGCCGGTCCAAAGGAACACCGGCTTTATAAAACAGATCATACAAATGATTGTAATCCCAATGGAACTTTCCGTTTGCCACCCATATATCGGTAGTAAGCCAATCGAATATCGGATAAGCATTGTAGATGTCGTGACCGATTTTCCGGGTCCACCGTTGCCGACGATAGTTTCGCAGATTATCGCCTGCGGTATGAATCGCACGCCAACGGTTCAGGCTTTCCTGTGTACGAATACCTATCAGGCAACAAGTCCGTATCGCTTTTTTCTGTTCGTGCAACCATAGGGCAAACTGCGACTGGAAGTCGTAATCCCACATATCCTCGTTGAAGAACGGAAAGTCTTTTTTCGTGTAACATTTTTCAGGAAGCGGGCGCACCCACAAATCCCGGTCGGCTTCCGACCACGGACGCCAATAGGTCTGAAACATCGACGTGCAGGTTGTCACCTTGAACGGAACGCAAATACGATACACATCCAGTACATCGGCATTATCGGCGAAGATCCGATCGACAAAGCGGGTCGTTTCGTCATACTGTACTTCATAATCCATGTGGAATACGCACAACTTACGCGGCAGATTGTTCTTCCGAATGTAATCGATACATAGATTCAACAATACACCGCTATCCTTTCCGCCAGAAAAGGAAACGCAAACATTATCGAATTCAGAAAAAATCATATCGAGCCGATCGCATATCAGCTCATAAACATTTTTCCCCTTTTTCATTCTCCCCATATTCCATCTTGGCATATTTTTTCCACATCCTTATGGTATGAAAACCCTCTTTCTCAAATACTGGGATATGTTTGGTTTGCGTAACCGACAACAAAGCACGGTCTGATCCGAACAGGCGGACAGTCTCTTGCAAAAGAGCCGAAAGTATTTCGGAATCATTGCCGGACACATAATAATTGTTCACAATCGCTTGTTCGTCTTTTACTTCTATCGGTACAAATCCCTGAACGGTATTGTCGTCGATCGCCAATAACCAAACATGTCGTCGTGAAGTTTTATACGGATAATTGTTGTTTTCTCGTAATACCGGCGCACTCATCACCAACGGCGCCACCAGTTCATATAAGCGGGCATCCTGTCCTGCCAATCTTATTATTTTCATGAAATCTCCGGTCTGATTTAATTCTCTAACACTTTTATATTTCAGCCGAAGCAAATATACATCTTGTTAAGAAAATATTTATTAAAAAGTATAATAATAAAAAGAAAAATTTATTATACATTTAAATAAAATACCCTAAAATAAGCTATGGGAAAAGACTTTTATAGAAATCCTATATACGGTATCAGATATTTCTTAAAAATGTTTCAAGCGATTCTTTACCGGCGATATTCAGTTTCTGCCTCAGCCGATAACGGTTCTTTTTTATGCTATCGGGTTGCAACGAAAGCATTTGTGCAATCTGCTTGTTTTCCATACCGGTACGGATGTACGCACACAAACGCAGCTCGCCCTCGGTCACAGACGGCGCAAGCGCTTTCAACCTGACAAAGAAATCGGGATGCACTTTCACGAACTGCATCTTGAAAAACTCCCATTCGTCGTTCATCCCCAGATGCACCTTAATATTATTACCGATCTGTGCCGCCGTTCCCGGGTGAATCATACCTTGTTCTTTCGCCCGTTCTATTTCGTCGGCAAGCGATTTAAGCACTTGATTCTTTTCCATGATAATCAAAGAATTGGAAGCCAATTCCCGATCCTTCGATGCCAGATCGGATTTAAACCGGTTCTTCTGCAAAGTCTCATTTTCCAAACGCATCGACAGATCCTTATTTTCCAATTCCTTCAACTGCTTCTTCATCTTTTCGTCGCGTTGTCTTTTCCAAAAGATATAACAGATGAATACAGCGATGAATACGACAAGAGCGCAAACAAAAAGAGTAAGAATCAACCGGAATCGCGCCCGTTCCTCTGCCTGCCGCAATTCCAATTCATGTTTCTCGATCGATGCACGGCTTTCGATCCGGGCTATTTCCACCCAGTTATTCACCCGGTTCAACGAATCGCGTACCTGTTCATACCGATTCAAATAAAGATATGCACTATCCACCTCATGTATCGCAAAGAAGCTCTCAGCCATATATTTCTGCACCGGAACCAGAATATCGATATACCTTTCGTCTGCCCTCCTGCACGCTTTCCGATAATAATAAAGGGCGCTGTCGGGCATATTTACAGTCCGATAATAATTGCCCATAAAACATTCCGACTGCATCAATAAACCTTTGTTGGCAAACGGAATCGCCAACCGATAAGCCTCCGATATATACCGGTCGTCTTCAAACAGACCGTGTTCCGTCAGCGACAGCAAGGTCGTGATATAAAAAGCGGTATCCTTTATACAGGCGGTATTGTGCAACAATTCGGTCAATATCTCGTCTGCCTCATCTTTCTCTTCCATCAGGTACAGTACATTCGATAGGTTCAATCTGTTTTTCGCCCGATAGGTATATTCATTCAAGGCATCGTAATAAACATCTGCCGCACGCAAATATTCCAACGCCTTGGAATAATCTTTCAGATCGGTCAGAATATTCCCCATATCGATATAGACGTGTGCCAGCATAAAACGGTCGTTCACTTTGGCATAATAACCCGATACCTCTTTCAAATGCTTGTAGGTCGAAGCCTTCGTATCTTTGCGCAAAACCGTACGCAAATGAAAAATCCGCATATAGTCGTAAGGATAATGCACGGTATCGACCCGATGATATGCCTGCTCGATAAGTACGACGGCAGAATCGGGATTATTCTTTTTCAGTTGCGAACGGGCATCCCAGAATTGCGACCGCCAACGATATACCGGCTCTTTGTCATGCATGTCGGCAATCGCATACAACTTGTTTATCATCGTATCGCGGCAACATGCCCCTCCGTCCGAAACGAAGTTCGTTTCCAGCCGGGACACGATCGAATCGAATACCGGATCGATCGGCCGCCAATGCGTCCCGATTCCATCCGCTACCGTCGAAAACACAACAGAAAAAAACAGGGTAACTATCCAGCAAAATCTTTTCATAGTGTAAATGTACAAAAAATACCGTTGTCCACCGATTGTCCATACTATTTTTAAATAATATAATTAATAGATATTTATATTTGTGTTGCAAATACTAATATTTTCGAACATGAGAAAAAAGAACCTGATTTTACTCTTCATGGCTTTATGGGTACTTTTGTATCCGGCAGGCATGAGCGCACAAAATTCCAGTCGCGATATTTACGGTTGGATAAAGTACGACGACTACAATCAAGATGAATACGGAATCTGTTCGTTCAAATCGGACAATCCCGGAGAAATAACCGTTGTATATCCCTACGACAAAGCCAAGACGGCTTGTGCCGGAGCGTTTGCCGACGGGGCATATTATGTCTACCTATACGAAACGGACGGTTATAATGCCACTCCGCTCTCGTTCAACCGGATCGACCTGTCCACCGGAACGATGACCCAAGTCGCAGATTACAGAGGCTTGTCGGCATTATATCAGGACATGGCTTACGACTATTCCACACAAACCATGTATGCGCTGGCTTATGACGAAAATGCCTATACGGCTATGCTGATCAAAGTAGACCTGTCGGACGGCAGTTATTCCACGGTCGGTGTCATAGGCGATACCAAATACGTGGGGCTGGCTTGTTCTTACGACGGACAGCTGTATGCGATCGACGTCGATTACGGCGACCTGTGGCGTATCAACAAGGAGGATGGCTCTGCCGAGGACATCGGTTATCTTTACGAACGGGTAACCGACGAACTCCAATCCATGGAATTCGACCACGAAACCAACACGCTTTATTGGGCAACCGGAAGCACGTTGTGTACTATCGACACGACTACGGGCGAAGCGACGTCGATCGGCAGGTTAGGCAACTACGCCCAAGTGGTAGGTCTCTATATCCCGTTTGTCAGAAAAGAGGCGGAAGGACCCGCAGAAGTTTCGGACCTGACGATCCGAGCCGGAGCAAACGGTGCGTTGTCCGCCCAGTTGAGTTGGAAAAATCCGTCACAAAACATGGATGGTACGCCTTTGACCTCTTTGACAAAAATCGAGATCTATCGGAACAGAGAGCTCGCACATGAAATCGAAAATCCCGAAATCGGTGGCAACGGCTCTTGGAACGACCTCGACATACCGGCAAGCGGAATAGTCTCCTACCAGATCACCGTCATCAATGAAAAAGGGCAAAACACGACAACAGCATCGCCTCTCTTCATCGGACGTGATATTCCTTCCGCACCTACCGGGGCAACCTTATCGGTCGTAGGCGAAACCAGTCTCAAACTTTCATGGACAGCTCCGCAAACCGGTATAAACGGCGGATGGATCGATACTGACGCCCTTTCCTATCGAATCGTCCGTATGCCCGACCAAACGGTCGTTGCCGAATCGTTCAACGAAGGAACGGAATATACCGACAACACCATTACATCGCTCAACGCTTACTCTTATACCGTACAGGCAATCACACCCGACGGAGAAGGCGGTACGGCAACTTCGAACGAAATTGTCGCCGGACCGGCTTTGAGCGTACCTTATAGCTGCGATTTCGCAACAGAGGGTCAGTTCGCCCTATGGAATGTGATCGACGCCAATGAAGACGGATATACATGGGCAAGAGAGACAACCCTCGCGGCTGCCCGTTACTATTACAACGAAGACGGCACAACCGGCGGAGACGACTGGCTGATCTCCTCTCCCATACATCTGGAAAAAGACAAGGTATACCGGTTGCGTTTCAAACTGCAATCGTATGATGTCGGCTATCCCGAAAAAGTAGCGGTCTATTTAGGTACAGGCAAAGAAGTTGCCGACCAGACAATACAATTAGGCGATTACGAAATAGAGAGCAACACGTTTGTCGAATATAAGGCATTGCTCCCTGAAAATATGGAAAGCGGCGATTACCGCATTTCGTTCCATTGCCATTCCGAACCGTATATGTTTATTCTGTATGTATCGGGAGTGGTTGTAGAAGAGGTGAATGAAGGCGGTATCTCCGGTACGGTGACCGACGGTACAAACGCATTGGCTGGTGTCGAAGTAACCCTCAAAGAGACAGGTCGTAAAACCATGACCGACGAATCGGGTGTTTACACGTTCGAAGAGTTGCCGACCGGCAATTATACCCTGCTGTTCGATAAAACCGGATACCGTAGCGAGGAAAAGAGAGAAATTGCCGTATCGTTCGGTGAAACGGCAGAAGTGAACGTAACAATGAATGCCCTGCTTTCTTATGCTGTCAGCGGAAAGATACTCAACAGTAATGGTGCGCCCGTAAGTCAGGCTCGGCTTTCGCTGTCCGGATATACGCAATACACAGCTCTATCGGAAACAGACGGCACATTCTCATTCCCGCAAGTATATCAAAGCAACGGATATAGTCTGATTGTAGAACGTTACGGTCTGAACAGCGACACATTGACTGTCGATGTGACGGACAGTGCCGTTGCGCTGGGAGAAATACGCCTGACCGACAAAGCATTGCCACCCTATCTCTTGTCGGTACAATCCGAAAACGATGCCATTGCACTGACATGGCGTACCCCGATGGATACCCGCCTGTTCCGCCACGACAACGGCGTACACGGAGGTCGTCTGGGAACACTCGGCTCTACTTCAAAGAGCGTCTATGGCTCGGTATTCAGGGCTCCGGCAACTTTGACCGGTATGACTTGGTTCACTGAAAATTATATCACACAACACGCTACGGTAAATATCTTCGTGTTCGATCTGGATGCAAACGGCGAGCCGACCTCCCATGTTCTCTACTCGCAAATGAATGTACCCAATACCGATTTGACATGGACGACATTCGAGTTCCCCGAACCGGTAAACGCACCCAACGGATATATGCTGGCACTCAGCTACGAAGGCCACGTAGGGCTCGGACTGGACACGGGTGCCGGACCGGATTATCCGTTCGAAGAACACACCAACTGCTATGCCGAAGATTATACGACCGGTAAATTCACTTATACCGAGGAACACGACATCAGACGGACGCTGATGATACGCGGTATCGGCATCGTATATGGCGACGACCAACTGCCGTCGGCGATCACCGACCGGAAATATTCGGTTTGGAGATTAAGTGCAGACCAGAAAGAGAATCCGGATCAATGGCAGAGCCTTGCCGGCGAAACAGACCGGCTCGACTACACGGACAACACGTGGGCTGAACTGAAACAAGGCTATTACTGCTATGCCGTACGTGCGGTTTACAACAGCGGCAACTTGATTTCACCGGCTGCATTTACCGAAACCTTAGCCAAAGATATGGTCACGCAAGTTGTTGTAAACGTAACGACCAATACGCCGAACAACGAAGCGAAAGGCGCAAGCATCGTACTGACCCATACCGACGGGAATGACGAACATGTCTATACCGGCACAACCGACGCACAAGGGAAAGCATCGTTCACGAACGTATGGAAAGGGAAATACCGGATCGACATCGACCTGAAAGGATTCGAAACCCTCACCGCAGAAACCGATCTTTCGACCGAAAACAGCTACGAACTGTCCGGATATACATTGCAGGAATATATCGTGAATCCGTTCAACCTCGAAATCGCAAAAACCGATAAGAACCGCGAACGCCTGTTCCGGTGGAATGTAACGGATGCCCTGTTCGACGATTTCGAATCGCATACCGATTTCGTCATCAACTCACCGGGGCAGATCGGATGGAGCTATATCGATGCCGACGGAAAAGAAACGTACGGAATCGACGATGTCGAGTATATCAATGCTACCCTTCCGAAAGCCTACATCGTTTTCAATCCGAGCGAAACCGACCCGAATGTTGCGGTATTCAATCCGGGCATCCGTGCACATAGCGGAGAAAAATATTTAGCGGCATTCCCTGCCAACCCGGGAGCGAACAACGACTTCGTCGTATCGCCCGAATTGAATTTCAGCCGCGACTTCACGTTGAAGTTCTATGCGAAAAGTTTCTCTAACGACTATGGATTGGAACTGATGAACGTAGGTTATTCGAAAACCGGCAAAGCCGCCGAAGATTTCGAATGGCTCAACGGTGAAACACCGATCGAAATTCCGTTCGAACAATGGACCGAATATCGCTACGTAATGCCCGCCGACGCGAAATATGTAACGATAAACTGCGTATCCGACAACGTCATGATATTCATGCTCGACGATATATTCATCGGCTTCGAAGTTCCGGAAGGTATCGACCCCGAAAAGATGAAATTGGATCTTTCGTTCGAAGTGTATCTGGACGGAAAAAGTATCGGAACATCCACACAACCGTCATATACCTTTACCGGTCTGGAAAAAGGTATGCACAAAGCCGGTGTAAAAGCGGTCTTCTCGTCTGTGACAACACCCATGATAGAGGTTGAGTTCGAAGTAGACGAAGAGAGCGGAATAAAAGATGCCGTTTTGAGTACACGTACCATTTCTCCGAATCCGGCAAAAGAGATGGTTACGGTATCGGGAGAATACGATACATTGAGCATATACAGCGTTTCCGGACACGAAGTAGCCCGTTACGGCTTTGACGAACGGATCGATGTCAGTTCGCTGCCCAACGGAGTATATATCGTACGCATACTTTCGGGTAAACAAGTAGAAATAGCCAAACTGATCGTAAGCAAATAATCCGGCTTACCGACAGATAATCCAAGGGGTTGTGTCGAAATGAAAATTTCGGTACAACCCCTTTTCGGTGCGTTAGAATGTCTAAGATGCAAGGCGCTGAGGATGAAGGCGACAGAAGTTTACTAACGTAAACGACTTAGCCCGAACTCCGATGGCAACGCAGCAGATTGGATATTCTGACACATCGTCTTTTCGGTGCGTTCGAATATATAGTCAGATATACGCCTGTTCCGAATCGCCGTCAAACAATCCGACAGATCGAGTGTTTTTTTCTCGAAGGGTTTCACTGCAACTCTTTAAAACCTCATTATCTAACTTTAATGGATTGTTATGAACAAAAAAGTACTTGCTATCGCACTTCTTTGTGCCGGCGGAATTCCGTTCGCATTATCGGCACAAAACACGGAAACCGATGATTTTGAGATCGTCGAAACAGAAGTAATGGTCTGCGACTCTATCTGTCACGAACCAGCCTCCGTAATTCTCCTAATGGATTCCCGGCAACTTTTCCCGAGAAACAACCGAATGGAAAATCCGGCAAACAGCCGCCTGATGCAACAATTTTATAATATCCGGCGTCAGTTCCAAGACCCGCGTGCACCCCGTTTCATATTAATCGACCGGAAAGGTAGAGCTGCACTGGGTATCGGCGGTTACGTAAAAGGTACGGTATCGGCAGATTTCAAAGGTATCGCTGCCAATCGGGACTTTATCACCTATCAGATACCCACCCCGAACAACTCTGCGGAAAACGGACAATTCCAAATGGGTGCTGCCACATCGCGCCTGTTTTTGTCGTTAGTCGGCAGTAATCGTATCATGGGCGAATACGTAGTATATGTCGAATCGGATTTTCGCGGCGGAAGCGACGGATTCCTGCACTTGCGTCAAGCCTATATCGACATGCACCACATCAAAGCGGGTATGGCATGGAGTACCTTCTCCGACCCGGAGGCTTGTCCGCCGACCATCGACTTTCAAGGTCCGTGCGGAATGGTCAGCGAACGGAATGTAATCTTGCAATATCATCAGAATCTGGGCAAACATTGGAGCTTTGCCATTGCTGCGGAAGATCCGACCGTAACCATCTCGACCATAGCCAATGAAAACAGTTACATCCGGCAACGAATTCCCGACTTCCCGATGTATGTTCAATACGAATGGGGGCAAAAAAATAGCCACGTAAGAGCTTCGGGTATATTGAGAGGTCTCTCCTACCGCAACCTGATCAATGAATCCAACCGAACGGTTTTGGGATGGGGCGTACAGTTAAGCGGTCTTGCCCACATCACGAATCGGCTCGTCCTCTATTTCGACGGAGTGTACGGGCGAGGCATAGCCGACTACATCAACGATCTGGGCGGAAACAATTTCGACCTCATCCCGCAAGTAAATACAGCCGGGAAACTGGAAGCTCCGGAAAATCTGGGCTTGACCGGAGGCATTCAGTTCAACATCTGTCCGCGCATGTTCGCATCGGCGGCATACAGCCATTGCCGTTTGTATGGCGACGGACTTTCCGGAACTACCTACAAATATGCACAATACGTTGTAGGCAACGTTTTTTATAACCTGACGAAGAACTGCCAGCTGGGAATAGAATATCTGTATGGACGGAGGACAAACCGGAACGGCGAACACGGTTCGGCAAACCGGTTGAACGCCATGATTCAATATAATTTCTAACCGGATAAATACAGCTATAAACCGGAATCCGCAAACGTGTCATACGGTCTGTCTGCCCCGACACGAAAGGCAATAGGTCGGATTGACCGTCACCTTGTATTTTCCCGTCATTCCGGCTCACAGAAATGGGTTGCATCGAGTATTCGATGCAACCCATTTGCGATGCGTTAGGGTGTCTGATTACTTTCTGCGATAACGGCGAAGACGATTCAGACAATATACGATCACTCCCGACAGGAGCAGAAGTGTAACTCCGAATGCCCAGCCATTGACTTGTCGCGATTGCGCAGTCAGTACATAATCGCCGGTGAAAAAGCGGAACGCATCGACCTTCCAGACCGGCACATCATCTTCCACAAACGGGGCATTGGTAGAGCACAAACGTCCCGGCAACACCACCTCGTAACGTATGCAGGTTTCAAACAATAAAGAGGTCGCACTCTTTTCGTCGAAACGGTCGCTCATCTCTTCTCCATATATGCGGTACAAGTCCGAATAATGCGAAGTGTTCCAATAACGGTCCAGATACCGGCAAACATCTTCCGGAGAAAAATTATCCTCGCCTTCGTTCCGGTATTTCCGGAATAGAGAGTCCTTCACTTCCGCCAGACAAGATACGTACGGGCTCTTCCCCGAAAGGGAATCGAAATGGGCAACCACATCGTAGCTGATCTCAAAGCAGGTATGTATCCACCATTTCCAGAAGTTTTTCTCCATATCGTCGAGTTGCGATTTCAATTCCATGCCGTTCATCGCCCGATATGCCCCTTCCACCGAGCGGAACCAGATTTGTTGTTCCTGCGGTGTAAGATAGGTGTCGATGGGTACCGGACCTTTGTCGGTTATCTCCGGATATACCGCCCGATAATCGTAATAGGTATAAAACCACCTGAACGATTTATCCAATGTTTCCACCGGCTGCGTCACATGATACTTTCCCATGCCTTCCATCGGAGGCAATACGCCGCATTCCGATTTGAAATCGCGAACCGCACATACATTCATTTTCCGTTCCTCTCCGAAAAAGTTCTGTACGAAACAGCTGTCGTAACGGATAACATGCCAGTTGCTATCCAAAGCAAACCAATACGGGCTATGTGTTCGATCGCCCGCCATAAAGGCGGAATCGCCTGTCGCACAGATTTCCCGCGCAAAGCTGTCATCACTTCCGATTCGGGTTCTGATCCGATAATAGTTGGTCGTACACGAAAGCAAACCGACGACCGACAACACGCCTATCCATAAAAATCGTACCGTTCTCATTTTTACCTCCTTTTGTTATATGTTTCAACCGACGACCGGCAAGCATCCAACATATTGCGCCGTTCCTGCTCCCGACCTTTCCATGCGACTTGCAAACAACCGTTTTTCTCGATCGGAGTATCGGCAGCGACAACACATTCCCGACTCGGTACGACAGGACAATCCGATACCCGGAATCCCTCATAACCCGACAAACGGATGCCGCTTCCTATCCAGGCAGCAAACAGAAATGCAGCCGCCATACCCGACAAACGGAATAACCAGAGCCACCGCCTGCGATGCAAACCGGATATCCAGTCGTTCTGCCGGGCATCGATCGCCTGCCAAATCGAATCGGCAAGCCCATCCGGATTGCCCAGCGTCGGCAACGGTGTTCGCAGCAACTCTACAAACCGATCGTATTGTTCTTCATCTTTTTTCATATTCACGTATCCTTTCCCTTATATTTTTTCGAGCCAAATAAAGATTACTCTTGATTTTCGCCGCTGTCATACCGGTAATACGGACAATCTCGTCCAACTCCATCTCCTCGACATCCCGCAGTACAAATACAATTTTTTGTTTCGGGGTCAGATCCTGCATATATCGGAATATCTGCTCTTTCATCTCTTTCAACAGCAGTTGCGTCTCGGCATTCTCGACGGTCGGCTGCTCCCAATCGGAAATAGAATCCCCGCTGCAAAAACGTTCCGGAGAACGGGCGTTCTGCCTCATCCGATCATAACAGACATTCATTGCAATCCGATACAACCACGTGGAAAAACGATACTGCCGATCGTATCTGCCCAACGAGCTCCATACTTTTACAAACGTATCCTGCACAGCGTCGCGAGCCTCCTCCTCATCGCACAGCAACCGAAATGCCAACCGATAGATATATTCACCGTATTCAGCGACCAAGCCGGAGAAGGCGCGTTTGTCGCCAGCAAGAATACGTTGTATCCATATTTGTATCTGTTCCTGTGTCTCCATCGGATGTTCGTTTGCTATATGATACGATGAAAAACGTACCCGGTCGAAAAAATCGTACACATATTTTAAACTATTCGTTTTCAATAAACGCTGTGCATCGGCATAGTCCGTCCAAGTTCCATTTGACGACCTCTGCTCTCGGCTTGCGGTTTATTTTACGAATGTAATGATTCCATTTCAAAAAACAATTATAGAACACCGGATGCGGTTCGGCATAAAAAATAAACGAGTTTATTTTATTCCGGTCTCACCTTTCGCTATATTTGCGCTATGCGCGAATATGGTGGCGGCTCGGCATAACCAAATCGTGAAATTTTTATTTCCCCATTTGTTTCTGCTCTCGCTATATTTGCGCTATGCGCGAATATGGTGGCGGCTCGGCATAACCAAATCGTGAAATTTCTATTTCCCTATTTGTTTCTGCTCTCGCCTTTCGCTATATTTGTATTATTGGCAGTGCATCCGCAAAGGAAAACAGCAGTTTGCCGAACACCCAATCAAACAACAATCTGTTATGCTGAAACACGTAGTCATGTGGAAATTCAAACCATTCGCACAAGGAAAAAGCCGAATGGAAAACGCCCTTTGGATGAAAGAAAATCTGGAAGGGCTGATCGGAGTCGTACCGCAAATCAAATCTTTGCAGGTCGGCATCAACCAAAAAGAATCGGAAATGGCATACGATGCCGTATTGATTCTCGAAGTAGAAGATTTCGAGCAACTTGCACTATACAAAAATCACCCGGCACACCAACGGATCAGCACATACTGCAAATCGGTTCGGGAAAGCCGCACGGTGGTCGATTTCGAAGAATAAAGTTCAGGGCATACCCTGTCCGTCATCCTGAAACGGGAGGCATTTCAAAGCAAACAATTTGAAGTGCTTCCCGTTTTTATATAACAACGATACTGTTTAACAACAGACCGGCAAATTATTCGAACGTTTTCGATAAGCCGAGAGCAGAGCTGAACTTGTTCAGGCTATGCCGAGGCGAGAAAAGGTGCATTGGGATGAACGTTTTCGATAAGCCGAGGGCAGAGCTGAACTTGTTCAAGCTATGCCGAGGCGAGAAAAGGTGCATAAAAATGAACCACGTTCGATCATTCTGCTCTCGATTTGCATTATCTTTTCAGAAGATAAGCGGCATCTCGGCATAATTATTCGAACGTTTTCGATAAGCTGAGGGCAGAGCTGAACTTGTTCAGGCTATGCCGAAGCGAGAAAAGGTGCATAAAAATGAACCACGTTCGATTATTCTGCTCTCGATTTGCATTATCTTTGTATAAGATAGGATACGGCTCGGCAGAATCCAATCGTGAAACATTTGTTTCCCATTTGCTTCTGCTCTCGCCTTTCACTATCTTTGCACTCGCAAAATATATACGGCATGAGCCTTTATTTAAAACTTTTCGGATGTTTCTTTAAAATCGGCGCATTTACATTCGGCGGCGGTTGGGCTATGATCCCTATTATCGAAAAAGAGGTCGTAGTTCAAAAGAAATGGCTCGACCGGGGCGAATTCCTCGATGCGCTCGCCATCGCCCAGTCCATGCCCGGCATTCTGGCGGTAAATATCTCTATTCTGGTAGGGAACAAACTGAAAGGTTTGCGCGGCAGTATCACCGCAACGCTGGGCACTATCCTGCCCTCTTTTATCCTGATCCTGCTGATCGCCATTTTCTTTCGAAGCATCTACGACAGTCCGGTCGTGGAGCGGATATTCAAGGGCATCCGCCCGGCAGTCGTCGCGTTGATTGTCGCACCGGTTCTGAGTACAGCCAAAGCGGCGAAAATAAACTGGAAGACAGTCATCATACCCATTGCCGTAGCTCTGCTTATCTGGCAAGCGGGATTATCTCCGATCCTGTTCGTATTATTGGGAGGATTGGGCGGTTACGGCTGGTACAAATACAACAAACGGAAAGCAAAGAAATCCGATTCGGGAAAGGAGGATAGCGGGTTATGATCTATCTGAATTTGTTCTGGGCGTATCTGAAAATCGGATTATTCGGGTTTGGAGGCGGTTATGCCATGCTCTCCTTGATTCAGCACGAGGCGGTAGAAGTGATACATTACGGCGAATCGCAACCGTGGCTATCGTCGCAGGAGTTCACCGACATCGTCGCCATATCGCAAATGACTCCGGGTCCGATCGGAATCAACAGTGCGACATATATCGGTTATACGACCACCGGAAGTATATGGGGAGCTATCGTGGCAACGTTTGCAGTCTGCCTGCCTTCATTTCTGTTGGTCTTGACCGTCAGCCGTTTCTTATTGAAGCACAAGGACAGCCCGGTCATTAAAAGCATCTTTTCCGGACTACGTCCGGTAGTGGTCGGATTGATTGCATCCGCCGCCCTGCTGTTGATGAACCGTGAAAATTTCTACGACTATATCAGTATCATCATCGCCGTTCTGTCGTTTGTGATTGTGCGATATACTTCTATCCATCCTATTTTGGTTATCATTCTCGCCGGTATCGCCGGATATTTCATATACTGATCTAAACTATGACTTACGAAGAAACCCTCCAATATCTATATGCCCAACTGCCCATGTTCCAGAATATAGGAGCGGGAGCATACAAACCGGGACTGCAAAACAGTGAAGCTCTGGACAACTATTTCGGACATCCTCACCGGAAGTTCCGCACCATTCATGTAGCCGGGACAAACGGAAAAGGTTCTACCTCACACCTGCTGGCTGCCATATTGCAGCAAAACGGATACAAAGTAGGATTATATACATCGCCTCATTTGGTCGATTTTCGCGAACGCATACGGGTAAACGGCAACATGATCCCGAAAGAAGCGGTAATGGAATTTACCGAAAAACATCTGGATGCCACCCGCCACATCCATCCTTCGTTTTTTGAGCTGACCATGATGATGGCTTTCGACTATTTCGCACAGCAGCAGGTGGATGTCGCCGTGATTGAAGTCGGATTGGGGGGACGTCTGGACAGTACCAATATCATTACCCCCGATCTGTGCGTGATTACTAACATCAGTTTCGACCACATTCAGTTCTTGGGCAACACACTGCCGGCTATCGCCCGCGAGAAAGCAGGGATTATCAAACACGGCATCCCGGTAGTTATCGGCGAAGCCGCAGGCGAAGTAAAAGAGGTTTTCCAACAACAGGCGCAGGAGGTACAAGCTCCGATCGTATTCGCCGAGGAGCGGCATCCGATTGCTTCGGCAACGCAACAGGAAAACGGATTCTGGTCTTTCGAATCGGATGAATACCCGCACCTGCAAGGCGAACTGGGCGGATTGTGCCAAGAGAAAAATGCGGCAACCGTACTTACGGCTGTCGAACAGTTAAAGCGGATCGGGTATCGGATCGACACCCGATCGGTGTACGAAGGATTCGCCCGCGTAACCGAACTGACCGGACTGATGGGACGCTGGCAACAACTCTCCTCCTCGCCCCGGTTGATTTGTGATACCGGTCACAATACCGGAGGTATCGCCTATATCGCACAACAGCTTGCCCGGGAAAAATACGACACCCTGCGTATCGTCATCGGCATGGTCAATGATAAAGACATTTCGGGTGTACTGCGTATGCTGCCCACCCACGCCGTATATTATTTCACAAAGGCTTCGGTCTCGCGTGCGCTACCGGAAGAAGATTTTGCCCGGAAAGCCCGCGAAGCCGGATTATCGGGCAATTGCTATCCCAATGTGACGGAGGCGGTAGAGGCGGCACAAAAAGAAAGCCGCCCGGAAGATCTGATCTTCGTAGGCGGCAGTACATTTATTGTAGCAGACCTGCTGCAATATTTTACTTCGCGGCAATAACCTCGATTTCAACCAATGCCTGCTTCGGCAACTCTTTTACAGCAAATGCGGAACGTGCGGGGAACGTAGCACCGAACTGGGCGGCATACACTTCGTTCATCTCGCCGAAGAGCGACATGTCAGCCAATAACACCGTCGTTTTTACGATATGGTCGGTCGTACAGCCGACTTCCGCCAAAATGGCTTTGATATTCTTAAAAGATTGTTCCGTCTGGGCTTTGATGCCTTCGGGCATAGTTCCGGTTGCCGGGTCGATCGGAAGCTGACCGGATACGAATATCATATTACCCGATTCGATTGCCTGACTGTACGGACCGATCGCCGCCGGAGCTTGTGTGGTTGCAATTACTTTTTTCATCTTCTTTTTTATTTTAAACTTTTAGTTACCCATAAACGCTACGCCTCGGCATAATCCGTTCAAGTTTCCACTTGACTGCTTCTGCCCTCGCCTTGCTTTCTATTTACATATAACAAGCGGCGTCTTGGCATAGCTGTGCGAACAGGGCTCTACGCCCGCTTGCCATTCTTAGATTTTCAACAGATCGACAACGCCGATACAGAACAGGATTTTGATATACCTCTTGCTGTGGTATAATCAAATTCCCCTTTCAGAAACAAATGTAAGACAAAATTCTAAAAAATACAATATTCACGATCGGAGAACCCGCAGCTTCTCTTGTAAATCACCCAAAGCATACAGAAAAGAAGCGAGCCTCAACACCTATTCTGCATAGATGTGAGGCTCACAACTTATCCCGTCACTATTGTATTAAATATCCTCTAAATCTTTTTGTATCTTGGCTTCCACATTTTGGGTATCATTATAGCGAATCATTACCACACCCTCAGCAATACCAGACGTTTTTTCGATCGAAAGCTGTATATTCCCGCCCGTTACCCCCCACAGGCTACCATATACAACCCGTCCTTGCCACAGTTCGTGCATCAAAAAGATGTTGCCATCAAAATAGGCAGGATTGTTTTCTTCCGAAACATCCGGTTTGCCATATTTACGAATGTATAGCCCCTTATAATAGTTGTAAGTATTCACAAGGGCGTTCCATTCTTCACTCGGTTCCACAAAAACGACTACCGAAAATACATCTTTGCCATCGTCTGTTGCCGCCACATTTACCTGTGCTTTACGCCCCGTAAAGTCTCCCGAAAATGAAACCGGATTGGTTTGACGACCGGTCTGGACAAACCCTTTCTCTTTGAGTTTCTGACAGAATTCCGTCAAACTTCCCTTAATGGGAATACCTTTGAACGAAAGATGTTCCTGCGCCATTATGCCCATAGAGGCAAAGAAGAGTGTTAATGTGACGATAATTTTTTTCATGATATATTTTTCAAACTGTTAGTTCTCCATAATAGACCCGATTCGGGTTTGGCTATGAGTTGTATAGCCGCTCGAAATCGAGAAACTCTACGCATATCAAAAGTAATCATTTTTTGATTGTACGCAAAAACGAACAGCTACTTTTTTTTACCCGATCCAACCCTATCATAAATCCTCTCCGTTAGCACGGTTGTATTCGTTATCGTAGAACATATTAATATAATATTCTCCACGGAATTCCGCTATTATAAACCAAACCGGTTTCTTATCTAAAACCTCCAAGCTATATTCTCGAACAAGTTTAGCAAACTCTGCTTGAATTTCTTCGGTCGGGTTTTCCAATTGTTCTTCTGTATATTTAGATAATAAGATCGTCTCAAATCTTTTTTTAAGCGCAACACTATCTGCCGCAATCGCAGCACTATCTGGCTTTTGATAAAAAACAGCTTCGTAGCGTTTTTTATGGGTTGAAATCTCATACGAAATATCTTCGTCCTCGGGTATAGTCTGATCATCTTGCAACGAACTGTATTTAGGATTATTTGCAAATTGCCTGCACAGTTTGTTAAACCTGAGCCTAATACCCGTCTCATCCCTATTAGCGACATCCGCCAACATAATTCGGTAAACCTTATTATTATTTGTGACTATATGTACATGAACCTCCTCCCCATTAAATTCCCCCTTTAAAATTTCTTTATCTACCGTAGTACTTCTGAACCCTTTTTCTTTTAGTTTTTGTATCATCTCCCACTTGCTACCATCGACAGGTATTCCAAGAAATTGAGTAACATCCTTCTGCGCATATACACTCATCGAAAACAAAAGCGACAACGCCATACAAAGCCATTTTTTCATGACAAACGATTTTGAGTCCCCCAGCTACCACAAGGACATTTATAAACAAAAAGCGTGGAACTACAATGCCACGTCTTTGTTGAAGGTCGTAGGAAAACCCAATGAGCAGATGTTGAATAGCAGCCCACGCTTATGCGTGAGAACCACTATGCCATCTTTGCTCATTTGAAAATTTCCTACGTTTTCAACAACAAGATAAGCATAACGCTTCTTTCTTTTCTAATATGTCTTGGAAAGGGTTGCTCCCCATCCGAATACAAAAGTAATAAATATTTGGAATAAAAAAGATAAGGGCAAAGCGAAACGGACTTATTCCATTCGTCGCTTTGCTCTCTTACTATTTTATTATATGCTTGTATCAAGAGAGATTTTAAACTTCATATTCATGCACCTTTTCTCGCCTCGGCATAATCTGTTCAAGTTTTCACTTGACAGCTTCTGCTCCCGGCTTGCGGCTTGTGTTTTATTTTCTGCGCTTTGCCGAATCGGAGACACACAGGTCTTTTACCAGAATCCGATCACCCTCTTCATAAGAGAACTCGCGGATATTTCCCAATGTTTTCCAATCGCTCCGGTAGTGCGACATGAGTTCCGGAATAAATTCTTTTTCTCCGCTTTCATCGAGTGCTTTCAACAAGAAGCCTACGGTAAGTTGATTTATATCCATTCCGGGCTGATAGCAACGTACCATATCGTCGTCCCCGACCGACACCGACAGGATATTGATTTTGACCAAACGGTCGATTACCCGCGATGTGATCGGATAAGGCAAGTCATAGCGGTCGGCGACTTCTTCTTTGGTGATGGGATGGAATCCGTCGGAAAAACGTTGTGCCAATTTCGAAGTGATTACCAACGCGATATAGTCGTAATATTTCCGCGAAATGTTTTTCGTCGTCTCTCCGAACTCGTATTTCACCACGTTTTGCGCCGAATAAGTAAGCACGACTCCCAACAGGCAGATCAGCCACGAGAGTTGTAACCATAAGAGCAACAAGGGTACAAAGGCGAAACTTCCGTAAATGGCATTGTATTTCGATACCCATACCTGTCCGGAGATATAAATAAACTGGAACCACTGAAATGCCGTACCGCAAATAATGCCGGAAACCAACGCACTCCGGAATTTTACTTTCGTATTCGGTACCAATACATAGATCAGTGTAAATGCAATCCATGTAAGCAGATAGGGTGCCCACTCCAAGAGATTCATGACCAACGGACTGAGGAAATGGAAATATTCCGATTCGCTGATCGAGGTGGAGAGAAATATGGAAACACCGCTGGATGATACCATCAGAATGGGGAGGATGAGAAACAACGACATATAGTCGGTGATCTTGCGATAGATGCTCCGCCCCTTGTCGATCTGCCAAATGTCGTTGAACGCTTTTTCTATATTCGACAACAGGGAGACCAGCGTCCACATCAACAATACGATACCGACCCCGATGAATACTCCGCCCTGCGCATGTTTCAAATAGGCATCTACATATTTAATCGCATGTTCCAGCACATTTTGCTGCGCCGGGAAATAGTCGAACAACTGGCTTTCCACCAAATGCTGGAATCCGAAACCTTTGGCTACGGCAAAGATCATTGCCAGAATAGGTACAGCTGCTAATATGGTGCTAAACGTCAAAGCGGAGGCTTTGGACTGCAATTGTTCATCCAAGAAACAGCGTACCGTGATGTTGAGGGTTTTCAGAATATGAATATACCACACGTCGCGAGAGTCGTTCATCACGTCTTTCGATACATACAGCCAAGCCCGTTTACACCAGTTCAGGAAGAACTTCCACCGAGCCAACAGCGCATTGCTTTTCTTTTTCTTCTTTTGCACCGTGTCGTATTTTTTCTAAAAAAGAAATACAGCAGACCTATAAGCCGGGTTCTGTCCTCCCGAAAGAGTGTTTGTCATTTATCTCGACCTTGTGTCGCCACAAGGTTCCAGCGGTCTACCCCCCGGCATAGAGCGAGCCACCCTACAACGCCGGTATACATGACCTTACAACCCATAAGACGTACGGCACACCATATTGCTATGACGCCCGGTAGGCTCTTACCCCACCTTTTCACCCTTACCGTCCCGAAAGACGGCGGTTCTTTTCTGTTACGTTACTCTACCCTCACGAATAGCTTCCCGTTAAGAAGTATGGCGCTCTGTGTTGCCCGGACTTTCCTCCCGCATATGCATGCGAGCGACAAACCGGTCTGCTGTATTATGAATGCAAAGATAATGCAAATCGAGAGCAGAGACATCAAACTTGTTTGAAAAGTCTATGCCAAGATGCCGCTTATCTTCGCGCATGGCGCAAAGATAGCGATAATTTCGTATCCGGGCACATCTTTTCTTTTTTTATCACACGATACCGCCATTTTGGCAGTATCGGATATCCCCGAAATACGACAGAAACGGCAGATACACAGTTAATCGCTGTTAAGGCACCGGATTTGCTACTAAAAGTTCATAAAAAAGAGCGGAGCGTGTACCAGCCGCACGGTTATTGTATTAATTTTAACGACTGAAATTCTTAAACAAACAAGGAATTTAACATTTAAAGGAGAACATAAATATGACAAACTTCTCAAAAAACTTATTTGCTTTTACACTCGTGGCTTTGATCAGTTCGGGTGTATCGGTCGGGGTATACTCCTTATTGAACCGAGATACCTACTCCTATTTCGGACAATCGGAATCGGTCGAAGACAGCTCCGATCTATATTCGAAACCGGTGACATTCCAACCGGTAGCACAACGCGCCGCAGTAGAGACCGACTTTACCCAAGCTGCTGAAAGCACGGTCAATGCAGTCGTAAGTATCAAGACGATCGCCACGCCTAAGAACATGAACGGCAGCCGCGGCTACGACCCGTTCTTCGAATTTTTCTTCGGACAAGGCGGCAACCGCAATATGAACCCGCAACCGCGTACCGGATTGGGATCGGGTGTAATCATTTCTTCGGACGGATATATCGTTACCAACAATCACGTAGTAGAAGGTGCCGATAAACTGGATATCACCCTTAACGACAACCGGAGTTTCAACGGAAAAATCATCGGCACAGATCCTTCGACCGATCTGGCTTTGGTAAAAATCGACGCGACCGATCTGCCGATCGTCAAATTCGGAGATTCGGACAATCTGAAAATCGGCGAATGGGTACTGGCAGTGGGAAATCCGCTGGGGCTGACTTCGACCGTTACCGCCGGTATCGTGAGCGCAAAAGCCCGGGCTTTGAGCAATACCCGAAAAATGGGTATCGAATCGTTCATCCAAACCGATGCGGCAGTCAATCCGGGTAACAGCGGCGGCGCATTGGTCAATACCGACGGCGAACTGGTAGGTATCAATACGGCAATCTATTCCGAAACAGGCAGCTATACGGGCTATTCGTTTGCCGTACCGACGAGTATCGTAAGTAAAGTCGTTACCGACCTGAAACAATACGGAGCCGTGCAGCGTGCCGTACTGGGTATCTCGTTTATGGAAATCAACGCCGAAGTAGCCAAAGAGAAAAATATCGAGGTACAGGACGGCGTATATGTAGCCGAGGTAAATAATCTGAGTGCGGCAATGGAAGCCGGTATGGAAGAAGGCGACATATTGACGGAAGTGAACGGCGTCAAGATCAAAAACGGTTCGAGTTTACAGGAACAGATCAGCCGGTATCGCCCCGGAGATAAAATAAAAGTGAAAGTTTTGCGTGGGAAACAGACTAAAACGTTAGATCTCACGTTAAAAAATAGTCAGGGGAATACCGAAGTCACCAAACTTTCCGGTATGGACAGTCTGGGTGCCGGGTTCAAAGAGTTGAACGACAAGGATAAACGCGAGCTGAACGTCCGTTACGGAGTTCAAGTGATCGGTATCAAGAACGGGAAACTGAAATCGGCGGGCATTCGCGACGGATTCGTGATCTTGGAGATCAACAACAAATCGATCAAATCGGTCAGCGACGTCGAGCAATTGTACGATACGATCGTCAAATCGAACAATCCGCAGAAAGTCATGTTCATCACCGGTATCTACCCCAACGGCAAAGTGATGTATTACGCAGTCGATTTGGCAGATTAACCCGCCGTTTAACCTTTTAAGGAAAGCGTAGCCCATCGCATCAATCGGCTACGCTTTTTTTCTTCCGGCGTTATTCCAGCTTACCGATTGTAACCGTCAAAACGGAATACCTCATTTAAAATTTAAAAACATTCTCTAAAATGGAAACAGAAGAGCAACGACAACTGTTTTATTTTTAGATAAAAAGGGCATAAAACATAAGGGAGTAAAATTGTTTGGATAAATATTATTATTTAACACCCGACAATCATACTCGTCTTATTAATTTTTGTATATTTGCACTCCGAAATCTCAAAAATAGAAAATGAGACAATTAAAGATTACCAAATCGATTACTAACCGAGAAAGCGCTTCACTCGACAAGTACTTGCAGGAAATCGGTCGTGAAGACTTGATAACCGTGGATGAAGAGGTTGAACTCGCACAACGGATCAAAAAAGGCGATCATCAGGCATTGGAAAAACTGACCCGTGCCAATCTTCGTTTTGTGGTATCTGTTGCAAAGCAGTATCAGAATCAAGGACTCAGTCTGCCCGACTTAATCAACGAAGGCAATCTGGGGTTGATCAAGGCTGCCGAGAAGTTCGACGAAACCCGCGGTTTTAAATTCATCTCTTATGCCGTATGGTGGATTCGCCAATCCATCCTTCAAGCACTGGCTGAACAATCGCGTATCGTTCGCTTGCCGCTCAACCAGGTAGGTTCACTGAATAAAATCAGTAAAGCCTTATCGAAATTCGAGCAGGAAAACGAACGCCGTCCGTCGCCGGAAGAACTCGCAAACGAATTGGAAATCCCCGTAGACAAAATTTCCGATACCTTGAAAGTATCGGGTCGTCACATTTCGGTGGACGCACCTTTTGTCGAAGGAGAAGACAACAGTCTGCTCGATGTTCTTGTAAACGACGATGCACCGATTGCCGACCGCTCGTTAATCAACGAATCGCTCTCCAAAGAAATCGATAGAGCATTAAACCAATTGTCCCCAAGGGAAAGCGAAATCATTAAAATGTTTTTCGGTATAGGGTGTCAAGAAATGACATTGGAAGAGATTGGCGATAAATTCGGACTCACCCGTGAGCGAGTACGCCAAATCAAAGAAAAAGCCATCAGAAGACTGAGACAACATTCTCGCAGCAAATTGCTGAAAACGTATTTGGGATAATGTAAAAATTGTCGAAAACGAGAAAAGCGGACGAACTCAACCGGATTTGCCGAAGAGTTTGCCCGCTTCGTTTTTTATTCGCAAAAGCTACTTACCGTCGCAGATAAACGACACGATACACGGCAGTAGATCGGGATGATTCGGGATAGACGGATCGGTATAAAAAGCCATCTGCTCCTGCTTGCTCAATGTTTCGCATGTTTTCAACACATGGTTCATGTTTTCGATCAGACAATAACGGGAGTGTCCGGACGAACGATGAAGTGCTTCCGCATCTTTTACCGAAACCTGAATATCCGTATTGCCCTGAACGATCAACACCGGAATTTTCAGCTTTTTGATGACCTCGCACGGATCGTATTTATACCACGAAATCATATACGGTTGCACCGAATGACGGAACAACGCCTCGAATCCCATCGGCACATTCTCGACCAGTCGCCCCGCCTTTAAATCGCGGTTGATGCTCCCGATGATTTCCCGTACCATTTTCGGATGTCCGGAGAATTGTTCTTCGATCAGTTCATCCGCCGGTCGTCCGGCTCCGGCAATCGAAATAAAGCCTTTCACTTTTTTGTTGTTCCGAGCCGCAACCATACCGACCAACGAACCTTCGCTATGCCCGGCAATATAAATTCCGGTTACCCGCTTGTCATTCGCCAGAAAATCGACCCACGCCCGTACATCGTCCACATAATCGTCGAAACGCAAATCGGCTTCATTCTTTCCGGCATTCCGGCTTGTGGCAATTCCTCGCTTATCGAAGCGCAACGAAGCGATTCCTTCATTCGCCAAACCTTCTGCCAGATATTTCAAAGAGTTATTGTCGCCGCCTACGGCTGAATTTCCATCCATATCGGTCGGACCCGAACCGGAAATCAGCAACACGACCGGATAGGTATCGGACACGGCAGGCAGGCACATCTTACCATAAATATCGCCCGTAGAAGTCTTCAAAGTTACCGGTTTTTCTCCGGCAGGTAAAAACTGTGCGAAACAGCCTTGTACCACCATCCCCATAAGGAAAAAACAAAATACGAATCTTTTCATCAGCTATTTTTTTAATACAGATATCATATCGGGCGACCATCCCCCACCCGACTAAATCGGGATCGGGATTCGACGATAGCGCAAATCGAAAACAGAGAGATCAAACGGATTTGAATGGCAACATCGAGATGCCGCACCCTATCTTATCCAAAGATAGAAAAGCGAGAACAGAAGCAAACGGGAAACAAAGTTTCATGTTTGGATTATGCCGAGCCGCATCCTATATTCGCGCATAGCGCAAAGATAGAAGTTTTTTACAATCCATTCCACAGACAGGTCGAAAATATAATTATTATATTATTAAAATTGTCTCAATATTGAAAAATATAAAATATCTGCATTTATTAACGAATGTTTTATCGAAAAACGTTTAAAACTTATACTAAAAAAACATATCTTCGTAGCCAATAATACGATCCAAACACCTATCGGTTTATGAGACACTTCTATCCGATCCTTATCGGAATTATTCTCATCGTTCTATCAACTCCGCTCACTTATGCAGAGGAGCCACAAAACGCAGAGAATCCCCAACGCACGATGAAGCGGAGCAGCCTGTTTGCGCCTGCCCCCAGAGAATATGTACGACCGTTCACTTGGGGTGCGGAGATCGGCGCGTCGATAGATCTTTCGGGAACTGAAAACTCAACGATCGACATCGACCTGTTTGCCGGATACCGGCACGCTATGCTGAAATGTCTGGGAGTCGGTGTAGGGATACATCCCTCTTTCCAAAAAGACCAGTTGTTCGTTCCTATCTATGCCTTGTGCCGATACAATATCCTGCCGCAGAATTCGCTCCTGTTTGTGGAGGGCCGTGCCGGATATTCCATCAACAAACTCCCGCACAACAATACACAAGGCGGCTTCTACGGTTCGGCGGGGTTAGGCATCAACCTCTCTATGAGCAGACGTTTCGACACCCACATCATACTCGCCTATTCTTATATGAATATAGGAGCTCATCATTACGAGTTCAAACGGATTCCGGCACAGGACAGCCACATGGTTACAATCCGTATAGGCATCAGTTTTTAACCGGTACGAACCGGAACGACCGGGCTTCCTCCCGACATAAGAGCATCACGATAAAGCCATGATTTATTTGGTTTCTTAACCGAAAGGGACTATTTTTGTTTGCCTTAATTTTAATATAAATATGCGTTATTCCTATCTCCTCCTCCCGCTCTTGTTGTGTTTCTGTTTCTCATGCAAACGAGAGAATAACGAGATACAATGGGCTGCGATAGAGCAAATTCTAATACAAGATCCGCAACAAGCCTTTCTATCTTTGGACTCGATGGATATCCATGCGTTCCGCAGCAAACGGGACAAAGCCCGATATGCCTTGCTGTACTCCCAAGCTCTGGACAAAAATTGCATCGACCTGCAAAGCGACAGCATCATACGGATTGCCATAGATTTTTATCGGAAACACGGCACAGACAGCGAATGCGGAAAAGCCTATTACTATTTAGGGCGCATCTACGAGAACCGTAACGACATGGATTCCGCGGTCAAATCGTTTCTTCATGCCGGCACTCTTTTGGAAAATACCGACGAAGACCTTTTAAAGGGATTGTTATACGCCAATATCGGCAACATATATTACAACCAAAAAAGTTTAGATGAAGCCATAGAGATGTACGACCGCTCCATCGCCTGCTATACGGCATGCGGGAATCGGAAAAATCTGGGCTATTCGTATCATGCCAAAGCCAATGCCCTGTTTATCCAAGAACAGTACGACCGGGCATTAGAAACTTTGGATTCGGCAAAATACATCGCATCGGAACAATGCGATTCCACCTTGATGTTCTCAATCGAAAACGACCGTGCATCCTATCTTTATCACCAAGGCGGGCACGACCTTGAAGGACTCAAAAAACTGATTTACCAATCGGCGCGGGAGTTCAATAACGGCAACATTCCACCCGCCTCTTTTTCTCTGCTCTGCACAATCTATCTGAATCAAGACCGGTTGGACTCGGCAGCCCACTATGCGCACAGAATAGAGGAATGTAAAGCGTTGTATTCCGAAGTACAGGCTTCCGGCATTTACAAACAACTGATACAAATAGCCATAAGGAAAAACGATCTGGCATCGGCGGTACAATACTATCAGAAATACATCGATGCTATCGATAATCTGTATCAAGCCGAACGTGGGAATCTTTTCCAAGAGCTGGAAATGAAATTTCAAGTACGAAGCGTCGAGCAATCGTACCGGATGTTACAGCTCCGGTTCATCGGCACATGCATCATTTTTATCTTGTCCGCCCTGCTGATCGGAGGGCTCGCATGGGTCAATTACCGCAAACGCAAAGCCGAGATCAACGAGATACTCAGTTTCAAAGATGCGACAGAACAAAACTATGCCCAACTACAACAACACTGCCAGCAACTTGAACAAAAGTTCGTCGATAAAGATGAACAGACACAACGATTTATCCAAGCGTTGGGCAACCAATTGCAAAGCCTGCAACAAATCATGGATCTGACCCAAACCTACGAACACAACAAGGACAAGTTTTATTCCAAGTGCAGGGAATATTTCAAGATCATGTCGAAATCATCCCATACCGCATTCAGCGATCTGCAAGATGTGACAAACCTCTATTGCGACGGCATCGTAGATGTATTGCGCGAACAATATCCGGATTTGAGCCAAGAGGAGCTGAACCTGTGTTGTATGATCAGACTGAACTTCTCCACACAACAAATCCGGCTCCTGTTCAACCATTCGAACGGCGACAGCATCTATACCAAACGTTCCAAACTTCGAACCAAGCTGAAACTGTCGAACGATATGAATTTGGAGACGTTCCTCCAAAACTGCAAGAAAAGCCCCCGGCAAGAAGATGAAAAGGATTGTTGATACGCCCTTTTTCGAGTTTATCCGACTGTAATATATACGATTAATTTTCAGACATATACAACGACATGAACCGAAAGGACAAAACGGTATTAGATTTTTAATACGTTATTCGCTGACAATCTTATATTTACAAAACAATCTATCATGTGGATTTCTAAGAAGAAATGGTAATATATCGCAACAATATGCCTTATCTTTGCAGAAACAAATGCTTCTCGGCATAGCCATTCGAACACACTCGATATCCCTGCGCCCGACCTGCATCATAACCATTGTAACTAAGACAAAAAACATGAAAAAGATTTTAACCATTTTATTATCTATCGGACTGGCACTGGGAACGCTCAATGTTTTTGCAGATGATAACGGAAGCGGTACAGGGGGAGGAAACGGTAGTGGCACCGGAAGTGGAAACGGTCCCAAACCGATCACCCCACCCAGCGATACTGCCCCCAACCAAAAAGCGGACATCGATATTAAATATAGCATGATCTCTATGCCGGTCAAACACCGGATTCCGGTACGTCGGGCAACCTATTCGGAAGGAGCGATCGAAGTCGATTTCAATACCGACGGCGGAATCGTTAATATAACCGTTACCCATTCGTCGGGACAACTGATCTATATGGGCGAAAGCAATACCGATACCGAAGGAAGTCTGATCATAGATATTCCTTTCGAAAGCGGTAGTTACAGCATCGAGTTTGAAAACGATTCCTATATAGGAACGGCGACATTATATCCGAACAAATAACAACGATAAACTCCTGTTTCCTTACAGGAGCTTCGTAGCCGTGAGGCTATACTTTTCTGGTTTAGAAATCGGATTAAAGTCCATGTAGATGGCATAATCTGATGTTGATTAATTGGGACGTGGGGTAGCCTTACCATCAGGGCTACCCCATTTGTCTATATATATTTCCGATCCAAAAGACAGGTTTACTAAAACGTAATATCCCGCCTGACGGACCGTGAGGATCAATACTCCGGCTTTCCGCAATAGCGTCTTAACCAATCCGGACATATACAAAGACAGTCTGTCATCATACCTTATCGCTGTGTTATCATCGGAATTCGGATCAATCCGTCCCGGCAGTAGCCCCCCCCCAACCTCGATGCCGTGTGCGCTTAGTCATTACTTAAAAAGGGTTGCATCGAAAACTTAGTTTCGATACAACCCCCTCCATTATAACAAACCGTAAACAACTAACCTAAACAATCTATTTATTCATTTTTCCGGTGAAAACGACGATACGGTTCCAACGGTTATTATCGGGATATAATTGCGTTTCGCTGCCATTTGCCACCAACGTTATGCGGCAGGGATCGATATTGTATTTTTTCGTCAGAATTTCGATCACGGCGGCTGCCCGACGCTCACTCAACTGTTTGTTGTATGCGGGCGATCCGGTTTCCTTGTCGGCATAACCGACCACTTCGATATTGCAGCACGGATTCTTTTTCAGCCATTGAGCCACGTTGTAGACATTGACCATCTCTTCATTCGTCACATTCGCGCTATCGAAAGCAAAACGCACCACACTGGTAATATCCTGCGTACAAACCGGCTGTTCGATAAATACCTCCTCTACGACCACTTGTGCCTGTGCGCTATCGAGCGCAGCCTGAGTAGCCGCCAACTGGGATTCCGATTCCACCAATGCCGCACGCAACATATTCGTCTGCATGTTCAGGCTCTCGATTGCAGCCTGATCGGCAGCCGCATTATATGCCTTAAACCGGTCACGCCCCAATTTCACGGTAATACCGCCGATCGCCGAGATCACAGCCTCTACCTGTTTGCCGAGCATAACGCCATTGAATTGTTCTCCGACCAATACGCCACGTCCCTCCAAGAACAGATCGACATAGTGCGACAAGCGGAAGTTGAGTTTCAGACCTGCCGTAGCCGGAAAAGCGTAAGTACGTCTGTTGTATGTCGTATTATGAAACGCATATATACCGCCGGCTCCGGCAAACGGGATGATGGTAAATACACGCCGTTCGTTATACCCGCCGAACGTATTGAACAAATCCCACATCAAATCCATGTAGACTCCGGCATAACGCATGTGGCTCATCTTATTCTCTTCCAACGGATACCCGTAATGCAAAGCGCCACCGACAGCCGACAGGCGAAGTCCGAGATAAGGAGAAAGCCATTTGCCGACAGCCACATCCATTGCCAACGTGTACATGGCATTGCCCGAACGTTCCGACAAGAATGTCTGTGCTCCCGCACCAGCCGATACATACCAATTGTTCTTGAAACTATCGGAGTAATAACGAACTTTACCGGGAACATACTCCACCACATCCACCTCTTCGACAACCACATCCTGAGCAAACGCACTACCCGGACAGCAGAAGAAAATTGTCGCCAACATCCCGGAACAAAATAAAAGCCTTGTTTTCATTTCGAAATCTTTTTAGTTTTGATTCATACTCATTTCTTTTTTACCGACCTTGTACTCGTGCCGATTTAATGAATAAACAAAGGTCATATAATTGTGTTCAACCGGTTTTCTTTTAAATATCACTTTTGAAAGAGATATAATCACTAAAAAATTAAAACGCGATACGGTTTGTGGGTATTATTTACTATTTTTGCAGAAATATGCAGGTAGTGTAAATACCTGCCGACAAAGATGTATATGTTCAAGAAAAAAGATAAAAAACAAATAGTCAAACCTCATCCCCGCTATAAGTTCTCGTTTTTCAACGAGAATACCCTCGAAGAAGTTTGGACCATACGGTTTTCCCGTACCGGAGCTACGGTCAGTGTCATTATCGGGTGTATTCTGTTTATTTCGTTAATAGCCGCTATCATGATCGGGACTCCGGTCAAATACCTGCTCCCGGGTTATCTGCAATCGAAAGACCGGGCTGAAATGGTGGATAATATTCTCCGTCTCGATTCTTTGGCGGAAGAAGTGGCAATCAAAGACAGCTACCTGCAAAATATGTCCAATATCCTTTTGGGCAAAATCGAAATCGACTCGATTCCCTACGTAGGAACCGACAGCGTATGGAGCATGTCGCTGGATGCCCTTATATCGAGCAGCGAACGTGAAAAACAATTTATCGAACAATACGAGCAAGAGGAAAAATATACGCTGAACGTTCTCGACAATGTACAAGCATCGAAATCGGTGCTGTTCCACGCTCCGGTAAACGGAGTGTTGAAACAGAAATTCAATCCCAATGAAGAATTTTTCGGAGTCGGCATACAGACCGCAAACAGCGCGACGGTTTCCGCCGTATCGGACGGTACAATCATAGCGGCTTATTACACCTTGAACCACGGATATGTAGCCGTAGTTCAGCATGACGACATGTACGTCTCGATCTACCGGAACAACACCGGGCTGCTGAAACAGGTCGGCGACCACGTAGTTGCCGGAGAACGGATCGCCCGCATAGACCGGCAGAAAGTACAGCAAGCCGCAAACGACAAATTAGCAGAATTTCAATTATGGCGTAACGGAAAGCCTTTGGACCCGGAAGAATATATCCTGTTCTGACCGCAGTTCCGCCTCACAAACTATACACAAAACACAAATCGACCGATTCCTATATGAAAAAGCAACTTGCCATATTAGGTTCCACCGGCTCAATAGGTACTCAAACATTAGATGTCGTAGCCGAACATCCCGATCTCTTCGAGGTATATGTTCTGGTAGCGAACAATCAGGTAGACGCCCTGATCGAACAAGCCCGGCGTTTTATGCCCGACACGGTAATCATTGCCAACAAAGCTCATTATCCGAAACTGCAAGACGCTTTGGCTGACCTGCCGATAAAAGTGTACACCGGCGACGATGCCATTGCCCAAATCGTAACGGCTTCGCCGATCGACATCGTAGTAACGGCAATGGTCGGTTATGCCGGTCTGCTTCCCACCATACGGGCGATAGAAGCCCGCAAGACCATTGCGCTTGCCAACAAAGAGACATTGGTCGTAGCCGGCGACCTGATAAAAAGACTGGCATTGGAATATCACGCCCCTATCATTCCCGTCGATTCGGAACATTCAGCCATATTCCAATGTTTAGTAGGCGAATATTCCAACCCGATCGAAAAAATCATACTGACGGCTTCGGGCGGTCCGTTCCGGAATTTCACCGCCGAACAGATGAAAAGCGTCACCAAAAACGATGCGCTGAAACATCCGAAGTGGCACATGGGCAATAAAATCACGATCGACTCGGCGACCATGATGAACAAAGGGTTCGAAATGATCGAAGCCAAATGGTTGTTCGACGTTTCGCCCGAACAGATCGAAATTGCCGTACACCCGCAATCCATCGTGCACTCGATGGTGCAATTCGAGGATGGAACGGTCAAAGCCCAGTTGGGGTTGCAGGATATGAGAATGCCGATACGGTATGCCCTGTCGTTTCCGGACCGCATGAAATGCCAGACGCGCAAAATGACAATCGACGATTACGCACAATTGACATTCGAACGTCCCGACATGGAACGGTTCCCGTTGCTGAAATATGCGTTCGACGCCATACATACGGGCGGCACTATGCCTTGCATTCTGAATGCGGCAAACGAAATCGCCGTCGATGCGTTCCTGCACGACCGGATCTCCTATCCGCAAATCGCCGAAACAATCGCCGAAACCATGAACCGGATCAAAGTAACGGCTTCGCCCGCTTACGAAGATTATGTCAATACAAACGAAGAAGCCAGACGCTACGCAGAGCAATATATAGCCTCGTTGCCGACTGTATGCTAAGAATTTATTATGGAAACAGTTTTAATCAAAACCGCACAACTATTATTAAGCCTGTCTATACTGGTGCTCGTACACGAGTTCGGACATTTCATTTTCTCCAAGCTCTTCAAAGTAAGAGTCGAGAAATTCTATCTGTTCTTCAACCCGTGGTTCACCTTGTTCAAGTATAAACCCAAAAACAGCGAAACAGAATACGGTATCGGCTGGTTGCCCTTAGGCGGCTATTGCAAAATATCGGGCATGATCGACGAGTCGATGGACACGGAACAGATGAAACAGCCCGCACAACCGTGGGAGTTCCGCAGCAAACCGGCTTGGCAACGGCTGCTGATCATGGTCGGAGGTGTCATGTTCAACTTCATCCTCGCCATCATCATCTATGCCGCGATCGCCTTTCATTGGGGTACGACCTACCTGCCGTTCAAAAATGCTTATGCCGGAATGGAATATTGCCAGACCGCAATCCGCGCCGGATTTCAAAACGGAGACATTCCGTTGAACGCCGACGGAAAACCGTTGGAATACATGTCGGCAGATGCATTGGAAGCCATTACCGGAGCGCACGAAGTACAGGTTTTGCGCAACGGGACCGATACGGTGAGCATCGCGATCCCCGAAAACTTCATGCTCCAACTGATCGAAGAAAACACCCAGTTCGCCACATACCGCATACCCAATGTGATCCATGAAACGACATCCGGTCAAGGAGCGGCCGTCGCAGGCATGCAAAAAGGCGACCGCATCGTCGGCATCGACCGGATACAAGTTCCGTCGCTACGCGAACTGCACGAAACGTTGGCACAGAAAAAAGATACGACTGTCTCGGTCGAATTCATACGAAACGGCGAGAGATTGGAGACGACTGTGCATACCGACGCACAAGGGAAGATAGGCATCAGCATTGCACCGATCGCCGAAAGCTACGAATTGGTAACGCAACAATACGGGTTCTTCGCCTCCATACCGCAAGGCATCGAAATGGGTGTAAACCGATTGAGCAACTACGTAAGCAGTATAAAATATGTATTCACCAAAGAGGGGGCTCAAAGTCTGGGCGGGTTCATCGCCATCGGCAACATATTCCCTTCGGTATGGGACTGGGAGGCATTCTGGAATATGACGGCATTCCTGTCTATCATATTGGCATTCATGAACATCCTGCCTATACCAGCATTAGACGGAGGACACGTACTGTTCCTGCTCTATGAAGTAATCACGCGGCGCAAACCCAGCGATAAATTTTTGGAAAACGCCCAAGTGGTCGGCATGTTCCTTTTGTTGGCTCTGCTGATCTTTGCCAACGGAAACGACATTATCCGCCTGTTCAAATAGCAATCCGATAAATCATGAAATATATAAAAGTATCTTTAAAACCGGGAAAGGAAGATTCATTCCGCCGGTTCCACCCGTGGGTATTTTCGGGTGCAATTCACCGATTCGAGAAAGAACCCGAAGAGGGCGATGTGGTTTCGGTCTACGACTTCAACGGCAATTTTGTCGGTGTCGGTCATTACCAGATCGGCAGTATAGCCATCCGTATTCTCTCGTTCCAAGAAGAAGAAATCGACCGGATGTTTTTCGAGAAGC
>UPYI01000007.1 GCA_900538555.1 uncultured Porphyromonadaceae bacterium
CGCGATGTGTCGCTGTTCACCTCCCCGGCATATTACCTGCAACAGAACGATGTGGTGTATGTAGAACCGAATGCCGTGCGTGCGGGACAATCGACGATCAACGAGAACAACATGAAATCGGTAAGTATGTGGATCTCCATCGCCTCGTTCCTGATGACACTGGCGATGCTGATTTTTAAATAGGCGCAGCGTTTATTATTGAGATAATTTTTTTTGATTAAATAGTACGGACTTATGATAGAACTCGAAAAAGGGCAAGTGAACCCCAATAATGATAACGGTATTCAATTGAGCGATTTGTGGAATTTATGTCGGGATCATTGGTGGTGGTTTATCGTTTCGGTAGCACTCTGCATCAGTGCCGCTGTGCTGTATATAGCCTCCACACCTAAAATATATACGCGCAGTGCCTCTATTATGATCAAAGACGATGGCAAAGGCAATACGATCGGGGAATTGAGTGCGTTCAAGGATTTGGAGATGCTGAACGTAAACATGAACATCAACAATGAAATCGAAATATTCGGTTCCCCGTTGATTATGAACGAGGTCGTACGCCGGTTGAATCTGCATACCTCATACTATTTTGATCACCTCTTTCTGGACGAAGACCTGTACACAAGATCGCCTTTGACAGTCGCTTTCCCCGATACCAACGATTCGCAAAGTTTTTCGTTCTATATCGAACGGCGTCCGGGGATGACCGTACGTTTGAGCCGTTTTGCCCGGAACGGAGCAGAAGTTCCGGAACGGACAATTGTCGAAGGAGCCCTTTCCGACACGTTGCTTACGCCGGTCGGGAGAGTCGTGGTTTCTCCCACGCTCTATTATAACGACAATTTCGCGTCGGAAATACACGTTGTCCGGCAACCGTTGGAAAGCGTAGCCGGCGGATATGCCGCACGTTTGACAGCCGCATTGCTCGGCAAGCAGACCACCATCGTGCAACTTACCGTATCGGATGTATCGACCCAGCGGGCAGAAGACATACTCAATACCTTGATCGATGTTTATGAGCAGGAACAGGTACTGTTCAAGAACAAAGCGGCGGTAAATACGTCGCGTTTCATCAACGAGCGTTTGGAAATCATCGAGAAAGAATTGGGAGGCATCGACACCGATATCGAGCAATATAAAAGCGAACACAAGATCATCGATCCGCAAAGTGCCGCAGCCGCGGTGCTGAGCGAAAGCGGTAAGTATGCATCGCAATCGTTCGAAGTCAATAGTCAGCTCGCCTTAGCCCGGTACATCAAAGAATACCTCTCCGACCAAAGCAAGGCGTTGTCGTTGCTCCCTGTCAATACAGGGCTGAAAGAAAGCAATCTCGAAGGACAAATCGGCGAATACAACATGCTGTTGATGCAACGGGACAAGTTGTTGGCAAACAGCAGTGAAAATAACCCGATGGTGATAGACCTCAACCACTCGCTGGACGCAATGCGGCAAGCCATACATCGCTCGGTCGATAACCTGATCGTGACACTTGAACTACAAGTAGCCCGCATCGAGGAACAGGAATCGCAGATTATGCGCCGGATATCGTTCAGCTCCGAGCAAGAAAAACATCTGCTTTCTATCGAACGGCAGCAAAAAATCAAGGAAGCACTTTATCTCTATTTGTTGCAGAAACGCGAAGAAAACGAATTGTCGAGCGCCATTACCGTAAGCAATACCCGTGTCATTTCGCCGGCACGAGGCCGCAATGTGCCCATATCGCCTCAAAAATCGTTGATTCTGGTTGCCGCGTTGATTATCGGCATCGTACTGCCTGCCGTTATCCTGTTCCTGCGCGAGATGTTGAACACCACTGTACGGGGACGGAAAGACCTTTCCATACTCACGATACCGTTCTTGGGCGAAATACCGTTGGTCGGACTTCGCCGGAAGAAAGGCGGAGCATTGAGGAAAGACATTGCCGACAAACCGAGAGAAACCAAATTAGTAGTCGAAAGCAAGGGGCACAATGCCGTGAACGAGGCATTCCGTATCGTCCGCACCAATTTCGACTTTATGCAAGGCAAAGGCGATGGCTGTAAGGTCGCCATGTTTACATCGTTCAATCCGGGATCGGGCAAGACCTTTACCTCCATCAATCTGGCGATGACCATGGCATTAAAAGGCAAACGGGTTATCGTTCTCGACCTGGATATGCGAAAAGCCTCATTGAGCTGTTACGTCAATTCGCCGAAGATCGGTATCTCTTCCTATCTGAGCGGACAATCCGATTCGATCGCTTCCTTTATTGTACGGGGTGAGATACATCCTTGTCTGGATGTGATACCGGTGGGAGCCATCCCGCCCAATCCGGCAGAACTGTTGCTCGACGGCAGGTTGGAAACCCTGTTGCACGATCTGCGGGCAGAATACGACTATATTTTCATCGACTGTCCGCCCGTCGATTTGGTAGCCGATGCTTCGATTATCGGGAAATATGCCGACCTGACGATATTTGTCATTCGCGAAGGATTGATGGATCGCCGTATGCTGCCCGATGTGGAAGAACTGTATAAGGCAAACCGTTTCTCCAATATGGCAGTCATTCTCAACGGCAGTAGCTACACCTCCGGCAAGTACGGATATCATCGCTATGGTTATCACTATCAATATTATAGCAACGGTTATTACGGTAGTAAGGAATAGGTGTTGGCTTATTTTCGGGGGGATTATATAAATAGAATTTGAGGTCTGTCGTCTGGGTTATACGCAGGTAATGGAAACAAATACTCAGAAAAATCAAAGAATCGCGAAAAATACCATTTTATTATATATACGCACTCTTTTTACGATGGTAATAAGTTTATATACCAGCAGAGTCGTATTAAATACATTAGGTGTAGATAATTTCGGTATTTATAATGTCGTAGGAGGAACGATATCGATGTTTTCGATATTTTCCGGGTCCTTGTCTGGTGCGATAAGTCGTTTTATTACTTATGGTCTGGGAGAAGGAAATCTCGAAAAATTGAAAAATATATTTTCAACGAGTGTTAGTATTCAGTTGGGGCTGTCTGCCTTTGTTTTTGTAATGGCTGAGATTGGCGGTTTGTGGTTCTTGAATTCCAAACTTAATATTCCGCCAGACCGAATGTATGCAGCCCACTGGGTATTACAATTTGCGATTCTAACATTTATTACCGGACTGATAAGTGTTCCATATAATGCCTGTATCATAGCTCATGAACACATGAAGGTGTTTGCTTATATAGGCATTTTGGAAGTAGTAATGAAGTTGGGGTTTGTTGTCGCACTATACTTTTCGCCGTTTGACAAATTGATTGTATATTCAATCTTGTTGTTCCTTATCGCGCTGATATTGCGAATAATATATGGTATTTATTGTAAAAGAAAATTCGAAGAGTGTACATATCGGTTTGTAATAGATAGAAATTTATTAAAGGAAATGATGGGATATGCATGTTGGGGATTTTTGGGAAATACGGCATACATATTCAATACGCAAGGAGTTAATATTATTATAAATCTTTTTTTTGGTGTAGTGCTTAATGCTGCGCGAGGCATAGTGACACAAGTTGAAGCTGCCGTTATGCAATTTGTCAATAATTTTACCACGGCGATTTCTCCGCAAATAACAAAATCTTATGCATCAGGAAATAAAGAATATATGTTCTCTTTAATTTGCAGGGGCGCTAAATTCTCTTTTTTCTTGCTGTTGCTTTTTCTTATCCCGATTGAATTTGAAGCGAATACCTTATTGAAACTATGGTTAGGGAATGTTCCGGAATTTGCCCCTTTGTTTTTGCAGTTATCATTGATAGGCACTGCTATGGTACTTTTGGGGAATACCGGTTTTACTGCAATTATGGCGACAGGAAATATTCGTAATTATCAGATAGTAGTTACGCTTGTCGGATGTCTTGTTTTTCCTTTGACTTGGATTGCCTATAAATTGGGGTTTCCTGCATTTACAACATATGTTATATATATAGTAATATATGGAATATTGGATTGGATCCGATTGCTGTTTATGCGGAAGTTGTTGGGATTTAAGGTTATGCTGTTTGTCCGTAACGTGATATATCCCATATTGATTGTAACGGTTCTGTCTGTAATCGTTCCGACTGTTATTTCTATGAACATGGCTCCTTCTGTTTTTCGGTTTATATTCTTGACGGTGGGGAGTTTCATTACGACTTTGGCTTGCATTTATTTCGGAGGCTTGGATCGTAATGAACGAAAAACAGTGCTGATGAAGTTAAGACGTAAAATATCCATATTAACGAATAAGTAAATCAATCATGTCATTCACAACTTACATAAGAAGAGGATTACGGTATATATTTAATGGAACTCCTACGATGTCTGTTCATGCATCTATATCCTATCTTACGCCATCAGATAAATTGGCAGGTAAGAATATTATTATAACGGGCGGAGGTCGAGGTCTTGGCAAGGCTATGGCGGAAAAATTTGTGGCGGAAGGTGCGAATGTCCTTATTACCGGGCGGACGGAAAACACGCTCAAATCGGTTGCGGACGAATTGGGTTGCCGGTATTTGGTTTTTGATGTGTGTGATGCGTCTTCTGCCGGAGTGTTCATGGAGAAAGCCGATAAAATGTTAGGAGGTGTCAATGTATTGATTAACAATGCCGGAATTTCGTTACATGAGTGGACTATTGAGAATGTTTCGATAGAACAATTTGATAAACAGATTCATACGAATCTGCGGGGTGGCTATTTCTTGACACAGAAATTTATCGAAATATTCAAACGGAATCAAACACGGAATGGCTCAGTCCTTTTCATATCCAGTGAAAGAGGAGAACAGGCGGATGATATTCCGTATGGTTTGACAAAGGCTGCGATTAATAGCCTTGTTAAAGGATTGGCGCCTAAACTGATAAAGGAGGGAATCCGTATTAACGCTGTCGCTCCGGGTATTACCACATCCGACATGACAGGGTATAAGAAAGATGAGAATTTATATTGTGCGGCAAATCCGAATAACCGGGTGTACTTACCCGAAGAAGTTGCTGAGGTCGCCGCTTTTCTGATTAGCGATGCTTCTTCGTGTATTTCCGGTCAGATAATTGCCTGTAATGAAGGGAAAACCGGAAATTCCAGACACATGTATAAATAAAATAACAGATTATGAAAAAATATTACACAGACGAGCGGGGACCTCAAATAATCATGGCTTTGTTAAAGGCTTTTGGCATTCGGAAAGTTGTTGCGTCTCCGGGAACAACGAATTTGTCATTGGTTGCGAGTATGCAACAAGACCCATTTTTTGAAATGTATTCATCGGTCGATGAGCGTTCTGCTGCATATATGGCATGTGGAATGGCATCGGAATCGGGAGAACCGGTTGTGATAACTTGTACCGGAGCTACGGCTTCGAGAAATTATATGCCGGGGCTTACGGAGGCTTTTTACAGAAAACTTCCTGTTATAGCTTTGACTGCGAACCAAGGTGTTAAGAATATCGGTCATTTAGTAGCTCAGAATATAGATCGGCGCAGGACTCCGAACGATATAGTGAAGATGAGTGTAGAGATTCCTGTGGTAACGACCGATGAGGACGCATGGCTATGTAATGTAAATGTGAATAGGGCACTTTTGGAACTGACGCACGGTGGAGGCGGACCGGTACTGATCAACTATACAACGACTTATAGTAGAAATTTTGGCGTTCGGGAATTACCGAATGTTCGGGTTGTCAATCGGATTATGCAGGCTGATAAGTTTCCGGATTTGACAGGTAAAGAGAAGGTCGCTATATTTATCGGTTCGCATAGAAATTTTACAGAAGAGGAGACGTTGTCTATCGATCGCTTTTGCGAACTTCATGATGCCGTTTGCTTCTGCGATCATACAAGCGGCTATTATGGAAAATATAAGGTGCAACAGGCCCTGATTTGTGCACAGAATGTCCATAATCCTATCCGCGAGGTTGATTTGCTGATTCACCTTGGTGAAATCTCCGGCGATTACTATGGATTGGCGATACATCCGAAAGAAATTTGGAGAGTGGCGGAAGACGGGGAGGTCAAAGATTTTTTCAGGCAATTACGTTATGTGTTTGAGATGCCGGTAAAGGAATTTTTTTCGCACTATGAGACTGGGGAGACATTGCCGTCGAGCTATTTGGCGACTTGTATGGATGAGTATCGACGTATTTATAATTTAATTCCGGATTTACCGTTCGGAAACATTTGGATCGCACAACAAATGGCAGGAAAACTGCCGATGGGGTCGAGACTGCATTTGGGGATTTTGAATACCTTGCGTTCGTGGAATTTTTTTAGATTACCGGATTCTGTCGAATCGAGTTGCAATGTCGGAGGTTTTGGCATTGACGGCATTATGTCTACTTTGTTAGGTGCTTCATTGGCAGCCCCAGAGAAAATCTTTTTCGGAATATTGGGCGACCTTGCGTTTTTTTACGATCTGAATTCGATCGCGAACCGTCATGTGGGAAAGAATTTGCGAATTATGTTGATAAATAATGGTCGGGGAACGGAATTTACCAATTATGGACATCCGGGACATGCATTTGGAGAAGATGCCGAGCCGTTTATTGCTGCTGCCGGACATTATGGAGATAAATCGCCCCGATTAGTTCGGCATTATGCAGAAGATCTCGGTTTTAAATATTTGACAGCATCCAATAAGAAAGACTTTTTTGATGTGTATCAGCAGTTTATTACTGACGAACCGCAATCTCATCCGATTTTGTTTGAGGTGTTTACCGATCCCAAGGACGAAAGCGATGCAATCGAAATCATGCTGAACTTGGAATGTGAACCTAAGCCGGTCAAACAGATCGTGAAGGATGCTATTGTGGGCATTGTCGGCGAGGATACGATAATGCGTGTTCGAAATATATTGAAATAGAATTGGGGATAAATTCAGGAAATGAATTGTTTATGAAAATAGGAATCGTTACACATCAGTTATTGCATAATTACGGAGGAACATTGCAAGCTTTTGCTTTACAGGAGGTGCTCCGTCGCATGGGGCATGAACCGATAACAATAGATTATCTTCCTAATAGAATGACAATGAAGCGTTATTGCTTAGCCCAGATGAAAACATTGGTGTACTATCTTACACTGCGCCGTTCTCGTCATTTCTTCCCTTATCCGCATATCCGTCGAAAACCGGAGTTTGCTTTGTTTATGAATAAATATATGAATTTGACGGAACGGGTATTTAACTATAAATCATCGATATTAAAAAAGTATGGTATGGAAGCTCTTATTGTCGGTAGCGATCAAGTATGGCGAGGAGCATTTAATCCACCATCTCTTCAACCTGATTTGTACTTACGATTTGCGGAAAAATTCCATGGTCCGAAAATTGCTTATGCGGCATCGTTTGGAACGGATAATTGGGAATATTCCAAAGAATTAACTTCGGAATGCTCAAAATACGCTCAATTATTTACCGCGATTTCAACTCGGGAAGATTCTGGCGTTCTCCTTTGCAATAAATATTTGAAAGTAAAGGCAAAGGGAGTCCTTGATCCGACCTTGTTGCTTGAAAAGGAGGATTATATGGAGATTTGTAGAGAAATACCGAATCATGGGAATTCATATTTATTGGCATATTTGTTGGATATGGATATAAAACAAAAAGAGGCGATACAGGCATTTGCAGATAGAAATCATCTCCAACTGATCTTTTGTACATCGGAGCAGGAAGTCTCTTTTTCGGTAGAATGCTGGTTAGCGTTATTCCGCGATGCATCTTTTGTGATTACGAATTCATTTCATGGTACTGTCTTTTCAATTATTAATAATAAGAATTTTTATTCTTTGGTTAGTGAATTTCGGGGAACTGATCGTTTTGTATCGTTACTATCTCGTTTCGGTTTAATGGAGAGATTGTTGAAAGACGAGGATCAATTGCCGGAGTTTATAACTCCAATAGATTGGAATACAGTAAATCAAACAAAAGCGGAGTGGAAAGAGGATAGTCTGGATTTTTTGAAATCAAATTTATAGTGATTTATGATATTGAAAATAAAGTTGATATTGGGATATCTATTGTACTGTCCGCAACTAATATGCTATGTCTTGTCAAGCAGACGGGCATTGATCGATCTTGATATCGACCGGTGGTGTCGGGAAGTCGGAGTCAATATCTATTGGCCGAAAATAAAGCAACTTGTATTTTTACTCCTATTCAAACCGCAATTCAGAAATTTATTTTATTTCCGTACGCAGCCCAAAGTTAATTTAATAAGAAGAATGTGCCCTCCTGATTCCCAGTTGGCAATAGCATTGGACGATAACGATATTGCAGGAGGCGGAATTTATTTTGAGCATGCAAATGCAACTCATGTTGCGGCTAAATCGATTGGATATGGTTGCATTATTCGAAATCTTACCACTATCGGAGTCAAAAGTAGAAATAGGCATGAAGAGAAACCGGTGATTGGAAACAATGTCGATTTTGGAGTGAATGTGATTTGCATAGGGGATATTAAGATTGGAGATAATGCGATTATTGCAGCCGGTTCGGTCGTTGTTAAAGATGTTCCTGTCAATGCTATTGTCGCAGGCAATCCTGCGAAGATAATCAGATATAGAGATAGTAATACGATAAATTAACCCTTCAATGAGAATAGCGATTACAGTATCTCAGATTTCCCCCGGAGGTGGACTGACGAAATATGTCTGTACTTTAACGGAAATATTGACTGATGGTGTCGATAATGAAATATGGGTGATAACGACACATCCTTCGAAAACGAATCCTTTATTGGATAGTTTGACGAGAACGCGAAAAGTTAAATATATCGCGTTGGGCGATTGTCACAAATTGAAAAGATACAGTTCTCTTGTTTCTCTTTTGCGGAAATTTGCTCCGGACGTTATCATAAATAATTACAACGCTACCACCCAATATGTATTGCCGTTGTTATCGAAAAAATGTAAGGTCGTCCATATATTACATAACGACACATCCGATTTTTATAGAGTGGCTTCTATCAATGGAAAGTATGTCGATCGTTGGATTGCGCCGACACCGGCTTTGAAGGAATATTTTGATATATATACAAAACAAAAATATCGGAACCGTGTCGTAACCATTCCGCATGGAGTGGAACCGCCCAAAGGAGATGTCTCGAAAAGTCATCCTGTTGTCCGGTTGGCGTTTGTAGGGGTGCTTTTTGAACATAAAGGGGTGAGAATATTACCGGATATCATACATCGTCTTTTAGAAAAGGGGCATGAATTCCATTTCACATTTATCGGAGAGGGAATACTTCGCAGAGAATTGGAATGCGCTTTACAGGATGAAATCAAGAATGGTGTTGTAGATTTTTCCGGGCGTATATCGGGTGATGAGGTGTATCGGAAACTGAGTAATATGGACATATTTGTTTATCCGACACATATTGATGCTTTTGGACTTGTGATAGCAGAGGCGATGATAAACTCTGTCGTTCCCGTTATAACAAGACTCGAAGGAATTACGGATGCACTCGTTGATGATGCTGTGAACGGTTATTTGGTTCCGAGGGATGATGTAGAAGCCTTTGTCGAACGGATTTCAAAACTTATTGAAGATGAAAGTTTAAGAATCCGAATGAGGAATGCTGCGGCTGAAAAGGCTTTCCGGTGTTTTACATTTGATGTAATGAAAAAGAATTATATAGAATTTATAGAACATTTGACAGCCGAATGAGTATGAAATTTTCGATAATAATTCCGACGTATAATAATTCTGAATATCTTAAAGTCTGCCTGCATAGTCTTCTCTTGCAGGATTTTCCTAAAAGTGAATATGAAATTATTGTGGTGGATGATGCCTCGACTGAAAATATAAAAAAAGTTTCGTCCGAAGTCCTTTCTGACTATATGGCGTATAATCCGTGCTGTACATCTCATATATTGAAATTGTTTCGTCATGATGAAAACAAACGACAAGGAGCTGCTCGCAATACCGGATTGAAATATGCCGGGGGGGGATTATGTTTTCTTTTTAGATTCGGACGATTATTGGTGTGCGACGAATACTTTGAGTATTTTCGATGCTCTTCTGCATGCGCAGGACGTTGATATTATCAGATCTGTTTCGTGGCATAATGTTTCTGCGGAAGCGGATGCAATTTTTGAAGATGTCGAATGGGATAAAAAAGTAGAACGAATGGCTGGCGCGGATCTTTTATCCAGTCAGGACTTCTTTTACGAGATTTGTACATCATGCTATAAACGAAGTTTTTTGCTTGAACAAGGTTGTTTCTTTCGGGAAAATGTAGTTTTTGAAGATTCCGATTGGTCAATTAAAACTTTGTGGGTCGCGCAAAATATCGAACTAATTGATTTCCCTTTTCATATTTATCGTCTAAATTGGGCATCAACGACAATGATGCCTCGTATTCAGACTTTTAAAGATAATATTCTGTCGTTATCTTCGATAGAAGATTTTATGTTAAGTGTGGGCATGTCCGATGATTGTAAAAGAGCATGCTATTCGCGGATCAAGAAATCGATACTTTCTTATATACGTATTTCACGAAATTACCCTTGTCGAGTGAGTGTTGAGTGTATCGAAGGAATACGCCGTAGCCTATTGTCCGATACATCCAATTATGATATGTCTGTTGCCGATAGGATAAGATTCAGTTTGTTGTTACACTGTCCGGAGGCAATTGTAATTCCGGTTCGAGTCCTAACGTTAATGAAAAGATTTATATTGAGATGCCTGAAAAGATAAAAGTAGCTTATTTGGATTATAGCCATGTTTTTGCCGGAGCAGAAAGAGTTTTACATACGATAATATCTTGTATCGATAGGACGAAATATGAACCGATATTGATATTCCCTTATCCGATGTCTCATCATGTTAGATATCAGGACCTTGATTGCAAAAAGATATATTTGTCTGATCGGTTGAAATGGTGGATGGGAAGTGACCGATGGAAACATCCGATGCGAGGGACCGATTTTCTTGCCCGTACTATATTCGGTACAAAATTGTCAGTGGTAATAAAGCGGGAGAACGTAAATATCCTTCATGTGAATTTACTCCGTCCAGATTCCTTGATGTGGCTTCTTCCGTCTCGACGAAAAGGCTTGAAAATTATCGGGCATTTCCGAAGCCAGGCAAGAGAATGGATACCATCAAAGTATGTACAGGCATGCTGTGATATAATACTTTGTGTATCGGATTATTCAAAATCCCGTTTGTTGTCGAAGGGAAAGCATACGAAGACAATCACGTTGTACGATTCGATAGATGTTGATTCTTTGCAATCGACATTAAACCGTAATGAAGCGAAACAGAAGCTTGGATTTCCTGAGAATTCTATTTTATTTTCGTCCGTGGGACAACTTTCCAAACACAAAGGTCATGATAATGCCATTCATGCATTTGCCCGTATCGCTTCTAAATTCCCAAATGCGTTGTTATTTATTGCGGGAGGAGGGTGCCGTGAGGATTTGGAAGATTTGAAAAGGATTGTTCTCTTATATCCGGATATAAAAGACCGGGTCCGATTTTCGGAGAAACAATTGTCGAATATTGCGGATGTTTATCGAGCATCGGATATTACATTGTCATTGACAAAAGTCGGTGAAGCTTTTGGATTAGTCCCGTATGAGTCGGTATGGATGGGAACTCCGTTTATTGGTCCGGATAAGGGGGCAATCAAAGAATTTGTTAAAGACAAGGAAAATGGGCTTATTGTTGATACGGAGTGTATTGATGATATTGCATCTAACATGGAATGGGCGTTGGAAAACCCATTATTGATGGAAGAGATGTCGAAAGAACTTCTGGCTTCGATAAAAACGATGTTGATTCCGACGATTATGACACGTAAAATAGAGTCGATATATGCAGATCTTTATAAAGATTAAAGATTGTATCCGTAGGATTCGGCTTAAATATATCCATAGCAGATTGCGGAACACTTCTGTTCTGTATATTCAAGGACGGACTCTTATTGTTGCGCCGCATCCTGATGATGAGGTGTTGGGGTGTGGAGGATTGATAACTCGATTGGCTATGAAGGGACAACCTCCTTATGTGATTGTTATGACTGGGGGCGGAGCATCCCATATGGGCTGTTGTGAATTGCCGGATGATGTTGTTGTAGAGAACCGTAGGAGGCTTACATTAAGAGCTTTAACTATACTTGGAGTTCCCGAAAAGAATATTTTTTTTCTCGATTTCCAAGATGGCCGAATTGATGATAAAGACTCGGAGATGGTAGCTTTACAATCTCTTTTGAGTAATTTGAATCCTGAGCAGGTTTTTGTCCCTCATAGAAGTGAGGGGTGGAGTGATCATGTATGGACGGCTCGAATAATTAAATCTTTGATTCCGGCATCGGTAAAAGTTTGGGAATATTGCGTATGGTTTTGGTATTACAATACTTGGAATATGGATTGGAAACAGGCGCGTATATTAAAATTGGATGCACGAATACACGCATTGAAACTCAAAGCCATTGATGCCTATATCACGCCTCTTGCACCTTGTGGTAATCCTTGGAGTGGGGTGTTGCCTAAGGTCTTTATCGATGCAAATAGTTGGAACAAAGAACTCTTTTTTAAGGTGAAATAATATGCACGCTATTGTTATCGGCGACTCTTTCAATAATACGCTCGGTCTGATACGTAGCCTTGGACAGGCACATTTCGATGTCCGGTTGATACTTGTAGGCAATGACCGGCTTTTTCTATCCAAAAGTAGATATATCCGTCATGGAAATTACTACCGTATTGATAGTTTGGAAGAGTGTTTACCGATTATTATGCGGCTTGTATATGATAGTCATAATTCTGTTATATTGACTTCAAACGATAAAGCTGCCGAATTTATTGATGATAATGAATCGCGCCTTTCATCTGTATGTCTGACACCGATGAGAGGTGGAACATTGAAACGTTACCTCAATAAAGACGTTCAATGTCAGTTAGCCATAGAGTGTGGATTTGATATACCACAGACTGTCGTTTATAACAGGAGTGAATCATTGAATATCCCGTTTCCTTTTCCTGTCTTATTAAAACCGCTAAATAGTAATAACGGTGAAAAATCCGATATACATATATGTTACTCCCGTCAGGAATTGAATGAGGCTTTGGGTAAAGAATCCAAGTGTCCGCAGTTTGTGTTACAAGAGTATATAGATAAAGATTTCGAAATGAATGTTATCGGTTTTTCGTGGAATGGAGATGTAGCTATTTCAGGCGGCATAAAAAAGATACGCCATTATCCAACGATATATAGCCCGTGCTCATACGGTCGATTTATACCTCTGGACGCTGTTTCTATTCCGATCGATTCTATACGTGAATTCATATCCCGTGTCGGTTATAATGGACCGTTCAGTGTCGAGTTTCTCGTAAAAAATAATCGATATTATTTTTTGGAATTCAATCTGCGTAACGATGGTTTAGCTTATACGGCAACAGCAGCGGGTGTGAACCTGTGTAAAATGATAAACGGAACTCTGTCGAAAAATTTACCTTCGGCGCATTCGATCTGGATGATGGATTTGTCTACCGATTTCTGCCATGTTAAAGATGGGAATATTACTCGTATGACGTGGATAAAAGATTTTCTGCATACAAAATGCCAACTCAATTTCAATTGGAAAGATCCGATGCCGACAGTCTATTATTATATGAATAAATTAAAGAGTTCATTTGCGAAATGAAAGTATTGGTATGTATCCCTTGCTTGATGACAGGGGGAACTGAAATTCAGACATTAAACCTTGTGAGTGCTCTTGTCTTGGCAGGACATGAAGTGGCAACTGTATGCTATTTTGAGTACTCGCAAGAGATGGTGGAGAATTATAAACAGGCTGGGAGCAAAGTGATATTGTTGAGTCCCGATGGTGAAAGGCCTGAGGGGATTAAGGATACGGTTAGGGTATTATTTAACGGGTTTAAGAATGTTTTGAAATGTGAAAAGCCCGAAGTCGTCCACGTGCAGTACATGGCACCTGGGGCAATACCTATTTTTATCTTGCGGCTGCTGGGTGTTAAGCGAATTGTGGCAACGGCACATACTCCTGCTGACATTTATTCGTCGTTGAAATTATTACATCTTGTATCACGGCATATACTTACGGCATTCCAGTGTATAACCAAGCGGGCGGAAGAGTCGTTTTTCGGTAGTTCATGTCTATATGAGCCAGGAATGACGTTGGCAAACCGGGGTAATCATTTCACAATATACAATAGCTTGCCACCTTATATTGCGATTTTAGATACTCCTAAACGATTCGATAAACCTATCACAATAGGGGTTGTAAGTCGGTTGGAGCCTATTAAGGGAATGGACTTGGTAATACCGGCATTTACCCGGATTTATGCAAAGCATGCAGAAGCACGTCTGCTTGTTGTGGGAGACGGCTCATTGCGGTCGTTGATGGAACAGCAGGTGCGCGACGCAAACATCGCAGAAGCTGTGGATTTTGCGGGACGGCAGGGGCAGGATGTATTGCAGGGGTATTACGATCGTATTGACATTCTGTTGATGCCCTCGCGTAGCGAAGGTTTTGGATTGACTGCCATTGAAGGGATGGCGCGAGGGTGTGTTGTCGTCGCAGCCGATACGGGCGGATTGCCCGAAGTCGTCATTAATGGAGAGGTCGGATTGCTTCATCGGGAAGAGGATGTATCGGATATTGCAGATCGGGTAAATCGGTTGATTGACGAACGGGGGGAGTTATTCCGATTGAGCCTGAATGCAGTGAATTATGTTTTAAATTTTTCTATCGAAAAATATAATTCCTCGATTAGGGATCTGTATAATAGGCTATATTGATATGTCGTTGATCATTAATTTATTATTTGCGATTGTTATCGCTGTATATGCATTTAAGATATATTCCGACAGGAATTTGAAAACGGTACGACATCCCATTTTGCCAAACACAGCATGCTTTCTTAATAGGGATCTTCATTTCCTGATATTTTGTATAGCCACGGCAATGATTTTTTTAGGACCATTGTCGCTCGTAAAGTACGGATTTTGGATTGTTTTCATGCTATATTGGGTATTTACCCGTTTTCATCTAAAAATAGATGCGATAGTTGTTTGTTACATATTGTTTTTGGCGTGGGCTTTATTCTCACTGACTTATTCGTCGGTGAAATTTCAAGGCTTCATGTTGATAATAAAATATTCATTGCCATTGCTATATCTTTGGCTGGGCTATAATGCAATACAAGATACCGCGGATTTTGTATTCCTGCTGAAAAAGATTGTTTGGATTATGGTTATATATGCGTTCTTAATAGGTGGTTTCAGCGCAAAGGTCTTTCCTTGGCTGTATGGCGCTCTTTGTTTTAAATCCGGTGGTTTGTTTATTAGCTATGCATCTTTGGCGGATTTTTACTCGGCTCTGTTTGTTGTCCCATTGGCGATGTATGCTATATTTCGAGAAAAGAAATGGTTTGTGGCTGCCGGTTGGATTGCTCTATCGACAATATTGGCTGTCGTCAGAACCGGACTTGGCGGGATTTTTCTTGCGTCGTCATTCTTTTTATTTTTTTACTACAAATTGAAGGCTCTCCCTTGGTTGTTGGGGCTTGCCTTCTTGGCTGTTTCCATTGTATTTTTTGTTCCTGCGGTTCATGAGAAGATGTTTTTGGACGAGTCCCAGACTATATCATCGATAAGTGCATCGACGATGGATTTTGATAATATCCAATCTAACGGACGAGAACAAATTTGGGAAGATAATATGTATCGTTTTTTCACACCTAATCCTTTGACTGGTGCAGGATTGGGGGAGTCGATGGAATATACGAAAAATAATTTCACAGTAAAGTTGATCCATAACGATTATGTTCAGATACTATGCGACATGGGATTGGTTGGTATCGGCCTGTTCGGTTTGTTTTTTTTAGTAACCATTCTGAAAGTTATGATAAAGACCTGGCGCTATACGAGTAGCGGTTTGGTGAAATTGTCGGGAGCCATGGCTTTGGGAAGTTGCGCCGGAACTTTTTTTTCTATGGCATTCGATAATGTAATAACCTATACCCAGCAATGTTTTGTCATTCCATTCGTATTTATTGGCATTTTTCTGAAAGCGATCGATATGCAAGTACAAAACAACAGTAAGCTCGGATTAGTATGAAAAATAAAACTGCTCTGATTATTGTTTATTTCGGTCAGGTTCCCTCTTTTATCAATTTGTTCTTAAAAGGGTGTGAACGTAATAGGGACATTGATTTTTTGTTTTTTACCGATTGGGACTGGACAAAGTTGCCTTCTTTATGTAATGTCATGAATATACCGTTTTCCATGCAGCAATTCAATAAAAAAGCGACAGAAAAGTGTGGTATAGATATTAATGTAAATGTAGGATATAAACTATGCGATCTAAAACCTGCATGGCCACATATTTTAGAGGAATATGTTCTTGGGTATGATTTTGTCGGATATTGTGATATAGATTTGATATTTGGTCGTATAAATAGATTCTTTACAGAAGACGTAAAGAAATATGCCGATATATTTACGATTACGCGGGAGTATTTGTCTGGCGCTTTGACTATATTCAGAAATACTCCCAGAATATTCAGGTTATATCAAGAAGCCAAAGGGTGGAAAGATATATTTCAAGACCCACGCCATTTTGCGTTTGATGAATATCTTCGGATAAACGACGTAATTGATTCTGACGGAGTTAAAAGAAATAAAAATCAGTCGTTCAGTGATTTGGTGCTTGATACGAGTTCCGTAGTTCTATATAATGATAAATATATCGGTTATGAGAAGCGTCCGAGGTTAGCTGTATTTGATCATGGAGCCATATATGCCGAAAATGAGGAATGGGTGTTTTTCCATTATGTAGTTGCAAAGCAGTCGGTATTTTGGACTATTCCTGGTTGGTCGGATATTCCTGATAAATTTTTTATTAATCAATATGGCTTTTATCGATCGGAATATTGTCCTCTTAGCTTTATGGATTTGTTAGGTAATCCTTACTATCGAAAACAAGTGATATCGTCTATAAAAAAGAAATCTGGAACGGTACAAAAGCTTATAAGGAAGTGTGATATAAAACGTTTATTTAATGCGGTTTTAAAGCAGTTTAAGTAAATTATGATTTCGGTTGTTATCCCGTTGTACAATAAGTCGGAATGGATTGTCGGAACGATACAGACCGTTTTGAACCAGCGGTTTCAAGATTTCGAAATTGTTGTGGTCGATGACGGCAGTACGGACGACGGACCCTCGAAAGTTAAATCGATAGGCGATTGCCGGATACGGTTGGTTTGTCAGTCCAATGCCGGCGTATCTGCTGCTCGTAATCGGGGGGTAGAAGAGGCGCGAGGTGAGTTCATAGCATTTTTGGATGCCGACGATGAGTGGCATCCCGATTATCTTGCTACACAAAAGGCGTTGATCGAAAACTATCCCGCATGCGATGTTTTTGCGACGAATTATGAGTTTCGTAATGCCCAAGGACAAATCACGTCTACGATCTTGCACAAACTTCCGTTTGACGGAGATACGGGTATCTTGTCCAACTATTTCGAGGTCGCTTCCTGTTCGCATCCGCCGTTGTGGACATCCGCTGTTGTGGTTCGCCGGTCGGCGATACAGGTTGTCGGTGGATTTCCGGTCGGCATAAAGTCAGGCGAGGATCTGCTTACTTGGGCGCGGCTGGCTGTAAGACACCCAATTGCATTTACGACAATACCGGTAGCTATTTATAATTTAGGAGAAGGGTATGATAAAAAGAATCTACCTCCGCGGAGGCAGGACGAAGGGGATCCTGTGGGAAAGGGATTGATGGACTTATATCGAAGATTTCCTAAGACGGCAGGATTGAGAAAGTATATTTCTCATTGGCATAAAATGAGAGCTTCGGTTGCTATAAGATATGATGATAGAAAAGAGACTTTATATGAGGTAGTAGTCTCTTTAAAATATAATGTTTTGAATATAAAAGTAATGCCATTTATGATTTTAGCATTGCTCTCTAAACGAATCAGGCATAATATAATATCGCGGTGTTAGCCATGAAAAGAATTATTTTTTATGTACTTATGAATTTGGCATTTTTGTGCCGGTTATTTGGTGGAAAGTTATACATGCGTCTTGTTGTTGCCGGACATAAGTCGCAGGGTGTCATATTCGATGGAATGCCGGAATATATTCAGAAAGATGCATATTTAGATCCGTCCGGAGGCTTGACGATCGGTAAAGAAGTGGTTATTTCTACACGAGCTGTGATTTTAACCCATGATTGGTCTTTTTTGAAAAGGGAAACTTCTGATAAATGCGAAAAGAGAAATGCTTTTAAGTCGGTGTTTATCGGCGAAAACAGTTTTGTCGGTGCCGGTGCTATTGTTTTGCCGGGGTCGAATATTGGACGAAATTGCATAATTGGAGCAGGTGCCGTGGTTAAGGGGGTGGTGGAGGATTATTCTATTATGGTAGGAAATCCGGCGAAAAAGATCGCAGAAACGAGATTTTAGAAATATAAGTCGGCGACGTAATTTGATTGTAGTGGTAAATATTGATTTAGAACATAAGAGTGGGGAATGTTTTCGATATGCTGATGGCCCCGAGAACTGTACCGAATTTGTTGGAGCTATGCCGAGGCGAGAGAAGTTACATAAAAATGAACGGTTGTATGTAGTGGATATAATGCAAGGGATTGCAATGTTGTTGGTTGTGATCGGACACCATTGGTTTAAATTCATGCCTGATGGGTATAGGGCATTACATGGATACATATATTCATTCCATATGCCGTTATTTATTTTTATATCGGGATTTCTGATCTCTTATGCCTATAAGGGACAACGTTATTCATCTTATATATATAAGCGTGTCCGTAAGTTTTTCATCCCTTATTTTATTATAGGCGTGACGGTAGTTATAATCGACGGGTTATTGTCTAAAAAAGGAGAAATGGGTATTGGGGTTTGGAATAATATATGTAATCTTGCAATAGCCCCAAGACGGTCGCCTGCTATGTTTTTATGGTATATTTATGTCTTGTTTGGTTTTTATGTCATTTACCCATTATTGGCTTATTTAAAAACTAAAAGTAAGATAAGAACCGAGATGGGGCTTATGGCGGTAGGAATTATATTATTTTACTTGCCGGTTCATACCGATTGGTTTGCCCTGCAAGATTCCTCAAATTTATTTTTATTTTATGTTTTGGGTGTGATTACATCATGGAATTTGGATGTGTTGAGAAAATATAAGCAGCAGGGGAATATTGCTTCTTTTATTGCATTGGCTACCTTTATTGTTTTGTCGGTTAATTATAATGCAAACAATGAATTAATTAAGAAGGGTTTATGTTTTTTGTCTATGCCTGCTATCTATGCACTGGCTGTTGCAATGGAGGGAATGCGGCCGATCCGTGGGCTTTTTGTCGGAATATCCAAACAATGTTTTCACATTTATCTTCTGCACATGTTTTTTATTCAAGGAATGGCGATAATACTCATGAATTTATTGGGGGTGGAAACAATAAATAATTTATCGGCAGTTATATACGTATTGTGTTCTACCATATTGTCTATGGCAGGATCTGTCTGTGTCTTTAAAATTTATGATTATGTTAGGGAAAAGATATTTAGTCGGATTTTGACGGGGTATAAAGGACAATGAAAATACTGATCGTACATAACGACTACGGCAAATACTCCGGAGAGGAAGCCGTAGTCGATAAGATGGCTGCGATGTTTGCCGAACATGGGCATGATGTCGCATTTTACCGGACGACGACCGCGGATGCACGGGAGAATTGGAGAGGGAAGATACGTGGATTTTTTTCCGGGATTTATTCTCCTGCCGGAGTTAAAGGCATGCGCGAGGCTTTACGCCGCGAGAAGCCCGATGTAGTGAATATTCACAATCTTTATCCGTTTATCTCGCCTGCCGCTCTTTTTGAATGCAAGAAAGCCGGAGTACCGGTGGTGATGACGGTTCATAATTTCCGGTTGATATGTCCTACCGGGCTTTTCATGCGCGATGGGAAACCTTGTGAAACCTGTTTGGAAAAGGGCGCGGAATGGAGTTGTATCAAGTACAATTGCGAACATTCGATGTTGAAGTCGGTGGGTTACACTTTGCGGAATGTGTATGCCCGACGGACCGAAGCGTATAAAAAGAATGTGGATCGTTTTGCCTGTATTACCGATTTTCAACGTCGGAAGTTGATAGAAGCAGGATATGATGCCGATAAAATAACGGTGATTCCGAATTTCGTTCAGGCGTCGCAACAATATACGCCCGTTGCGGGACATTATGTTGCTTACGTCGGGCGTTTGAGTAGGGAGAAGGGGATCGATCTGATTTTGGAAGTGGCTCGACGTCACCCGGATATTCCGTTCCGGTTTGCCGGCGAGTTGCGCGACCGCCATTTGTTTGGCGACATACCGGCAAATTGTACATTCACCGGATACCTTTCGGGCGAAGCGTTGGGCGATTTCTATCGTGATGCTTCGTTTTTTGTCATGGCAAGCCGGTGGTACGAAGGATTTCCGATGACGATTCTTGAAACTGCGGCTTGGGGTAAACCGATCGTAGCCCCCGATCACGGAGGCTTTACCGAAATTATCGGTCGGGGAGACCGGGCGATCGGACGATTGTTTGCTCCGCACGATGTCGATGATCTGGAACGCAATGTGATCGCTTTGTGGAACGATACTCGTACGGTGGCAGCATTGGGGCAAAAAGCGTTCGACAAACTGCGGGCTGAATACGATGCGTCGGTGATATATGGGAAATGGGAAGATTTGATAAACAGGATAATAAAATGACAGATGAAGGGAGAGAAACTTTTGCCCAACCCTATCGGGAGCAAAAATTATGCCAAAAACGTAACCCCGGGTTCGATTTGATCCGGAGTTGTGCTATTTTTTGTGTGATAGGAGGGCATTTCTTTTCGATCCACACCGCTTTCCGAAGTACTGTTTTTTCCGGAGGATCGATGTTTGTACAAGGGGCGTTTAATTTCTTCTTTTCAATGGGGGTACCGTTGTTTATTTTATTGACAGGGTACTTGAACGCAACCAAAACGGTTGTGAGCAAGAAATATTATCGGGGTATGATCCGGGTACTTGTTTCTTATCTGCTCTTTTCCGTAATCACGATCGTTTTTAGAAAATACTATCTGCATACCGATTTATCTTGGCTGCAATGGGTCTTGAAGATATTTGATTTCTCGGCTATTCCCTATGGTTGGTATATGGAAATGTGGATCGGGTTGTTTTTTCTTACGCCATTTCTGAATATGCTGTACAGGGCAATAGCGACGCAGCGGGAGAAACAGGCGCTTTTGGTTACCCTTTTCTTATTGACTGCATTGCCTGACTTGCTGAACCGTTATGGGTTGCATTTGGTGCCGGGTTTTTGGCAACAATGTTTTCCTCTGACCTATTACTTCGCCGGTTTGTATATACGGGAATATCAGCCGGTGATTTCGTGGCGATGGGGCACTTTCTTGATTTTGGCTATTTGTCTCGTGAATCCGATTTTTAATGTGCTGTTTGTCCGGGATCATACGATGATTCAGGTATCGGGAGGCTGCAATGGCGTGTTGGGGATGCCTATGGCAGTCCTATTTTTCTTGATGTGTTATCGTCTCGATATTCAAAATAAGGTTGCGCGTTGGAGTTTGATGAAGGTCTCTACCTTGTCGTTAGATATGTATTTATGTTGTTTTATATTCGATTCGATTTATTATCCGTGGTTTAAAGAACGATATTTTGTCGATCAGTCGCAGTTCGGGAAATATTTCTTGATAATTGTCCCGATGGTATTTGTGAGTTCGTTGTTGCTGGCTCAGATAAAAGACAGTGTACAGAATTTATTTAAGAAGCGTATATAATTTTTGCCTGTTTGTTTTTGAACGTTTTCGATAAGCCGAGAGCAGAGCCGAACTTGTTCGAGCTATGCCGAGGCGAGAAAAGGTGCATTGTGATGAACGTTTTCGATAAGCCGAGGGCAGAGCCGAACTTGTTCGAGCTATGCCGAGGCGAGAAAAGGTGCATGACCATGAACGTTTTTCGATTTGTATATTCATTCGATGGAAACTTATTTTAATTTGAATTACGAGTTCGACCGATCGCTTGTGCATCGGGCGATCGACGAACAGATAGAGCGCCGCGAGCCGGGGTATATTTGTGTTGCCGATGGGGTGATATTGGATATCGCCAATCGAAATGCCGACTATCTGAAAGTGGTGAACGGCGGTATGTTTTCGGTTTGCGACAGTAGCTATGTGCCGTTGTATCTGAAATGGATATATGGTATTCGTCGCGAACAATATTGCGGTAGCCAGATATTTATGGATGTGATCGGGGCGAAGAAGTACCGGATGTTTTTTATGGGTACTTCTGCCCGTACATTGGCGGGACTGAAACAGACGCTTGTAGAGATCGATCCCCGGATCGAGGATATGACATTTTTCGAATTGCCTTTCCGTAATGTGGAGGATTTCGATTACCGTTCTATCGCTGAGATGGTGACACTCGATGGGGCGGATATTATCTGGGTGGCATTGGGTGCGCCGAAACAGGAAATTTTCATGAGCAAGTTGCGCCCTTATCTGAAAAGCGGAGTCATGATTGCCGTAGGTGCGGCGTTTAAGTTTTACAGCGGCACCGATCGGGTGAAACGTGCGCCCGGGTGGATGGTAAAATGTCACATGGAGTTTGTGTACCGCATTTGCAGCGAGCCGAAAAAACAGTTGAAACGGTGCGTCGGAATCGTCCGGACACTTCCCGGATTGCTGTATGGCGAGTGGCGGCGTAAACGGGGGCAACGTAACTGAAAATCGAAGCCGCTACGGGTATTCCGGCTTATATTTGGGTGAATATGCAAGCTAAATACAATATGCAGTGCGCGCGGAATGATAGCAAGTTATCCGTCATTCTGGATAATATACGCAAGGTTGCTGCTGTTCTCTGATAGGCGGATTATCCTCGCTCGATACACCTGAAAGGGGGTTACATCGAAAGTACGAATTTTCGATGTAACCCCCTTTCGGGTTTTGTCCGTGGTGTCCGTTCCGGATTAAAATTTCAATGTAAGATCGATGCCGAACGTGAACGGTCGTCCTTTTTGTACGAAACTGTTGGGCGACGACAGGTTTTCGGCATTCATCGTTTCGAAGTAAAATGCCTGATAGCGTGTTGCCGTCAGATTTTTTCCCCACAACCGCACATCGCCCCAGCGGCTTTCGTAAGCGATACCGGCATTCAGCAATCCGTAGAAATTCTGGGCTACATCGTTGGCTTCGGTCCAATAGATTTTCCCGCGACCGAGGAACTGGATGTCGAATGTCAGATGGCTTTCTGCGTCGATCGGAAGTTTATAGGCGGCATTTACCGACAACGTATGCGCCGGAGCGAACGGTACGAAGTTGCCGCGATAATCTTTCTCTCCGTCGTTGTAGTCTTTGAATGTGGCGTGTGTGAATCCGTAGCCGGCAGAGAGCAACAGGTTGGTCACCGGTATGGCACGTAGCGAAGCCTCCAACCCGAAACTTTCGGTACGTCCCGAATTCCGGGTCACTCTACCGTAGCCGCTTACTGCCGAAATCTGTTGGTCGCGGCAGTCGATGTAGAACACGGTCAAGTCTGCCGACAGCCGGTGGTCGAGCCATTGGGCACGGGCTCCGAGTTCGTAGTTCCAGCTATGTTCGGGTTTGTACGAAATCACCTTTTTGATATCGGTTTCCGTCAGGTTCATGTCGCCCATCGGGTTTCCCGCCCGGTTACCGCCGCCCATAGAACCCATCAGCTCTTTCATCATCCGTATGCGGATCTGTTCCTGTATGATATTCGAGAACATCTGGAAGTTGTAACCTCCCGACCGGTATCCGCGTGTTACGGATGCGTAGGAGAATATATCTTTGTCTATTGCGTATTTCACCTCTATTTTCGGAGAGAATTCCCACAAATCCATGTGGTCTTTCCCGTCGGCACCCAATGCCAGTTCGAAGGGTTTCTGTATAGGCATCGGCATATTCGGTATCGTTACGGTAGCTGTTCCGGTCAAAGGCGTTTCGGGCGCGGTGCGGTGGGTGATCTCGGCGCGTTCGTAGTCGAAACGCAGCCCGACCGTTGCCGACAGGCCATCGATGAAGATTCGGTTCAACGTCGTTTGTCCGAATATGGCACCGCCGTATACCGGTGTCTCGTATTTCCCGTCGATATAAAGGCTTCGGTTGTCGATGCCGATCCGGATATCGGGCATATTGGCAAGTGCCGGAATGTTTTTCAATGCAGCCAATTGGTTGTTGGTCTGCTCCTCGATGAGCAGCCGTACCCCGTCATTCCGGAAGTCTACAGGTCCGTCGGTGTGGATGTTCTGGTACGACCCGAATACGCCTGCCACCCATTGCCATCGGCGGTCGCTGTGCGATTTGAATACCAATTCTTCCGACAAGGCATGCTCCCGTTGTTTCTGTTGTAGGGTGAATATGGAGAGCGGCGTGAAATCCTGATCGAGCCGCATATCGTCGTTCAGGTATTGGTATCCGGTAGTGGAGGTGAATATAAATTGGTCGTGCGTATATTGTGCGATGATACCCGAAGTCATCAGGTGGCGCAGGTACGACGATTCGTCGTTGTAGGCGATCGCCCCGGTTTTCCCGCTCTCTTTGTCGTACCGGGCGTAAGGATACCCGTTTTGTTTGCTCCATTCGTAGTTTGCCGAGACGCTGAGCTTGAAACGGGAGGAAACCCGCCAGTCGAATTGCAAATGTCCGCCGGCTACCTCCGACTGGTCGCAGGCTTTGTCGTTGTGCGAATTGGTGAAATATCCGTTATCGCGGCGGTAGCGGGCACCGACGGCAAGCGCCATGTCGGACGTGATTTTCTGGCTGGTCGAGGCTGCGGCGTTCCATGCGGCGTAGTTTCCTCCGCCTAACCGTATCTTCGTGCCCTGATAGTCGAGCGGCGATTTGGTGTGGATATTGATAAGCCCTGCCATGGTGTTTCTGCCGAACAATGTTCCTTGCGGTCCTCGCAACACTTCGATGCTTTCGACCTCCAAGAAATCGAAGTCGAACGCGCTTTTGTCGAGATACGGTATATTGTTCACATTCAGCCCTACTGCCGGCGAGTTGATGCGCGAACCGATTCCCCGCACGTATGCCGACGAGATGAGTTTCGAGCCGTAGTCGGGCAGATATACATTTGGCGCAACGGTCGATATGTCTTTGATCGAACGGATGTTCATGTTGTCGATGCGTTCGGTGTTCAGATAAGTGATAGAGCCGGGGAACTCGAACAGGCGGATATCCGATTTCGGATTGCTGATTACGGTGATTTCGTCGAGGCTATACACTTTACAGCCGGTCGAGTCGATTGTAGCGGTGTTCGAACTGTCGAGTGCATACGATTGCAGGGCGAGTTGCAGCCCGGCGGCAAGGAGTATTGTTTTTTTCATTATCGAGGAATCGTTGTTTTACGGACAATCGTCGCGATTATTCCAAGCGCAAAATAACGAACTCGATCGGGGTTGTACAATCACTATATGTAGTGATTTTTTTACATGAACAGCAACAGGCTGAAAGCCATGATTGCCATGCCGGTGATGACTCCGGCGATGCCGTAGTGGTGATGCCCGTATTTCTCGGCTCCGGGCAACAGTTCGTCGAACGAGATGAAAACCATGATGCCCGATACGAATGCGAGCAGCAGGGCATGGATGACCGGAGTCCAAAACGGCAGGAGAAACAGGATTCCTACCAAAGCGCCTACCGGCTCCGACATGCCCGACAGCAGCGAATACCAAAAGGCTTTCTTACGGCTACCGGTAGCCTGATAAATGGGAACGGAAACGGCAATGCCTTCGGGTATGTTGTGAATGGCGATGGCGGTGACGATCGGTATGGCGATGTCCATATTGCCCAGAGCCGATGTAAAGGTGGCAAGCCCTTCCGGAAAATTGTGTATGCCGATAGCCAGAGCCATCATCACGCCGGTGCGGTGCATGCGGGTGTTGTTGTGCGTCTCCTCGACACGGTGCATTTCGTGCGGATTTTCGTCTTCGGGAATCAAGAAGTCGATGAGGGCGATCAGTGTGGTTCCGGCGAAGAATGCCAGCAGCATATAGGTAGTCGAAAGTTTGGGCGAATATTCCGAGCGGAGCAGGCTCACGGCTTCGGGCATCAGTTCCATAAACGAGATGTAGATCATCACTCCGGCAGACAGTCCGAGCATGGCGGACAGGAACTTGGTATTGGTCCGTTTGGCAAAGAAAGCAATCAGGCTTCCGATGCCGGTGGACAGTCCGGCGATCAGAGTCAGGCAGAAAGCAATGAGTATATTGGTGTGGTCCATGCTGCAAAAGTAATGGTTTGCTCTATTTTTCGTAGCTTCGGTGCGATATTAAATTTCTGAAAAAAATAAAATAAATACGTATTCTCCGGTAATCTCTGCTTATCTTTAACACCGAATTTGTATCACGATTATGCACGTTTACAACGAAGAAACGATTATACGGCAATTGCAGGATCCGGCGACGATGCGCGAAGCGTTCGCGCAGGTTGTGGCGCATTATAGCGAGCCGCTTTATTGGCAGATCCGGAAAATGGTCGTCTCGCACGACGATACCGACGATCTGTTGCAGAATACGTTCATGAAAGCGTGGGCGAACATCGACTATTTCAGGGGCGACGCGAAGCTATCCACGTGGCTGTATCGTATTGCTGTAAACGAATCCATAACATTCCTGAACAAAGAACGTGCGAAACGCAATCTGACGGTAGACGATGAGGACACCTTTCTGGTCGAATCCCTGCCTGCCGACGAATGGTTCGACGGTGACGAATGGCAGTTGCTTTTACAGCAGGCGATTGCCCGGCTGCCCGAAAAACAACGGTTGGTTTTCACCATGCGCTATTTCGATGAGATGAAATACGAGGAGATGTCCGAGATACTGGGCACGACGGTGGGGGCATTGAAAGCCTCTTATCACCATGCCGCCAAGAAAGTGGAGGAATTTTTATTGGAACACGTTTAAACTTTTTCATGGAACGGTAGTCTAAATCGTAAGAATATGGAAAAAGAAAAAGATATATTGGATCGGATCGGCGGGAAATCGGGTTTTCGTGTTCCCGATAACTACTTCGAGCAGTTCAATGCCCGTATGGCGAAAGAACTGCCCGAGCGGGAGATTCCGGCGGCGGTGGTTCCTACACGTTGGCAACGGTTGCGTCCTTATGTCTATATGGCGGCGATGTTTGCCGGTGTATGGCTGATGATGAAGATGTTTACCGGGCTGCCTTTCGCCCAGCGGGGAGCGACAGCCGACGATACGGAATGGGTTGCCGATGAATTTTCGTTCGAAGAGTACCTGATGTTCGATGCAGCGGATGCATACGAAAGATATGAATCGTTGTATGCCGATAATGATTATTAAAAAAAGGATCGTATGAAAAAAATTGTATACCTCTTGGCAGTTATTCTGTTGTCCATTCCCGTTTCAGCTGTGGCACAGAAAAATAACGACGATGCCAAGCGTCGGGAGCGCGAAGCCCGCGCCGAAGAGATGCGGCGCGAACGACGCGATTACTATATCGAAAAAATCGGGCTGACCGAAGATGAGGCGGCGAAATTCATTCCGTTGCTCGAAGAAAAGTCGCAACGTCAGTTTGAACTGAATCGCGAGGTACGTCGGCAGGCACGCCGGTTGGAACGCTCGAAAGAGCCGGTTTCCGATGCCGAATATCTCCGTTGCGCCGCAGCCTTTGTGTCGGTGGAGTTTTCGGTCGATAGTGTGGAACAGGTTTATTTCGAAAAATTCAAAACCATACTTTCGCCTCAGAAACTCTTCAAGTATAAGCGGGCGGAAAGCCGGTATACCCGGGAAATGATGAACCGCAAGAGCAAAGATGATGCACCGAAAGGGCAAGTTTCACAGCCGTCCGGCAAATAAAGTATAGCGAAAAGCGTGGGCGGCGGCAAAACGGGAAGCGAGGTTTCACAGTCCGATTATGCCGAGGCGCAGCGTTTGCTGAAAACCAAACATTAAAAATAGATATAGAAATAGGGCACAGCCTGTAAACAGAGATGTTTGCAGGCTGTCGTCTTTCATATATAGAAGCGCGGGCAGAAAAAAAACACGATGTGGGTAAACAATCCGGAGCGGTGCGTGTTATAGTCTGTGTGTTATGTGTGTGAGAGCATGGGAATCGGATGCGGTCAAGGACTTTCGGTTCCCTGCTTTTTTCTATCCGACTGTTGAAAAAGAGGATAAATAAGACTGTTATTTGTCTGCATTTTCCATAACTTTGCACGCAATAAAATTCATCACCTATGAGTCTGTTGGAAATACTTGTTTTGGCGGTGGGGCTATCTATGGACAGTTTTGCCATTTCTTTAACCAGTGGTGTAGTCTTAAAACCTTTTACTTTTCTTCGGGGATTGAAAATCGCATTGTTTATGGGCGTGTTTCAAGGAGCCATGCCGTTGTTGGGGTGGTGGCTCGGTGTCGGTTTTAAGAACTATATCGAAGCTTTCGACCATTGGATCGCTTTTGCCGTATTGTTGTTCTTAGGTGGGAAAATGATTTATGAAGGTTGCCGTAAAGCGGAAGAAGATGCCCCTGCCGGTTTCGATCCTGCCGATACGAAAACATTGGTCGGGCTGTCGGTAGCGACCAGCATCGATGCTCTGATGATCGGCGTTTCGTTCGCCTTTCTGGATGTAGAGATGCTGATGCCTTCGACGGTAATTGCCGTCGTCACGTTCCTCTTCTCTTGGGTAGCGCTTTATATCGGCAAATGGTTCGGCAGTCATCTGCAACGCGGAGCTGAAATCGTAGGAGGCTCCATATTGGTTTTGATCGGAGTGAAAGTCCTGATCGAGCATCTGTTCTTGAATGCTTAAAAAAACAGACGGAAATGAAACGGATTCGTTATACATGGGTGGCAGCCTTGCTGGCTTGCATTATACTTCTTTCGGGGTATTTCAGCCGTTCCCGTTCGGGCGTAGAGGACGTTTATCAACGCGACGAAGGGTTTATTTTCGGTACGGTCTATCACATGACTTACCGCTGCGACAGTTCTCTGTACGGCGATATAAGGCAATTGCTGAACGCTTTCGACGGATCGTTGTCGCCTTTCAATAAAAACTCGGTCATTTCGAAAGTGAACCGGAACGAAGAGGTCGTGGCAGACGAATGGTTCAGCCGGGTGTTTCTTCGTTCGCAGGAAATTTATCGGGAGACCGAGGGCGCTTTCGACCCGACAGTCTCTCCATTGATCAATGCGTGGGGATTCGGTTATGACAGCGGCATTGCCCTCTCGCCGGCTACGGTCGATAGTCTGTTGGCTTTTGTCGGAATGGATAAGATTACTTTGTCGGACAACCGCATTATCAAACAGGATCCGCGCATCACGCTCAATTTCTCGGCGATAGCCAAAGGATATGCCTGCGATGTGATAGGCAACTATCTGACTGAGAAAGGCGTGTCCGATTATTTAGTGGAAATCGGCGGGGAGATTGTCGCCAAAGGCAGGAATCCGCAAGGCGATTTGTGGTCGGTGGGTATAAACCGACCCGATACGGCGGCACGTTACAACCGGGGCGAAATATCGCGGGTATTGCATTTCTCGGATGCCGGGCTTGCCACTTCGGGCAATTATCGGAATTACCGTTATGTCGATGGCAAGCGGGTGGCGCATACGATCGACCCCGTCGGAGGATACCCCGTACAACACGCTTTGTTGAGCAGCACGGTCATGGCAGACGACTGTATGACCGCCGATGCCTATGCCACCGCATTTATGGTTATGGGGTTGGATCGCAGCCGGGCGTTGCTGGAACAGCATCCCGAAATCAAGGCGTTGTTTATTTATGCGTTGGACAACGATTCCACTGCTATGGCTGTTTATTCCACCTTGCCGTAGTCAAACGTTTATATTCATGCATCTTTTCTCGTCTCGGCATAGCTCGAACAAGCTCGGCTCTGCCCTCGGCTTGTCGAAACCGTTTTTATTTCTTTCGTTCGGCATGTACGAGCATCATGCATTCCTTGCAATCGAATCGGAGCGGCAGGTCGCGTCCGTTGTAATGTAGAGTGAGCGGTTCTTTCAATTCTTTCCCTTGGGGTGTGCGCAGGCAATATCCCAACATGAACCGGATGCAGTGGCGCGAATACATGAGCGGCACATCTTCGTCGGGTATTTTCAACTCGAAAGCCGGAGCGATGCCTTTTACTCCGTGGGTACGGTAGAACTCGACCGCATTCCGATTTGCCACGTTGCCCGTATAGTCCAATGTGTCGCGGAAGAACGGCACCGGCTTTTCGGGGCGGCGCGTATCCGGGCGATAAGCGATGTTTCGTGTGCGGAGCAGGGCGTCGGTCACTTTGCGGCGTAGTTCTGCCAATGCCGACGACGGGATGAAACGTTCTCCTCTTAGGTCGATTTGGATATCCGTTTCGTTCACGGCAAATACGGATGCTCCTAATTTGGCAAGTTGCATCCGTTGGTGTTGTATCTGCGGCGAGCGGCTCTCTTCGATCGGGTGGTCGATACGCACGGTCGCGTGGTTGCCGTCTTCATCCGTTGCGGTCAGGGCATATCCTCCGGCGGTTTCATACAGCCGGAGTGTGATGCGGATGCGGCGGTCGGCGGTGGGACGGGTCAGGAGCTTGTCGAATTCCTGATCGAAATTGCGATACAAGGAAGTATGCACCGGAATGTCCGGCATTTTGGCGGGATAGATACGGTTGCCTTCCGCCCGGTTTACCCGAAAACCTTCGAATTGTCCGTCGGGATGGAAGAAGCACAGACCGTCGCCGTTGTGCAACGGTTTGCTTCCGGCTACGACCAACGAATTTCTATCGCGCGATTTTAGTGTGCCTATATATTCGCCCAACGATTTCGGTGTGTCGGGCGATGCAATCGGGTCGGCACCTCTGCCGTCTAAAAAATAGTGGGTGAACCCCCGATTGAAACTCTTCGATAAATCGGGTGTGAACCGGAACGAGACACTTCCCGACGATGCCGCCCGATATTCCGTCGGACGACGTGCGAAAATCCGGTCGAGTGCTTGCCGGTAGTAGGCGGTGCAATTTTTAACGTAAGCCACATCTTTGAGCCGCCCTTCGATTTTCAGCGACGACGCACCGGCATCTAATAATGCTTCCAACCGATCGCTTTGGTTCAAGTCTTTCAGCGACAACAGATGCTTGTCTTTGGCAATGATACGCCCGTTTCCGTCGGTCAAAGTGTAGGGAAGGCGGCAATATTGAGCGCATTCGCCTCGGTTGGCACTGCGTCCGCACATGGCGTGGCTTAAATAACATTGACCGCTGTAACTGACACAGAGAGCGCCATGGATGAAAACCTCCAACGGCACGTCGGTTTGCGAGGCGATTTCCCGGATCTGGTTTAACGACAATTCCCGGGCGAGTACCACTTGCGAAAATCCGGCATCCTGCAAAAACTTCACTTTCTCCACACTCCGGTTATCGGTCTGGGTACTGGCATGCAGGGCGATCGGCGGAATATCCAGCCGGGTGATACCCATGTCTTGCACGATCAAGGCATCCGCACCAGCCCGGTATAATTCCCGGATGCTTCGTTCTGCCTCCGACAACTCGTTGTCGCGCAGCAAGGTGTTGAATGCGATGTACACTTTGGCATTGAACCGGTGGGCTTCATCGGCAAGTTTCCGAATATCGTCGATGCTGTTTCCGGCAGCGGCACGCGCACTGAATTTGGGTGCGCCTATGTAGACGGCATCCGCTCCGTGTCGTATCGCTTCGATTCCGATTTCCGCGTTTTTAGCAGGTGCCAGCAGTTCTATCTTGCGAGGTTTATTCATGTTGCAAAGATAGTGCAAGCCGAGAGCAAAGCCAAATTTATTTGAGCTTAGCGGAGGCGTAGCCTATGTTCTGAAAAGATAGTGCAAGCCGAGAGCAAAGCCAAATTTATTTGAGCTTAGCGGAGGCGCCGCCTATGTTCTGAAAAGATAGTGCAAGCCGAGAGCAAAGCCAAATTTATTTGAGCTTGGCGGAGGCGCCGCCTATGTTCTGAAAAGATAGTGCAAGCCGAGAGTAAAGCCAAATTTATTTGAGCTTGGCGGAGGCGCCGCCTATGTTCTGCAAAGATAGTGCAAGCCGAGAGTAAAGCCAAATTTATTTGAGCTTGGCGGAGGCGCCGCCTATGTTCTGCAAAGATGGGTATATAATAGGTGGGTGGTGATGCCGCTTTTCAGAAAAATTAATGGATGAACGATGATTTTTATGTTATAAAACATGTTTTTCCAAAGATTATTCGTATCTTTGCATCGATAAAAATAGAGTAAGAACACCGCTTTTCACAACGGGTGGAAAGCAAAAAAGCTGAAAAAATGATGAACAAAGAATTAGAAATGGCAAGAATCAGATACCAAATAGAGCGGTATCGGGCGATGGGAAACGGATCGATGTGTCAGGAGCTGTATGCACAACTTCGTAAATTGGAAACACAAGGTTCGATAAAGTAACGAACGGACAATAAACAAATGAATATGTAGAGATATGTCGATTCAAGTCGGCGTATCTCTTTTTTTATCTCCGCATTTTATCGGTTGAGCTGTTCCATCATGGCGAGGTAGACCGGATGATACCGGAGAATATCGGGGCATCCGAAAACAAACAGCTGTTTGCGTGCACGGGTCATAGCTACATTCAGTTTCCGGTCGATGAGCACTTTGCCTTCGCGCGAACAGTTGGTGATGGATTCCAGCTGCCGTTCGCTGTTGGCGCATACCGAATAGAGGATAATATCGTTTTGCGATCCTTGAAACCGTTCCACCGTATCGACCCGTATCTCCGTCTCCAATCCTCTCTTCTCCAACTCTTTTCGTATCAGGGCGATTTGATTCCGGAACGGGGCGATGATACCGATCTGTTTGCCGGCATCGAACGGCATTCCGTTTTTTCGATGCAACTCTCGCAGGATCGACACGCAGTCGGCTATGGCAACTGCTTCGTGCCTGTTGGTTTTGGCGCAATCGTCCGCATCGACCTTCGACGGAATGAACGCCGTGCGGTGTGTTGCCAATAAGGTTTCGCGAGCCGATGTCGTATCGTACACCCGAAACAACACCCCTTCCGTCTGGTGCGGAGCATTGCCGTTGTTCAGCGATCCTCCGTAAAACGCCCGGTTGGGAAAATCGGCGATGAGCGGATGCATGCGCCATTGCCGGCATAACATTCCGGTCACGGCATCGTCTCCTTCGTGATTGCGGTACATCCGTTCGAAAAGAGACATCCGGCAGTCGGAGAACCCTCGTTCTTGCAGCTCCGGCACCGATATTTTCGATTCCGTTTCGTTTTGCAGGACGATAGCCGGCAGTTGTTTGTGGTCGCCGATCAGAATAAATTTCCCGATCGCGTTTGTCTTATCGGGTGTTTGAGCCGACAGCAGTCCGACTAATTGCGGTTCCAATATTTGCGACGCTTCGTCGATGATTGCCAGATCGAAACGGCAGAGTGCGAAAATTTCGGTACGGGTACAGAGCGACGACAACGTTGCCGTATAGATGCGGCAGGCAGACATTCTTCGTTTCACTTCGTCGCGGCTACGGTACTCTTTGACCACGTTCGACAGAATCCGTTTCCGAAAAGCCGGAGCGCACGACAGTTCATGTCCGATACGCAAATAATCTTCCGCCTCGTCCAGTTGTTCCAGCACCTCGCATATCTCATCGACCGCCCGGTTGGTGAAAGCCACCAACAAAACCGTCAGTCCCGAGGCGATTGCTTCGCGCACCATACCGCGCAGGGCGTGTGAGGTTTTACCGGTGCCGGGAGGCCCTACCAGCAGGAAAAAATCGCGGGCTTGCATTGCCCGGCGGAGCAGCGGTGCCAGTTCGGGCGAGTAGTCCGTATAGTGCAGCTCGACCGAAAGGTCGCTTTCCGGACGATATTCCGGCGAGTTTAACAACAATCCCCGGCGGCGGTCATCTGCCGTTATCAGCTGGTATAGCCCTTTGTACATGGGCATGAACGACGCATCTAAAAAGTCGTGTTCGATCGCATACCGGCTTTCCGCGGGCAGGGTAGCGGTGTTCCGTTGCCGTTCACCCAACCGTATGGTGATTTCGTCCGACGAGAGGACGGCGATCGTACCCTTGAACAGCTGGCGGTTCTGTACGCTGTCGCCCGGTCGGTTGCATTCGTAAAGGATAATCCGGTCGCCCGGTCGGAAATTAGGAGAAGTTCCGTCGGTCGCCTGCGTACAGGACAATACGATCTCGGGCGTTTCGTTTGCCGCGCCGTTGTGTCGGATCTTCATGCCGCTCAGCATTTCTCCGGCGGAAATCTTTTCCGCTTCATCCATTTGCCAAAGCGAAGTGATACCGGTCGTTTCGCCCGGAAAATCCTTGCCTGTTTTCGTCAGAAAATGTTCCCGGACAACGAATGTGTAGAAGCGTTCGAAATAGAGCCGGTCGTATTCTCTGCCCGGATCCGGTTGCAGATACCGGTTGAACCGGTCGATCTGGGGTGCGATGTAACGTTGTGTGAACGTGCTTGGGCGTTCGATCATCCGGTCGGCAGTCAGTTGCGACAGCATATTGCCGTCGCCGTTTGCCGCGTCCCGGTCGGCGGCGACGATATGATTCCGTACATTCAGTATTTCGCGGAGCCAGCGCGATTGCGGTTTCGACAGGCGCAGGTTGGCGGCTTCGTCGGTATATCGGGAATACAAAACGTAGAAGTCGAGTTCTTTGAAGCGGACACCGAGTATAAGCTGTATCATCAGTTGGTACAGCGAAAACTGTGCCCGGTGACTTTGGGCGATAAGGCTGTAATCCTGTTCGGGGTAAGCCGCTTTTCCCGATTTCAATTCGATGCCGACCGGCTTTCCGTCGCTTTGCAGAAAGTCCAGCCTACCTTGCAGTCCCAGCGGTTCGCAGATAAAAGTAGGCTCGATACGACCGGCTCCCGACCGGATGCCGATCGAGGCGAATTGCGTGCGTACTACCCGTCGTAAATTCTGGAAATGCGTGTACAGACCGGCAAAAAAATCCCGGTTGATGTCGGGACATACCGACAGCTCGATCGGATAGGTGGTAAAGAACTTCTGCACGATCTTCTCGAACGAAACCTCTTCCTCCTCGGGTGTATTCACCCATTCGTCGAGCATCAGGTTGGCGGCGTTACCGAGCAGGATCGGTGCGGTCACCTCTTTCGGTTTCAATCGGGAATAAAAATACCGTTGCCATGCAGTGCCGTATTCTTGGAAACAATCAGCCAACGCGCTGACATCTACTAAATAGTCGGGTTCTAAAATCAGGTAACGCGGAATCAGTATGCCGTCCGATTCAGCCACATCGACCAGATTGATCCGGCTACCTTCGCGTAGCAGGTCGATCGTCTCGTCGAATTCGCGGTTGATGCCCTGTTGCCGGATGGCGACGGCTCGCGGCGAACCGGTAATATCATTCTCCTCTATCAGATACAACCGGTTGCCTTCGACATACGCCACGCGCCCCCGCACTTTGCGGTGCAGATCGAAATTCAATGGAACGTGTGTCGTTTGCGTATTGTCGGGCATGGGTCTGTTTTTGTCGAGTACAAAGATACAGCAAATCGAGAGCAGAAAACTCAAACTCGTTTGGAGATTTTTGCCGAGATGCCGCGTATCTTCTACAAAGATAGTGCAAGCCGAGAGCAAAGCCAAATTTATTTGAGCTTGGCGGAGGCGCCGCCTATGTTCTGAAAAGATAGTGCAAGCCGAGAGCAAAGCCAAATTTATTTGAGTTTGGCGGAGGCGCCGCCTATGTTCTGAAAAGATAGTGCAAGCCGAGAGCAAAGCCAAATTTATTTGAGCTTGGCGGAGCAGACAGAGTGACGTGTATATCGGTATGGATACAGAAATGAGGATTGTGCCGCAATTGCTTCGGCACAACCCCCTTTTTCAAACATGGGGGCGAATCCCCCTACGAACGCTTATTGTTTGATGACCTTATAGATTTCATCTCCGCAGCGAAGCACATATACTCCGGCATTCAGCGTGCTGACATCCAATCCGTTCTTGCCGGGGTTCAACGACTGAACAAGGACGAGACGACCGTCTTTGCTGTAAATATATGCTGTCGTATTTTCGTTGCTGTCGATGAACAGGGTTTCGCGGCAAGGATTCGGATAAACCGATTTTACGATTGCCGGAACTTCCATTCCCGTTGGAGTAGAAACTTTCACTAAACATGTTGCGGAGAGTTCGCCATTGGCTGTTGCGGCAGTGATCGTTGCCTCACCTTCGGCTATGGCGGTTACGACACCATCGGCGCTGACTGTGGCGATCGTTTCGTCCGAAGAGCTCCAAACGATTGTTTTATCGCTGGCGAAATCGGGTGTTACCGTAGCGGTCAGGTTTGTCGTTTCTCCCACTTTGAGCGAAACTTCCGTTTGGTCGATAGTTACGTCGGTAGCATCGAATGCACTGCTCAAAGCCCAGAATCCGCGCGAGTCGTTTTTATAATACATGGTTCCGTATTGGTCTACGACCATCGAGTGCGTACAGTATTGCGTTTTCGGAGCAGTCCATTGATATTGAATGATCGGCTCGGTGTTGCCCTCGAAATCTTTGATACAAACTACCGCACCGGTAGCGTTGTTGAGGCAAACATACACATATACCGTATTCTGGTTCTCTTCCGAAGCGAAAGCGGAGCAAACCACCGGGGTCGATTGCGAGATACCGCCCATATCGACGCTATACAGTTTTTCCAATGTGTTGGCATCGAATACGTCGAGGCCACCGCCGCTGGTCATGGTTCCCGAGGTAGCATATACGCGGCCGTTGTACACGGTAGGCGTAGTCGTAGCTTGTCCGGCTATATCGGTCGAAAGGATCGATGCTTTGTCGAACGTACCGTCTTCATTGATTCTTACAGAGTAGATTTTCTTTGCCTCTTTGCCGGTGAAGAACAGACGTCCGGTGTTTTTGTCGAACGATGTACCGCTGCGGATAGTCGAAGTTTCCAATTCGGGAGCGATTTGCCACGAGTCTATCGAATCGCCTGTCAATCGGTTGCGCGATTGCATGATGCCGTTGTCGCCGCCAAAGAAGATACAGTCGCCGACGATCGTTCCGCCGCTCCAATAAAATCCGACATTATCCGATGTCCATACGGGCGATTTCTCTTCGTCGCTGCTTGTCGGGTCGTCGTCGGTAGTCGAAAGACAATAGAATTTGCCGGTAGCAGGTCTACCGCCGTTCCATGTTCCGGTATAGATGTGTTTGTCGTGATAAACTACCGGGCACAACTGTTGTCCGCCGCCCTCTACTTTGGCAACCCAAAGCGATTCCAGCGTATTTGCATCGAATGCCTGTGTCGTACCGCTGCCCAGTGTGACGAAGATTTTACCGTCGCCATAAGCGATCATCGAGAAGAATCCGATCGAGCTGACCATATCGCCCGACGCATCCAGCGATCCGTCGTGTACCGAAATCTTGTAGATTTTCTTGCCGCTTGTATTGTACATGTAGTCGCCTACGATGATCGGCTGTCCGCTATATCCGCCGAAATTGTATTCCCATTTCACGGAGATATTCTCTGCACTCAGGGCGAGGGGGAGTTCTACGATCGACTGGTGTTCCGCATTTTTGTACATTTGTCCCCAGTAAGCATTTTCGTCTGCCGGTTGGGGGTCTTCGGCAGGAAGGGCTGCTTCGTAAGGTGCACGGGGCAAAGAACCGGTCATGCCCGAAAAATCGGCAAAAGACCATCCGTCCCAACTGCCGTTCGACAGGATACGCGAGGATGCGCCCGATCCGGAGTAAGAGAAGTCTTCATCTTGCGACTCTTTCACTTGGTACGACCAGTAACCGTTCGAATACCACCCCGAGCGCCACAAATCTTCTGCATCGGCGTTGCTCCAATTGTCATAGTTGTATGCCGTTGTCGTTACGATTCCGTCTACCGGAGTGTATATCTCCTCCGAACCGTCCGAACCGGTGAAAATAATCTGGATGTCGCCCGATGCGTTCAGGTCGTAACCGAGACCTGCAACCGTATTTCCCAGATTCGTGCTGTGGGTCAGGAACGTAAAACGCGGGTCGGCTTTGGCAACGGCAGCCACCATATCGTATCCGGTAGCTTCGCCATCCCAACGGTAGCCCCATACCATGGCGTGATCCAGTTTCTCGTCGTGCCAGTCGATGACGAGGGCGGCGCGGTTTTCACCCGTTCCGACCCAATACTTTATCTCGTCGAACGAGAAATTCTTGTCTTCTCCGGCTTCTTCTTCCGCCGATTGGGCGGGAGCTTTCCGCAGTTGTTCCATATCGGGGCGTTCATGCCCTTGCATTCTGAATGCCTTTTCTTGGGCATTCATCCCGACGATAGCCAGAAGGGCTGTCGCACAGGTCAATAAAAATTTTTTGTTCATAAAATAAAATTTAGGGTTTGATGATTTTTTCAATAGTATGGTTTGCCTTTAACAGGTATATGCCTGAGGGCAGTGTCGATAACGATATGCGGGTTGTTCCTTCCGGAAGCCTGTCGCGATATACACATTTGCCCGACAGATCGAAGAGTTCCACCGTAGATGCTTCGTGAAGCGTTATATGGATGAAATCGGTTGCCGGATTGGGATATACCGTGAATGCGGTATTCCGTACGTTGTCGAGTGCCGTATTGTCCGTTGCCGGGAATATCGGCATGGCGGGAAACCAATAGTTGTCGATCATTTCGTATTGCCCCTTGATCTCTCCCGTATTGCTGAGCCGGAGGGTCAGATAGGTCTGTTTCAGATTGTCTAAATAGAGCGAGCAATACAGTTCGTCCGTTTCGGGATGGAGCCGGAAGCCCGCACCGCAATAGAGATACCAGCCGATCGATTGGGTATCGAAAAATTCCGAACATACACCTTTGTCGATGTCGTAGCAGCAGATGACGCTGTTTGTAAACCAGCCCGATTGTTTTTTCCAATAGAGTTTGTTTTGCTGTTTCGAGGCGCAAAAAGCGTCTGCGGTCCAAGCGTACCACGAACTCGGCAATCCGTACCCGGCAGGCAGTTCTACACGGGTCGTATCGAAAGTTTCCGGATTGAATTTCATGAAGTAATCGACTGTGGCTCCTCTGCCGCTTAGGTCTGCCGCAACGCTAAGCCACATGCTTCCGTCTTTCGACTGTACGATCGATCCGAATCCGCGGGGCTTTTCCGTGTCGTTTTCCATATCGGTCGGGGCAGCGATCGTCCGGTACACCCGATCCTGTTCGGCATCTATGATCAAAAGACCTTTCTTCTGATGTATGGCGAAAACATATTTCCCGTTGTACAGCATCGTGCCGCATTGGGCGGAATAAAGTCCGCCTCCGTCGTTTCCCGTATCGGGAATAGGGTTTCCTATTTCCAGATTTTTCAAGTCGAAAACGTAGATGCCGTTGCTGGTGGAGATGTATCCCTTTTCGGGAGTAATACCAATGAACGCACGTCCGTCGGCAATGGAATTCCCGCTCTCATCGGTGGCGATAGTTTCGAACTGCTTGATACATTGTAATGTCTTTGCATCGCATACGGTGATACGTCCTCCGGTGACCGAAGCCCCCATGTCGCGGGCTTGTTTGGAGATGATGTACATACGCCCGTCGAATATCTCGCCGTATTGGCTGGTACAGCCGAGTTCTTTTCCGGGATTCTCCTTTTGGAATATCCGGTACTCCCATTCGCCGTTTGTCCGAAGGAAATTGATCGTACTGTTCTGGTGTCCGAACCAGTCCTCATTGAGGATGAATACGCCGTCCGTATAGTCCGCCGTCTCTTGGGCTCGGGACGGAAATACGAAAGCCGCCAGTAGCAACAGGTGTGTAAAGATTTTTTTCATATCCGTATCGGTTTAGTATGGTTGTTTTTGATTCTTTGTCCGGTTTCGTTCTATCGGAATGTGCAGGTCTTCCGCCCGCGACAGTTCGGTCGAGGTTTCACCTAACCAACCGCACGACTGGCTGACGCCGGTATATACCCGCACGAAGTCGATACAGGGCAGATGAACCGGATTCCCGTCGGCATCCACCGCCCATTCGATATTGAAACTTGCTTTCTCGTCCGCTTCGTTCGGGTGGTTGTCGGCATACCCCCAGTCGTAGGCATAGAGTACGTAATAGCTGCCGTTGCCGCTTTCGTCGATGGCATTGTTCGCCAACTTGGTACCCGAGAACGAAAGCGTATTGTCCGTTACCCATAACGGGTAGTAGCATTGCGTGTGATAGGCGTTTCGGGTGACGTACCCCGTGTGCCCGTCGTTGTCGGTAAAGCGGATGTACGAGGTGTCGGTAACGGCGAACAGTTCCGGATCGGGTGTAGCCGGTTTCGTTTCATCGGGACGATAATAGGTGATGCCGTACCGATGCAGGGTTTCCGGTTTGTGGTATTCGCTGCCTGCCAGTTCATACCATGTGTCGTCGGGTTTGCCGTTGCGGTTGCGGTCGAACGATACCATGACGATGCCCGGTTCGCTGCTGCCTCCGGAATTGGGGTTGTCGGGATTCGGATTCTCCGCGGCATAAAAGGCATTTCCCCAGATTTTGAAATCGTAGGCTCCCGCTACGTTTACGACACTATGGTCGAACCCGAAGGTCACATAGCCCCCGTAAGCACCGAGTGAGATCATGACGTCGTTCGTGCCGGAGATCGACTCTTCCGCTTTGCGCAACATATCTTCGTAGCTGTCGCCCGGTTCGTATTCAGGCATGGTGTTTACGAATTGTCCCGGTGCGGGGCAGTACTCATATACCCGGTCGATGTAGCGGCTGTACGCCACATCCTCTTCCCAGACGACGATCCGGGTTTCGTGAGTGTACGGATTTTCCCGGTCTACGATTTGCAGTCGTATCCGGTATTCGCCCGTTGTCGCCGAGCAGAATATGAAATCACGTTCGGTCGAAACCACCGAGTCGTTGCCTGCCCGGTCGGGCATAGACCAGATATATTGCTCGCCGTTGAATTCGGGATGCAGTACCAGTGCTTTCATTCGCTCGACGGCATATTCCTCGTCGATACCGAGATTCACCATCGGTGTCTCGGATTGGCAGGCGATGCAAAGCATTGCGGTAAGTGCAGGTATTATGAGTGACGGTATTGTGAGTCGTTTCATGGCTGTGGATTTTTGTAGAGGAATGTCATGTGAGCCGGAATGTCGCCGGTGCGCACGCTCCATTTCTTTTTCCCGTTTCGGTCGTAGCAGTGAAGCGATCCGCTCGAAACGTAATTTTTGGCGTCGGTAACGAATAGATCTCCGTTGTACGGATTGACGGCAATGCCGTAAGGAATCTTGATCTCTTTCTGTGTGCCGTCGGTGATGAAGCTGTCGGTGACAGGCTGTTTGGTGCGGATGTCGATAATACCGTAGGAAACGTCGTTGTTTTCCGACTGGTTGTTCCATGCCACGCTGTAAAAATAGAGCGAGTCGCCCTGTATCGTAAACTCCGAACAGGGGATATCGAGCGTGTCGGTTACCACCATTTCTTTCGATGTATTGTTTTTCCGGCTCAACACATGCAGCCGCGAAGGGACGGTTTCATAATCTCCGCGCGACGAAACCCACAGCCGTCCGTAGCGGTCGGCTCGCAGGCGATGCAGATTCAGTCCTACGGGTATTTTTTGCACCTGTTTCATTCGGTAACGTTCCACGACCGAAACGGTATAGTCGTAGTTGGGCACCCGGTAGCCGCCCGAGTTGGCAACATAGATATATTCACCGAGCATATCCAGTTCGTCGGGCTGGTAGCCTACTGTAACTTCGCCGGTGATTTTCAGAGTAGCCGTATCCACTTCGAATACCGCACCCAGCTGAGCATCCGGATCGATCGATACCGGTCCGACGTATGCCGACACGTATGCTTTCCCGCGGGCGAAACGAATGTAGCGGCAGTTGGGAATATCTATCTGCCCGATACGTTTGCAAGTGCGGGCATCCATCACTTCTACTTTGTGCGAGCAGTTGATGACGGCATACAATTTGTTCCCGTATATCTGTATATCGTTCCCGACGTCGCCCAACTCTTTGATCACATTCGGGTTCCGCTCGGTGTACAGGCTGCGTATGTAGTATCCGTTTACGAAATCTACATAGTCGATAGAGGCTTTGTTGCTGCCCATATTGCCTTCGTTGAGCAGATACATGCCGATCGGTTCGTCTGCTGCGAAATCGGCTTCGCTGCGTATCGGCATCGGCAACAGTTCGTATTCGGTAGGTACGACCAGTTCGTCTTCCCGGCAAGCCGGCAAGAGGAGAAGCCCTGAGAGGAACAACGGGAATAATATGCTGTAAAGTCTTTTCATGGCAATGCGGTTAGATTTCTACGCTAAGTCCTGCCCGGTAGTTCCGTTTCGGCATCGGATAGTTGAGGATCACATCGTAGTCCTGACTGAGCAGGTTGTTTACTTCGACCGTCGCTTTGAGGCGTACCTTTTTTATCTTGAAACTTTTTACCAACGAAATATCGCTTGTGTACCACGGTTGCGTGTAGTTGTAGCGGATATTCTCCTGCTGGTTGTATCGGTAACCGACATAAATGAAACTGTAATTCAGGCTCCATCCCCGCCAACCGAGCATGACGACTGCCGAACCGCTGTGCCATGGGATGTAGGGAATCTGATGCCGGTAGTAGTTGTCGGACGGACTGGTGATGTCGATCGCTTCCTGATAGGTATATTGCAGTTTGGCGGTAAGTTCTATGCGGTAGGGGAGACGCAGGGTGGTCATGGCTTGTGCATCGACCCCGCGGATGTCTACCAGTCCGAGGTTGAGCATGGTCCATCGGAACTGTTGTCCTTTGGGATAAGCCACGATCTTATCTTTCACCCGGTTGTAGTATAGGTCGGCACCGATACGGAAGAAGGAGAATGTGCGGTCGTTCCGGTCGAGGTCGTACAAGATCCCGACGTTGTATTGGGTCGCAGATTCGGGTCGCAGATAGGCGTTGCCCATGTCGGTGTAATAGAGGTCGTTGAAAGTCGGCATCCGGTAGCTTTGTTTGAAGAATGCCCGAATCACCAGATCGGCTTTTCTGAAAGGTTTGTACGACAAGAACAGGGCGGGGGTGACTTTCTCTTTCCGGGGGGCTTTATCGCGCTCGCGGGCTTCTTCGTCGATAAACGTGGCGAGAACGGAAGCCTGCACTTTAAAATAATTTCCTAAGGCATAGGCAGTGGCAGCCGACAGCCAGTGCGAGTGCCGCGATACCGACATGTATTGCGACAGCCCGTTCCATTGGTAATCGTAGGCGACGGATATATCCCAGCCGTGCAGTATCGTATATTTGTTTGCCCACGATATATATGCTTCGCGCTGTTTGTAGATGTTGTCTACATGAATCAGTTTGTCGTCGTTATTGACGTACCGGGTGTAATCGAAGGCATATTTCAGATTCACTTTGGTACTCAGGCGGGACGTGATGTCGTATTCGAACATGCCTTGTGCAAAAGAGTTGCGGTCCCACAACCGTTCGCCTCTCCTCCATACGTTGTTTACGATAGCACCGGGCACCCCCCGTTCCGAATTGTAGTGGTAGAGATAGGCTTTCCATTTGCCCTTTGGCAGATACCCTTGCAGCCCGCCTTCGAATCGTACGGCATCTATATCCCCGTTCCGGCGTACAGCTGTCGTGTCGTAAGCCAGTTCGCCCGACGGGGTTACACGCCGGTAGCGAAATTTGTATTTGCCGCTGGACGAAATCCATTCGGCATTGAATGTCGCACTCAGGTTCTCGCTCAGTTTGTATTCGAACAGGATCGACGGATTGAATAAATCGAACGATCCGGCTTTGATCCCGGCTTTCAGATTGGCGGTTTTCCCGTCGGCAAATATCGGGCGTTTGGTGGTGAGATAGATTGAACCTGCCGATCCGAATTCGCGGGCAGACTGGAAAATTTCACTTTTCTGACCGTTGTAGAGCGAAATCTCCTCGATGTTTTCCAACGAGTATTTCCCCAAGTCCACCTGCCCGTTTTGTGCGTTTCCCAACTGTATTCCGTTGTAATATACACCCATGTGGTTTGTGCCCATGCTGCGTATATTTACGGTTTTGATACCGCCTACGCCGCCGTAATCTTTCAGTTGTACGCCCGAAAAATATCGCAGGGCATCCGCTACCGAAAGGCTGTTCAGATTTTCCAGCTCTTTGCCGGTAAGTTTCTGCGACGGGATCACTTCGTTGAACCGGTTGGCAGTGACGACGATCTCATTCAACTGCTGTATGGAGTCGAGTTTGTTTTGCGCAGAAGCGTTTACAGCATATCCGGCGGCAAGCAGGCAGTAAATAATATGTAATCGAATCCTCATTCGGTACTGTTTTTGGTATATAGCCAATAGCCCCGAATGCAAAATCGGCAGGATGATGAAAGAATGTAACCGGTGAAAATGATGCCGGGTTCTTTGTTCGATCCAATACGCTCTTTCCTCGAAAGCTATTGTAATGATAAGTACCGGCAGGTCTTCTGACTTATTTCCGTTTGTAAGCGCCTTCCCGAATTAAATTCAGTGGCATTGAGTTTCTGCTTACAACGTTGTGTGAAACTTACAGCAGCGGGACTGTTCAGGATTTGCACCTGATTCCCTTTTAATCGGATTCCCCGAAAGGAGAGATCCGAACCAATACGTTGCAAATGTAATTATATAAATCGGATATTTTGTCAATGAAGACTGTTTTTTTTCAATAGCGGCTGGCATACCGGCAGCCCGAAACGGCAGCAGGAGCATATTCCGTCCCTTTTTGAACGGAATACGCTCCTGCTTTCGGAGATTCAGGGTCTCCTTAGGATATGATTTTTGCCAGAGCTTCGGCTTGGTTGCCGGTATAGCTGACTTCCGCACTCACCGGTTCGTAGTTGAACGGGATGAATTCGAATATCTGGGCTACGGCGAAACTGTGGTCGTCGGTCAGCAGGATGCTCAACCGGGCACCGGCTTGATTGCCTTCGGCACGTTCCAGCTTGGCGATCGCTTCGAATTCACCCTCTTCCATGTATTTCTGTAATCGGGCGATTTCGGAACTTTTGAAAATGATGTCGTGTTTCTTCAACGTCTTTCCGGTTGCCACGCAAACCGTTTTTTTATTGCCGACACAGAGTTTGATAATTCCGTAGCAGGCGGCAATGCTTCCGGCTACATAACAGAACAGTTTCAACGACGATTGCGGATCGTTTACCCATGCGGCGATGACGAATGCGACGATAGCGATAATAATGGCGGCGATACCTGCCGACGAGAGCCCTTTCTTTACGGTAATATCGGTGTTTGCTTTAAAATTTGTTTTAGTCTCTTCCATGATTTTTTTTAATTTCATTGTAAACGCTACACCTCGGGGCAACGGTTCAAGTGTTCGCTTGACCGCTCCTGCTCTCGGCTTGCGCTTTTTGGATGGTGTGTAATGACGATACGTCCCGCATCGAAGATGCAGAGCCTATCGAGGTGAATATAAATAAATGAAAATGAGTGGACAAATACGGGACGGTCGTTCGCATGAGGAGTTCCGCCGTTTGTCCGGAGAAAGAGGCTAAATCAGCAGCCGGCACAGGGCATAGAGATAATGCCCTTCGGCATATTGTCGCGAAGCCAGCCGTTGCCCGACAGCTATACGCCGACGGCAAACCGTGTGATGCTTGGTGTGTGCGACTCCGGTTGCATATTTGGAGAATGAAAAGTTGCGGGGCAGTGAGCGGAATACAGGCGCGAGAACGTTGCATTGCTCTTCGACAGTCATCTGCAAAGGTTCGCTGATCGGCGACAGCAGATAGAGCGCGTGCCGGTCGAGCGGAATGCGGCTGTCGTGAACTTGGGACACTTCACCGTTCCCGTCGTCGATAGAGGAGGGGATGCAAACGGGCGACACGTTGAGTTGCGCTGCAATGGCAGCCCAGCCTGCAACGAGAACGATAGTCAATATCTGTGCCAACCGTTTTTTCATGGATGCAAAAATAGATGTTTTTCTTGAAAACAGATCACTGGCTATTAGAATTTTTGCATATCCACCAGCTTCTTGTAGTATCCGTTGAGTGCGATCAGTTCGTTGTGCTGTCCTTGCTCTACGATTCGTCCTTCGTGCATGACGCAGATCAAGTCGGCATCCTTGATCGTGGAGAGCCGGTGGGCGATCACTAACGTCGTGCGGTTGCGCATCAGATTTTCCAATGCCTCCTGTACCAGCCGTTCCGACTCGGTGTCGAGGGCGGAGGTCGCTTCGTCGAGAATCAGTATTGCCGGGTTTTTGAGTATGGCGCGGGCTATGCTGATACGTTGCCGCTGTCCGCCCGACAGACGGCTGCCCCGGTCGCCGATATTCGTGTCGTAGCCTTGTTCGGTAGCCATGATGAATTCGTGGGCATTGGCTATCTTGGCGGCTTCGATTACCTGCTCCATGGTTGCCGATTCCACTCCGAACGTGATGTTGTTGTAGAACGTATCGTTGAACAGAATGGCTTCCTGATTCACATTGCCCATAAGCCCGCGCAGATCGCAGACATTCAGTTCTTTTACGTTGATATCGTCGATATAGATTCCGCCTTCATCCACGTCGTAGAATCGGGGGAGCAGGTCTGCCATTGTCGATTTGCCCGAGCCCGATTGCCCGACGAGGGCGACTGTTTCTCCCCGTTTGATCGTCAGGTTTACATGGCGGACGACCCATTCGGTATTGTATTTGAACGATACGTCGCGATACTCGATGCCCTTTCGAACCTTATCGAGGCTCTTCGGATTTTTTGGACTTTTGATCGGGTTTTCAGCCGAAAGGATCAAGTCTACCCGTTCCATGGATGCCAACCCCTTCTGTATCGAGTAGGCGGCTTTCGACAGATCTTTTGCCGGATTGATGATGCTGTAAAAGATTACTAAATAGTAGATGAACGATGCCGCGCTGATCGTGCTGTTGCCCGACAGGATGAGGCTGCCTCCGAACCAAAGCACGATAGCGATGGTGACAGTTCCCAAGAACTCGCTCATCGGATGTGCCAGAGCCTGACGGCGGCTGATGCGGTTGGTCAGACGGAAGAAACGCTGGTTGTTGGTGCCGAAACGTCCGATCATTTTATTCTCGGCGTTGAATGCCTTGATGATGCGCAGACCGCTTAATGTCTCTTCGATGATCGACATCAGTACGCCCCATTGGTTTTGTCCTTCGAGCGATTTCCGTTTCAATTTTTTCCCCACCTTGCCCATGATATATCCTGCCGACGGCAAGAGTAGAAGCACGAACAGGGTCAGTTCCCAACTGATCGTCAGCATAGTTGCCAGACAGACGATAATCATGATCGGATTTTTAAAGATCATATCGAGCGATGCCATGATCGAGTTTTCGATTTCTGCCACGTCGCCCGTCATACGGGCGATGACATCACCCTTCCGTTCGTTGGTGAAGAACCCGATAGGCAATCCTACGATTTTTTGGTAAACGAAATTACGTATGTCGCGTACGACTCCCGAACGGATCGGAATCATGAAGTAGGAGCTGAGGTAGCTGACACCGGTTTTCAAGAAAGTCATGACAATGAGCAGGACACCCAATATCAGCAAGGTGAATCCGGCTCCGTGCAATTCGATCATTCGCGAGAAGAAGTAATTGAAATTGTTTACGGCGACCTCTTTCATCGAAGCCGATCCCCATTCCATATAGACATAAGTCTGTTCGTTGATTTTGAACAGGATTTCGAGTATCGGGATAATGACGGCGAAAGAAAATATGGTGAGTACGGCTGCCAGTATGTTGAACAGGATATTGAGAATCAGATAATATTTATAAGGGGGGACGAAACGTCTCAGTATTTTAAGAAAATCTTTCATCGAGTTTTCGGTTTTTTTATGTATGATTTTGCAAAGGTAATACAAAACAACTACACGGCGATGTATCCGGAACAAAAATGATGTGTTCATTTTATCTCTGACAGGATTTTATTAACTTTGTATCGCTTTAAAACCGATCGGGTTATAAGTTTTTTTTTCGTGCCGATTAAACTTTTTCGGGTTTGATCGGTCGTATTTATTGTCTTTGCCGACGAAATGGCGGAGCGATAGAACAACTGAATTTGAAATGAGATTGAATCGAATCGGAGCCGTTGCGGCTCTTCTGCTGTCATGTTTGTGGGTGAATGCACAAGTCACGGTCACAGGCATTGTAAAAGATAAAACGGATAATCAGCCGTTGCCGATGGTCAGCGTGCGGATGCTGGCGGCAAAAGACAGTTCTTATGTTGCCGGCGTATCGAGCAATATGAACGGGGCTTTTACGCTCAATGCCTCCAAACCGGGCAATTATCTCCTTGCTTTTTCTTTCTTGGGTTATAACACCCAATATGTGCCGGTGCGCACTTCGGCGGCGACGTCCAAGCGCGATGTCGGTGTCATTCTCATGGAGTCGGGTTCTATCCTTTTGGAAGAAGCGGTCGTGATGGGCAAAAAGGCGGAGGTCGTGGTGAAAGAAGATACGATCGAGTTCAATGCCGATTCGTATAAGACCCAGCCCAGTGCGGTGGTCGAAGACCTTATCAAGAAACTTCCCGGTGTAGAAGTGGACAGCGACGGCAAGATTACAGCCGGGGGCAAAGAGGTGACGAAGATATTGATCGACGGCAAGGAGTTTTTCGGCGACGACCCGAAAGTGGCGACGAAGAATCTGCCGGTGGAGATGGTGGAGAAGTTGCAGGTGATCGACCGCAAATCCGATCTTGCCCGGCTGACGGGGGTGGACGACGGTGAGGAAGAAACCGTTATCAACCTCACGGTGAAAAAGGGAATGAAGCGGGGCTGGTTCGGCAATGTGATGGGTGGATACGGATTGCACAACCGCTACGAAGCCAGTGCGATGGTAAACAATTTTGTCGGCGACAATCAATACACGATATTGGCAGGATCGAACAATACCAACAACATGGGATTTACCGATCAGGGAGGTCAGCGCTTCCGGCGTTTCGGAGGAATGAACGGCGTGAACACTTCGCACAATTTGGGCGGAAACTTCAATGTGGGAAAGGGCGAAGATTTTCGGGTCGGCGGCGATTTGATGTACAACTACGCCAAACGCGACAACCGTCGGAACAGCGAACGGCAAAACCTCTTTCAGGACAGTACCTCGTATTATCATTCCAATACGAAAAGTATCGACGAAGGGCATAATGTGATGGGTAATTTCCGGCTCGAATGGAAAGTCGATTCGCTCAACACACTCGACTTCCGTCCGCGCTTCAATGTGTCGTACAACCGCTCCACACAGTCGTCTATCGACTCTACGTTGGCAGGCGATCCGAACCGTACGCCGGTGAATTACAGCCGGAACGATACATACAGCAAAGGCGTGTATTACGATCTGACGGGCGAGTTGATCTACAATCACCGTTTCCGTTCCAAACCCGGCAGGTCGTTCAGTATCTTTGCCCGGTATAAATTCAACAATACCGACGAGGACGGGTATAGCCGTAGCTTCAACCGCATTTACGATCTGATACGTCGCGATACGACGGAGATAGATTTGGATCAGGAATCGGACGATCGGGTGTGGAACAATACCGCTTCGGCGCGTATCACGTTCACAGAGCCGTTGGGCGACGTGAAAAAAGGAAACTTCCTGACGGTTGCCTACCGTTTCAATTATACCGGAAGCAACTCCGATAAATATACCTACGATGTGCTTCCCGATATGGCGGGTGCGGATTCTCTGGCATTCAACAACGATTACAGCAACAGTTTCCGCAACACGAAATTGCAGCACCGGGTACAGGTCGGTTATAAAAAGGTGCAGCCGAAATACACAGCCGATGTCGGACTGGCGTTCGAACCTTTGACCAGCGAATCGAAGAACCTGCTGAAATCGGAAGGCAGCATCCCCCGTTATACGGTATTCAATATGGCTCCGTATCTGCGTTACCGCTACAAGGTCGGAAAACAGCGTTCGATACGTATCGACTATCGCGGACGTACCGACCAGCCGACTATGGCGCAGATGCAGCCGGTTGCCGACATTTCGAATCCGTTGAAAGTGACGATCGGTAATGCCAACCTCAAACCGGCTTTCAGAAACACGCTCCGTGCCCGTTTCAACGATTACGACGAAAAGTCGCAACGGTCGATGATGGCTTCGTTGAATGCCAACTATACTTTCAACAGCATCGTTTCCAAAACCACCTCTTCGGCGGCTGGCGACACGACCACGTATGCCAACGTGAACGGCGTGTGGAACGTAGCCGGTATGTATATGATCACTACTCCGTTCCGCGACAAACGGTGGCAGTTGAACTCGTTCACCCGGTTGAGCTACGATCATAATATCGGTTTCAACAATGGGATAGAGGTCGAGACCGGTAACTTCCGGGCAATCGAGAATCTGGGCATCGCTTTCCGTAGCACCTATTTCGATGCCGAACTCCGGGGCACATACCAGTGCATGGTGACGAACAGTTCCATTCAAAAGAGTTTGCGTACGACCCATACTTACGGCGGGACAGTGAATCTGTCGGGCTACCTGCCTTACAATATCACGATCGGCACCGATCTCAATTATCGGGGTACAGCCGGTTATTCAGCCGGTTACGACACGCAGCAATGGCTGTGGAATGCCCAGATTTCGTACCAGTTCCTGAAAGGGAAGAATGCGACGATCATGCTGAAATATTACGATATACTGCAACAGCGCAGCAATGTGCAACGTACGGTGACCGGTAACTATATTCAGGACGTGGCATACAACACCTTGCCGAGCTACGGGATGATCACATTCACCTATCGTTTCAATACGTTCGGCGGCAAGCAGCCCGAACCCAGCAATTTCTCCCGTCCTTACGGCCCGCCGCATGGAGGACCCCGCGGCGGCGGTCGCCCGTTCTGATCGGGTGCATACGGAAAACGCGGCGTGACGCATCGGAGCGATATATCGGGTAAATCCGAATATCATTTTCTCGATGCGTCACGCCGCGTCGTTTAAAACGATCGGTCGCGGTCCGTACCGGTTCAGTGTATTGTCACCATCGTGGCACCGAATCCGTATTCCCGGAACGAAGCATCCTGATAGGTATAGGATTTGTATTTGCTGCGCAGTTCGTTGATAATGGCATTACGCAAAACCCCTTCGCCCTTTCCGTGGATGAATACGATCTTCTTCCCTTTGAACCGCTTGTTCTCTTCGAGCACTTCGCGGAAACGTTTCAGTTGATAGTTCAGCATGTCCGCATTGCTGAGTCCTGTCGTGGAATCGAGAAGTTCGTGAATATGCAGGTCTACTTCCAGCAATCCCGATGCCGGTTCGCGTTTCACTACCGGTTTCCGGTCGGGGGTATCGGCAGCTTTTTTCGCTTTCATTGCCCGTTCGAGATCCGACGCATCTACAACGAGCGGACGCACGGGGATGTCGTTCTTCACGATGTCGAGTACCATTGCCGGTTCGTCGAAATAAAGGTTTTCGCGGAAGCTGTGTAACTTGTAGAACTTGACCGGATCGATGCGGTGTTCTACCGCTACCGGACTTTTCAGTGCGAAATGCTTGTCTTTCTTGAAAGCGATGTACTGGATGCAGATGCGTTCCAGACTGTTCACTTCGTCCTGTCCGAACTCTTCGAGATGCAATTGGATATTCGGTTCCACGATACCGGCGTACCGTGTACGCCAACCCTCTTCGTCGCGGCTCAGGTAGGTAAAATAGATATAGTAATTGCTGTCGTTTACCAAATAACTGTCGAACCGCGTCGTATTCAGATGCTTTTCCTCTTCGGGAACGAATGCCAGCACGACGTTCATCCGGTCGCCGTCGGGAGTCTCCTCGGGTTTCGGTTCCGGCTGTGCCGGCGTTTCCGGTTGCGGTTTGAACGGAGTGGAAGCGATAACGTTCGATTTCGGACTCTTCTGCGCTTTTTCAACGGCGGGATTTGCCGGTTCTACCACTACACATTCGCGGATAAGTACGGGCGTTTCAAAACCGTCTTCATCCACATACGCAAGATCTTTCTCTATCTTCACTACGACACCGCCGCCTACGGCATTGAGGTAGCGTACTTTATCACTTATTTGTAACATAGACACAGATTTTATTAAATATTTGTTCCGGGGCGAGCTGCGGACGATTCGTCCGTTCGTAAAATCTTTCTGCCCGACACCGGAAACAATTCGACAAAGTTGCTTATTTTTGTACAATATTCAAAACCGATTATGCAAAAAACAGAAGATATTCGTATAGAAGACTTTAATTATCCGTTGCCCGATGAACGGATTGCCAAATACCCTTTGGAGCGGCGCGATGCTTCGAAACTGTTGATCTATAAACAAGGAAATATCGGCGAGCGTCACTTCCGCGATCTGCCCGATTGCCTGCCTGCCGATTCGTTGCTGGTATTCAATAATACGAAAGTGATACAAGCCCGGTTGCATTTCAGGAAATCCACCGGAGCACAGATCGAAATCTTTTGTTTGGAACCGCTTGTACCGCACGATTACCAGCTTTCGTTCCAGTCAGCCGGTTCGTGCAGTTGGCTTTGTTTAGTCGGGAATCTGAAAAAATGGAAAGAGGGTGAGCTCTCCCGTACGGTGGACGTAGAGGGCAGACAGGTGGTGCTGACGGTACGGCGCGGTGCGGCGCACGGCAATGCGCACGAGATCATTTTCTCGTGGGATAACCGGGATGTCGCGTTTGCCGCCTTGCTCGATGCCGCAGGCGAATTGCCGATACCTCCGTATCTGAACCGGGAAACGCAGGAGAGCGATAAAGAGACCTACCAGACGGTATATTCCAAGATAGAAGGTTCGGTGGCTGCACCTACCGCCGGTTTGCATTTTACGCCGGAAGTGCTGGCAGCCCTTTCTGCACGCGGGATTCCCCGTCTGGAACTGACGTTGCATGTCGGGGCTGGTACGTTCAAGCCCGTAAAGAGCGAGACGCTTGAAGGACATGAGATGCACACCGAATACATATCCGTCGATCGGAGTGTCATAGAAACGCTGGCGCATACCGACCGCCGGGTTGTTGCCGTCGGCACGACTTCGGTGCGTACGTTGGAAAGCCTTTACTATATAGGCAGGATGTTGGAGCATTGTCCCGATCCGTCGCCCGAAATGTTGCATGTAGGGCAATGGCAGCCGTATCGCGAAGCCGATGAGATTCCTACACCGAAAGCGTTGGAGAATATACTTGCTTACCTCGATCGGCAGGGTGCAGCCCGGTTGGTAGCCTCTACACAGATCATGATAGCCCCGGGATACCGCTATCGAGTGGTGCGGGGCATCGTTACGAACTTTCATCAGCCGCAAAGTACATTGCTGCTGCTCGTATCGGCGTTTGTCGATGGACGCTGGCACGAAATTTACGATTATGCGTTGGCGCACGATTTCCGCTTTTTGAGCTATGGCGACAGTTCGTTGCTGTTGCCGTAGGACAATAAAACGGCGTAAAATCCGTATTATAATCGGGCGGCTGTTATTTCGAAAGCCGTCTTCCGATATATGAGACAGACGAAGTTACTGATATATGCCTTGTTGTTGCTGGCGGTTTGTTCTGCTTGTTCCGGTGCGAAACTGAGTACGGCGAACGAACAGTATGCGCGTGGCGAATATTACGATGCGGCGCAGACTTATCGGAAGGTGTATGCCAAGACCCGCTCCAAGAAAGAACGCCCGTTGCGGGGCGTAATCGCCTATAAAATGGCTACCTGCTACCGTCGCATCAATATGAATGCACGGGCTTCGGCTTCTTATCAGAATGCGATCCGTTACCACTATCCCGACAGTATGGCATATTTTTATCTCGCCCGCAGTCTGCATGCGGAAGGGAAATATGCTCAGGCTGCCAAAAATTACCAGCTGTTTTTGGAAAAAGACCCGAACAGTTCGATAGCCCGTGCCGGATTGCGGGGCTGTGAAGCTGCGCCCGTCTGGAAGAAAAATCCGACACGGTATGTCGTGAAGAAAGCGGCGATATTCAATTCGAACCGGAGCGATTTCGCCCCGATGTATTTGGGTGCGGATTTCGACCAGCTCTATTTTACATCCTCTACCGAAAAGGCAACTGGAAAGAATAAGAACGGGATTACCGGTACGAAGAGCAGCGACATTTTCTTCTCCAAGAAAAACGAAAAAGGTCAGTGGCAGAAACCCGAACCCGCCGAAGGCGAATTGAACAGCGAGGCGGACGAGGGCGTGATCAGTTTCAGCCCCGACGGAACCACGATGTATATTACCCGTGCGAAGATCGAACCGAATAAAGATTCGTCGGTAGAGATATTGACCTCGCAACGCTCCGGTGCCAAATGGAGTGCGCCGGTAAAATATGAAATCATTGCCGATACCCTGTCGGCTTTGGGGCATCCGGCGGTATCGCCCGACGGCAAATACCTCTATTTCTGTTCCGATATGCCCGGCGGATATGGCGGCAAAGATTTGTGGCGCATTTCGTTGATCGACCGGGAAGGGTCGTTGGAGAATCTCGGGGTACAGATCAATACTCCCGGCGACGAGATGTTTCCCTATGTACGCGACAACGGCACGCTCTATTTTTCGTCCGACGGTCACCCCGGTATGGGCGGACTGGATATATTCAAAGCTACGCAGAGCGAGCTGGGGGTATGGAACATCGAGAATCTGATGGCACCGATCAATTCTGCCGGCGACGATTTCGGTATTACATTCGGCCCGGACGAAAGCGGCTTTTTCAGTTCCAACCGCAACAACGGCAAGGGGTACGACGATATATACAGTTTTGAACTGCCGATGCTGAAAATCTGGATCAGCGGCTCGGTGATCGACAAGGATGGAGAGCCTGTGCCCGATGCCGTCATACGTATTGTCGGCAACGACGGTTCGAATCAGAAAGAGATTGCCCGGAAAGACGGTTCGTTCCGTTTCCGCCTCGACAAGGGCGTACATTACGTGATGATGGCGGGGTGCCGCGGTTATCTCAATGCGAAGCAGGAATTTGTCTCCGGATCGGAAGAGGAAGATGCGGAGTATGGTGTGGATTTCACCCTTTCGTCCATCACCAAGCCGATCCTGATCGAATACATATTCTACGAATTTAACAGTGCCGTGCTCACCGAAAGTTCGAAAACAGAACTTGCCGATCTGGTGAAGATGCTCAACGACAATCCGAACGTGACGATCGAATTGCAGGCTCACACCGATATGAAAGGCTCGGAAAGCTACAACCTGAATCTTTCCGAGCGACGTGCCCGTTCGGTAGTCGATTATTTGATTTCGTGCGGTATCGCATCCGATCGTCTTACCCCGAAGGGCTATGGTAAAAGCCGTCCGAAGGTCATAACGAAGTCGGTAGCGGCACGCTATCCCCAGTTTAAGGAGGGCGATGTGCTGTCGGAGGAATACATTTTGGCATTGCCGCCTGCCGATCAGGAGATTGCCAATCAACTGAACCGGCGGACCGAGTTCCAGGTGCTCTCCGTCACGTACGACATGTATTGATTCCGGACATCTGCCGTCGGTATCTGTCGCCGTTCGTTCCGGGGATATTATTTCTTCCCGAACCCTCCGATAAATTTGTTTTTGAAATCCGCTTTGGTTATCTTTGCCCGAAGAACGGACGACGTTGCGCCGGTCTTGACGCTTTGCCCGATATGATTGGGTAAGGTGTTAGGAATGAGTCGATTCGTGTCCGAGAAAAACAAATCAAAACAAGACAATAATGAACCAAGTGTCCAATCGTTTAGCCGCTCTCGCACCTTCGCAGACGCTGGCTATGTCTCAGAAAAGTAATGAATTGAAGGCTCAGGGGGTCGATGTGATTAATTTGAGTGTGGGTGAACCCGATTTTACGACACCCGAACACATTAAAGAAGCGGCTAAAAAAGCGATTGACGATAATTTCTCGTTCTATTCGCCCGTGCCGGGTTACCTCGATTTGCGGAAAGCGATTTGCGGAAAGCTCCAACGGGAAAACGGATTGGAGTTCACGCCCGAACAGATAGTCGTATCGAACGGAGCGAAGCAGTCGATCTGCAATGCCGTATTGAGTCTGGTAAATCCGGGCGATGAGGTGATCATTCCCGCACCTTATTGGGTCAGCTATGTCGAGATGGTCAAGCTGGCGGAAGGCACGAATGTGATAGTACCTGCCGGCATCGAACAAAATTTCAAGATCACGCCCGAACAGCTCGAAGCTGCCATTACACCGCGTACCAAATTGTTGATACTCTGTTCTCCGTCCAACCCGACCGGTAGCGTATATAGCCGTGAAGAGTTGCGGGGGCTTGCCGATGTCCTGCTCCGTCATCCGGAGATACTGGTGATTGCCGATGAGATATATGAACACATCAATTATGTGGGTGCTCATCAAAGTATCGCTCAATTCGAAGAACTTCGCGACCGGGTGGTTATCATCAACGGGGTCTCCAAAGGCTATGCCATGACCGGTTGGCGTATCGGTTTCATTGCCGCGCCGCTGTGGATTGCCAAAGCCTGCAACAAGTTGCAGGGACAATATACGTCCGGACCGTCATCTATCGCACAAAAAGCATCGGTCGCTGCATTCAACGGCGATCAGACATGTGTGGAAGTCATGCGCTCGGCATTCGAGCGCCGTCGCGATCTGGTGGTGAAACTGGCAAAAGAAATTCCCGGATTCGGTGTCAATGAACCCGAAGGCGCATTCTATCTTTTCCCCGAAGTAAGTGCTTATTTCGGTAAGAGCGACGGCAACCGTCGGATTGAAAATTCGTCGGACTTGGCGATGTACATATTGGAAGTAGGACATGTGGCTACCGTGGCAGGCGATGCTTTCGGTGCTCCCGAATATTTGCGCTTCTCGTATGCGACATCCGATGCCAATTTGGTAGAGGCATTACGCCGGATCAAAGAAGTATTGGCTCGCTTGAAATAACGGCGGACAAAAAACAAGACAAAGGCTGCATCCAGAATCGGTTGCAGCCTTTGTTTTGTATAAGCAGTACCCTTTTTGCGGCTTCGGGTTCCGACGAGAAGCCGCAAGAGGCTGTACCCCGTATATTATTTCTTATCGGGCGAAATCTGTTTATCTTTTCCGGATGCGATGCGGTCTACTACCAATGCGATCGCACAGTCGCCGGTGACGTTGCAGGCTGTCCCGAAACTGTCCATAGCTATGTATAAGGCGATCATCAATGCTTGCGCCGTTTCGTCGAATCCTAACATTCCCTCCAACAGACCGAGAGCTGCCATGATGGCACCGCCGGGGACACCGGGCGCGGCAACCATCGTAATGCCCAGCATCAATATGAATCCGCTGTAATCGGTCAGGTCGATCGGCATACCGCCCATCAGCAACACCGCCATCGAACACGCCACGATTTTCATGGTGCTGCCCGACAGATGTATGGTAGCGCAAAGCGGAATAACGAACGTGGCGATATTTTGCGATACTCCGTTTTTGATGGTTTGAGCCAGCGTGACCGGAATGGTAGCGGCAGACGATTGCGTACCGAGTGCCGTTGCATAAGCAGGCATCATATTTTTCAACAGCCGTAACGGGTTCTTTCTGCTTACCGCACCGGCTATGGTGAATTGGATGAGCAGCAGTACGATATGCAGGATGAATATGATAACGATGATTTTCAAAAATACGGTGATGATAGAGAGAACCTGTCCCGTAACGGTCATATTCAAGAAAATACCGAATATATGCAGGGGCAGTAGCGGTATGATCACTTTGGCGATAAGCAGGGTGATGATGTCACGGAAATCGGAAGCCGCCCGTTTCAATGTGTCGCCGTGAATAACCGACAGTCCCAATCCGACGCAGAACGAAAGCAGCAGGGCGGTCATAATATCGACCGGTGCAGGCATGGCTACCGTAAAGAATGGTGTCAGAGCCATATCGCCCGGGTGTGTAATTGCTTCTGCCGATCCGCTGACGATGATAGAGGGAAAAATCATTTCTCCGCAAAGCAGTGTGAAGAAGCCCGAAGATATGGTGAAAAGATAGGCGATCAGGGCGGTAATAGCCAATAGTTTGCCCGCCCCTTTTCCCAGATCGGCGATAGCCGGTACTACCAGCCCGATAATGATAAGAGGAATGGCGAATGTCAGAAAATTACCGAACAGACCGTTGAAGGTAACGAATACCCGGGCTATTTGAGCAGGAAGGAATTGTCCGAACAGGACACCGGCTGCAACGGCGATAAGTACTTGCCAAAGCAGAGACAGTTTGATTTTTTTCATAGACAGATCGGTTAGTGAATATATTTTCATGCACCTTTTCCCGTCGCGGCATGTCCGAACGGGAAAAGGTGCTGCATTCGGCTCGTGTTATCCTTGCACCGGATAGTTCAGGTTTTCCTCCTGAATGACATCCAATACTTCCCGTAGATATTTGTCTGCTTCCCATTTAGCCATAGGCAGGTCGTGCAGCAGATAATTCCCGCAGTCGCGCGGTGCGACACCGGGCACTTCTCCTTCGAAATCGCGGATGAAACGGAATGTTTCGCGCATCAGCTCCACAATATCGGCAGAAGTCAGGTCGCCCTGCATCAGAAAGTAGTTGCCGGTGCAGCAACCCATCGGACCCCAAAATACGATCTTGTCGCCCCATACCGGGTGGTTGCGCAGGAATGTGGCAGCCAGATGTTCGATCGTATGCAAAGCCCCATAGCCCAAAGCCGGTTCACGGTTCGGCTCTTTCATGCGGATGTCGAACGTTGTGACGACATGGTCGCCCATATAATCTTTTCGCGAAACATAAATACCGCGCAACAAATGCAGGTGGTCGATATTGAAACTTGGAATCTTTTTCATATTCTTGTTTTTGTTTGTTTTCTTACGGGGCTATACGGCATAGCCCGATATGCTTACTGCTTACCGAAAGGCAATCCGGTTTTTCTGTTTATCCTTAAAGCACTTCCAGCAATTGTTTCAGTATGTTGTAGGTCTTTTGCGGAGCATCGTGCCAGAAGTTGGTATATTGTGCGAAATGCTCATCCACTCCCGGCGTATCGCTGATGATGCGGAAACTGATGAATGGAATACCTTTCATGTGGCAAACTTGGGCAATCGCACCCGACTCCATATCCACTGCCATGCCTTCGGGAAAATCCGCTTTGATCCGGTTCAATTCCTCACGGGCGGTGATGAATTTGTCGCCGCTGCAAATCAATCCGCTGTATATGCGTACGTCGCTTTTTATTCCGATGGCTTTCTCCACTAATTGCGGGTCGGAATGGAAGCGGGCGGGTAATCCCTGTATCTGCCCGTATTCATTGCCTTCGCCGCACCATACATCGTGATAGACGATATTGCCGCCGATTACCACATCCATTACCCGCATCGCAGGATCTATTCCTCCGGCGACACCTGTATTCAGAATATAATCGGGGCGATAGTGCATGATCATTTCCACCGTGCGTATGGCAGCGCATACCTTGCCGATGCCGCTTTGTGTCAATACGATCTCTTTATTGCCGATGTGCCCGATGTAAAACAAGGAACCGTCTATGTTTTCTTCCCGCAGATCCGATAAAGTTCCTTTCACGCAGTCCAGTTCCACGCTCATGGCGACAATGATACCGATTTTCATACGCACACTATTTTTTGAGTAAAACCTCTTGTATAGCCCGTTCGAAATCGGCTTTGCTCAGTGCTCCTTGTGCCAGTTGGGGTTGTCCGTCTTTGGGGCAGAACAGCAGGGTAGGGATGCTTCTGATACCGAATGCAGCGGCAAGTTCTTTCTCTTTATCCACATCTATTTTATAGATGTCGATCTGTCCGGCATATTTCTGCGCAAGCTCTTCCAATACGGGAGCTATCTGCCGGCAGGGACCACACCATGTTGCGTAGAAGTCGATAATACACGGTTTGTCGCCCAAGAATATCCATCGGTCGGGATTCTTTTCGTAGTTGGCAACCTTTTTCAAAAATTCGTCGCGGGTCAGATGCACTGTCCCGTTTTGGGTTTCCTCTTTTTTCTCCTGTCCCGATTGGGCTTGGCAGGAAATCGGAAGCAACCCGCAGAGCAGGACGAACATCCATAATAGCTTTTTCATAATGAGTCGTTTTTATCTATTGTTCTTATATACTGTGATTTATTCGTAACGAACCGCAGGGGCTGTTTGTTCAGGCATGTTGGCATTGTCCCCCGATATACCGCCATTTCCTGATAGGCACAGCGGTTGATACCGTTTTTACAAAGATAATGCAAATCGAGAGCAGAGACATCAAACTCGTTTGAATGGCTATGCCGAGATGCCGCTTGTCTTCTACAAAGATAGGTAAAATAGGGTTATCGACAATCGGATGGAGTAAATAGATACGATTTTTTCAGATAGGAGTGGTTGCTGTATACAGAAAAAAGAATCGGGCAACCCATACAAGGTTGCCCGATTCGATAGGATTCGATGCGAATTATTTCTTCGTGATGCGGAACCAGTCTACATCTACCCATCCGCCGTCGTTGCTCTTCAAGTGCGGGCGGGTGCAGAACAGCCCGACTTTTGCGCCGATCCATTGACCTTCACGCGATTGGAAAGTTGTACCGAGCGGGCTGAACTTCTTGCCGTCCAGACTGTAATAGAATTTGCATTGAGCTTTCTTGTCGAATACTACACGCAAATAAACTTCTCCGTTAGTCAATTTTACCGAGGCGTTTACTTTTTCCGTCTTTCCTTTATCGGCTTTGGCGCATTCTACTTGCGAAAGTACCAGTCCCTCGTCGGTGTTTTCAACGAACAGTCCGCCGTAGTTGCGCCCCATGACGATCAAGCCTGTGCGTTCGCCTTTGTATTTGGCGATCGGTTTGAAGTCGATTTTGGTGGTAGCGGTAAATGCGTTCGACGGAGTTTTTTGCAACAGCAGGTTCGATACGTCCCACATGCTCTTGTAGTCTTCCGGTACGGGATATGAGTAGAGGCGGATGCGGCTGTTCGCTGCGTCGCAGAAAATCCATTTCGGGTTGTAGTTGGCATGCCATTGCCATTGCAAACCGAGTTGGATGTTGTCGAACTCGTCGCTTTCGGCAGGCGTTTTGGATTCGAAGTTTCCGGCAATCGGTTTTTTCCATTTCAATACGGGGTCGCCGCATCCGTCGCCGTCTTTGTCTTCTCCGATTACGGGCCAACCGTCTTTCCATACCATCGGTTGCAGGTGGATGATACGTCCGTATTCACCTACATCCTGAAAGTGCATAAACCAGTTTTCACCTTCGGGGGTGTCGATCCATGCGCCCTGATGCGGTCCGTTGATCGGACTTTTTCCTTGTGCCATAACGATGCGGTCTTCGTACGGTCCGTACGGAGTTTTCGAACGGAGAGCCAACTGCCATCCGGTCGGTACACCTCCGGCGGGGCACAAAATGTAATAGTAGCCGTTGTATTTGTGGAATTTCGTTCCCTCGACCGTTTCGTGTTTCTCATGTCCGTCGAATACGATGCGGGAGTCGGAGATCACTTCGGTTGCGTCGCTGTTCAATTCGCAGACTGCCAGAATACTTTTCAATTCGGCGCGGCTGCCTGCATAGCCGTGCGACAGATACACTCTGCCGTCTTCGTCCCAAAGCGGCGATGTGTCGATAATACCTTTGGCGGCTTTCACCAGATGCGGGGCTGTCCACGGTCCGCGCGGGTCTTTGGCTTTTACCATGAAGATACCTACGTCGGGATCACCCCAGAAGATGTAGAACTCACCGTTGTGGTAACGGATACAGGGAGCCCATACGCCACCGCCGTGTTGCACGGTGTCATATCTTTCGCGCGGTTCCAATGCTTCGGGAATGGCAGCTCCTATCAGTTCCCAATGAATGAGGTCTTTGGAGTGGAGGATCTGCAAGCCGGGAATGCAGTTGAAACTGGATGAAGTCATGTAGTAATCGTCGCCCACGCGGATGGCGTCGGGGTCGGAATAATCGGCATAGATAATGGGATTCCGATATTGCGTGGCACTTGCATCCGGACTCCACACTTCCGAGACTTGATTTTCAGCTCCGAGACCGAATACGGCGCAGAGAGCCAAAGGGAGGATCAGTTTTCTGTTCATGTGTTGTGTCTTTCTTGGGTCGGGTATCAGCCCGTCCCGGTTTTTAATGGAATGAAAAATAATAATGCGACGTGTCGCTAAAACATGTAGAATATAAATAGTGTGTATTTCGAATGCCGGTGTTCCGACAAGAGGCGTCGTTTAAATCAAGAAAGATGTGCCCGACCGGGTCGGGTACATCTTTCTTGTTTCTTTTTGCCGGTTACCAGCGGTTGAAGTCACCGATTTCGTAGAGCGTATCTTCGAAGTCGGAGGTATAACCGAAGTCTACCGGATCGACCGTACTCTTGAATATTTCGGTCGAAGCTGCATTCAGCAACGGAATCTTGGCATCGCTGGCTACGACAGGATTGCCTTCGGAGTCTACGGCTTCTTTGAATTTGAAGTCATTGGCTTTGTAGCTATTCCGTACCGTATAGCTGATGTTTTCGCTGCGATAGAATCCGTTGGCTTCGCCGTTCATCGTTTTTCCGAAGAATACGTTTTCGATCGAGCAGGAACCGCCAGCCATGTATCGCAGGTCGATAAAGTATTTGCTGGCATCGTTCAGCATGTTGTTGAATGTACAGTTCCGTAAGGTAACGTCGGCAGTCAGATCCGTGCCTTGTACACCTCTTTGATCGATGAAGAAGTTGTAGATGTCGTAGAACGTACAATTGGTGATTGTGTACGATTTACACCATCTGTTCTTGTCGGCGAATGCAAAGAGTGCATATTGGGCTTGTCCGGCTGCGGAAGAGTGTACAAGGCAGTTGTCCATGATGACTTCTTCCATACCTGTACCGTCCGTACCGTTGTGGCGGAGAATACCGCGGGCATATCCGAATATTTCGCAATCGCGTATTTCGAGTGTTTGCAATCCTTTGAATGAAGCGGTGAATACGATCAGGTTGTTCAGGCTACTTCCGTCGATGCGGAGGTTTTCCAGTTTGATGTATGTGATCTCTCCGTTGATATCCATTTCTCTGATCGATACGGTTGCCACTTCGCCGCTCAGGCTGGAAGCTCCGATCAAATGCAGGTTCTTGGTCAATTTGGGTTTGTCGAGGTTGTAGGTTCCACCGGCAGCCACACGGATAGGAGCGCCTTCCGGTGCGCTGGCGATAGCCGATGCCAGATCGGCTCCGATAGCTACGTCTACGGCATCTTGGATCACGTCTTTGGTGCGGAACGTCACTTCGTTGTAGTCGCCCATCTGACCCTCGGTACGTTTGTCATGACCTTTCACCGTGATCGTTCTGCTCGAAGGCAGATCGGTCAAAGTCATTTGTCCTGCGGTCTGGTCGGCTACTTCGATCGTAGTCCATGTTTCACGACCGTCGGCACTCCACAAAATCTGGTCTACCGGATATTTGGCAAGATCGTCCGTACTCCAACGGACTACGGCTGCCGTTTCGGTAACTTCGTGAGGATTGACCGAAATAATATCGGGAATGTCGCGACCTTTGGTCTTGAACTCTTTCGATAACATCCAACCCGAATTTCCGGTTACTGCCGGATTTTTGCTGACAGCACATACACGTGCTACATAGCTGGTTACTAAGTCCAGACCTCCGAACGAATGTTCGTATTCCGGAATGTTTTCTTCTGTGAGAACGATTTCCGTGAATGAAGAGTCGGTAGCGATCTCTACATTGTATCCGGCTGCCGTTTTTACCGGAGCCCAAGCCAAGGTCACCCCGCCGGTAGTGGGGATGACTTTGGTAAATTCATAAGGCGTAAATTCGCGGGGGAGAACATCGGCCTTGTCTTCTTCGGTACAGCTGACGAAACCGGCACCGACTGCGGCTCCCAATAATACGAATGCTATTTTATTAAATATACGTTTCATTGTCTTTGTTTTTCAAAATGATTAATATCCGTAATCGTTTACCAAATAGTCCATGCTACTGGTCAGCAGGTTTTGGTCGAACGGGATCAACTGGCGTTTGTCGGGATTGCCGGCGTGCAGTTCGGCAGCGGGGCAGGTTTCATCCCAATAGATACCGTCGAGGTAGTTGTTCGGAATGCTCTTCGTCTGGTCTGCGTCGTCGATCAATGTGAACCGTTCCCAACCGTTGGCTTCGGTGATACCATCAGCCAAAGCTTTGTTTTCGCCTTTTTCCAGACCGTAAGTGATCAGCGTTTCGCCGTCTTCTGCCAGTTTATACCACAGGTAAGAGGGCACTTCTTCGTATTTGTCGCTTTGCCAACGGAGATTATCGACATCTCTGCGCAGTTGTTTCAGACTGGAAGAGAGTTCGCCCCAGCGGATCAAGTCCTGTTTGCGGATCAACTCGCATCCCAGTTCGTATTTACGTTCGTCTTTTACAGCTTGCAAGAATGCTTCTTTCGAGCTGGTGTCGATATCTTCCATTTTGCCGTCACCGCCGAATGCGCGTTTACGTACGGCTTGCAGATAGTCGATCGCCCGGTTTTCACCGTTCGGACCTTCCAGTTCGTTGATAGCCTCGGCAGCCATCAGATATACGTCGGCAGAACGCATGACAATGAAATTGATGCCTTCGTCGTTACCGCTGTTCTCCAACCGGGTGGTACGATATTCGGGACGGTATTTACCGTAAGAAAATTCCGTCAGGTTGGCAGGACGTTGGTGTCCGTTGGGATCGCCGCCTTCGAGTGCTTTCGAATCATCTTGGTTGGCATAGATATAAGGAACGATCGTTACGTTGCGGCGGCTGTCGTCGGCATCGAAGTCGAACCAGAATGTAGCCGGAGCTGTCAGGTACGATGCTGTTTTCTTCATGACATATTTATCCGGACCGGAGTGTGCATTGCCGAAGCAGTGTGCGATCTGACCGCGGGCGGGGGAGAATCCGATTTCGAATATGGATTCGCGTCCGTTCGTAACGACATCGTTCATCACGTCTACCCAAATATCTTGGAAATTGGTTGCCAACGGATGATTGTTCTGGGCAACTACTTCCATGGCTTCTGTCTTGGCGATTTCGTAGAACTCTTTCCGTTTTTCGGCGTTGGGGAATACATAGTCGATCGTACCTTCATTGCCTCCGACAGAATATGTTTGGGGATTTATATCGCCAGCCATGTGACCGTCGCGATCGGTACGTACTAATGCTTTGCCTGCCGCACTCAGGGCGATACGTGCGCGGAGACCTTTTACAAAGGCTTTGTTCACACGTTCGACATTCGAGTTGTAACGGCCTTCACCTGCCCATTTTACCAATTGGGCGGCTTCGCCCAGATCGGCGATGATCTGATCGTAGATCACCGAACGGTCTGATTTGTGCATGTAGATCTCTTTCGGATCGGCAGGAGAGAAGCGGGCAGGTACATCGCCCCAATACTTGATCAGGTCGAAATAGAGGAATGCTCTCAATGTCAGCGCTTCACCCAAGATTTCACCCAAAACGGAACTTTTCGTAATATCGCCATGTCTGCGAACGCCGTCGATCACGAGGTTACACGTTTCGATCATGGCGTATTGCATACTGAAACAATCTTTTCCGGAGCTGGCATCGGAGAAACCGCGGTCGTTGTAGTTTTTAGTCACGGTGTACACGGCAAGGCGGTAGCGGTCGCCGGCTGTTGCCGACAGGTTCTTGTATCCGTCTTTGCGAAGTTCGATATCCGTGTTACAGCCGAACAGCGTCGTCATACGCGAGCGGTAGCCGTTGGTTTCGCCGAATGCGTGGTAGACGTTCATCAGCAGACCGTTGGCGGTCTCCGGATCGGAGAACATCGCCGGATCATCCAAATAAGATTTGGATTCTACGTTTAAGTAGTCCTCACATCCGCAGAAAGTGAACAGGGATGCGGCTACGAATAAATTTAAAAATATACGTTTCATAAATCTGTCTGTCATTAGAATGTGAGGTTAATACCAAAGTTGAAGCCTCTGCTCTTCGGATAAGCCGAGTAGTCTACACCCGGAGTCAGCGGAGTTTTCCGACGGGTGCTTACTTCCGGATCGTAACCTGTGTATTTGGTTGCACAGAATAAGTTCGTTCCGGTGAAGAATACGCGGGCACGTTGGATGTACCATTTTTTCGTCAGATTTTGCGGTACGGTATATCCGAATGTCAATGTGTTGAGACGCAGGAATGAGCCGTCTTCAACTGCGCCGGAGTGGAAGCAGTAGTCCAAAGTCGGCGACCACATTTTCGCACCGGCATTGATTGCTTTCAGGCGGTCGGCATCCGTGATACGTTCGCCGGTAGCCCAATCGATGTGGGTGAATCGTCCTTCCGTATCGGTAAGCATGTTCCGGTTGCGGTAGCGCAAGTTGGATGTAAACTCGATTTTGTTGGCATTATAGATGTCGTTACCGATGCTGAACGAGAAGGCTGCGCTCAAATCGAACCATCTGTAACGAACCGACAGGTTGAAACCACCGGTGAAGTCGGGCATTGCATTACCGATCACCGTACGGTCGTTTTCTGTGATCTTACCGTCCTTGACACCGTTGGCATCGGGCAGGTCTTTCAATTTCAATGCACCCGGACCCCAAGAGTCGCCGGCGATAGAGCTATTGTCTACCACACCTTCGTTGGCTACCCATTTTTTGCCGTCCCAAGTGAAATCGTCTACGCTGTAAATACCGTTGCCGTCCAATTGGTAACCGTACATCAGACCTACCGATTTACCTACGGTCAGGATATAGTCGTTGTTGGCAGCACCTACGCTGGTCCAACCGCTGTTGTACAATACATTGTCCAGACCACCGAGCGATACGACCTTGTTCTGGTTGTAGCTGATGTTGAAGCCCAAGTCTACGTTCCAGTGTTTGGTGGCTACGATTGCACCGTTCAACGAAAGTTCGACACCACGGTTGCGGGTAGAACCGATGTTCTGGGTCATGGTCGTATAACCGATACCGGAGATAGGTTTGTCGATCAACAGGTCTTTTACGTCGTTTTGATACAATTCGATGTTACCGCTCAAACGGTTGTTGAAGAAACCGAAGTCGATACCGATATTATAGGTATAAGTGGTTTCCCATTTGATGTCCTCGTTGTAGAGTTTCGTACCCGGCGACCAATAGGAATCTACCGGATCCATCCACGAATCGGCGTAGGACGAGTAGCTTCTGAAATATTGACCGCTGTCGATGTTGTTGTTACCGGCAACACCGTAGCTTAAACGGAGTTTCAAGTTCGAGAGCCAGTCTTCGCTATCGCTCATGAACCCTTCGTCGGAGATACGCCATGCGAATGCAGCCGAAGGGAAGACACCCCAACGGTTGGCAGGAGAGAATTTGCTCGAACCGTCGGCACGAACCGTTGCCGTTACTAAATAACGTCCTTTGTAGTCGTAGCTACCGCGGGCGAAGAACGAAAGCAGTTTGTCGTCGTACGAGAATTTGTTGTCGGCGGAGATTGCCGTACCTTGGCTCAGGTAGCCGAACGACTCTTCGGGAGTGAAGATAGTAGGCATACCCTCTACGCGGTTCGACCGGGTGTACGAATTGGTGGTTGTCGTTTCCTCACCGACCAGGATCGAGTACGTATGAGCCCGGTTGATATTTTTCTGTTCCCATTGGATCGTATTCGTGTTACGGATACGGCGGGCTGTTCTGTCGCTGAATGTTACCAACGGTTTGTAGCGGATAGCCGCATGACCTCTCGATTCGTTGGTCGTTGTACCGTAGTATCGTTTTTCCTCGTTCTGACGGCGTTCGAAACCGTAATCGCTGCGGATCGTCAGGCCTTTGATCGGAGTGATGGTGATTCCGCCGTTCAAGCTGTACAGACGGTCGTCTTTCATTCTGAAATTGTCGCGTACCGAAACGTCGGGACGATACAGGTTACCCATCAGCTCTTCGTCGGTAATATCTATATCCTCGTCGCTTTCGGTGGTTCTGCCGAACGGATAATCGATCGGAGCGTAAGTCAAGGTATGTTTCAGACGAGAGTCGGACGTTGAAGACTCACCGCCGCTGGCTTTCGAGTCGTTGGCTCCGGCTCCGGTCACATGGGTGTCGGAGTAGCGGGTCGAGAAGTTCAGCCGCAACCATTTGTAGGGTTTCGCGTTCATTTTGAACGAGAAGTTGTTACGCGCATATTCCGAGTCCATCATGATGGCATTTTCGTCGGTACGGTTGTAAGATGCCATGAAGTTTACTTTGTCGCTACCGCCGCTTACGCTAACGTTGTGCGAGAAGTAAGTACCGGTGTTACCGTAAATTTCGTCTTGCCAGTCTGTTCCTGCCATGTATTGATACAGGTCCATATCGCTGAACAAGCCGAATGCATCGGTATAATAATCGAGGTGGTCGGTCAGCAATGCACGTTCGTACATGGCGCGGGCGAATTGGTAAGGATTCAGGACGTCGAGAGTCTTGGCGATTTTCTTGAACCCGTAAGTACCGTCGTAGCTGACGGTGAATTTACCCTCTTTCGCTGTTTTCGTTGTGATGATGATAACGCCGTTTGCACCGCGCGAACCGTAGATAGCGGTCGATGATGCATCTTTCAATACGTCGATCGACTGGATGTCGGCGGGCGAAACATCGGAGATGCTCGATACGGGGAATCCGTCTACGATGTAGAGCGGCGAGTTGTCTTGCGTGATAGAACCGCCTCCACGTACGCGGATGCTGATTTCCGCATCGGGCGAACCTTCGCTTGTGGTAACGGATACACCGGCGAGTTTACCGCTCAAAGCTTCTGCAACGTTTGCAACGGGAATCTCTTCGATTTGTTTGGCTTGGATGGACGAAACGGATCCGGTCAGGTCGCGTTTTTTAGTCGTACCGTAACCGATTACGACCACCTCGTCGAGCGCTTTGGTATCCTCTTCCATCGTGACGTTGATCGTTGTTTTCGTACCCACTTTGATCTCTTGCGGGGCAAAGCCGATGTACGAGAATTTTAATACGGAATTGTCGGACGGCACGTTGATCTTGTAGTTACCATCCATGTCGGTCATGACACCGGTCGTGGTGCCGACCACCATTACGGATACACCGATCTGGGGTTCACCCGTTTTGTCGATGACCGTACCCGAAACCTGTCGGCTTTGTGCAAATGCGGCGAAGCTGCAAAAACAGAAAGCGAGCGATAGCATCAGGCTTTTCAGTTTGAGATTTCGATTCATTAGTACTATGATTTAAAATTAATTGTATAGCATTTATTTTAAATTCGTTTCTGTGGGCATGTCGGTGTCCGGAGAGACGAATCGACCGTCGGTCGAATGTCGGTTGAAATGTGTTCAGTGACGGGAAGTAGTGCGAACGTGTTTTTCTGCGGTATTCCCTTTTCAATGGTATTTCTTCCGGGTGGCGATAGGCTAAGCCTATACAGCCCTCTACATGTCAATACGTTGCAAAAATAGATGTACGGGGCTACACGAGTGTGTAATATTTGTTTTTCTGCCGTGTAATATTTGTGTAATGTTATTTCCCGTTTTTCAGCGTCTCGACCAGCCAGCCGTGTATGGTTTCGTTCTGTTCGGGCATGCGCCAGTGTCCGGTCTCGTGGGCGACGAAGAGTTGCTTCGGTGCTTTGATTACGTTGTATGCCGCATAAAACGAGGTCGGAGGGCAGGTCGGATCGTTGAATCCCCAGCTGTAATAGCCGGAGGCTTTTAGATTTCGGGCAAAATTTACGACATCGTAGTAGCGCGTAGTTTCAATTTTTGCAGGTGTATTATTTAATTTCTTGTTTCGTTCATTGAACAGATGGGGCCATCCTCCGGCTCGACCGTGCAGGTAGCCGGTCAGGTCGCAAAGGGCGGGATGTACGGCTACAAGGGCTTTTACCCGCGGGTCGAGAGCGGCGGTGACGATAGCCAATGCTCCGCCCTGGCTTCCGCCTGTCACCCCGAGATTCGATCCGTCGAACTGGGGGAGTGTATGGATGAAGTCCATGGCGCGTACACATCCGGTATAGACCCGACGGTAATAGTAATGCTCTTTACTGTCGAGATGTATGAACGCATAGTCGCGCAATACGCCGTAGCGCAACGCCCGATAAGCCTCTTCGGGCAACGTCTGCGGTATGCCATTGACCCCGATCGAGAAAGTGATCACACCTTGTTCTGCCAGTTCCGTCTCTGCCGGGACCGGTTTTACGCCTGCTCCCGGTACGCACAATATTGCCGGATATTTTCCTTCGGCTTTGGGTACGCAGAGCCACCCGTACATATAGGTGTCTTTTTGGTAATGTTGGAACCGTACATGGTAAACATTGACTTTCGGTGTACATTTTTCGGGTATCAGGGTTATCAACGGGTCTAAGTCGATAGCGCGGGCTTCTTGGATTGCCTGCTCCCAGAACCGGTCGAAATCTTTCGGTCGGGTGGTGGTTGGGGCTATCTTTTCGGGATCGAATGCTACGTTGATAAAGTTTTTATAGGTCTTGCCGTTTACCGTTACCTGACATTGGCAGGTAAGGAATCCCGGGGCTTCCATCGTACCGCCGTTAATAACGAACGTTCCTTTTTCCATCAGACTATACACCTTTTTGGTGGCGGGCATTTTTTCCGGACCGATTTCGCATTGCAGATTTACATTCCGCATCGGGACATTTGCCCGGATGACACGAATGGTAAATTGGGTGTTTTCCCCGACATGGTAAGTCCAGTTTTCATGGTCGGGTACGATTTCGATATGGATATATTCTTTAAGATTGTATTTTTGTGAATAGGCGGAAATGCACGAACAGAAAATACATACGATCGCAACAATCCGTTTTAGTGATAAGGTGTTCATAATGGTGAATGTGATATAATAAAATACAGTTCGGAGCTTCACGTAAGCCAAATATAGGAAAAGGTGAGTGCAGAGACAAATGGGAAAATAGAATTTTCACAATTTGGTTATGCCGAGCCGCATCCTATATTCCACAAATATAGGAAACGTTACATGAAACGCCAAAATTATTCGGCGTTTTTGTGAGGGAGGTCGGGCTGTTTTTTTTTCGGATGCGGTGATAGGTTCTGTCTCGTGTTTGTCCGAGTGCGACGATACGATCGGATGAATCCTTTTTCGGACGGACTCCCGGCTGCCGCCGGCGATTCACACTGAAAGATCGTTTCGTCCCGGAATAATATGGAAATGCAACAGAGCATCTCTTATGCCGTTGTCATCCACCGAGCCTGTTACATAGTCGGCGGATGCTTTCACCGTGTCGGAAGCTCCGCCCATGGCGATACCTATCCCTGCGGCACGTAGCATGGGAATATCGTTCCCTCCATCACCGAATGCGATAATTTGTGATACCTCAAAACCATAATAAGCACCGAACGCACTTATTCCGACGGCTTTGTCGATACCGGCAACATTGACATCCGCGAAGAACGGGTTCCAACGGGAAACGGATAGTCCGGGAAGTTGCGGCATGATCTCTTTTTCTATCGTTTCATCACAATAAATGCACAACTGGCAACACGCCTCTTTCACAAACTCCTTTTCTATATCCACGACCGGAGGAACGGGATGATCGACCAAATTAGCCAGCTCGACGACAGTCGGATTGATTTCGTTGATAAGAATACCTCTATCGGTTTCGATAGCCAAAGGAAATCCGTAATGATTGGCAAGTGCCTGCACTTGAAGAAAATCGTCTTTCCCGATCGGATGCCGGGCGATTGAAGTTCCGTCTCTTAGGACACAGTCTGCCCCGTTGAGCGCGGCTATGGCATCGTAGGGGATTTCTTTTATTTCGTGAAGATCGGTGTATGGACGCCCCGTAGCTATTATGATTTTGATACCGGCGCGGTGTACCTCCCGCAGGGCATCGACAGCCGATTGCGGTACACGATGGGTGTTGAAGCTCACCAACGTTCCGTCTACATCTAAAAATATCGCTTTTGTCTCCATAGTGATTATCTGTTGTCTTGTCTTTTCTTTCGTATAGGCCGCCGGGCGGCACCTATGCTCACCAATAGCCCGAAGCAGGCTATTACGGCGAATGTATAATGCAGCGAAATGGCATGGGATATATGACCGATGACCGGAGGACCTATGAGAAATCCCAAATATCCGATAGACGATACGGTAGCGACTGCCAGACCGGAATCCATTTTCTCAGAACGTCCTGCCATACTGTAACATATCGGTACGGTGGAAGATATACCGAATCCGACGAGGAAGAATCCGGCTGTTGCAAATGGCAGGCTCGGAACCGCGACAGCCAGCATCATTCCGGAGAAAATCAACAGACCGCTTGCGCAAATGACCTTTTTAGCTCCGAATCGTGCCACAAACCAGTCTGCAAGAAATCGTCCGGCCGTCATAGTGCACATACATACCACGTACCCCAGTTGTATCAGTTTTTCCGGAGCAGAAACTACCTGCATGAAATAAACTCCGCTCCAATCGTACATGCAACCTTCGCATACCATAGCTGCAAATGCCATAGCTCCGAGCGCAAGAACATACGGGTCGAATCTTTTCACCCAAGATGTCCGTGTACCGTTTTTATGGATTGCGGTATTCCGGGCTTTTCGGTCGCATTTTACCAAGTGGCGGCGAATGAAATTCATCAGCAGGACGGAACTTACGAAAATGAAAATGAAGTGTGGAAACGGAGGAATATCCATGCCGACGAATCCCATGCCGATAAGACCGCCTAAAAATCCGCCCAGGCTCCACAATCCGTGGAACGAGCCCATAATGGTTTTTCCATACAGATTTTCCACATTTACTCCTTGTGTATTGGATGCGGTATTGAACAGGTTGGCACTCATCCCGAAAAAGAATAATCCGCCCATCAGCATGTATGGGTTGTCGGCGATACTTAAAGGTATCAGGAACAACGGATAGAGGACGGATGCCAGTACCAGCATCTTCCGGCTTCCATAACGGGTGACAAGCCATGCCGAAAGAACCATTGCCGCGACCTGTCCTACGGGTATGGCAAACAAGACATTCCCTAATTCCGCATCATTCAGGTGCAGTGCCTTTTTTATGTCGGGTATGCGGTTTGCCCACGTTGCAAACACGATGCCTTGCAAAAAGAAGAACAGACTTACCGATATGCGGAATCGCCTGAGTGCCTGTTTTTTTGTCAGCATAATCATTTTAAATTTCTTTGTCTTTCTTTTGCCCGGAGATGCCGTCTATGGGGTATCGGCAAGATGTAACGATCCGATAGACGGTCGAATATAATAAAGAACTGCACCCCGGAAGTCTTGTATCCGATTCTTGGGGGGCAGTTCTTTTTTAGGTTCGGGATATTTTTATATCCCTTGTTCGGAGTATATGATCCTGAACGATTCTGTATCGGGCGGCACTCGTTTAAGCGATAGAGCCGAACGCCGTACGAATCCGTGAAGGATATTTAGCTCGATTGTCTGATGATAAACTACGATACGATAACCGGTTATTTTACGATGGTTACGTTCATCGGAGCACGCAGGCGGGCTGCGGCGTTGCTCATGTAGTCGATCCAAGCCTCTTGGTTTTCGAATCCGTATTTGCTCCAACCAGCACCGGTATAATATACGTATTCGCTACCCGGAACATAATCGCTGATAGCGGCGATGTGACCGAATGCATCGCGTTCTGCGGCTTCTTTCTTACCGAAGAAGATCGGGGCAGCCGATTTGGGAGAAACCGGGAATGCGGCACCGAGGAAGATCTGTCCGTTTACCGGATCGACCGGGTCGGCATACGCGATATAACCGGCTTCGGCATCGGCGGTGTAATTTTTACCGTTGTCGTGCAATACGATGCCGGTTACTACCGGAGTCGTTTGGCTCAGTCCGTCGAACGAAACGGCAATGCGGTTCAGTTGTGTACCGGCATCGAGTGTGATGACGCGGGTTTCCGTCGCTTGTTCGTTGCCGATCTGAGTCGGGTGATAAACCAGTTTTACGGTGAAACGGAGAGGACCGTTGTCCAGTATTTCGATCTCCTTATAGCAATACGGATAGAGGATATTGCCTTGTGCGTCCATCAATGCCGATGTACCGGCTCCGAGGGTCGGACCTACCTTATAATAGTCCAGACCGTTGCCGTGGTCGATATGATAGGAGATCGACTCTGCCAATTCTTTCGCCGCAGCCGGATCGGTTTTCGACAGTTCGGCGATTTTGGCACGCGATTCGGGATTCAACTCGGTATTGTAACGGTAGTCTACGACCATTTCGGGTACCGATTTCACCCAGACATCCATACCGAATGCCCGTTCGCCCGTCGCTTGAAGAGCAGGACCGTAAGCGCGGAAGGCAATACGGTCGTTTTCCCATGCGATGTCGTCCACACGTTCGGGATATATTTTCCCGGTAGCTTGTGTAGCGAACGGTTGTGCAGGCGTTCCTGCTTTTACCGTATAGATTTCCGTCGTATTGGCTGCCACCGAAGCGGGGAAAATCAACAGGTTGTCGTAGGTGATTTGATAAGGTACCTCTTCTCCTGCGGCATTCAAGATCACGAACGAGTCGAATGCGGCAACCTCTTCGGCGTTCAAGGTTACGATTTCGTTTGTACGGGGCAGATCGCTTGTATTATCGACAGCGACTTTTACCTCCGACGGGGTGCAGGCGGAAAATAAGACCGCTGCAAAGCTGTAAAGAAAAATCTTTTTCATGTGTATTCATTTAAAATGATGAGTGCACAAAGATAGTGTATAATTTTCAATGTCCGGTGGAATTTTAATGGGCTTTTGTTTGCCCGATGGTGGAATTATCGGTTAAGAAACATCGCATATGGCATAGGATTCCCGTTTTTATATATACGCGGATTTTGCACAATGTGCGGGGACGGGTGTAAAATTACACCTAAACCGTCAAATACTACACACACGATTGATGTGCTTATTGTACTTTTGTGCAAAATGAATCACCCTTTTCAATTTTATTCGGGAATGAGAATGAGTTCTTGAACCTCGGAAAAATGGAAGCGACGGGTGGTTTCCCCTGAAAGGGATTCTGTACCATGACAAATTAAAACAAAACGAAATGAATTTAAAAACACCTACCCGAACTCTTTTTGCCGGACTTGCCTTGTCGCTCTTTGCCGCAGTGCAGGCTGCACCCTCTTCCTCTTATGAAAAATATTATGACGGATTGCCTTTCGAAATGGCGAAAGTGGAAACGCCTGTCTTTCCCGATTATTCCGTAAATATCCGGGACTTCGGTGCTGTCAGCGACGGCGTGACACTGAATACCCAAGCGATAAACCGGGCGATCGCACATGTCCATGAAAAAGGCGGGGGTAGGGTGGTTATACCTTCGGGCTTATGGTATACCGGTCCGATTCAGTTGTTGAGCAATATCGACTTGCACCTCGAAGCCAATGCGTTGGTTGTGTTTACCTCCGACATCGATGCGTATCCGATTGTTGCCACTTCGTTCGAGGGGTTGTCTACTTATCGTTGCCAATCGCCCTTGTGGGCACTCGATGCCGACAATATCGCCATTACGGGCAAAGGTTGTTTCGATGGCGCGGGACAGGACTGGCGTCCGGTGAAGAAAGGAAAACTGACTGCCGGACAATGGAAAACTTTGGTTGCGAAAGAAGGTAGCGTGTTGAATGAGAAAAAAGATATTTGGTATCCGTCGAAAGAATCGATGGAAGGAGCCGAGGCTTGCCACGATTTCAACGTACCGTCCGGTATTGATACGAAAGAACAATGGGAAGGCATCAAACGCTGGTTGCGACCCGTATTGTTGAACTTTACGAGTTGCCGTAAAGTATTGTTGCAGGGGGTTACATTTAAAAACTCACCCAGTTGGAACGTGCATCCGCTGATGTGTACCGATCTGGTAGTGGACGACGTAACGATTATCAATCCGTGGTATGCACAGAATGGCGATGCGTTGGATGTAGAGTCCTGTAAAAACGTGTTGATTGTCAATAGTACGTTCGATGCCGGTGATGATGCGATTTGCGTGAAATCGGGAAAAGACGAGGTAGGACGCAAACGGGCAATTCCTTGTGAGAATGTGATCGTTCGCGATAATAAAGTGTTGCACGGACACGGCGGATTTGTCGTGGGTAGCGAGATGTCGGGTGGCGTGAAGAATGTATTCGTATCCGATTGCAGTTTTATCGGGACGGATGTGGGTCTGCGTTTCAAAAGCACCCGCGGTCGTGGCGGTGTTGTGGAAGGGATCTATATCAACAACATCTATATGATCGATATTCCGGGCGAACCGTTGATCTTCGATCTGTTTTACGGTAACAAAGGTAAAGACGATGCAGAGGCTCCGGTGCCGCCGGTAACGGAAGAAACGCCGGTGTTCAAAGATATACACATTTCGAATGTCGCCTGTAAGGGTGCCGGACGGGCTATGTATTTCAACGGACTGGTCGAGATGCCGATCGACGGGATTCATATAGAAGATGTGGTGATTACCGGAGCGAAAAAGGGTATCGAAATCAATCAGGCTAAAAATATCACGATTAAGAACGTGCGTATAGATGCCGGCAAATCGACTGCGATAACATTGAAAAATACGTCCGAGACAATTCTCGACAATCTGCAATTCCCGGAGCAGGAAGCACCGGTTTGCATCGGGGACAATTGCCGGAAGATTAAAATCGTAAATACCGGAATTTCCAAAAAGGAATTGAAAATATCCGAAGGTACCCGTGCCTCGGAAGTGAAGGTGAAATAGGGGCAGACTGCTGTCGCGGTAATTGTCGAGCATAATAGATTCGACTCTGCGTTCGGCTTATCGAAACCGTTTTATTTTAGGCGTAACGAATCGGAAACAACCGATTCGTTACGTTTTCTTATATTTGTAAAATATAGGAGGCGGTTCGGCATAGTTCAAATAAATTTGACTCTGCACTCTCCTTTCACTATATTACCGAATGAAATGAGAATCCGATATGAAAGAACAATACATAGACTCGCCCGATCACTTCTTATACAAACGTTTTCAGGAATTGTATAAAGTAAGTTTTCCTTTGTTCGAACAACGTTCCGAACAGCAACAGATGCAGGCTTTCCGAAATGATAAATACCGGCTTCTAGCCTTTACGGAAAAAGAGGCTTTTGTCGGCTTTATATCCTATTGGGAATTCGACACCTATTTGTATGTAGAACATTTGGCTATCGATACGGAGGTGAGAGGCAAGGGATATGGCAGCCGGATGCTCGACCGGTTTATCCGGTCGCAGGCAAAGATCGTATTGTTGGAAATAGATCCGGTTGTCGATGAGGTATCTATGGCGCGTTCCCGATTTTATACGAGATGCGGATTCTTCCATAATCCGTATAAGCATAAACATCCCCCGTATCGCAAAGAGTTTCCGCCTCATCCTTTGATCGTGCTTACGACGGAACGACCGATTACCGAAACGGAATACCGGATGTTCAATGACCATTTGGTCCGGATTGTCATGAACCGGACTCCGGAACATCCTGCCCGGCTCTGACTTCCGTTTACCGCAGGCGAAGGAAATAATGCCATCCGATTTATTGCTCTTTCGGCTATTTTGTCATACTTTTGTATAAGATAGGGTGCGGTTCGGCAGATTCAAATCGTGGAACTTTATATGCACTTTTTCTTGCCTCGACAGCCCGTATCAACCCGATGAAAAAAACAGAAATGGAATCCATGAAAAAATTTGTTGTAGCATTCGCTTTGTTATTGCCGTTCACATCGTTGTCGGCGAAAAAATTGATTGTCGAGATCACCAATCCGGCAGAGGAACAACGTACCGATGTTCCCGTGGTGCTGAACGTTGCCGATCTGAAATTGAAAACGCCGGTGCGTTCGGCTACCGTATGGGTCGATGGTCGGGAAATCCCGTCGCAGACCGACGACCTGAACGATGATGGTGCAGGCGATGAAATCGCATTCGTACTGGATATGCCGGCGAAGAGCACCGTGCGGGCAGATATAGAACTTTCGGATACGGTCGCAGCCCCCGACCGCTACACCTCCCGGGTGTATGCCGATCTGCTTATTGCCGATAAGAAAAAGGGAAAACATGCCCGCGTTCACTCCATTTCCACACCGATGGGACGCGGCGAGCTATATAATCTGTTGCATCATCACGGTCCGGCTTTTGAATCGGAATTGGTCGCTTACCGGTTGTATTTCGATCATAAACAGACGGTCGATATTTACGGAAAATTCAACAAGGGATTTGAAGTAGAGGCGAGCGGATGGTATCCGAACGACGACCAGTTGGCAGCAGGATTCGGCGACGATGTGTTGCGGGTGAGCGGCAGTTGCGGAGCCGGGACGCTCAAAGCATGGAACGGCAAGAAAGCCAAACATATCGAACCGGTTGCCGGACGTTCTACCCGTATCTGGGCGTATGGACCGGTACGGACGATTGTCGATATGAGTGTTGTCGGCTGGCAGTACGAAGGCACGTTGCTGGATATGACTTGCCGCTATACATTGTATGCCGGGCATCGCGATTGCGAAGTGGAAGTGCTTTTTGCCAAGCCGCTGCAAAACGAACTGTTTTGTACCGGTGTGCAGGATCTGCCGGGCTCCGTTTCCTATTCCGACCATAAGGGGCTGATCGCCTCATGGGGAACGGACTGGCCGGTGAACGATACGATAAAATATGCGAAAGAAACGGTCGGTCTGGCTACTTATATACCGGAGCAATATGTGAAGGCAGAGGTGAAAGACAAAGTAAATTACCTCTACACCGTAGGACAGAACGGGGCGACCTGGATGCACTATTATATTTCGTTTTCGTCGATGAAGGAAACATTCGGCTACAAAACTCCCGAAGCGTGGTTCGAATACGCACGCCGATGGCGCGACGGGTTGAATACCCCCTGTACGGTGAAGATCAAGAAGAAATAGATTTCCCGGCAAGGTATCGGCTCAGACCGAAAAAAACGCCGTGCTGCAAGATCGTTGCAGCACGGCGTTTTTTTGTCTTGTATCCCATTCTAACGCACCGAAAAGACGATGTGTTAGAGTGTCCAATCTGCTGCGTTGCCATCGGAATTCGGACTAAGTCGTTTACGTCAGTAAACTCCTGTCGCCCTCATCCTCGGCACTTTGCATCTTAGACATTCTAACGCACCGAAAAGGGGCTGTTTCGAAAAACGTTCATTTCGAAACAGCCCCTCAGGTTATTTAATTTATGTGGAAAGTAATCAGAAGTTGAAGAATTTCTTGGCGTTGTTATAACAGATATCTTCTACCATCTTGCCGATGAAATCCATTTCCGAAGCCGGCAGTTCTCCGTTTTCGATGTCGGTTCCGAGCAGGTTACACAACGTGCGGCGGAAATATTCGTGACGCGGATACGAAAGGAAGCTGCGCGAATCGGTAAGCATACCTACGAAGCGGCTCAGCAGACCGAGAACGGAAAGGGCGTTCATCTGTTTCTGCATACCGTCTTTCTGATCGAGGAACCACCAGCCCGATCCGAATTGGATCTTACCGGCGATCTTGCCGTCCTGGAAGTTTCCGAGCATGGTAGCTACCACTTCATTGTCGGCAGGGTTCAGGTTGTACAGAATCGTTTTGGTCAGCTTGTCGTTTACTGCCAGGCGGTCGAGGAATTTTGCCATGGCTTTTGCCGTGTTGAATACGCCGATCGAGTCGAAGCCCGTATCCGGACCGAGCAGTTTGAACATGCGGGAGTTGTTGTTGCGGATCGCTCCGTAGTGGAACTGTTGCGTCCATCCCTTTTCCCAATCCATTTCGGCGAAGATGACGAGCATGGCAGATTTGAATTTAAGAATCTCTTCGTGGGTCAGGTTCTTTCCGCCATATACTTTGTCGAAAATGGCATTGATTTCGGCATCGGTATAATCTTCGGCATAGAACTCTTCGATACCGTGGTCGGAGAGACGGCAGCCTTGTTCGGCGAAGAAGTCGTGACGTTTGCGCAACGCCGCGATCATATCGTCGAAGCGGTTGATCGTCACACCGCTTACCTCTGCCAGCTTTTCGATATAGGCGCGATATTCAGCCGGTACTTCTACCGCCATCGCCTTGTCGGGACGCCAAGTCGGCAGCATCTTGATTTCGAAGCCGCTTTCGCGTGTTTTGATATGATATTCGAGCGAATCTACGGGATCGTCGGTCGTGCACACGGTTTCTACATGATAGCGGCGCATGAACCCGCGGGCGGTATATTCGGGCAGTTGCAGTTTCTCGTTACATTCGTCGAATATTTCGCGTGCGGTTTTCGGGCTTAACAGTTTGTCGATGCCGAAAGCCGTTTTCAGTTCGAGATGTGTCCAGTGGTAAAGCGGGTTGCGCATGGTGTAAGGAACGGTCTCCGCCCATTTTTCGAATTTTTCCCAATCGGAAGTATCCGTACCGGTGCAGAAACGTTCGTCTACGCCGTTGGTACGCATGGCGCGCCATTTGTAATGGTCTCCGCCCAACCAGATTTCGGTAACCGAACGGAATTTATGATCGTCGGCAACCATTTTGGGCACGAGGTGACAGTGGTAGTCGATGATGGGCATTTTAGCCGCATGGTTGTGATACAGCTCTTGTGCAGACTGGGTTTGCAGCAAGAAGTTTTCGTCCATAAAAGCTTTCATATTCAGTATGTTTTTAGGTTAGAGGGTAACGCCGGTCTTGAAGATGGCGATCTCTCTGTAATTTTTTCTTTCGTTGTTGGTCTCTTTTCCGCTTGCCACTTCGATAATGAAGTCGATAAAGCGTTCCGCCAGCGAATCCATGCTCTCGCCTTCGACCAGCGATCCGGCGTTGAAGTCGATCCAGCCCGGTTTGTTGTTGAACAGGTTGCTGTTGGTCGAAACTTTGACTGTCGGGACATAAGTGCCGAACGGAGTACCGCGACCGGTGGTGAACAATACCATGTGGCAGCCGGCAGATGCCAAAGCCGTGCTGGCTACCAAATCGTTACCGGGTGCGCTGAGCAGATTCAGACCTTTGGTTTTCAGCCTGTCTCCGTACATCAGAACATCTTTCACCTCCGATTTGCCGCATTTTTGTGTGCAGCCGAGCGATTTTTCTTCGAGCGTGGAAATACCGCCGGCTTTGTTTCCCGGCGACGGGTTTTCGTAAATCGGCTGTTTATTGGCGATGAAATATTCTTTGAAGTCGTTGATCAGATGCACCGTCTTGTCGAACAGTGCCACATTCGAGCAACGGTTCATCAACTGCGTTTCTGCTCCGAACATTTCGGGAACTTCGGTCAGCACCGATGTACCACCCTGTGCAATCAGGAAATCGGAGAATACGCCCAACAGCGGGTTGGCGGTAATACCGGAAAATCCGTCCGATCCGCCGCATTTCAGACCTACCCGCAATTCGCTCAGAGGCACATCTTCCCGTTGGTCGGCTGAGGCTATACCATAGAGTTCGCGAAGGATCTTCATGCCTTCTTCAAATTCGTCGTGTACTTTCTGGGTAACCATGAAGCGGACACGTTCGGTATCGTAGTCTCCCAACATTTCGCGGAATGCGTCGGGTTGGTTATTCTCGCAACCGAGACCGACTACCAGTACGGCACCGGCATTGGGATGCAATACCATATCGCGAAGCACTTTCCGTGTGTTCTCGTGGTCGTTGCCCAATTGGGAACATCCGTAGTTGTGGGGAAATGCGACGATGGCGTCCACTCCCTTGCCTTGCGTTTCGGCGCGGAGAGCTTCTGCCAATTGGTTTACAACCCCGTTTACGCAACCTACGGTCGGGATAATCCATATTTCGTTGCGGATACCTACGTCGCCGTTTTTACGACGGTATCCTTTGAATTTCAGATCCTTGTTCGGAATATCCAACTTTACCGATACCGGATTGTAGGTATATTCGAGCAACCCGTCGAGGTTGGTTTTGATATTTTTTTCGTTCACCCATGCACCTTGTGCGATCGCCTCGCGGGCATGTCCGATCGGGCAACCGTATTTGATGATGTGTTCATCGGCGGCGAATGCTTTCAGCGCGATTTTATGTCCGGCAGGGACATCGCTCAAAAGAGTGATGTCCTGTCCGTCCACTGTTATTTTTTCGCCGGCTTTCATCGGGTCGATGGCCACGACTACATTATCGGCGGGATTTATTTTAATATATGCGTTCATCGTATTAAGCAACTACTTCTTTTACAACTTCCAACATGCCTTTTTCCTGAATTGCGTCGAGGTAGTATTTTACCTTTTCCGTCAGTCCGGGGATGTTGTTCAGGTTCTCGCCCCAGATGAATTCGGCTGCCAATACGTCTTCTGCCACTTTTTGAGTGCATCCGGTTGCCCACAGGTCGGTGAGGAGTTGTTTGATTTCTTCCGAGTCTTGCGGAACGATTTCGTCTTCGCCGCGTTTGCCGCCTTTATAGTAGGTGATGATAGCAGCCAAGCCCAATACCAGTCCGTCAGGCAAAACACCTTTGCGTTCGAGATAAACTTTCAGCCCGGGCAGGTCGCGGGTCTGGAATTTCGGGAACGAGTTCAGCATGATCGATGTCACTTGGTGATCTACGAACGGGTTGTTGAAACGTTCGAGCACATCTTTGCCGAATTTTTCGAGTTCGTCTTTCGGCAGGTTCAACGTTTCGAGCAACTCCTCGAACATGACTTTATGGATGTATTTGCCGATTACCGGATGTTGGCAGGCATCGCGCACGATATTCACGCCCGACAGATAAGCTACCGGAGAAAGCACGGTGTGAGGACCGTTCAGCAACGTAACCTTACGTTCGTGGTACGGTTCTTCCGAAGGAACGAACAATACGTTCAGACCGGCTTTGTCGGCGGGGAATTCTTTGGCTACCGATTCAGGAGCTTCGATTACCCACAAGTGGAAGATTTCGCCTTGAACCACGAGGTTGTCGTCGTAGCCGAGTTTCGCTTTGATTGCGTCGATCTCTTTGCGGGGGAATCCCGGAACGATACGGTCTACGAGGGTAGCATATACGCCGCAGGCTTCTTCGAACCACGTTTTGAACTCTTCACCGAGATTCCACAACTCGATGTATTTGTAAATGATTTCTTTCAGTTTGTGACCGTTCAGGAAAATCAATTCGCAGGGGAAGATGATGAATCCTTTGCTCTTGTCGCCGTTGAATGTCTTGAAACGGTGGTACAACAGTTGCACCAGTTTACCGGGATAAGAAGATGCCGGTTTGTCGTCCAGCTTGCAAGTCGGATCGTAAGCGATACCGGCTTCGGTCGTGTTGGAGATGATGAAACGCATTTCGGGTTGCTCTGCCAGTTTGAGGTAGGCTTCGAAATCGTCGTAAGGGCTCAGCGCACGGCTGATCACGTCTATTTTAGTCAGACTGTTTACTTCTTTACCGTTGTCCAGACCTTGCAAATTTACATGGTACAGATTGTCTTGCTTTTTGAGCAGATCGAGCACCATGCTGTTGCCGCCGATGGGTTGAACCACGACCACGCTGCTGTTGAAACCGGCTTTCTCATTCATGTTATAAATGATCCAGTCTACAAAAGCACGGAGGAAATTACCTTCACCGAATTGAATTACGCGCTCGGGATAAGTGTGATTGGGAGCGGTTTGTCTGTTTAAGTCTTTCATCTTTTTGGTATTTTAGTTTAATGATATGATTATTTCGTAACGAATACGGGGTGTTTGTCGGCATCGATTATCTTGTCGCCGTCCACCGTAATATTTTTAGCATGTTTGAAGGTCATTACCGGTCCTTCCTGTACCGTAATGCGGTTGTCGGTAAATGTGACACCATCGGTGTGTTTCACCTCCACGCCGATTTTCGACGTGACAGTCACATTCTCTACCGTAACATTTTGGATGTTCATTTCGGGCAATCCGTTGAAATACATGGCACGACGGGCGTTCCGGCAGGTTACGTCCTTGATGTGGATGTTTCGGAAAGCCGGAGTCTCTTCGGTTACTGCCGGAATTTCGGTCTCTTCCTCTTCCACTCTTCCTAAGTTCTCGACTGCCGATTTTCCGTTGTAATGCAGGTCGAAAAGCAGGGCTTCCGTCGGGATATTGCACATATTTATATCTTGAATATAGATGTTCTCCACCACGCCGCCGCGTCCGCGGGTGCTTTTAAACCGCAAGCCCACATCGGTTCCCGTAAAGGTGCAGTTGGCGACAAATACGTTTTTCACGCCGCCCGACATCTCGCTGCCCACGACGAATCCGCCGTGCGCATGCAACACCGCGTTGTCGCGGATCACGACGTTCTGACAAGGTTGGTTGCGGTCTCTGCCGTCTTTGTCCTTGCCCGACTTGACGCAGATGCCGTCGTCGCCGGCATCGAACAGATTCTCGATGATTAAGGCGTTGTTGCACGATTCCAAATCGAGGGCATCGCCGTTTTGCGAGTACCACGGATTGAATACTTTTACATTTTTAATGATGATGTTTTCGCACGACAGGGGATGCAAAGCCCAGCAGGGGGTATTGCGTACGGTGACATCCTCGATCAGCACGTTTTTGCAGTCGATGAAACTGACCATTACCGGGCGCAGCCATTGGCGTATCGATTCCCACTCTTCGTCTTTCGTGAGGTTTTGCGGGTTGTTGAACTTGTCGCTTACCTGATGCCCGCGGTACGACTCTTCACTCGGATACCAGATCGTTTTCTGCGGATTGAGTATGCCGCCTTTTGCCAGAAGGGAAGCCCATTGGGCATCGGTCATTTTCTCCCGTTTTACGTATCGCCAGTCGTCTCCCGATCCGTCGAATACGCCATGACCGGTCAAAGCGATGTTTTCGGCTTGGCGTGCCGAGATCGGCGAGGTGCAACGGCGGGCGTTCAGCCCTTCGAACGAAGTTTCGATAATGGGATAGGCTTTCGGGTCGGAATTGAAAACGACGAGAGCATTGTATTCGGTATGCAGGTCTACGTTGCTTTGCAAGGCGATCGGTCCGGTGTACCAGACACCTTCGGGAATGATTACCCTGCCACCGCCGTTTTCGGAGGCGGTGCGGATAGCCCGGTTGATAGCTTCCGTATTGTCGGTCGTACCATCGCCTATGGCGCCGAAGTCGGAGATGCAATAGATTGTCGAAGGAATCTGCGGACGGGCAAGCGGTGTGATCTCGAACGGAACACCTTCGTAGTAGGCTTTCAGATCACTATTTTTGTCCGAATTACAACAAGCCGTCTGTAAAACAGCCATTGTAACACCGAGGAACGGTGCGATAAAAAGATTTCTTTTTTTCATATTCCTGTTTTTCAAGGTATTAATAGTATGTAACACTATACTTTTTCGAGTATGCAATATTAAGGCTAATGTGTCGGGCTTGTGTGTAAAAAATGTTATTTGCTCTACAATAATTGACAAAATGAAAAACTCTACACATAATAACAAATCCTACACAACCGAGGCGGAACGCTGTTCTACCTTTGTTCTATAAACAGGAATGAATGCGATCGGGATCGGATACCGCTCCGTCCGAACGGTTCATTATCATGTACCTTTTCTCGCCTCGGCATAGCTCGAACAAGTTCGTCTCTGCTCTCGGCTTATCGAAAACGTTCATTCTGTTTATGCGATGCCGGTATCGCCGGATGATCGGGCAGGGAAATGCCGGTCGTATCGGATACCGGAACACCTGCAAAATTAGCATATTTGGGAAACTACACAAGAACTTTGACATGAAAAACTACACCATCTTTCCGAAGCACCTGTCGGGTGTATTATTGTTAGCTTGTCTTTTTTTGTTTACGGCTGCCAAGAACGATCGAGAAGTTGCGATCTATATGATCGGTGATTCGACCATGGCGAATAAAGACCTGACGGGCGGAAATCCCGAACGGGGCTGGGGCTTCGTATTGCCCGGCTTTTTCTCCGAGAAAGTCTATATCGAGAATCACGCCATGAACGGCCGCAGCACGAAGAGTTTTATTGACGAAGGACGTTGGCAGACCGTACTCGACCGGTTGCAAAAGGGCGATTATGTGTTTATCCAGTTCGGTCACAACGATGCCAAACCCGATACGGCAAGGCATACCGATCCGGGATCTACGTTCGACGATAATCTGCGGCGGTTTGTGAACGAATCGCGCAGCAAAGGGGCGATACCCGTGCTGTTCAATTCCATTGTACGCCGTCATTTCGAAGACGGTCAGCTCACCGATACACATGGTGAATACCGGGAAGTTCCTGCCCGTATCGCAGCCGAACTGCAAGTTCCCTACATCGATATGAACCGTCTTACCCACGATTGGGTACAGGCATTGGGCGACGAGCCTTCGCGGGCATATTTCATGTGGGTGGAGAAAAATACGTTGGCTTGCTGCCCGAAAGGAAAGCAGGACAATACGCACCTGAATGTACGGGGAGCGCGGGCGGTTGCCGCTATGGCTGTCAATGCTTTGCGCGATGTCGTGCCGGCATTGGTTCCGTATATGCGTGAAGCCGACTGGGTGGTGGCACAGGATGGCAGCGGCGATTTCTTTACCGTGCAAGAGGCGGTGAATGCCGTTCCCGATTACCGTCAAGCCCGTACCCGTATCATTATCCGTACGGGAATATACAAAGAGAAACTGGTGATTCCGGCAAGCAAGACCAACCTGTCGCTTATCGGCGAGAGCGGGGTGGTGATCACGGGCGACGATTATGCCGATAAACTCACGGTATTGGGCGAGAAAATGGGAACGTCCGGTTCTGCTACCTGCTATATTTATGCTCCCGACTTTCATGCCGAGAATATCACATTCGAAAATACGGCGGGACGGGTAGGACAGGCGGTAGCTGTTCTGGCGGACGGCGACCGCATGGTATTCCGCAATTGCCGTTTCTTGGGGAATCAAGACACGTTGTATGCCAAAGGGCAGTCGCTTCGCGATGCCCGGCAATATTACGACCATTGTTATATAGAGGGGAATGTCGATTTTATTTTCGGTTGGGCGACTGCGGTATTCGACCGATGCACGATCCACAGCAACCGGTCGAAAAGTTATGTCACCGCACCGGCAACCTATCAGAGTTCTCCGTACGGATTTGTATTCCTGAATTGCCGGCTGACTGCCGATGAAGGTGTGGAGCGCGTTTTCTTGGCTCGTCCCTGGCGACGTTACGGACAATGTGTCTATATCGGTTGTGAGATGGGCAAACACATTATACCCGAAGGTTGGAACAGTTGGCCCAGCCGGAAAGAGAAATCGGAGAAAACCGCATTCTTTGCCGAGTACGGAACGACGGGCGAGGGGGCTAATCCGAAAGCCCGGGTGAAATGGTCGCATCAGTTGAAAAACGATAAGGACTATACCGTCGAAAAAATATTGGGCGGGAACGATGGCTGGGATCCCCGTCAAGTAAAATAGCGATAAAGAGTGCTTTCGATAAGCCGAGAGCAGAGTCGGACTTGTTCGGGCTATGCCGAGGCGAGAAAAGGTGCATGATAATGAACATTAATTATATTCACAAAGACCATGAATTCAACAAAGAAAATTGTTTTGGGGCTGGCAATGTCGCTTGGCATCCCTTTGACTTCGCCGGCGCTGACCGTTCATACGATCGGCGATTCGACGATGGCTACTTACGATGAAACGTCCGATAAGCGGGGCTGGGGACAAGTATTGGACCAGTTCTTTACCGAGAATCTGAATGTAAACAACCGGGCGAAGAGCGGTGCTTCGAGCAAAAGTTTTTATCGCGAAGCCGCCTACTGGACTACGGTGAAGCAGCAGATTGCCGCCGGCGACTATGTATTTATCCAGTTTGCCCATAACGACGAAAAGAATGGCGGTGCCGATGGCGATGAACTGATTGCCGAAGCCGAGGCGGCAGGACAGCCGACTTCCGGAATCGACTATCGCGGTACGACTCCGTATGGAACTTATCAGGAACATCTTCGTAAATATATCGACGAAACGCGGGCTTTGAACGCTACGCCGGTATTGGTAACACCGATTGTCCGCAAATATTTCGAAGGCAGCGGTACGATTTCAGCCCGGGGGTGCCACAACCTCACGACCGCAGGCGGCGAGAACCTCGACTACGTTGCGGCGATGAAAGCGGTCGCTGTTGAGAAATCGGTTCAGTTGATCGACCATACCGCATTGACGAAAGAACTGGTGGAATCCTATGGTCCCGATATGGCGACTTCCATGCTCTATTGCAGCGGCGACAATACCCATACCAGTGCGACGGGGGCGGTGATGTTTGCCCGGTTGGTCGCTCAGGATATGGTGCGTCAAGGCATTCTGGCTGAATATGTGAATGCCGAGGCAGATCTGATTGTCAATCCGTCGGAAGGGAATTTCGGTCGGGTATATGCCGGTACTGCCGTTACGAAAGAGTTTACGCTGCTGGCTATGGACTTGAATCCCGTCGAGGGTGCGGTTTCCCTCTCTGCCGATAACGGCTTCCTGCTCTCTTTGGCTGCCGACGGCGAATTTTCCGCATCGCTTTCGTTACCGTATACGGGTGGCAATCTGGGTATGACCAAAGTATATGTACGGATTGTCCCCGAAGAATCGGGTGCCGTTTCCGGAACGTTGCGGGTAACAGCCGGGGCAATTGAAAAAACGGTACCGCTCACGGTCGAATGTATCAAGCTGGTGGGTGGCACCCCTGTCTCCGCATTCTGGTCGCTCGACAAAACCTCGACGGTAACCGCTGTGACCGAAGGTCCCGTATCGGCTGCCGATGAGATCTTTGCCGGTATGAAAGTGAAAAACTATGCGACGATATCCGACGGATGGGTTGATCCGGCTATCGACCCGGCTACGCTGACACAGCGTTGTACGGTGGAAAGCGAAACGTGGGAAGGCGGAGAGATCGATGCCGTTTCCACACGTTATATTCAGTTTGCCATGACTGCCGGTCGAGGCTATACGGTAAACATCGATTCTATCGGGCTGTATGTGGGGATCGGCGGAACAAACGGTATCCACTATCGCATCGAATACTCTTTGAACCGCGATTTCGCTAACGAAGTGGTATTGAAAGAGAATCTCAATCCGTTGAAAAACATGATGGAAACACTTTCGTTCCAGCCCATTATCGAATTGCCGTCGGAACAGACATTGTATATCCGTATCTATCCGTGGTTCGACTCGTCCAAACCGGCTACCAGCAAATACATCTGTTTGAGAAATCTGACCGTTCGCGGTGTGGCAGTCACCGGTGGCGGATCGGGATGCAAAGAGAACCTGTCGGATGCGATGACAGTCTATTGTGTTTCTGACGGATCGTCTGTGATGGCGAACTATACGTTGAAACAGGATGCCGAGGTTGCTTTCCGTATCATGGATATGACGGGGCGTACGGTCGCTACCCGTACTGTCGGAAAGAAACAAGCCGGAACGTATGCCGAGACGTGGGATCTTCCGTCTGCCGGAATCTATTTCTGTACGATGTTGTGCGGTGGCGAATCGCGTACAGTACGTTTCGTAAAGTAAAAACTATATATTCGAAATGAACTGCGAGCCAGAAACAGAACTCTTCAAGAGAACCGAGGCATGGCAGTTGTTCTGAAAATAAACGGTATGCTGCGAGTGGACGAATTACGATTCGTTTGCGCCGGGATACACGGATAAATTGTAATTGAATGAAAAACCGAAAGAGCGGTTGCCCGGAGATGGGTAGCCGCTCTTTCGGTTTCGTATATTTATTTTAAACTTTCGGTTTTCAATAAACGCTTCGCCTCGGCATAATCCAATTCAAGTATTCACTTGACGGCTTCTGCGCTATTTTAGATATTTATCTAAAAACCGGAGTACTTCATCGTGCATTTCCCGATTGAACGTGTGGGGTGTGTCGTAAAAATGAGTGACCAACTTGTCGTCTGCTTTCCGGCTTTTCCATACTTGGTGCATGATGTCGTAGGCTTCTTGTACCCCTTTTACGGGAAACAGTTTATCGTAACGCCCGTTGATGAAAAGCATCGGTTTCGGGCAAGCGATAGATGCAGTATGCGGATAGTCCAGATAGTTGCGTAACCCCGGTACGATCATAGAATAAGCGGAGTGTCCTTTGCATTTAAGTTCGGGCGACATCAATGTGTGCGTTGTGTTCATCCAGCAGATTGCCGCCGCCGCTTTTACCCGATCGGTAACCGCAGACAACATCCATGCCCGGTGTGCTCCCATGGAGAACCCGACACACCCGATTGCCTCCGGATCGACGAACGGCAATGTAGCCAAAAATTCCACGCTCCGCATATCGTCGTATGTAATTACGCCGCACCAGCTTCTGCCTAATTGCAGCAAATTGGCTGATAAAGCCTGTTGCGTATCGTATTTGCTTCCCTCTTTGCGTCCCCGGTCGCCCCAGAACAGGGCGTCGATCGCTAAGGCGACATATCCGTTTCGGGCTAAGAAGTCGGCTGTATAGATGCCTTCGTAACATTGTTCCACCCATTTCTCCGATTCGGAGAGTTTTGCCGTATCTCCGGCGAAAGGACGTACGTTTTTTTCTTTCCCGATCGTGAATTTCGCTCCGTGGTCGTGCAGTACGGCGACGGCGGGAAACGGACCGTCACCATCCGGAATCAACAGATATGCCGGTATGCGGTTTCCTTTCGAAATATTCAGTTCGATCTTTTCGGCGCGGTATCCGTCACGCTGTTCTACGGCAATGGTCCGATAATCGAAATCGACGGCGGTAGGAGGCGTGAGCAGGCATTCCAGTACCCGGGCACGAGCCTGTTTGCGCCACTTCCCGAAGTTCTTTTGCGGCGATACGCCCCAAGCCTCCGGGAATGTCAGTTCCGATTTGATTACGTCCAGATCGACCGGTAGCTCTTTTTGCACACCGAACGATTGGGCGATACTGTGGTGCGGCAATAGCATGCAGCATAGAAAGAGAAGGATGGCAGTGCGTTTCATGATGTGTAAATATAGGGTGATATTGGTAAGGTAATAATATAGGGCAGTGCAAATCTTGCCAGCGAAAGCAAATTTAAGCAATAAAATCGACCTCCACAACCGTAGGGAATGAGAATTTGAGTTTCTGTGCCGGTTGCCAGTCTGTTTCGTTCCTGTTTGGGAAGTATTGTCTTAACGTAGCCGGAAACAGCATTCGGATTGGGCGTCATCAGTTCGGCTTATATGCATCCTTTTCCTTCGGTGGATAAGGACAAGCAAAAAATTATTTTGTCTTTCATGCGTTATCCGATCTTGGAATTAATGAAAAAAATCCGTAATTATGAAAGAAGTATAAATTTAATCATTATTTTTGCAATTGCATCGGTTTGCTGAGGGGCACTCCCCGAGGCAATTAAAAGGGAATCAGGTGAGAATCCTGAACAGACCCGCTACTGTGAGTTCTATTAACTGACCGGACACGATGTGAGTGCCACTGATCGCTTTGCGGTCGGGAAGGTAGTCCGGGAGGGGAACAAGTCAGGAGACCTGCCGTGCGATTTTATATTTCAATAATCTCGTGGATTAGATTTTGAGATGGATCTATCGAACTTAGCGACATCGTACATACGGAATGTGCGCCATTGTTCTGGTAAAGGACTTCCGCACGGCAGTCGCACCGGCTTGAAAAAGACGGTGCCGGTTTTGTATTATCCTTATCGGTATAGCTATTGCGTCTTATCTCACAATCTTTTTCACCTTAACACCTCATTGGATTATGAATTGTACAAGGTGCAAAAAGAATTTTATTACTAACCATTTATCTTCTTTCGAATCTTCCGGCTTCGTTTCAAGTTTTATAGCCGGTTCTGCCTGTATCGGAGTCTGTTCGACAGATACACGGATCGGGGTGCATCAAGTTTTTGATGTGACACAAAACAGGGTCGGGTGCAATTCTTCGTATTCAGGCATTTTTTCTCGCTTCGGCAAAACTCGAACAGCTTCGGCTCTGCATTCGGCTTATCGAAAACGTTATGGCAATATGCCGTTTAATACAGATAAATCATGGGCTGGTTTGTAGATCTTGTATCACCGGGTAATGTAACTCTTGCAGGCACCATGCTGCTTTATGCATTTGTCATATCGGTCGGTGTATATCTCGGCAAAATGAAGATATTCGGTGTGTCATTGGGGGTGACATTTGTGTTGTTTGTCGGAATATTGATGGGGCATTGGGGGTATACGGTAGCCGAAGGAACGCTCCATTTCGTGCGGGAGTTCGGTCTGATTCTGTTCATCTTTTCAATAGGTTTACAAGTCGGACCGGGCTTTTTCTCCTCTTTCAAGAAAGGCGGAATGATGTTAAACGGGCTTGCTGCTCTTGTCGTTGTCCTCGATGTGGTGATCGTCCTCGGCATCTACTATATAGACGGAGATACTTCGATTGCAACTCTTGTCGGTGTGATGTCCGGTGCGGTCACGAATACACCCAGTCTTGGTGCCGCACAACAGGCATTGCTGCAAGTTACTCCCGAAATCTATTCCGAGTCCGAAAATATGGCGATGGGGTATGCTGCGGCATATCCGCTTGGTGTTGTAGGCATAATTCTCTCCATGCTTCTGTTGAAAGTGATTTTCAGAGTCGATATCGACAACGAGGCGAAGCGGCTTGGCAGGGAGAGTGAGTCGGACGACCATATACCGTATCTCGGCACATGGGAAGTCGTCAATCGGCAAATCGACGGCAGCGATCTTGCCGAACTTCATCGTATATGCGGTAATGAATTTGTCGTGTCACGAATCTGCCTCTGTTCCGGACAAGTGGTTGTTCCCAATTTATTGACAAAAATTCATGTAGGAGACAAACTTTTCATCGTGGCGGAAGCAAGGGAAACGCCAAGATTCGATGCCGTAATAGGTCCGCGGGTTGAAATGGATTGGGAAAAAATGCCGAGTGAATTGGTGTCACGCAACATTCTTGTGACCCAAGGCGATATAGACGGCATCGAACTCCGTTCGCTGAAACTTCGGACAATCTATCATGTCAATGCCACGCGGGTTAATCGGGCTGGCATCTATTTGCTTGCTACTCCTACCTTGCGTCTCCATGTGGGTGACCGTCTTACGGTTGTCGGGGAACAGGACGATATCAGTCGTCTTGCTGTACGTCTCGGCAACTCGATAAAACGTCTTGACCATCCTAATATCATGACGATCTTTGTCGGAATCATGCTTGGCATATTGCTCGGTTCCATACCTATAAATGTTCCCGGAATGAGTGTGCCGATGAAACTTGGTCTTGCCGGCGGACCCTTGATCGTGGCAATTCTTATCAGTCGTTTCGGGTACAAACTGAAACTCGTCGCTTATACCTCTAATGCCGCTTCATTGATGCTTCGGGAGATAGGTATTTGTCTGTTTCTTGCTTCCGTAGGTATTGCTTCGGGTGAGAAATTTGTCGCCACGGTATTTAACGTTACCGGTATGTGGTGGGTGATATGGGGCTTCATTATAACTGTTGTCCCGCTATTGATAGTGGGTTGCTATGCAAGGCTCTCGTTGAAAATCGATTATCTTACTATCATGGGGCTTTTCGGCGGTTGTATGACAGACCCGCCGGCATTGGCGTTTGCCACAGACAGTACGGGGCGCGAAACCCCGGCTGTGGCTTATTCCACGGTTTATCCGCTTACTATGTTTCTGCGGGTAGTGGTCGCGCAACTTCTTATACTCTTTTTAAATTGAAAAATAAAAAAACAACAATCTATGAATAATCAAGTATTGAAAGTGGTTGATATCGTGGGGAGTTTCCTTCTCCCCGAAAAACTTGTGTCCGCCCGGAATGAATATGCTATGGGCGTAATTGATCGTCAGCATTTCTCTATGATAGAGAATGATGCGATAGAGCAACTTGTGAGGGATCAGATCGAAGCCGGACTTAAAGAAATCACATCCGGGGAATTTCGCCGGAAACAGTGGGACAAGGACTTTTGGTTCGGGCTTGACGGCATCCGGTGTGAAAGGGTAGAGAGCGGACGTATTTACCAATCGTTCGATCCGTTTACCGATTTGATACGGTTTATAGGACGCATATCTTATTCTCCTACACATCCGTTTTTCGACGATTTTTCATTTCTGCACAAGTGTGCGGACGGTTTGGCCTTGTGTCGTCAGACGCTGCCCTCTCCGGCAAATCTCTATTTGGAGATACTTGCTATGACAGACGGGCATCCTGAGTCGGTTTATCCGGAAGAGTATCGTTTGCTTTACGACATAGCGGAAGCATATAACCGAACCATCCGGCACTTTTATGAACTGGGATGCCGAAGTATCCAACTCGACGATACAGCCTGTGGGTTTCTGTGCCAAAGCAATTATACTAAACGCTTGTTGCAAGGAGGGGTTGATCTGCTTGCGTTACATGGACACATAATCGAACTTTTCAACAATTCTGTTGCCGGTATGCCCTCCGATATGGAGTTGTCGCTTTATCTTTCGGGTGGAGATACGATTGTGCCGGAATGGGATTCCCTGCAATATCCGGACAATGTTATGCCGAAAATTCTGTCGCAGGTCAATGTAGATAAGTTTTATCTGCCTTTCGATACCGGTAACGACAGTCAGCTTGAAGTGCTTCGGCATATTCCCGAAGGGAAAAAGGTGGTGCTCGGCTTGGCTGATGCGCACAGTCCGTTCTTCGAAAATCCTGTCGATATTCGAAATATGCTTAGTAAAGCAGCAAAATATGTACCGTCCGGCAATCTGTCGGTCAGCCCTAAGACCGGTTTCAAATTGTCGAGTTATGCGTTACGCGGACTGACTTACAAATACCAGTGGCAGAAACTGGCTCAACTCAGAGAAACGCTGGATGTTTAAACCGGGAAACAGATCTTCATATAGATAAATATTCATTCTGTAAGGGAAGGGAAACGCTTCTGCCATAGACTCTTTTCAAAATATGTTTCCCTTTCCCTTTCATTTCAAACGAAGTAAACCGGACGTTGTGGATTTATATAATCGTATTTCCCGAATTTGCGTATGGAATTTTTATATTCCGACAAGACAATATCGGGTTTGATCAAACAGACGAATTTCGATGAGATGCCGTCTCGTTTTTCAACTTCTTAATTTCAGTTGCGGCTATTGCGAGTCGGACAATTCGTAGACGGATATTGTCTTGATTGTGATTCTGATGGGTGATATATTTGTGCACGGTGTGGTACTTTGGGAGGTCGGTTGCATAAGAGGAATGGTGCAGTCTGTGTAATATGCGGTTATTTCTTCTGCTTCATAATGCCCGAATAGCAATAATTCAGGTGTAAAAAATGGAGGTATTTGTGGACTTTTTTTTCATATATATCGGATTTTCTTTATTTTTGGGGATCGGAAATACCCATAATAACATGAAACATTACATATATTGTTTAATCGCGATTCTATTTTTTAATACCCTGAAAGCGCAAGAACAGTGTACGATTACCCATTACTCTACCGAGAACGGCCTTTCACAGAAGACCGTGATGAGCATGCTGCAAGACCGGAAAGGCCGTATGTGGTTTGCCACATGGGACGGTATCAACAAATTCGACGGCACGGGGTTCACGACTTATAAAACCCGTCCCGGCGACAATTATACCTTGAACAATAGCCGGGCGGATGAAATAGAAGAAGATGCTTACGGTTTTATCTGGATGCGGGCTTACGACAATCGGGCATACCGGTTCGATCCGGCTACGGAGGTATTTACGCCGGTGGTCGTGCAGGATCATCCCTCGGTAAATGTTATCGACATCGTTACATTGCCGAGCGGTAGCGTGTGGCTGCTGACCGAGCGCGATGGCGCGATGCGTGTGCTTACCGATCCGAATACGTTGCAGTTTACCGTACAGGCATATCCTTCCATGTCGCGTTCCATTTCCACTTCGCGCATATTCAAAATATATGAGGACCGCGACCGGAACGAGTGGATGCTGTCGAACAATGGTCTGGGGCTTTTGGTTCCGGGCGAGACGCAGCCCAAAATTTATTTCGTAGAGAAGAAGATAGAATCAGCCAAATCGTTGCAGGCTTTTTACGATGTGGAAGAGCAGGACGATGCCCTTTGGTTCGCATCGGACAATGGTCGGGTGTGGCGTTACAATAAGTTGGATGCCACGTTCGAGTTGCACGAATTGCCGACTTCTTCGTTGATCTGCGATATCAGTATCCTTTCGCCGGAGAGCATGTTCGTAGCGACAGCCGACGACGGATTTTTCCTTTACAATCCCGGGACGCGCCGTTCGGAGACTTTTCGGACCTCCTTGCGTCCGGAGCTGAAATCCAATGTCGTGAAAGATGTTTTTGTCGATAGCCGGGGGGAGATCTGGATCAATCAGAATGAAGCGACTACCGTTACTCATTTCGTACCGGTTACGAAACGGATCAAACGGGAGAGTGTTCCCGTGGAACAGGGAAATGCCGCCCGGTCTAATCCCGGGTTTATGATACAGGAAGATATAAACGGCTATCTGTGGGTGCATCCTATGGGCGGCGGGTTGTCGTACTACAATCGGGATGCCGACCGGTTATGCCCGTTCTACAACGAAGCCCGTTCGGTCAATCAACGTTTTTCCAATAAACTGCATTCGATGTATTCCGACCGGCAAGGCAATTTGTGGATGTGTACGCATTCCGACGGAATCGAGAAGGTGACGTTCCTCAACAGCCACTTCCATTTGCTGTCGCCGAATCAGTTGGAATACAAATCCTTGCAGGACGATGTGCGGGCATTGTTCGAAGATGCCGACAAAAATCTTTGGGTCGGGATGAAAAACGGCGACTTGCGCGTTTATGACGAACAGTTGAATTATCTGGGCTATCTTACCGAATCGGGAACGATTGCCCGCAGCGGACAGAAAATGCGGGGTGTTGCCTATTGCGTCGAGCAGGATAAATCGGGAGTGATCTGGATTGCTACCAAAGGCGACGGACTGTTGCGGTTGGAAAAAAGAAACCGTCTCTCGTATCAGGTGCAGCGTTTCCGTTACAAGAAAGACGATATGTACAGTCTGAGCGACGACAATCTGTATGACCTCTATTTCGATTCGCACGACCGTCTGTGGATTGCGACCTTCGGGGGCGGATTGAATTATATGGAACGGGATAAAGCCGGCAAGTATATTTTTATCAGTCACCGGAATCATCTGAAAAACTATCCGATAGAAGATTGCCACCGTTCACGCGTGGTGTCGCCCGACGGCAACGGCAAAATTTGGGTAGGAACGACCGCGGGAGCCTTGATGTTCGACGAAAATTTCTCCACGCCCGAGCAGATCGAGTTTCACCGTTTTCTGCGCAAGCCGAAAGATATAAATAGTCTGAGCAACAACGATGTACATTGTATATACTATTCTAAAAACGGAGAATTGTATCTGGGTACGTTCGGCGGCGGATTGAACCGGTTGAACGGAATAGACGAGTCTGGCAATGCCTCATTCGAAGTATATACGGTAAATGAAGGTCTTCCGTCGGATGTCGTGCTGTCGATACAGGAAGATGCGCAGCATAACATTTGGGTAAGTACGGAAAACGGATTGAGCGAGTTTATCCGGGAGAAAGAAAAGTTCGTGAATTATGACGACCGAAGTTTCGCATTTCCGTTCTATTTCAACGAAAGTGCAAGCTGTACGGCAGCCTCCGGTCGGCAGTTTTGGGGCGGCGATGGCGGAATACTCTATTTCACCCCCGACTCCATTGTGAAAAGCGATTACTGTCCGCCGATTCTGTTTACCCGCCTGCTCCTTTCGAACGAGGTAGTCCCGATCGGGGAAAACTCTTTGTTGCAGAAATCGTTGGATGATATATCCCGGCTGGTGATACCGAGCAACGAACGTTGGGTGACGATCCAGTATGCTTCGCTCGATCTACGGAATCCGCAAAACATACAATATGCCTATATGATGGACGGCTTCGATGCCACGTGGCAGTATGTCGATAAGCAGCAGGCGGCGATTTACACCAACTTGCCGAAGGGAGAATATACGTTCCGGGTGAAATCGACCAACAGCGACGGCGTGTGGGTGGACAACGAGCGGACACTTTCCGTAAAAATGCTTCCGACATTTTGGGAAACACCGTTGGCATACCTATTGTATGTCCTGTTTTTCCTGCTTTTGGTCGGGGCTGTCGCTTACATCCTGTTTACGATATACCGTTTGAAGAACGAAGTGGTGATCGAGCAGCAGGTATCCGATATCAAGTTGCGTTTCTTTACGAATATTTCGCACGAACTGCGCACACCGCTTACCTTGATTTCCGGACCGGTGGAACATATGTTGATGGACAAGACGTTGAGCGAGGACAATCGCGAACAGTTGCTGTTGGTCGAGAAGAATACCGACAGGATGCTTCGTCTGGTCAATCAGATTCTGGATTTCCGGAAGATACAGAACAAGAAGATGAAATTGAATGTGCAGCGGGTCGATGTAATACCGTTTATCCGTCAGACCATGTCGAATTTCAGTTCTTTGGCGGAGGAGCATCAGATGCATTACACGTTGCAGACCGACCTGACCTCCTGCCGGTTGTGGCTCGATAAGGATAAACTCGACACGATTATTTTCAATCTTTTGTCGAATGCGTTTAAATATACGCCGCAAGGGAAGAATATTACCGTCGTGGTGGAGGACCGGGGCGATCGGGTTGTGATCGGGGTTTGCGACGAAGGTATCGGTATTGCCGAAAGCAAGCGCAGCGTATTGTTTGTGCGGTTCGAAAACATGATCGACAAGAATATTTTCAATCAGCCCACTTCCGGTATCGGTCTGTCGTTGGTAAAAGAGTTGGTGGATATGCACCACGGTACGATCGAGGTCGATAGCAAACTGGGTCGGGGCAGTAGTTTCTGGGTATCGTTCCTGAAAGGCCGTGAACACTATGGCGAAGATACCAATTTCATACTCGAAGATGCTGTCGATGAAGAACTGATCGAAGATAACGGTGAAGAGGACGGAATATTGAACGAAAGCGGCAAGCGTACCATTCTGGTTGTAGAGGATAACAAGGAGTTGCGTTTCTTCTTGCGAAAACTTTTCGCCCAGAATTTCAATGTCGTCGAAGCCGCCGACGGAGCGGAGGGATTCGCACAGGCTCAGAAATATATTCCCGACTTGATTATCAGCGATGTGATGATGCCCGGGACCGACGGCATAGAAATGGCGAAACAGCTGCGTGCGAATATGGCGACCAGCCATATCCCGTTGATCTTGCTGACGGCGAAAGCTACGATCGAAAACAAACTCGAAGGTCTGGAACTGGGAGTAGACGACTATATCACGAAACCGTTCAGTGCGGCATATCTCGAAGCACGTGTCGAAAATCTGTTGTCGCAGCGCGATAAACTTCGTTCGATCTATTGCGAACATCTTCTGGCAGACGAGCCGGAAGAGGAGATGACCGAGACTCCCGATATTTCGCCCAACGACCGTAAATTCATGGACCGGTTGCTCGAACTCATGGAGAAGAATATGGATAACGGCGATCTGGTAGTCGATGATTTTGTGCGTGAAATGGCGGTGAGCCGTTCCGTCTTTTTCAAGAAACTGAAAGTCCTTACGGGCTTGGCTCCGATCGAGTTTATCAAGGAGATGCGGATCAAACGTGCGGCTTCGTATATCGAGTCGGGCGAATACAATATGACGCAGATAGCCTATATGGTCGGTATCAATGATCCTCGTTATTTCAGTAAATGCTTTAAACAGCGTTACAATATGACACCGACGGAATATAAGGAAATGAAGACGAAACGCAAATAAACGGAGCGTGCAGGCACAAGAGGCTTGATTTGCCTTACGCTGCCGATGAATGCGATAAAAATAAAATCCCGAAAAAACAAAAGCCCGGTATTGCTCCGGGCTTTTGTTTTTTCGGGGATTGTGATTTCCGTTCTTTTCGTAGGGGAAGTTAGAATCATCTCCCACGTGAAAGGATATTATTTCTTTTTGGATTTTTTCTCCTTTTTGTTTTTCCCTTTCTTTTGAACGTCGGCTTTGACGGTAGGTACGGTTACCAGCGAGTTGATATACATTTCAATATTCGTATATTCTTTCGACAAGGTATATAAATTGTCGTCTGCTTGGTTCGGATTCAATCCGTTTGCGATTTCCCATTCGTCGGGCATACCGTCTTTATCGCTGTCGGTCGGCGTCGTACCTACTTGCCGGAATTGCAGGTAACCGCCCACTTCCTCTTGCGAATTGATGATGCCGTTGCCTAACGGACCGTATTGGGCTGTTCCGTTGCGGGTTTCGTCGATCACGCGAGTGTCGATCGAATCGCGGTAGTTGGAGGCTCCGCAATATTGCAATACCGATTCGAACGCGTCTTTCGGGGCTTCCATCGATATGGGTGCTACTTCGAATTCTACCGTGCTGCGGATATGGCCGATACCTTCGATGGGCAGACTGATTTTCTTTTCGTTCGGTTGCACACCGTCGAGCCAGTTGTTGCGGTTGGCATCCGCGATGCGCTGTTGCGATTTCGAGTTGCTTACATTGTCGGTTTTCACCGATCCGTCGATAAAGTTGCCGGTCACGTAGAACTTACCCCACACGCCTTCGTTTTGTTTTTGTTTCCCGTCGTCGGCGTTCGGGGCAATGATTCGGCTTACGGTCGATTTCTTGGTGGCAGGTCCCGGTTTGTAATAATTGTTTACGATATTGTAGTTACCGCCTTCGGCTGCGTATGCACTGTTGCTTCCCCAGTTGTAAATGACATTGTTGCGGAAATCTACCAGTTCCAGATCGGGACGTCTGCTGTAACGGCTACCGCAGAAACGGGGATTGCGGCTGTCGTGATGAGCCAGCAGGTTGTGGTGGAATGTCGCACCTTGTCCGCCCCAGATGCCACCGTATCCGTGTGCCCCTTTTACGTGCACGCTCTCGCGCAGGCTTTCCGAAATCAGACACCATTGCATCGTGAAATTCTGGTTGCTGTAAAACGAAGCGCACTCGTCGGTACACCAGCTCACGGAACAGTGATCGACGATGATATTCTGTTTGCGGATACCGTATAGCGCATCGTTCTCCTCTTTATTTATATCGCCCAACCGGCAGCGGATATAGCGAAGGATCACGTTGTTGGCGGTAATGCGTACCGAATGTCCGGCAAGCGTGATGCCCGGTTCCGGAGCCGTTTGCCCGGCGATGGTGATACTGTCTCTCGAAATGGCGAGCGGGCGTTTCAGATAGATTGTCCCGGCTACGTCGAATACAATGATTTTCGGACCTTTTTTCAGAATCGCGCTACGCAGCGATCCCGGAATGCTGGGTTCGCCCTTATCGAAGTCTTCGAGGTTGGTCACCTTGACTACTTTTCCTCCCCGTCCGCCGCTGGTGAAACGTCCGAACCCTTCGGCTCCGGGAAATGCCAATACGCCTTCTTGTACCGGTTCTGCAAATCCGGCAGCCGACAGGAGCAGGCACAGCGTGAATAAAAATGATTTCAGTTTCATCTTTTCCAGAATTTTAGATCATATCGTTTAGCGGTTTTCTTCCACTTTTTCCATTTCGAGAATAGCCATGATAAACGGACCTACGGCTTTCGGATCGTTGGCACGGATCTTCTCGTTGATATAATATTCATAGTCGCCCGAGCGGTTTTCCTTTCCACCCAGTCCGGCTACGGCACAGGCTTGCGTAATGTTCAGCAAACCGTCTTCCCCTTTTTCGATGAAGTGTTTCAGATAACCTTGATAACCCTTTTGTGCCACTTCCAGATACGACGGGTCGATAAGTCCCAAGCGGACACCTTTCAGCAACGAATAGATGAACATGGCAGAGCAGGACGATTCCACATAGTTTCCTTCGTCGCCGCTACGGTCTATCACCTGATACCAAAGTCCGGTTTCGGCATCCTGATATTTTTTCAGTTGTTCGGCGATATTGTTGAAGATAGCGACAGCTTCGTCGCGCCGCGGTTGTTCGGCGGGAATGAATTCGAGGTCATCGACGATAGCCATGGCATACCAGCCGAGTGCACGGCCCCAGCAGTGTTTCGATTGCCCGGTCACAGAGTCAGCCCAGAACATCTGGCGGCTGATGTCGCAGGCATGGCGGTACAACCCGTTCGCCGGATCGTAAGTATGTTTGGCAACGAGGAGTATCTGATTCAGAATATCGTCGTAGGCGGCAGCCTGCGCTTCGGGATCGGTCACATAGCGGTGGGTATATTCGGCATAGAAAGGCGTGCCCATATACAAGCCGTCCAGCCACATTTGGTTGGGATATATTTTTTTGTGCCAGAAACCGCCGTCGTCATTTCTCGGTTGCGTGTCGAGTTGGCTGCGCAGCAGGTCGAGCGCTTTTTTATATTTCGGATTCTGTGTCTTGTCATAGATACGGAACAGGAATTTTCCCGAATTGACACGGTCGAGGTTGTAATCTTTCAACTTGTAGGTTTTGATCGAACCGTCTTCGTTCACCATCGTATCGGCAAAGGCGAGGGCATAGTCGAATATCTTTTCATCGCCATATTTGTCGTACACGTCGAGGAACGATTGCAGTTCGAGTCCGAGGCAATAATCCCATTTCAATTTGGTCTGGAAATCCAGTTGCCACGATTCGGGGTAGCGTTGCATTTCCGAGTCTACTATTTTAATAGCCAAAGACTTACTATCGTCTTTGCATTGGCAGGATGCGAACGATCCTAAAAGCATAAGCGACAAACCGATACCGGCGGATTTGAATAATTTCATTTTCATGATATTTTAGATTGTCTAATTGTTTTTACGTTTCAAAAATAAAAATTATCTTTGACCCCGTTGTGTATTTTTCGTTCCAAATGGGGCGAAATTTTTGTAGAACTTGTGTGCCCGCTTCGAAATCGAATTGCATTGAAATCACAAATAGTCTACATCACGAAACAATATTTGAAATAAAAAACAGTTACCGGGTACTATTTTTGTTTCGGATTTTACCGCCCGAAAAAGATACGGGCAGGAATGGAAATGTATAGGCTGCTGTAAAGTGCGATTCCGTTTGGGAATAACGTTCAAAAGTAACTTTTATTTTTAAATCATATATCATGACGAACTTGAAAAATGTTTCTCAAAAGATGACGAATTACAGATGGACGATTTGTGCCATGCTGTTCTTCGCTACTACGGTCAATTATCTCGACCGGCAAGTGCTTTCGCTCACTTGGGATGAATTCATCAAACCCGAATTTCATTGGACCGACGACCACTACGGTACGATTACGGCAATATTCTCTATCGTTTATGCCCTCAGTATGTTGTTTGCCGGTCGGTTTATCGACTGGATGGGAACGAAAAAAGGTTACCTCTGGGCTATCGGCGTATGGTCGGCAGGTGCATGTCTTCATGCCCTTTGCGGAGTCATTACCGAACATTGGGTAGGATTGTCTTCTGCTGCCGAGTTGGCAAAAGCAACGGGCGATACCGTTGTGGTGATAGCTACTGTAAGTATGTATGCGTTTTTGGCGGCACGATGCGTATTGGCATTGGGTGAAGCCGGAAACTTCCCCGCAGCCATTAAGGTTACCGCTGAATATTTCCCGAAGAAAGACCGGGCGTTTGCAACCAGTATCTTCAATGCCGGAGCTACGGTGGGCGCTTTGATCGCTCCTCTTACCATTCCGGTGATTGCCAAACACTTCGGATGGGAAATGGCATTTATCGTAATCGGTGCGCTCGGCTTTATCTGGATGGGCTTCTGGGTATTCATGTACACGGCTCCCGAAAAGAGCAAGTTCGTGAACGAAGCTGAGTTGGAATACATCAATCAGGACCACGAAGAGAAAGAGGTGAAAGTAGTTGAAAAAGAGGAGAAAAAATTGTCGTTCTGGCAGTGCCTCGGATTCAAACAGACTTGGGCTTTCGCTTTCGGTAAATTCATGACCGACGGTGTATGGTGGTTCTTCCTCTTCTGGACACCTTCGTATATCAATGCCCAATTCGGTATCAAACCCTCGTCGGGTTTGGGTATGGCGTTGATCTTTACCCTGTATGCCATTACGATGCTCTCTATTTATGGCGGTAAGTTGCCTACGATCATTATCAACAAAACCGGTTGGGATCCCTATGCAGCCCGTATGCGTGCGATGTTGATTTTCGCATTCTTCCCGTTGCTTGCCCTGCTGGCACAACCGCTCGGTGCATACTCTTACTGGTTCCCCGTTATTATTATCGGTATTGCCGGTGCGGCTCACCAGTCGTGGAGTGCGAACATATTCTCTACCGTAGGCGATATGTTCCCCAAAACGGCGATCGCTACGATCACGGGTATCGGCGGTATGGCTGGCGGTATCGGTTCGTTCATCATCAATAAATGTTCGGGTATGCTCTTCACCTATGCTTCCGGTACGACTATGGTAGACGGCAAAGAAGTGGAAATGACGAAAGAGTTGTTGGAACAAGGTGCACAGTTCGTTCATCCGGCAATGGAATTTATGGGATTCGAAGGAAAACCCGCCGGATATTTCGTTATCTTCTGTGTATGTGCGGTAGCTTATCTGATCGGATGGATTGTCATGAAAGCTTTGGTTCCGAAATACAAACCGATCGAATTGTAATCTGAAAAACTGAATAGATATGAAGGGCTGTGGTCGCTGGATCACAGCCCTTTATCGTTTGTATGGAAATAATTGGTCGGATAAAAATTAAAATCTCTACATGGATAAATTAAAATCTCTACACTCCGGTTTCGGATTCGACCTATTTTTGCGACACTAAATAATGGTATCATGAAAAGACAATGGATATGGGTGCTGGGCGCACTGTTTGGTTTTCTTTCCTCCTTTGCGGCAGACGTTCCCGCATTTCCGGGAGCCGAAGGTTTCGCCCGTTATACGACCACCGGAGGTCGCGGTGGAACGGTTTATCATGTAACATCGTTGGACGACTCTAAAAAAGAGGGTACGCTGCGTGCCGCCGTGACGCGGGGTGGAGTGCGTACGATTGTTTTCGACGTATCCGGAACCATTGAACTGAAATCCGATCTGGAAATTACACAAGGCGATATTACGATTGCCGGACAAACGGCACCGGGCGATGGGATCACTTTGAAAAATTACCGTTTGTTCGTGCGTGCCGACAATGTGATCATTCGTTTCATCCGTTGTCGTTTAGGTATCGACGGGGCTGTCGGCGGACAGTTGGACAGTGACGCGATGGAGGGTCGGAACCGCAAGAACATCATTATCGACCATTGCAGCATGAGCTGGTGTACCGACGAATGCGGGTCGTTTTATGACAATACCGATTTTACGATGCAGTGGTGTTTGCTGGCGGAAAGTCTCCGTGCATCGGTTCATCCCAAAGGCTATCACGGATACGGCGGTATCTGGGGCGGCAAAGGCGCATCTTTCCACCACAATATGCTGGCGAATCACGACAGCCGTAACCCCCGCTTATGCGGCAGCCGTTTCAGCGGGAAACCCGAACTGGAACTGGTCGATATGCGGAACAATGTGATTTATAACTGGGGAAATACGAACAGCGGTTATGCTGCCGAAGGCGGACGTTACAATATCGTGAACAATTATTACAAGCCGGGAGCAGCGACCAAAGAGAGCATTGTCCACCGGATTTTCTCTCCGAATGCCGACGACGGGACGAATGCGCAGCCCAAAGGAACGTGGGGAACATTCTACGTTGCCGGAAACTATATGGATGGCACGGCTCCGTATTCGAACGTATCGAAACATAAAGATCAGTTGGATGCAGTGAATGCCGACAACTGGGTAGGTATTCATCCCGATGTCCGTAATGCCGCTTTGCCGGCGGAAGGCATCAAATCGGAGATTCCTTACGAAGTGGCGCCTGTCACTACGCACGATGCGCAGACCGCCTTCGAAAAGGTGCTGCTGTATGCCGGCGCTTCTTATGCCCGCGATGCAGTCGATTTGCGGGTAGTCCGCGAAGCACGCGAAGGTACATATACATACACCGGTTCCGTATTGGCAGGTAAAGGTATCATAGACAACCCGAACGATGTCGGCGGGTGGCCAGAACTGAAAAGCGGCATTGCCCCGCTGGATTCGGACGGTGACGGTATTCCCGACGATTGGGAACGGGTAAACGGACTGAACCCCGACGATGCGACCGACGGAGCCAAAGTATGGCACGACGGTAGCGGATATACGGCATTGGAGGTATATCTGCACAGTCTGGTCGATGACATCGTTCGTGGCGGACTGGCAGATGCGGAAACGACCGTGGAAGAGGTATTCCCGACCTATGTGCCTACCGAGGTGAAGGAACAGGCATCGGTTACGTGGGGAATGACTATGTCGTCGTCTTCACCCGATCTGATAGCGGATGCTTCTGTGGCTACGGTGATCGGAGCATTGGAAGAACCGGTATTCAGTATCAACGGACTGATGTTCAACTCCCGGAAAACAATGGCTTCGGAACAGTTGGTCGGTATCTGTATGGCAGATACTGCAAACTGGATCGCCGAACCGGCAGATAATGTCTATCTCGAATATTCGGTAAAGCCGGCTGCGGATAAAAAGTTTAAAGTCAAATCTTTGAATTTCCGTATTTGCAGTTCGGGGGCGGCGACGATGCGTGCCAAATTCTATTACTCTTACGGGTCTGCATACGGCGAAGCGGTTCAGATACCGCTGAAAGTCGATCAGAATCTGAAACGGGAGGATAAGAGCGAAGGATTGGAGACACTTCAATATGTGTTGGAATCGCCGGTGACTCTTCATGCCGATGAACGTTTCTATTTCAGAATATATCCTTACTTCTTCAATGCGACGGGTACGCTCTATTCCAAATATATATTTGTGAAAGATGTCGCTTTTTCGGGCGAACTGATCTCTGTACCCGAAAGTGTGGAAACGATCGGAGCAGATCGGGTGGAGGCTTCGGCTTATCCCAATCCGTTCGATGGAGGCTTCGATCTGGATTATACGTTGAGTGCCGTTTCGCCGGTCGATATTTCGGTGTACACATTGGACGGCACATTGATTTCTCGGATTTCGGAACCGGCACAAGCAGCCGGAACATATCATAAATATCTGGATGCTTCGACTTGGACAGCGGGCATATATTTTTGCCGGATAACGACCGGCAACGGTTCCGAAACGTTGAAGCTGATAAAAAAATAGTCGCTGTTGTGCGATGGGAAATGGTCGCCGATGACCTCCCCCTTACTGTAGATTTGTTGCAATAAAAGGATGACGGACATATCCGTTGTCCTTTTTTGTTGTCCGGCGATGCCGCTTGGAGGAGAATTTGCATTCGGGCGGTTTGTGAAATTCGCACCAATGTTCTAATTTTGCACAACTGAAAATCAAACCGTCATGCGTATAGATATAATTACCGTATTGCCCGAATTGCTTGAAAGTCCGTTGAACCACTCTATTCTGAAACGGGCGCAGGACAAGGGGCTGGCAGAGATCGTCGTTCATAACCTGCGTGATTATACGTTGGACAAACATCGCCGGGTGGATGACTATCCGTTTGGCGGTGAAGCTGGTATGGTCATGCAGATCGAACCGGTAGACCGGGCTATCACTCATTTGAAAAGCCAGCGCGAATACGATGAGGTGATTTTCACGACTCCCGACGGGGAAAAATTCGACCAGCCGATGGCTAACCGGCTTTCGTTGGCGGGGAATCTGATTATCTTGTGCGGGCATTACAAAGGGATAGACTATCGCATCCGCGAGCATTTTATCACGAAAGAGGTCACGATAGGCGATTATGTGCTGACCGGTGGAGAATTGGCGGCGGCGATCATGTGCGATGCCATTGTCCGGCTGATTCCCGGAGCTATCGGCGACGAACAGTCCGCCTTGTCCGATTCGTTCCAAGACAATCTGCTGGCACCACCCGTTTATACCCGACCGGCGGAATACAAGGGATGGCGGGTTCCGGATGTTTTGCTTTCGGGACATGCCCGCAAAATAGATGAATGGAAATACCAGCAGGCATTGGAACGGACACAACGCTTGCGCCCCGATCTGCTGAAATAATTTCCGTGACCGGTTTATCGGTTGGGATGTAATCCGATCTCGCTGAAAATCGTGATATGTTTCCCTTTCGACAGGATGTAGTGCGCCGGAGTATCTGTTGCCAGCTCGCCGGTGTAGATCTGTTTTACAATCGATCGTTTTCGTTCGCCTATAAGCGGAATAAGAATTTCGCGGGCTGACAGGATGGCTTGTCCGGTCAGTGTGATACGGTATTGTCCGCTTTCGGGCTGTACGGCTGGTTCGTATGCCGATCGGGAAACCAGTGCCGACGGATTGCCGGGAAACAGCGATGCGATATGCCCGTCGCTGCCGATGCCGAGCAGGATGCAATCGAACTGCGGCATCCCCTCTGCCGACAGGCGTACCTCTTCTGTCACCAACCGGTTGTAACGGGCGGTCTCTTCTGTAATTTCCGCTTCTCCTCGGATCCGGTGGATGTGTGATCCGGGAATATTCACCGGCTTGAAAAATTCGTGCTCAGCCCAATAGTAGTTGCTCTCTTCGCTCAGTGGCGACACGCACCGTTCGTCTACCCAAAAGAACCGGATGCGGTTCCATATCCGTTCTCCTGCGAAATGTGCAGTCCAGAGCCTGAACAGATGTTGTGCGGTATCGCCCCCCGATAAGGCTACATAAAACGGTTTCCCCGTGCGTGCCTCTGCGGCGATGATCAAAGTCTGTGTCAGCGCCGTTAAAGATTTCTCGGCATCGGGATAGAATTGTACCAGTGTGGATTCGTTCATGTCGATAGATTTAATGAGGTGTACAGAGTGGGGCGGAGCAGGCATAGGGGATCAGACCGATTCGGTCTATTTCTTGAAGTCCGGTACTTCCGGCAGGATAAAAATAAAGATCCTCCTCCCCGGTTTTTTCCCAATATTTGAAAATAGGGGCGAGGAAGTGCCAGCTCGCTTCCAAAGAGTCGGTGCGGGCATAGAGCAACGGGTCGCCGCACATGGCATCGAGCAGTAACCGTTCGTAGGCATCGGGCAGCCGTTCTTCGTCGAGGGAGTCGTAGAAGAAATCCATGCTGACCTGCCGGACGGTAAATCCTGCGCCCGGCTGTTTCAGCCCGAAGCGCAGACGGATGCTTTCATCCGGTTGTAGCGTGATGATGAGCTGGTTGCACGAACTGCCGGTACATTCTCCTTTGAACAGTTGCTGCGGGGTCGATCGGAAATGAATGATGATTTCCGATCGTTTCTCGGACAACCGTTTTCCGGTATAGAAATAAAATGGCACGCCGCCCCACCGCCAGTTGTCGATGTAGAACTTCATGGCGATACAAGTCTCCGTAAGCGAATCGGGTGCAATATCCTTTTCGTCCCGGAATCCTTTCATGTCGCCTTTTTCCGATGCCGTGTACTGTCCGCGCACGACGTTCTGGGCAACGCTTCGAGAGGTGAGCGGACGCAGAGCCCGGAATACTTTTACAATCTCGTCGCGGATCGACTCGGTGTCGAATGCCGATGGCGGCTCCATGGCTACGAAAGCCATGAGTTGCATCAGGTGGTTCTGTACCATGTCACGCAAAGCTCCGGCGGTATCGTAGTATTTGCCGCGTTCCTCTACACCTAATGTTTCGGTCGCCGAGATCTCGATGCGGTCGATGTAGTTCCGGTTCCACAGAGGTTCCCAGATTCCGTTTGCGAATCGGAGGACAAGAATATTCTGTACGGTCTCTTTCCCCAGAAAATGGTCGATGCGGTACACCTCTTTTTCCGGAAATATTTTTTGCAGGAGCCGGTCGATTCGCCGGGCATCCGCTTCGTTTCGTCCGAACGGTTTTTCGACGATGATTCGTCGCCAGCCGTCCGGAGATTGATGTTGTCCGCAACTTTTCAGACACGACGGGATCACTTCGTATAATTCGGGAGGAGTGGCGAGGTAAAACAAGATGTTGTTGTCGATTCCGGCTGACCGGCGGAGCTCCTCCACTTTGTCGAACAATTCGGGATATGCGTCGCACTGCGAAGTCTCGATCGGGAAATAATAGACCTGTTGTAGAAATCTATTGACGGTCTGCGGGGCGATCTCCTCGGCGACGGATGTCAGCTCGGTGCGTAGCCGCAGTCGGAAAGCTTCGGAATCCTGTCGGGTGCGGGATACGCCGATAATTAGGAATGTATCCGGCAATAATCCGCGATAAAACAGGTGCAGCAGGGCGGGGACGAGTTTCCGTCGGGTCAGGTCGCCCGACGCTCCGAATATCATCAGTATTTGGTTGGGAATTTTTCGCTTCATATCCGATACGTTTAGATTCGTGTAGTAAAATCATCGATCCCAGTCGGTGTGGAAAAATTGTTTTTCCGGCTGGTCGTTGCGTTCGTAGGTATGTGCTCCGAAAAAATCGCGTTGCGCCTGTATCAGCGAGGTGGGCAGTTGCTGCCGTCGCAGGGCGTCGAAATAGGCGATACCGCCCGATAGGCAGGGTACGGCGACACCGCTTTGTATGGCGGTGGAAACGACTTCTCGCCATGCCGGAAGTAATGATACAAGCCGGTCGCGGAACTTATCGGCAAACAGCATGTCGCTCAATTCCGGTTGGTTGTCGTAGGCTTCGGCGATTTCCGCAAGAAACCGGGAGCGGATGATACACCCTTCACGCCAGATCGTGGCGATAGAGGCGAGCGGCAGATGCCAGCCGTAATCGTCGGAGGCTTGCCGCAGCAGTCCGAACCCTTGTGCGTATGAGATGAACCGGGCAGCGTAAAGCGCGTTCCCGACCTGTCGGGGCGACAGCTCGACAAAAAATTTCTCTTCCGGATAGTAGCGGGCGGCTTCCTGTCGGAGCGTTTTTCGGTTGGAGAGTAACCGCATGAATAACGCTTCGGCGATTAGGTTCAGATTGGTTCCCGATTGCAATGCGGCCTCTACGCACCATATTCCGGTACCTTTGTTTCCGGCTCTGTCGCTGATCCGGAGCAGGAGCGGTGTTCCGTCCGTATCTTTGTAGCGGAGTATCTTCGGTGTGATTTCGATCAGGTAGCTTTGCAGGTCGCCCCGGTTCCACTCGTCGAATATTTCGGCGGTTCGGTCGAGGCTGTTTCCGGCAAGCGACAGCAGATCGAAACATTCGGCAATCAGTTGCATGTCGCCGTATTCGATTCCGTTGTGTACCATTTTGACGAAGTGTCCGGAACCGCCGTTGCCCATCCATTCGCAGCAGGGTGTCCCGTCGGGCAGTTTGGCGGCTATGGCTTGCAATATCGGTCGGATAACCTGCCATGCCTCGATGTTCCCGCCCGGCATGATCGATGCGCCGTGCCGGGCTCCGTATGCCCCGCCGGATATACCGCATCCGACCATCCGGATTCCTGAGTCGCCGAGCCGTTTCACGCGGCGTTCCGTGTCTTTATAAAACGAATTGCCGCCGTCGATCACGATATCGCCGGGGGTTAGAAACGGGAGCAGCTCGTCGATCGTGTCATCGACCGGACTGCCGGCTTTGATCATCAGCAGGACGATACGGGGTGTTTCGAGTGCGCCGGTCAGATCCCGTAGCGAGCGGGCTGCCGTCAGGTTCGGATTGCTCCCGTTTGCTGCCATGAAGCGCTCTGTCGGATCTTCGCCCGATGGATGATGCCGGTTGTAAACAACTGTTTTGAATCCGTTCGAAGCGAGATTCAGAGCTAAGTTTTCTCCCATTGTGCCCAATCCTACGACACCGATGTTTGCCTTTCTTTCCATATCGAAAATTTATATTTATGTAAACCTGCGGAGGGGGCTGTTTGTTCAAGAAAAAGAGGTGAATATCTGTTTTTGAATTTGCATTTTCCGGAATGGAACAGGCTTGTTTGTTAGAGAAAAAATTTTTATTTTTGCATAAAGTTCGGAATAGAACGCCGGTCGGGAAAGAGACCGGATTGTGGAATAATAAATACGGTGGAATATGGATTTTTTGAACCCTACAAATTTTTTATTGATAGGCGGTATCTTGTTGTTTATCAGTATTATTGTCAGTAAGGCTGGTGCGAAGTACGGTGTGCCGGCGTTGTTGCTGTTCTTGGGGGTCGGCATGGCGGCGGGCTGCGACGGATTCGGAATCGAGTTCAGCAGCAACACGGTCGTGCAGTTCTTGGGAACGGTGGCTTTGAGCATCATCTTGTTCAGTGGCGGTATGGATACGAAATTCAAGGAGATACGTCCGGTGCTGGCGCCGGGTATCTTGCTGGCTTCGCTCGGCGTATTGCTCACCACGCTGATCACGGGATATTTCATTTATCTGATATTTTCCATTTCACCCACGGGAATACATTTCTCCCTGCTCGAATCGATGTTGATGGCGGCGGTAATGTCGTCTACCGATTCGGCTTCGGTGTTTTCCATTCTGCGTTCGAAGCATGTGGGGCTGAAAGAACGCTTGCGTCCGATGTTGGAATTGGAGAGCGGTAGTAACGACCCGATGGCATATCTGCTTACGGTGATTCTGACACAAATTGTCGTAAGCAATTCGGGCATAGGCGATGTTTCATGGGGATATACGGCATTTTTATTTGTCGCCCAACTGGTCGTAGGCGGATTGCTGGGTGTGGCATTGGGCTATGCCATCGTCTGGTTCATGAACCGGATCAATCTTTCGAACGATTCGCTTTATCCGATATTGCTGTTGGCATTCGTATTCTTTGTATTCGCGATAACCGACCTGTTGAAAGGCAACGGCTATCTGGCGGTCTATATTGCCGGGTTGATGGTCGGAAATAAAAGGCTGGTACATAAACGGAGTATCGCATCGTTCTTCGACGGTTTTACATGGCTGTTCCAGATCGTGATGTTCGTGATGCTGGGGTTGCTGGTAGTTCCATCCGAAATGTGGCAGGTAGCCGTTGTCGGATTGCTGATTGCCGTGTTTATGATTTTGGTTGCTCGTCCGGTAGCCGTATTCGCTTGTCTGTTGCCTTTCCGCAAATTGTCGTTCCGTGCCCGCACGTATGTCTCTTGGGTGGGGTTACGTGGAGCGGTGCCTATCATTTTTGCGATCTATCCGTTGGTGGCGGATCCCGGTAATGAGAATTTCCGCATTATATTCAATATCGTCTTCTTTATCACTATCGTGTCGTTGCTGTTGCAGGGAACTACGGTCAATCTGATGGCGAAATGGTTGGGACTGTCGGAAGAATATACCGACAAAAAAGAGTTCAATGTCAATTTGCCGGACGAAATCAAATCGGCGATGTCGGAGGTGGAGGTGATACCTTCGGCTCTTGCCAATGGCGACAAGCTGATGAACTTCGCTTTGCCCGACAATACGTTGGTCGTAATGGTGAAACGCGACGGACATTACTTTGTGCCGAAAGGACATACCCGGTTGAAGGTGAATGACAAGTTGCTGCTGATCTCCGACAACGACGAGGAACTGATGGAAGCCTATAAGACATTAGGCATCAGTAAGTTCTCGATAGAGAAGAATAAATAACAGCGGCGAGTCATCCGGTCCGGTCTGTTGTATCGCCATCGGATTTCGGGCTAAGTCGTTTACGTCGGTAAGCATCTGCCGCTTTCATCCTCAGCGCTTTGTATTTTAGACATTCTTACATACCGAAACGGAGTTGCATCGAAAAATTAATCTCGGTGCAACTCCGTTTGTTTTGAGGGGCGTAGGGCGATCTCCCGATTAAACCGGGCATCGGGCTTCGCATTCCGCTTTGATTTGGGCTACCCAATATTCCAGTCTGTTTTCTGTTTTTTCGGGTTCGTTCACTTCGTCGAGGAGCAACCCGAGAAACTGTCCGCCGACGAAAGCTTTCGATTCGTCGAAAGTATAACTGCCCCCTTCGTATTTTCCGATAAAGCGGGCACAGGTTTTCTGCATCCGTTCGTACAGGATACCTACCGCGTCGCAAAACGTATTGCTCATGGTTTCGTCACCGCAACCGAACAGGGCGATCGATTTGCCGGCGAGATCGAGACTTTCCGCACCGTCGATGAAGTCGTACCAGTCGTCTTGCAGGTCGCCGTTACCCCAAGTCGAGCTGCCCAGCAACAGCAGGTCGTACTTGCCCAGATCGGAGGGTGCGCTGTGGGCTACATCGTGGACGTCGCTATCGTTTACATTCAACATTTTGGCAAGCCGGAAAGCCACTTCTTCCGTGTTGCCGGTCGAGGAGCCGTAGAAGATACCGATTTTTTTCATAACGAAAACAGATTAGACCGGACAGGGATGATGTGTCACCCTTGCATTCCGGTGGAAATGAATGAATAAATATAACGTGTGCCGGATCGTTCCCCGGTTTGGGAAACGGTCTCGTTCACGAAGTAGAAACAACCTGTTCGGCGCGTTTGTTCGGGACGAAACAGAAGAGCCGGTTTGGCGGTTGTTTATCAACAAAATGACCTGTCGGAATAAAAAGCGAATGCGCTTGTTTTTTTTCGAAAAGTTTATGGCTCGCATTTGTTTCCGAACGGATTAAATTTTGTAATTTTGTGCCTATTAAATGGTATAGATTGTTATATGGCTGAAAACAAGAAAATTAAAACCGCTCTTGTGTCGGTTTTCCACAAGGACGGATTGGACGAGATTTTGAAAATGTTACATGCCGACGGCGTGCAGTTTATTTCGACCGGAGGTACCCAACAATTTATCGAATCGCTGGGCATCCCTTGCGGGGCGGTAGAAGACCTTACCGGATATCCCTCGATTTTGGGCGGTCGGGTAAAGACATTGCATCCGAAAGTATTCGGCGGTATATTGAACCGTCGCGAGAATGCTCAGGATCAGGAGCAGATTGCGACTTACGAAATCCCTTCGATCGACTTGGTGATCGTCGATCTCTATCCGTTCGAAGAAACGGTGGCATCGGGCGCCGACGAAAGTGCGATCATTGAAAAGATAGATATAGGCGGTATCTCGTTGATACGGGCGGCTGCCAAAAATTATAAGGATGTGACGATTGTAGCGTCGAAAGCGCAATATGCACCGTTACTGAACCTGTTGAAAGAAAAAGGCGCGAATACTTCGATCGACGATCGGCGTTGGTTTGCCAAAGAAGCATTTGCGGTATCGTCGGCTTACGACAGCGCGATCTTCAACTATTTCGACGGCGAGGATGCTTCGGCTTTCCGTTGTGCCGGCAACCATGCCAAAGCCCTCCGTTACGGCGAGAACCCGCACCAGAAAGGCGTGTTCTACGGCGATTTCGATGCCATGTTCGAACAATTGCACGGCAAAGAAATATCGTACAACAACCTGCTCGATATCGACTCGGCGGTGGCATTGATCTCCGAATTCGACGAACCGACATTCGCTGTATTGAAGCACAATAATGCCTGCGGTCTGGCATCGCGTTCTACTTTGTTGGAGGCTTGGAACGATGCGTTGGCAGCCGATCCGGTTTCGGCATTCGGCGGTGTGCTGATCGCCAACCGTCCGGTAGATAAAGCTACGGCGGAAGAGGTGAACAAAATCTTCTTCGAGGTGATTATCGCTCCGGCTTACGATGCGGAAGCTCTCGAAATATTGGAACAGAAAAAGAACCGGATCATATTGGTTCTGAAAGAAAATAAAATGGCGGCACGTCAGTTCCGTTCGCTGTTGAACGGCGTATTGGTGCAGGATCACGACCTGTATCGCGAATCGCCCGAAGAACTGAAACAGGTGACCGACAAGGCGGTGACTCCCGAACAAGTCGATGACCTGCTGTTTGCCAATAAAATTGTAAAGCACAGCAAATCGAATGCCATTGTATTGGCGAAAAACCGTCAGCTTTGTGCCAGCGGTATCGGACAAACCTCGCGTGTCGATGCGTTGAAGCAGGCGATCGAGAAAGCGCATGCGTTCGGCTTCGACCTGCATGGAGCCGTAATGGCATCCGACGCATTCTTCCCCTTCCCCGATTGTGTGGAGATTGCACATCAGGCAGGTGTGGATACGGTGATACAACCCGGCGGATCGGTTCGCGACAACCAGACGATCGACTACTGCAACGAAAACGGTATTGCAATGGTGATGACCGGTGTACGGCATTTCAAACATTAAGATCCGGATTCTTCGATCGGCAAGAACAGATTGATTACGAACAATTAGATATAAGAAACACAGAATGGGATTGTTTTCTTTCACGCAAGAAATTGCGATTGACTTGGGTACAGCCAATACCATCATTATCCACAACGATAAGATCGTAGTGGACGAACCCTCGGTGGTAGCCCTCGATAAACGGACGGACAAATTGCTCGCCGTAGGTGAAAAAGCACGTCAGATGCACGAAAAGACGCACGAGAATATTCGTACGATCCGTCCGTTGCGCGATGGTGTGATTGCCGACTTCTATGCCGCCGAGCAGATGATCCGCGGTATGGTGAAGATGGTGAACACGAAGAGCCATTGGTTCACGCCTACATTGCGGATGGTGGTTTGTATTCCGTCGGGCAGTACGGAAGTGGAAATACGTGCCGTCCGCGACTCGTCGGAGCATGCAGGCGGTAGAGATGTATATATGATATACGAACCTATGGCGGCGGCGATCGGTATCGGTCTCGACGTCGAAGCTCCCGAAGGAAATATGATCGTCGATATAGGCGGCGGCAGCACCGAGATTGCGGTGATTTCGTTGGGAGGTATTGTGACGAATAAGTCGATACGCATTGCCGGCGACGATCTGACAGCCGATATACAGGAGTATATGCGTCGTCAGCACAACGTGAAAGTGGGAGAACGCACGGCGGAACGGATAAAAATCAATGTTGGCTCCGCGCTCACCGAACTGGACAATCCACCCGAAGATTACGTGGTGCATGGTCCTAACCAGATGACTGCGCTGCCTATGGAGGTACCGGTTTCGTATCAGGAAGTGTCGCACTGCATCGAAAAGTCGATTTCCAAAATCGAAGCGGCTGTATTGAGTGCGTTGGAAACCACGCCTCCCGAATTGTATGCCGACATTGTTCGTAACGGTATTTATCTTGCCGGTGGCGGTGCGTTGCTTCGCGGTCTTGACAAGCGTCTGACCGATAAGATCGGTATTCCTTTCCACATCGCCGACGACCCGTTGCATGCTGTGGCAAAAGGTACGGGTGTGGCATTGAAGAACATCGACCGCTTCTCTTTCCTGATCCGTTGATGCCATACCGAAGATATTGAACATTCATAAAACCGACGAGTTACAGAGCTTCGCCCATGTGCGCAAGCTATGTAACTCGTTGCAGTAAACACAAATAGCAGGGCAGCCCATGCGCAATTTATTCGAATTTCTGTTGAAACGTTCGGCGTGGATCGTTTTTCTGATCTATGTCGTGCTCTGTTTCGTCCTGCTTTTCAATAACAATCCTTACCAGCGGAGCCGTTACCTTTCGTCGTCGAACGCATTGGTTTCCGGTCTGAATAGTGCGACGACATCGGTGACCGGATATTTCGGACTGCGTACCGAGAATGTCGATCTGCTATACCAGAACGGACGGTTGCAGAATGAGGTGATCGAGCTCTCGCGCGAATTGAATGCCCTGCGCCTTCAACTCGACGGTGACAGCCTGCGTCGGATAGCGACACCGGCAGCCCCCGACTTTATCATGGCGCAGGTTATCCGCAACAGTATAGCCCATACCCACAACTACATCACGATCGACAAAGGGCGTGCCGACGGCATTTGTCCCGAAATGGGAGTCGTCAATCAGCAGGGCGTTGTCGGGATTGTCAGCACGGTCGGCGAACACGCATCCGTGTTGATTTCGGTATTGAATCCGAAATTGCGCCTTAGTTGCAAGGTGAAGGGCTACGACTATTTCGGGTCGTTGGTATGGGACGGTGTTTCGTCCGACTATGCGCTGTTGGAAGAGGTACCCTCCCACATTGAATTTACCCCCGGCGATACCATTGTCACCAGCGGATTCTCCACTGCCTTTCCCGAAGGCATAGCCGTAGGGATGGTCGATAAGTATGTAATTTACGAGTACGGTCGGTTGGCGACCTTGCGAATCCGCCTGTTTGCCGACATAGCCGACCTGAATCACGTTCGGGTGTTGAAGTTCCCCGAAGCTACCGGTATGGAGCCGGAGAAAGAGGAGGAAGAAGATGAATAATTCGTTGTATTATCCGTTGCTTTTCGTCGTATTGGTGCTGTTGCAGATTACGATATTCGGGCATATCCAGATTATGGGGGTCATGGTTCCGATGGTATTCATCTATTTCATTCTGAAACTGCCGATGGCAATGTCGGTCATATCCGTTCTTACCGTGTCGTTCCTGCTGGGTCTGACCATCGACATTTGCAGCGATACGCTGGGCATGAACGCTTTGGGATGTACGGTCGTGGCATTTGCCCGGCGTCCCGTGCTGTCGGTATATGCCAAACGCGAGGAGGATATACTCGTATTCGTGCCTTCGGTACGTAAATACGGACTGGGGCTTTACGCCTCGTATGCCGCCACGCTTTCGTTCATTTATTGCGTGGTGGTCTATGCCGTCGATTCGTTCACGGTGTTCGGCGGTTATCGTTTCTTTCTGGGCATACTCGGAAGTACGGCTCTGACTTTTATCGCTATCCTTTGTATCGAATCTCTAACCGGCGACAGCAGTGGGAAAAGATTATAATCTGGAACGACGGAAATACGTTATCGGCGGAATCATTCTGTTGATATGGGCGATATATATCATTCGCTTGCTTTCATTGCAGGTATTCGACAAGGAGTATAAGCAGTATGCCGACAGTAACGCTTTCATGCGGCAGATCGAATATCCTTCGCGCGGGCTGATGTACGACCGCAACGGCAAACTGGTCGTATTCAACCAACCGGCGTACGATGTGATGATGATCATGCGCGAGGTGCAGCCTTTCGATACGCTCGACTTCTGCCGTACGGTAAACCTGACGCGCGAACAGTTCGACAAACGCTTGGCGGAGATGAAGAACCGCCGCCTCAATCCGGGGTATTCTTCCTATACTCCGCAGGTTTTTATGACCCAGCTCTCTGTCGCCGACTATGGGCGGTTGCAGGAAAAACTCTACCGTTTCCCCGGTTTCTATATTCAGAACCGTTTTTCGCGGGTGTATAACTATCCTGTTGCAGCGAACGTACTGGGCAATACCCGCGAGGTTTCGCAAAAGGAGATCAAGAGTGACAGCTACTATATTCGGGGCGATTACACCGGCGACTTGGGAATCGAACGGTCGTACGAATCGGTGTTGCGCGGAGAGAAAGGGGTGGAGGTGTTGCTCCGCGATGCGCACGGACGTATCAAGGGGCGTTACGAAGAGGGGCGTTACGATGTGAAGTCCGTGCCCGGAAAAGATCTGACCCTCTCGATCGACATCGAGTTGCAGGCGTATGGCGAGCAGCTGATGCAAAACAAGATCGGAGCCATTGTCGCGATCGAACCCGCCACCGGCGAGGTGTTGGCATTGGTGTCCAGTCCCTCTTTCAATCCTTCCGGGCTGGTAGGCAGGGAACGGGGACAAAACTATGCGGCGTTGAACAACGATCCGTATAAACCGCTGTACGACCGGGCGATTATGGCGGCTTATCCGCCCGGATCAACATTCAAACCCACACAAGGGCTGATATTCCTGAACGAAGGTATTGTCTCCACGCAGACCCGTTATCCCTGTTTCCACGGATTTGTGGGCGGCGGGCTGAAAGTAGGTTGCCACCCGCACGAAACGCCGTTGGCGTTGAATTTCGCATTGGCGACCTCCTGCAATGCCTATTTCTGCTACGGGTTGCGCGATATGATGGTGCATCCCAAGTACGGCTCTGTATCCGAGGCGTTCGAAGTCTGGAAAAACCATCTGGTGTCGATGGGCTACGGTTATCGCTTAGGCATCGACCTGCCGGGTGAGAACCGGGGATTCATCCCCAATTCGGCATATTTTAACAAGATATACAACGGCAGTTGGAACGGCGTTACGGTCATATCCCTTGCGATCGGACAGGGCGAGGTGCTGGCAACTCCTTTGCAGATTGCCAACCTGTCGGCGACGATCGCCAACCGCGGTTATTTCTATGTGCCTCATGTTGTGAAAGGCATACAAGGACAGGCGATCGATTCGCTCTATACCCGCCCGCATTACACGACGGTAGGGCGTAACTATTACGAAGAGGTGGTCGAAGGTATGCGCGAGGCGGTAGTACGCGGCACTTGCCGTTGGGGGGCGATTCCCGGTATCGAGATGTGCGGCAAGACCGGAACGGCGCAGAACCCGCACGGCGAAGACCACTCCGCCTTTATGGGATTCGCACCGAAAGACAATCCGCAGATAGCGATTGCGGTCTATGTCGAGAACGCCGGCTACGGGGCTACGTATGGCGTACCTATCGGGAGTCTGATGATGGAGATGTATCTCAATCGCCGGATTGCCCCCGAACGGAAATGGATAGAAAAACGAATGTTGGAAGCAAATACGATTATCGACAGTGGGGTTACGAAACATTAATGTTTGGCGCACGGTAGATTGGGTGTTGATCCTGCTCTACTTTGCATTGGTCTTTGCCGGGTGGGTCACGATCTATGCGGCGGGCTACGATTTCGACGATGCCAGTATTTTCGATCTGGCTGAACGTTCGGGTACGCAGTTGATGTGGATCGGCATATCCGTCGTAGCGGCGTGTATCATTATGTTGATCGACGACAAGGATTTCGAGACCTATGCTTATCCGATCTATGCGTTGATCGTTGTTTTGCTGGTACTCACGATCTTTTTAGCCCCCAATATCAAAGGATCTCACTCATGGTTGGTCATCGGACCTATCCGGTTGCAGCCGGCTGAATTTGCCAAGTTCGCTACCTCATTGGCATTGGCGAGAACATTCAGCCAATACGGCTTTTCGCTGAAACATACCGGCGACTTGATGAAAGCCTGCGGCATTATTCTTCTGCCGGTGTTGCTGATCCTTTTGCAGGACGAAACCGGATCGGCTCTCGTGTTCCTCTCTCTGGCACTCGTGCTCTATCGCGAGGGGTTGTCGGGGATGGTATTGTTTGCTGCATTCTTTGCCGTACTTTACTTTGTTTTGGATGTGAAGTATGAGACGACGTTTTTCTTCGGTTCCTCGTTGGGCGAGTCGCTGGTGCTGGTGATAATCCTGTCGGTATTGCTGTTGATGATCCGCTTTTATGCCCGGGAACGCCGCATGGTGCGCTATCCGCTCTATTTTATCGCCGGTGTGACATCGGTTTACGTCGTGCTGTGGTATGTCGGGATAGAGATACCGGTCTCTTACGTCGTTTTGGGGGTGATCGCGCTCACCGTAGTGTATCTGCTTGTATTCTATATCCGTACCCGTGTTGCCAAGATTCTGCTGGCGGTAGGTATTGCTTTGGCATCGGTTGCTTTCCTCTACTCGGTCGATTATGTGTTTAACGATATTCTGCAACCGCACCAGCAGCTGCGTATCAAGGTGGCGTTGGGTATCGACGACGATATACGAGGGGCAGGCTACAATGTCAATCAGGCAAAGATTGCGATCGGTTCGGGCGGGATGTTCGGCAAAGGATTTCTGAACGGAACCCAGACGAAACTCAAATACGTGCCCGAGCAGGACACCGACTTCATATTCTGTACGATCGGCGAAGAAGAAGGCTTTGTAGGATCGGTGCTTACCCTGACGCTCTTTGCCGCCCTGTTATGCCGTATCATAGTCGTGGCGGAGCGTCAGCGCAAGATATTCGGCAGGGTATATGCCTATTGTGTCGCCTCCATTATCTTTTTCCATGTGGCGGTCAATGTCGGTATGGTTATCGGATTGTGTCCGGTGATCGGCATTCCGCTGCCGTTTTTCAGTTATGGCGGTTCGTCGTTGCTGGGATTCACCGTGTTGCTCTTTATATTGCTCCGCATCGACGCTTCGCATACCGAGCACTATTGATGTTGCCGTCGTTCTGGCAATCTTCTGTTGTGTGGGGGAAGGTGTTATTTTTTCTCTTTCCGTTCCTCTTTCGGGATGACGAACGAGGTATAAAGTTGCAGCATGGCGGCAACCGTAAGCCATAATATCCAGTCGCGTTCGCCCCGGAACATGAAAAACGACGAAAGCAGCAGTGCCAGACAAGCTACCGTCTCGATGCGGTACAGCCGTTTCAGCCGGAAATTCTTGCCGTTGTATCGCCGGGTCAGCCGGCACACGGTCATACCCGCTGCGCCGACGGCGTAGAAATAGGGCAGCCATTCCCATTCGATCATTAATAACGGAAATACGGCGGAGATCAATACGATCGTAGCCGATATGCCCAGCAGTATATTGTTTGCTTTTTCGTTCATGATGTTTATGTTTTTATAATCCGTCGCACTTCCGGGAGGAGGGTAGCGGGCGATGCGTGTCGGCAATTATTTTTCTGTCGGAATCTCTACGATCGTATAGACATCCTCGTCGGGGCGTTGCATCCGGTATTTTTCGCGAGCCATTTTCTCCAACGATTCCGGGTCGGTTTTCATTTCGAGTATCTGTGTCCGGTAATATTGTATCGAGTCGTTTTCGGCTTTTATCTCTTTTTTCAGCCGTTCGATTTCCCGGTCGTAGATGATCTTATTCAAGAAACTATATTCGTCGATGAAAAGGATGAACAGGACATAGAGTAGGGCGAACAGTCCTACCAAAGGAACTTTCGAACGGAAACGTTGCCATATCCCGATTAGCTTTTCTTTCATCGTGCGAGGTTTATGCTTTGTGCAAAGATAGTGCAAGCCGAAAACAAAACCAAATTCATTTGGGATTTGTTGAGGCGCAGCCTATGTTCTGAAAAGATAGTGCAAGCCGAAAACAAAGCCAAATTTATTTGAGATTTGTTGAGGCGGGAAAAGAAGTGTGGCGAACTTTATTCCTGAAATTCGGCATCCTTTATTAACCATAAAAGAGCCGTACCCATTACCCCTATTGGGTGATGATACGGCTCTCTTTTATGGTTGGGTTACAATCTGTAATTTTTAGAGCATATACTCGACACTATGTTCAAAGTATTGTCAAGTGTCTCGGACGAAACCGGTTTATGGTCTTTGATTGGTATTTGTCAATAATTTACCTTGGTATTCTCCGGTGAGTGCATCGAAGAACTTTTCGATTTTTTCCACATCCGCCTGAGGCATTTTACGCCCGACTTGGTATTGGGACATCATGGAAATGGCGTTGTCCAAGGTTTCGACGCTTCCGTCGTGATAGTAGGGCCATGTCAGCACTACATTGCGGAGGGAGGGCGTTTTGAAACGATAACGGTCGCGCTCTATTCCTGTCTGTGCCCAACGTCCGTTGTCGCCGTCCGTAAGGCCCGATTTGAGTGTCAGCTCCCGGTCTTCGAAATAATTGGCACGTTGTCCCATCAGTTCGTAGGAAAGACCGCCCATGTTTTCGCCGACATGACAGGTCGCACAACTATACTCTTTGAAGAGTTCGTAACCTTCGATCTGTTCGGCTGTCATAGCATTCTGTTCACCTTTCAGATAGCGGTCGAATGCCGAGTTGGGTGTAATGAGTGTTTTTTCGTACTCGGCAATAGCATCGGTAATGCTGGACTGGCTCAAACCTTCCGGATATACAGCCAGAAATTTGGCGGTAAATTCTTTATCCTTCGCCAACCGGTCTACTATTTCGTCGAACGAAGCACATCCCATTTCTACCGGATTCAATGGAGGTCCGCCAGCCTGTTCTGACAATGTAGCGGCACGGCCGTCCCAGAATTGTACGAAATTGAAACAGGAGTTGTAGACCGTCGGGGCGTTTACGCCGCCGAGTTGCCCGTCGATTCCGCTGGAATAACGGCGATTATCTACTCCGGCGGTTTCTATACCGTGGCAAGTGGCACAAGAGATTGTACCGTCGGCAGAAAGACGCGTATCGTGGTAGAGTGCTTCGCCGAGCGCTGCTTTGCGGGCATCATGCGTGAAACTGTCGGGGATGGGGCGAATGGCTTCGTTGGCAAATTCCGGAGCGGCAAGCTGGTTCGGATAAAATTCGGCACGGAGTTTCCGGAAATCCTCCATCATCATTTTTCGTTTCGCATCCGTAATGGACGCACCCCAATGGACAAGGTAGTACGATACAGGAGGCATAGAGCCGTCGGCAACCGTCTGTTCCACTTTTGCCAGATCCACTTCGCCGGGAGCCGTACCGTTCCGCATGGCAGCCATGAATGGTTGCATGTCGAACGACGCGTAGCCGTCTGCGATGTGTTTCCCGATCAAGTTCCGTGCTACGGGAAGATCGGCATAAAACGGTAATTTTGGGTCGGCGGAGTGGCAGAAGAGGCATCCTCCGTCCGTCATTACCTCTAAAACCTGCTCACTGGCCGTCAAATCGGTAGACGGAGCCCAGTTCACAGCCCGATAGGTGACCGCAAGTATCGCGATCAGAGCTACCAGACACAGTAAGAGTTTTGAGCTTTTTTTCATAATTGATATTATTAGAGTGAATATGTCTTAATATACATGCATGCTGTTTTGAGCCGTAGGCAGATAATTGACACCGTACCAGCACATTTGCATACATAGGAAACCCGCCGCGAGCAGCCCGTTGAGTACCGTCCGGCTACCTCGCCCGTAGAGCCGCAGGTGAATGTAAAGCAGGTAAATGCACCATGTAATGGCTGCCCATGTCTCTTTGGGGTCCCAGCTCCAAAAGTTGCCCCAAGCTACTTTCGCCCACATTGCCCCGCTCATCATTCCCAACGTCAGGGATGCCATGCCGATATAGACAAGGCGGTCGATCGTGGGAAAGTAGCTGTTTGTATGTCGGATCCATCCGCCCATTGCGAGGATGAATGCACAACCGAGTACGGAATAGGAAAAGATATACACGGTGACATGCGGGATGAACCAGAAGCTCTGTAAGGCAGGCATCAGCGACTGGTCGTGTATCTCCGGTTTCAGGATATTGATTATGACGAATACCAGCGATATCACGGTCGAGCACAATAGGATCCATCGGTAGTGCCACCTGCGGTACGTAAGCAGTCCCGAGAGAATGATGAAGAACGAGTACCATAGCCGCGTTTCGCCCAACGTCCTTAGTGGCGGACGCTTTAAGGCGATCCAAAAGGCGACGATGAAAACGGTATAGATGCACACACCGGTTGCGGTAAGCCCGGTAGCCCATCGGCTGAATGAGCGGTTTTTAAGTGCGACAGAGGCTCCGGCAATCCAGAATATGGCTGCACCTATCGCGAACCAGATGAATTCATTCCATGTCATTTCGTTGCTCTCCTTTTTTTTGCCGACGGCACTCCTTGTGCGAACAGTAGCACGCTTCCGGCAATCATCATCCAGATACCTGCCCACTGCACATATTTCCACGGTTGTCGTACGATTTCCAAAATGCAGTATCTGGTTGTTTCTCCCGCGGGAGCATGTTCGTAATTCACCAGATAGAGGTCATCCGACAGTGACAGCCCATAAGGCTCGTTCACCCGCAAGACAACTTCTTTGTCGTTTATCCTGATTTGTGCTTCGTAATTTTCGGGTATCCCGTTGGGATAATGAGTAACTGTGAATTTTTCCAGTTTCAATGCTTGTTTCAACCGCATCGTGCTTCCGTCCGGGGCAAAAGCTTCTTGTGCCGTTTCGTTGCCGGATATCCGCAGGCGCCATTGCGTTGTATCTGCACCCCCGGCGAATCCTCCTATGAGAGCGAGCAACAGTCCGGCGTGGTTGAGCAGAAAGCGCAACCGGTAGGGTTTGTTTCGATGAAGTCCGCGGAACAGTACAAATAACAAATGTGCCGACAATGCCGTGAGTGCGAAGAAAAACCACCATGAGGCAGGTGTCAGCCACGATGTGAGTCCGAGGATTAGGAACGTGACGACGGCGACTGCAAGGAGAAAGAATGTGGTGGTGGGAGAGGAGAGCAAGAGTGACAAGCGGGATGTGGCTTTCTCCCGGTAGAGTATCCATAACCCTACGATTCCCAGCAATAATAAAGTCATATTGACTGGAAAGGCGAAAAAGTCCGTATGGAAAACATTCGGAATCGCCAATTGACAGATTAGTGCCGTTCCGAAATAGATAGCCCATATTTCACAGACCCTCTTCGTGTTCATCGTATTTCTCCGACCGTATTTTTATTGAACCGATTTTTTCAAAATAATGCAAGCCGGAAATAGAATCAAGTTTACTTGAACTATATTGAGGCGCAACTTGTCTTCTACAAAAATAGTGAAAGGTGAGAGCAGAGCCAAATTTATTTGGACTATGCCGAACCGCATCCTATGTTCGCGTATAACGCAAAGATAGTGAAAGGTGAGAGCAGAGCCAAATTTATTTGGACCATGCCGAACCGCATCCTATATTCGCGTATAACGCAAAGATAGTGATTTTTTTTATTTTGAGTTGTGGCTCGACCGTTATTTTTATGCGGTCTGCGCCGATACTGTCTATTTGCCTTGAACATCATCTGTGGGCATCGGACTGCCGGTGTGAGGCGAGTAAGGTCTTACTGCATTTTAGATATTCTAACGCACAGAAAAGGGGCTGTCTGACAAGTCCGATTTTAATGATTTCACCCTCGCCAGAACAAACTCTGACGGGGGTGATTTCTATTTCGGGGACTTATTAGACAACCCCTTACATGGTATGTGATTCGAGTCCTGACTACAACGAATCGTCCGAGAACAATTTCGATACGTTCACTTTCACTACTTTTCCGTATTTCTCCAAGTCATTTACATTGAAGTCTTTCGGGTTGCCGACGATCGTGATTATCACCGGTTTCCCTTGTATATTCTCTTTGTAGTAGTTTACGATGTTTTCGAATTGCAAAGCCTCGATCTTTTGCATTTGCAGAATAGCCGGATCTTCGGTATAACCTTTCATCTTCCATGCTTCGTACACTTGGCTTTCATTTCTGAATGTCGGTTTCGAACTCAGGATAGATTGCTTGATATTCGTTTTCACCGATTCGAATCGGGACGGCACGATCGGCATTTCGTTGAGCAGGTTCATATATACGTCGATAGCATCGATCGTCTTGTCGCCTTGTGTGCCGACGTATCCGACGAAGCAGGTGTTGCGGCCGGCAACCATCGGGGTGCTTACTACGCCGTATGCCGTATAAGCCATAGCCCGTTTTTCACGGATTTCGTCCATGACCATGCTGCCGAATCCGCTACCGAAGTAAGCCGAGAAAGCCGAAATATCTATACCGTCGTTTACGTTGTAGGGTTTGCCTTCGATATAGAATCCGATATTACTTTGTGTAGCCTTGTTGTCGGCGAGGAAGAAAATCGTCGTTTCACCGTATTGTTCGCGCGGACGCTCTTCGGGCGAAGTAGAAGCCATCTCTTCTGCCTTGATCGGCAGGTTCTTGCTCAGAATATCGAAGATGACAGACTCGTCGGCTGTACCCACATAGTGGATATCGCAGGCATAGTTCGTAGCCTCCTGGAATACGGTAGTCAGTTCGCCTTTCGTCAGGTCGATCACTTCGCGCAACGGCAGACGGTCCAGATAAGTCGATTTGTCTTTGAACAGCACGTATTGCGTCAGAGCATCCTGTTTCACATCGTTGTTGTCTTTTTCCATGTTCCGGGCGCTGTACGTGTTGTTGATCACCGTTTGCAGCTGTACATCTTCCAGACGGGGGAACAGGATCTGTTTCGACAGCAGGCGGCAAGCCTCTGCCAAGCCCTCTTCGTAACCGCGTATCGTGATATAGAGGTAGTTGCCGTCCACGCTGTAATAGCAGGTGGCACCTAATTTACTCATTTCGCGTTTGAAACTTTGGGCATCCACGTCGGGCATCATACCGGCGTTGTTCATCAATTCTACGGCGTAGCCTAATTTAGGCATTTTGGTCGTACCCACGCCATATTTCAAGGTCAGCGTGAACACGTCGTTTTCCGGGTTCTTCGTGTAGAAGATGCGGCTGCGGCTGTTTACTTTGCGTTGAGCTACCGAATTCAGGTCGCAGAAAGTCGGTTCTTCTACGTTCACGGGGATAGACTCGAACCATTGGGCATATTCCGATTTCACGCCGGCTTCCGATTCTACCGGTTTGTAAGCCGGTTTCGGCAGTTTCTCTTTTTTGTTATCGTGACCTTTCTGCTGTTGGATGTTCAGAGCCAGATAGTTCTTGGTGAAGTAGCGGTTGGCTACGTCGCGGATCTGGTCGGCGGTGATAGCCGCAACTTTTTCGCGGTAGTTCACGATGTCGGCGGGATCTGCACCTGTGTTGAACAATTGGGCAAGATACATCGCTTTGAATTCGTTCGACTCCATCTGCAATTCATATTCGCAGATCATGTTGCGTTTTACCGATTCCAGCAACTCTTCGTCCACGCCTTTTTTCTTCAACGTGTTGATAATGGCGAGAACCTGTTTCTCTACCGACTTGTGGCTTTCCCAGCGGTTCTGCGAGGGGTCGTACGAGGGGATGGCGCCTACGCTGATGATACCGGCGTCGCGCATTGTCTGGCTCGAAGCGAAAGCAGCCATCACGTTACCGTCGATCGTCAGTTTGTCGAGCATACCGGTCGATTGCGAGTTGCTCAATATTTCCATGCACACTTCGAGGGCAATATCGTCGGCGTGATTCATTTCCACACCGTTATACACCATGTACAACATCGGGTAGTAGAACAGTTTCGCGCTCTTTTCCGTTCTGCCCGAGAATTTTTTGATCGGGTATGCCGGGCGTTCGGTATGCGCTCTCTTTTCGATTTGTCCGAAATAGTTGCGGATCATCGGCACAGTCGTTTTCGTGTCGAAATTACCCACGAGGATGATTGCCATATTCTCCGGACCGTACCATTGGTTGTAGAAGTCGATCAGTTTGCTCAGACGCGGATTTTTCAGATGTTCCGGTTTACCGATGATCGGACGGGCATAGGGATGACCTTCGAACGATTCAGCCATCACCCATTCGCGCATGTTCGAGCCGGGGTTGTCGCTGTACATATTGAACTCTTCGTACACGGCTTCCAGCTCGGTCTGGAATCCGCGGAATACTGGATTGATCAACCGTTCGGAGTAGAGCATGAGCCATTTTTCCAATTGAGCCGGCGGGAACGAGTTGTGATACTCCGTCTGGTCGTATCCGGTGCTGGCATTCAGCCCTTGACCACCCATCTGGTCTACCAATTGCGAAAATTCGCCCATCGAGCTGTATTTGGCGGCTTGGATAGACAGGTCGTTGATTTCCAGTCCTATTTTTTCTTTTTGTGCCGGGTCGGCGGTCTCTGCCATTTCATCGTATTTGGCTATGATCTGTTGGTAGAGGGCAGACTCTTTTTCCCAGTCTAATGTTCCGATAGTCTGCGTACCTTTGAACATGACGTGTTCCAGATAGTGTGCCAGACCGGTATATTCCAACGGGTCGTCCACCGATCCCACTTTGAACGATACCATACCGTAAACATCGGGTTTGCTTTTGTCTTCCCACAGATATACGGTGGCTCCGTTGGGCAAGTGCATGACACTCAGTCCCTGTGCCATACTGCATAGCGGAAGTATAGCCAAGAGGACGAGTCCTAAAATCTGTTTGATTTTCATACTGTTCTTGTTTTATGGTTCTGTTATATGAATTTGAATAAGATTATCATCCGTTAAGTAAATCGGTTTATCTGTTTTCTGCCTGTCGTTTTCTACATTCGGTATTTGTTATTCTCCTTACAGATATTTATCTTTGCATAGGTTCGTTCTGTAAAGTTCGACGCAAAACGGGGTGAGGAAGCATCGAATTTATGTGAACGGCTATGTCGGGATGCTGCTTGTTTTTTGCAGCCTATCTTCTGCAAAGATAGTGCAAATCGAGAGCAGAGACATCAAACTTGTTTGAATGGCTATGCCGAGTGCAGTCTATCTTCTGCAAAGATAGAAAACAATATTAAAAAATGGCGATTCGCCGAAAAAAAATGCGCGTTTTCGATAAGCCGGGTGCAGAATCTTATTTGTCCGGGCTGTGCCGAAACGGGAAAAAGAGCATGAAATAAACCATTTATTATAATAAGGTATGAAACGTTGGATTTTGATGAGTTGCCTCTGTATGGTTTTCTCCTTGCAGGCACAGCAGTATGCCGAACCCACTACGGCATGGCCCTATGTATTGTATGATTTTTCCGATGCCCGGATCACGTTCGACAGCGGCGAACAGTCGCAGGCAAAAGTGAATATTCATTTGTTGCACAACCATTTGCATTATCTTAAAGGCGATCGGGTATTTGTTCCCAATATGCCCGAAGCCGTTACCCGCATACAATTCGAAGAAACGGCTTTTGTCCCGGCGGAAGGCTTTTTCATAGAGGTTTATCAGGAAGCCCCCGGTCTCGTGTTCGGACTTCAACGCAAGGGGAACTATGAAGCCCTCACCAAAAGCAACGGGGCATACGGCACGCAAACCTCTACGGGTGCGGCGCAGAACTACCTGAGTGTACCTTTGGGCGGTATCAACAACCTCGATTATCTGGCTATCAAAAACGATCGCGATCAGGCTTCCGCCTTCCCGGTCGATAAGCGGTTGGTCTTTGTCGTCGATGGCGAAATCGTATCTGCCAGCCGGCAGAAAGTAGCCAAGCTCCTGCCCGAATCGCAGCAAGACGCTTTCAAGCAGTTCGTAAAATCCGAAAAGATCAACTGGCGCAAGCGCGACAGTCTCGAAAAAGTATTTCGCTATTTAGTGGAACATCGCGGTAACTGATCGCCCGACAAGGATGCCGTTTGGTCGGTAAAACCCGGCTGTCGGGCGAATTTCGTAAATTTGTATCGCACCTTTATCGGTTTTTAAAACCTCTTTTCGTACCTTTGCCCCTCATGATGTCATATCGTTTGGTCATAGATACGGGGAATACGGCGACAAAAGTTTCGCTGTTTTCGGGCGACGAGTGGGTGCGTACCGAACTGTTCGCTTCGTGGACACCTGCCGAAGTCGATGCCTTGCTCTCGAAAGTTTCGGTCGAGGCGGCTATTTACAGCACGGTGGCGGCGTCCGATCCGGCTCTTGCCGACTATATGCGTTCGCGTATAGCCCGTTTTCACCAGTTCACGTCCGAAACGCGGTTGCCTGTCACGTTGGGCTATCGCACACCGTCTACGTTGGGGCGCGACCGCATAGCCGCCGTTGTCGGGGCGATGCTTTCCGTTCCCGGACAGGATGTGCTGGTGATCGATGCCGGCACTACCATTACGTACGATCTGCTCACGGGCGACGGCTGTTTCCGGGGTGGGAATATCGCGCCCGGTATTCAGGCTCGTCTGCGTTCGCTGCAACGCGAAACCGGACGGCTGCCGTTGGTCTCTGCCGAAGGCGATGTACCGTTGTTGGGCTATGACACACCCACCGCTATCCGGGCTGGTGTAGTGAGGGGGGTGATCTACGAAATCGAGGGCATCGTGGAAGAACTGTCGCAGCTATATCCTTCGCTTTTCGTTTTTTTAACGGGGGGCGATGCCTTACAGTTGTCGGCTAACGTAAAAAGTCGCATCTTTGTAGATCGAAACTTGGTGCCGAAAGGCTTGAATAGAATATTATACGACAATGTCTGACTATAAGAAACTGTGTACACTCTGTCTGTGCCTGCTCGGCATGCTGATGCCGGTGGCGGCGCAGACCAATACGCCTTATTCCCGTTACGGATACGGAATACTCGACGATAACGCCTTTTCGCATCAGAAAGCTATGGGTGGGGTAGGATATGCCTCGCGAACCAAGAACCAGATCAACGTGATGAACCCGGCTTCGTACACGTCGATGGATTCATTGACTTTCCTTTTCGATTTCGGGTTGAGTTTTCAGAACCAGTGGGTGAGCGAAGGCGATGCCCGCGGGCAAGTGCCCGGCGGCGGACTCGACTATCTGTCGATGCAGTTTCCGTTGGGTCGGTATATGGCGGGTAGTATCGGTCTGCTTCCCTTTTCTGCGGTAGGCTACTCTTTCGGTGCTACCGGCGATAACGGCTCTACCGTCTATTCGGGCGACGGCGGAATTTCGCAAGCCTATATCGGTGTGGCGGGAACTCCGGTGAAAGGACTGTCGCTCGGTGTCAATATCGCCTATCTTTTCGGCTCGACGGTCAATCAGACACAGGTCGATCCCGACGGTGCCTCTACCGGTATCTTCCAGACCGAAATGAGCGTGACCGATTTCCGTTTCCAGTTCGGATTGCAGTATTCATTCAATATCAATCCCAAAAACAGTTTCACGATCGGTGCGGTATATTCTCCCGCCAAGAAAATCTACGGCGAGTTTATTTCCGTCAAGAACAATGCCAACTCGACCGATACCATCAACCACGGATATATGGACAAACGCTATTCGTTGCCCCACATGGTCGGTGCCGGTCTTAGCTATACCTACGACCAACGGCTTACGATCGAAGCCGATTTCTCGTGGCAGAACTGGGCATCGGCAAAATTCTACAACCCCGATACTAAATCCGATCAGGCTGGTACGCTCTTTTCCGACCGTATGAAACTTTCGTTGGGTGCAGAATATCGCCCGTCGCTTTTTGCCGGCGGCTATATGAAGCATATCCGTTACCGTCTCGGTGCGTTCTACAACCGGTCGTATCTGAAAATAAAAGGAAACAATCTCGATGAATTCGGGGTCAGTTGCGGTTTCGGACTTCCGATGCGTAACGATAAAACCATGCTCAACCTCTCGTTCGAATACATCGACCGCAACACGTTGCCTACCTCGTTGGTGCGTGAGCAGGCTTTGCGTATCTCGCTCGGCATTACGTTCAACGAAATGTGGTTCTGGAAACGTCGCTTCGAATAACTTCCGTTTCCTGTTGTCCCTATGTGAAGTTTATTATCATGCACCTTTTCTCGCCTCGGCATAGCCCGAACCCTGTTCGGCTCTGCTCTCGGCTTATCGAAAACGTTGAAAACATATACACCGAAAGGGGGGGGAATTTGAAGTGACCCCCTTTCAGTGCGTCAGAACCTCTAAGATGGAGGGCACAGGAGCTTTAAACGACTTAGCCCGAATTCCGGTGGCAATACAGCAGGCTGGATATTATGCACACCGTCGGTCATTAAAACCGGATTTGTTAGAGATCTCCATTTTTATCCGTTCGGATTGCCGCTTGTCCGATCGGGAAAAAAAGGGTGGTCGCCATGCGATGTGTGTGCTGCCGTTTCGGGCGGACCATACCTTCGCGCTCTTCGAAGATATTCGACGGAAGGTATGGCTGTTTCGAATTTTAAGTCTTGTGATCTTGTATAAATATTCATTTTGCGAAATCCTTTAACGCCGATGCTCTCTATTTTGTGCATGACTATTCATTTTGACTGGTATCGTATATTCAGTTTCTTTTTCGCTTCGGGTACTTATTCGTTAATTGTTATGTTAATAAAATGTGGTTTTAACTATTTTGGGGGCGCTATTTTTTTTAATTTCCTTTCTGGACGGTAGGTTTCGAAAGATTTAACGTTTCGGATATTCTCTGTTTATTAATTTGCATAAAGATGCAATAATAAGTTGTAACTTCTTGAAGTTCAATATTTCCACTCCTCCTTAAAAATAAATAGGGAGATGCGGTTTGCTTATTTTTTGATACGGAAATACGTAAAAAAGAAAAAAATAGAAAGATAAAACGGCGGAACTGTTTTTTATTCGTTCTTTATTATTATCTTTGCAGCTACGGATTGGAAGAAATATTCGTGTTGATGTGTAAAAAAAATCATGTAATATATAATAGGTATAAAAAAATAATTGTATATTTGGGTTGGATGAAAAAGCGTTTTTATCGATAACGACCTATAAACGGCGCAAAACAGAGCGGGGAAAATTTGCTCTTGACTATGAAAAAATATAAGATATAATAATTACTGTATTTTTTTTAGTCGTTTGCAGGAAATAGATAAAAAACGGATGGCTTGCAAATAAAACCTTGAAATATAAAATCGAACGCTTATTTAAAAATTTAATATTTAACGTATGAGAAAATTAACTCTGTTCCTGTATGTACTTTGCCTCGGAGTGCTCTCGGCTATGGCTCAGACTCGGATCTCCGGTACAGTACTCTCTGCTGAGGATGATTCTCCCGTCATGGGCGCGTCCGTCTTGTTAAAAGGCGGTAACGCTACGGCTTTGACCGACATCGACGGTAAGTTTACGATCGTAATCCCTCAGGGCGCATCAAAAACATTGGTCATTTCATTTATCGGAATGGAAAAAACCGAGGTGTTCGCCCGCGACGGCATGGTCGTACGCATGAACTCCGCCTCGCATTCGCTCGACGAAGTGTTGGTGGTAGGTTACGGTACGCAACGTCGTGAAGCGAAGACAGGTTCTATCACGCAAGTCTCCGGCGACGAGCTCGATGCTATTCCGGCGACTTCGGTCGATAAAATGCTTTCCGGTAAATTGGCGGGTGTGCAGATTGCAAGCACGAGCGGTCAGCCCGGTTCGGCTACCTCGATCCGTATCCGCGGTACATCTTCTATCAATGCCGGTAACGAACCGCTTTATGTAGTCGATGGTATTCCTATCACTTCGGGTTCTACCAGCGTCGCTTCCGAAACGATGAATGCGATTGCATTGATCAACCCCAGCGATATCGCTTCGGTAACGGTATTGAAAGATGCCGCTGCCGCATCTATCTACGGTTCGCGTGCTGCCAACGGTGTGATCTTGATCACGACCAAGACCGGTAGCAAAGACAACGGTAAGGCAAGCGTTACCTTGCGTGCCCGTTACGGTGGTACGATGTTGGCGAACGACAACGACTTCGGTATGATGAACCTGCAACAATATGTGCAATATTATCGCGACGCAGCCACGAACGCCGGTTACGATCCCGATATGCCCGGTTCGGAATACTATATGCCGCTTTCGGCTGCCAACGGTAAAGGTACCGACTGGATGGACCTCATGACCCGTACCGGTCAGTTGCAGGAATATGAAGCAATCGTTTCGGGCGGTAACTCCAAAACGAACTACTATACTTCGCTTTCGTACAGCAACCACGAAAGTATCATCGTTGGCAACGGCTTCGAGAAAATGCAGATGCGTGCCAATATGGACAGCGAAATCAACAAATGGTTGAAATTCGGTACCCGTATACAAGGTGGTTACATGAAATCGGTCGATACCGCAGGCGGTGAACTCGCTCCGGGTAACCCCTTCTGGTCGGGTATGGCTGGTGCTCCTACTCTGGGCATGTACAATGCCGACGGAACGTTTATCGACTATGCAAAAGAAGCCGAAAACTTCCGCAACGGTCAAAGCTCTTTCCGTCAGGACCAGATCAATGCCATGTCGCTCTTCTTCAACATCAACCCGTTGATGGCGATCCGCGATATGGACAAGTGGGACAAACAATATAAGGTGTATGGTACGGCATATCTGGAATGGAAGCCGATCAAACAATTGACTTTCAAAACCAATAACTCGGTAGAATTTGCTGCTACCGAAGCACATATTTACTATCCGCACTACATCTTGGAGTCGGCTTCGGGCAACGCTTTGAATACGGCAACGCAGTTCAACAGCATGTTCACCACCTCCAATACCATTACATACAACGATGTATTCGCCGACGACCATTATCTGAACGTGATGGTAGGTCAGGAAGCATACGCTCTGAAATACTGGTGGTTGATGGGATCTTCGCAACAAGTGGATGCCGATTACAAATACCACTCTTCCGTAGCAAGTAAGGAATACTCGTCGGTAAGCGACGGTTTGTCGAATGCCACGATGGTTTCGTTCTTCGCGATGGCTGACTATAACTACGCATCGAAATATTACCTGCAACTCGCTCTCCGTACCGACGGTAGCTCGAAATTCGGTGCTGACAACCGTTGGGGTACATTCTGGGCAATCGGTGCATCGTGGAACATGCACAACGAAAACTTCCTGAAAGATGTTTCGTGGCTGAACCAGTTGAAGCTCCGTTACAGCTACGGTGTGAACGGTAACGACGATATCGGTTTCTACCAGCACTACGGTCTGTATGGCGTAGGTAGCTACAACGGCGTGAACATCTCCGTTCCCGGACAGTTGCCTAACAAAGACCTGACTTGGGAGTTGAACAAAACCCACAACGTCGGTATCGACCTCCGTATCTTCGATCGCTTGAATGTTACTGTCGAATGGTACACGCGTAAAACGGAAGATATGTTGTTGGCAACCGCTATCCCGACGACGACCGGTTTCAGCTCGATCATGAAAAATGCCGGTTCGATCCGCAACAACGGTGTGGAAGTTCAGTTGGATGCTACGATCTTCGATACGAACGACTTCCAGTGGACTGCCGGCTTGAACTTCGCCGCCAACCGCTCGAAAGTGTTGGATCTGAACGGTCAGGAATATCTCGGTAGCTCGATCCGTTACGTAGTAGGCAAATCGTTGATGAACTATTATCTCTACGACTATGCCGGTGTGAACCCGATGAACGGTAACGCCCTGTGGCGCGACGAACAAGGACAATTGACCGAAGACGCAGCTTCTGCCCGTCGTGTCTATGCCGGTTCGCCCGAGCCCAAATGGTTCGGTGGTTTCAACACCAACCTTACTTGGAAAGGTCTTTCGCTCGATATCCAGTTGGAAGCCAAATACGGTAATAAAGTATATAACAACGACCGTGGCGTTTACGAAAGCGACGGCTCTATCGCTATCCAGAACCTTTGGAAAGGGGCTGCCAACTATTGGAAGAAACCCGGCGATACCAACTGCTTGCCGAAGCCGATCATGAACAACTCGACCAACTCGTCGCAGCTCTCTACCCGTTACGTCGAAGACGGTAGCTACCTGCGTATCAAGGATGTGACTTTGGCATACACCTTGCCCCAGAAATGGACGAAGAAAGCGTTGATGAACAATGTGCGCTTCTATGTCAGTGCATTGAACCTCTACACCTTCCACAATATGAACTATTGGGATCCCGAACACGGTATGACCGGTGCTACATTGGTTACTTACCCGATGACACGTTCGGTAATAGGTGGTATCGATATTACGTTCTAATCTTTTAACGACAGAAAATGATGAAAAAGTTATTTATAATATCAGCGGTCGCTTTGGGACTTTGCTCCTGCGACGACTTTTTGACGAAAGAGCCGGTATTGGCATCTACACCCGAAAAGGAACTTTCCAATTTCGAAGGGGTCGATGGCGCTACTTATGGAGCTTTTGCTTACCTCACCACCGGCGCATGGTACGGGACGACCCTGCCTTTGACTTTCGATATCATGTGCGGAAACGGTACTTGCGGACCGATCAACACCGGTCGTAACCGTACGGAATGGCAATGGAACTTCGCTCCCAATGCTACGTTGGGAACGTGGGCGGCAGGTTATTCTGCTATTGCCGCTGCCAATGCCGTGCTGAATGTGATTATCCCCGAAATCGGTACGGACATCCTGCCGAACGAACACCGCAGCAAACTGGGCAACACTTCGTCGTCGGTTAAATACGACATCTTTACCGACGAAAGCGACAATGTCGAAACGGCTGCCGCTGCCGACAAGATGAAAGTACGCCAGCAAAATCTGGCTAACCTCGCTGCCGAATGCCTCTGGTTGCGTGCCCTCGCTTATTTCGATATGGTACGTATCTATGCCCAGCCTTACGGTTATGCCAAGACCAATCCTGAACTCGAAGCCCTCGGACTTCCGTTGGTTTACAACGGCGACATTACCTATCCGCACCGTAGTTCTATTTCGGCTGTTTACGATCGTATCATCGCCGATTTGGAAGCAGCGGAAGTGATGATGTCCGATTCGTACCAGCGTGCAGGCGTAAAAGATCAGAAAACGACAGTCACCAAGCCGGTGATACAAGCCTTGATGGCACGTGTATTCCTCTATCATGAAGATTACCAGAAAGCAGCCGATTATGCGACGAAAGTGATTTCGAACCGTAAATATACATTGGCGAATGCTACTGCCTATGCCAACATGTGGAGCGGCTCGACCGATGTATCGGCTGCTACCGGCAACGAAATCATCTTCGAGGTTTACTTCTCGCAAGCCGACGGTTCGTCTACCAACGTAGCATTGCCGTTGATCGCTCCGGTATCCTCTGCCGATAAAGGATATGGCGACGTACGTGTATCGAACGACCTGTTGAGCCTGTTTACATCTGCAAACGATGTTCGTCTTTCGTTGATGTCTACGACTAATGCCGGTTACGATTCGCAATACAAATGGTTCTCGAAATATCCCGGCAAATCCACTTCGGGACGTCGCGATATTCTCTACAACAACATTCCGGTACTCCGTCTCTCCGAGATGTACCTGATCCGTTCGGAAGCACAGGCTCGCGGTAATTTCTCTTACGAAGGAACTACTGCTTGGACCGATCTGAACCGTATCGCCACGACGCGCGGAGCTTCGGCTTATCCCGAAACCGGCAGCCTGTTGGATGCCATCTTCGAAGAAAACCGGAAAGAGTTCTTCTTGGAAGGTCATATTTTCTTCGACTTCGCCCGCTTCGAAAGAAGCATCTATCGCGAAGATTACGATGCTTCGAACAACAAAAACATCCTTTTCGGGCAGGGTGACGACCAATATAAATGGGCATTCCCCATTATGCTCTCGGAAATGGACGTAAACAAGAACTTGGAACAAAATCCCGGTTACAGTAGCAAATAATAGCCGAAGAGAGATTTAATTTTTTAAACAGAAAGAAGTATGAAAGTAAGAAATGCAATTTATATCGTTGCGGGAATTATCGGACTCTCTTCGTGTGAAGATGTTTCCACTCCGCAATTCGATCCGGTGAAAGACGCTTTCGTTCAGTCTACGGTCGCTTCGCGTGTGATGGTGGGTACGGACAATTCCGTCGCTTCCATCCCGTTGGAACTGGTAGCCCTGCCCTCTGCGCAGGCTACCGTAAAATTCGAGTTCGACGATTCGGAATATGCGCATAAAGCCGAATTGGGCAAACATTTTCAGATAGTGGATCAGGATGGTAATCCGATCGATTCGAAATCCGTTACATTCGGTTCGGCAGACAACAAAGCGGCTATCTATCTGAAACCGCTCAATGCCGCCGACAACAATGGTGAAACCTATCAGACCGATCTGGTTCTCTCCGAGACGGAAGGCTGCAACTTGGGTGCGAAACATTCGGTGAGCATTGTGGTGGTCTACAATCAGGATCTGGCTCCGCTTTTGGGTTCGTTCACTTGTACGGCTTCCGGTAATCCTTATCAGGAAGATGGATATACGCAGACTTGGACGGTACAGATCTTGCCGAGCGGCGACGATTTGAATACCCTTTCGATCCAGAACTTGCTGGGAACGGGAGCTGCTGAAAAAGCCGTAGTAGGTCGTATCACAAACGGTAACTACAATCAGATTTCGGTCGATTTCGGTCAAGAGTTGCTTTCGGGTTATAAATTCGCTACCGCTACTTACGACGGAACTACTCCGTGGACATTCTCTACGGTCGGACGTATGGTATTGTCGAAGAGCGGCAACAGACTGAATGCATCGTTGAGCGGTATGAATTTCTATTGCGGAGCAGCTTTGGACGACGACAACAAGCCGGCATCCTCTAATCCGTGGATGAGCAGCCAGTCTTGGGTTTGGCAATCACTCTCCTTATCGAAACAATAATTGATTTTTACAACTAAATAATTATAAGTTATGAAAAAGTATCTATTTGGTCTGTTGGCGGTTGTAGGTCTTGTAGGCTTCTCCGCTTGTAATGACGAACCGGATGCTCCGACTCCGGGTCCCGAAGGTGGTGCCACCGTAGAAATGGAAGTGGCTATGAACGAAGCCAAAACAGCTATCGAAATGACTTTGACGGTTTCTGATAATGCTTCCTATTGCGGGTATGTGATGTCTTCGACCGAAATCAATCCGACAGCTTCGGCTTTGATCAACAACAAGGTAGAAGGACAATCGTTGGTAAAAGTTGCCGATGCGGCTGAAAACGGTGTCATTAAAGTCGTTTTCGATAGAATCGTAGCCGGAAATATCTATTATTTCTATGCCGTAGTAAACGACGTGAATGGTAATATTTCGGAGGTAGCAAGCGAGTCGCTCCAAACAACGGACGAGGTAGCTCCTACGTTGCTCCATAGCGAAGGTAATGTGTACGAAGCGGCAAGAAACGGTCGTTCGGCTACATTCCCCTTCTCCGAAACTGTGGTATATAACGGTAAATCCGTTTCGTACAAAGTGCTCGAAACGAAATACACCGACGGTACGTTGGAAAGTTTTACCGAAAAATTCTCCGGCGAATTTGCCGAAACTTCTATCGCCGTGTCCGGTTCGCGTGTTACCTTGACCTTGCCCGAAAGCGTAGTGTTCGATACGGAAAATTATAGCTATACCGTATTGGTGAACTTCGCGGCAGGTGCGTTTGCCGACAATGCCGGCAATGAAATGGCTGCTGTAACTTCTTCCTTCGACGAAGGTCTGGTAGACGGTGCTTGTTGGGTAGTTCCCCAAAAGGGCAACGGTGGCGGCGAATCGGGTAAGCTGACAGAAGGCGACTATATATGGCTTTATGACTCGGCATTTGCCGAAGAGCAATTGGGTCAGCAACCCGGTTATCCGGGATACATCGGTGGTGAAGTGGTACTTCGCGCTTGTACTCCGGAACCGTTCGAAGGTGTAGATGAAGTAACGTATTCGGTAGATTATCTGTTGGATGGACTGCTTTCGATTATTCTTGACCTTCCGCAGGAAAGTCTCTATGCAACACCGGTAGCTTCGAATGCCGACGGCACGTTCTCTGTTTTGTCCGGTACCTTGATGGCATCAGGTCTGGAACTTAACAACGGTGGTACCGGTTCGATCGGTCTCTTCGTTTGCAGCCTTGAAGGCGATCAATTTTATCTCGAAAGTAAAAATATGGTATTCAATCCGGATGCAGAATCCTCTGGAATCTATCTGTACTATCCGGAGACAGAAAATACCCTTTTCGTTTATTTCTTGATCGATGAGGCCACAGAAAAAATGTTAGGATACATGGATATGGGTTCTTGGGTAGAATTCGGAGAAGCTTCGAACTATCAGACTTCGGCTGCCTATGGCGTGAAGACCCCGTCTGCCTTGAAACGTAAACTTTCCATTTCGGACTTCAAGACCGATGGATTGGATCGTTTCCCCAAACAATTGCCCGTTTTGAAGAAATTCAAACCGCAATCGGTTCGTTAAACCAGACGAAAAGATATAGTACAGACAGCGGGACATCCGATCAGGGTGTCCCGTTGCTGCTTTCAGGACGCAGATGTGGCGCATTGAACGGAAACTTCATATCCATGCACCTTTTCTCGCCTCGGCATAGCCTGAACAAGTTCGGCTCTGCTCTCGGCTTATCGAAAACGTTTGCTTTGAAGAAATTCAAATTGCAACCGGTTCGTTAAGTTTGGCGAAAAAAGACCATACTGCCGGCAGGAGCTCCTATCGTGGTGTCCCGTTGTTGATCTGTGACGTGCTATAATATTTCAGGAACGGTTTGTCCGTCGGTGTGAATGCTCTGTTTCCTTATTTCTTGTAAACTTGATATTTCGATGGCTTATTTTGTCCCTTTTAACAATTAAAATAGCAAAGAACCTTGCCGAAATGTTGCTTTTCAGCAGATTGTTTTCTATTTTTGCACACAACTGTAACTATAAGTATAGAAACGACATTTAATCTAAACAACGTATGAACTATAAATTTTTGATTCCATTTTTCCTTTGCGCATCGTTTGTACTTTCCGTACAGGCAAAACAAGTTTCGGAATCGGTAGCCGTATCAACTGCCGACCGGATGCTGGCGGAACGCGCGCGCGGAAGTTTTATCGGAGGCGAATCGACTGTAACCCCGATTACGAAAAACAACGAAACGGTATATTATGTCGTTCAGTATCAAACCGGCGGATGGGCATTGATCGCTGCCGATGATGTTGTGACGCCTCTTCTGGCTTATTCCGAAACCGGAGTCTATCCGTTGAACGAAAACGAGAAGCCCGATGCGATGAAAGCATGGGTCGATGAATACGGCGATATGATCAATTTGGTACGCCAGTCGGGCATCACCCTGCGTCACCGCGGCTGGGAACCTGCGGCGCTTACCCGTTCTGCGGCAGCCGAAGATGAATATATCGAAGAGATGTTGCCGTACACATGGAATCAACCGTGGCCCTACAACCGCAGTTGCCCTGAATCGTCTACGGCAACCGGTTCTTACCTGAACGGTCACTATCTGGTCGGTTGTGCCGCTGTTGCCTGTTCGCAGGCTCTGTCGTACATCCGTTACCCTTCCCGTCCGGTGGGTTCGCACTCGTATGTCACTGAAACTCAAAAAATAGATCTCTTTATCGACTACGACAAGGAAGCTCCTTACGATTGGGATCTGATTACCGACGAAAAGGCTTCGAGTTCCGAAGGCTTCCGGGAAGTGTCGCGTCTGCTTTATCACATGGGTGTGGCATTGAATATGAACTACGGCGACAATGCATCGGGGGCATATACCAACGCCTTGACGACGGCATTGACGCGCAACTTCGGCATTTCGGAAGAGTCCTGCCAGCTCTATTATCGTGCCAATTACCGCGACGATACATGGATACGGATGATGTACGAAAACTTGCGTAAAGGCGCAGTGATCGTCTACAATGCCACCAACAGCGCAGGAACCAGCGGGCACAGTTTCAACCTCGACGGATACGACGGCGTGAGCCAGTTCCACGTGAACTGGGGTTGGGGCGGAGTCGGAAACGGATTCTTCGACCTGAATCACATGGTAGACCAGTTCCAGGGGATCGAGTTCACGTCGAACCACTCGGCTGTACTCGACATCCTGCCCAGCGATATGATTTACGATATTCAACTCTCTTCTACGTCTGTATCGGTAGGTGCGCCCGCCGATACGAAGGTCGGCGATGTAATCGTGGAAAGCAATGTGGAAGACGCTGAATATGAATATACGCTGCAAGGCCCGAAAAATACGTCGGGCGGCTATACCCGCGCTGGATACAAGATCGTGGACAATGTGCTCTACACCGCAGAAGAGGTGACCACTTCGGCACGTTTCAAACAGGTGACGATTACGGCGACGAACAAAGAGTCGGGACGCTCGCTCTCCAAACTCTTCGTTATCGATACGTCGGGTATCGAAGACAATCTGGCATCGCTCTTCCGTATTTATCCCGTACCGGCAGAAGATCTTTTGACGATCGACGCACCGGAAGCCGGAACATATACGATCTATTCGGTATCGGGAGCGGAAATGCTTCGCGGATCGGTAGCCGGAAAAACTACGGTCGATATCAGCGCATTGCCGCAAGGAAGCTACCGCCTGCAATTCAAAGGCGAGAAGAGCAACGCGGTGAAGGCATTCATTGTGAAGTAATCGGATTTATAAGGAAAGGCAGAGGCGCTTTTAGAAGCCCTGCATTTCGGGGCTGAACCCCGACTTTTTTCCGACAGACAAAAAACGTATCATACTCTTTCGGGGTATGATACGTTTTTTTTTGCGGTTTGTAGACGATGTGTTAGAAAGACCAATTTGCTGCGTTGCTATCGGAGTTCGGGCTAAGTCGTTTACGTTAGTAAACTCCTGTCGTTCTCATCCTCAGTGCCTTGCATCTTAGATATTCTGATGAACCGAAAAGGGGGTGTACCAAAATTTTCATTTCGACACACCCCCTTATGGTTTATTGGGGTCGGAACGTGCGACGGAGCTGATGGGTAACTATATTCTGCATTTCTTCGAAAATTTCCGTCGCTCTTCGTCTGTCTAATCCTGCATTTATCGCCACTGCGAAAAGATCCTCTTCCGAAGGCGTTATGCTGTTGTTTATTGATGTCGTACGGAAGCCGTTTATACCATCGCTTGGTAATAGGTCGTAAGCCGGAGCGAGGTGCCAGTTCCCTTCACGAAAGATAAAGGAGAAATTCTTTGCGTGGTCGTCTTTATTGGCTATCAAGTAGTTGAAACTCATTAGACGATAAACTTTCCACAGTTCTGCCATGTTGTGGGTTAATGCTGCACATACTCGGAAGATGTGTGTATAGTCGATACTGGGTAACCGGTAATCGGCTCCGATAAGTCCGGCGATGCTTACTACGTGCAATTTACCGTTCTTTGTCATGTCCCTTTTCTCATCCCGGCATAGCCCGAATGAGTTCGATATGCGGTCGAACCGCTCTACACCGAAATATTTATCTTCGAAAAGTCTTGTTGCTGGCATTTCGATCCCGCACTCTTTGGCAAGCAGCGAATAATGGTATTCATCCGAGCCGATATGTTCAGGGTCTCTTTTTGCCCGAAACTTTACAAGCCACTCTTTGCCGTCGTAACGGGTGAAAATCTTAGGACGAGCTCCACCCGGCGACCCGCCCCGACGTTGGAATTCTTCGATGCCATTACCGGTGTAATTGTCGTTGCTCAGAATCTGTTCCGCATTTAATGCCAGTTTTTCGAAGTCGGTATATTCTTGTTTTGATATGACACTTCTGTCTGGACGGAACTCCAACGCACCGCGTCCTGTGGAACCGACCAAAGCAAGTCGGTCGAGCAAGGTGAGGGTATGCAGGTCGATTCGCTTCTGTTGTAAATATCTGTCAAGGATAAGTTGTCCCCATCCGTCGGGCAGGCAATCGTCGAAAACCCCGAACCCTCCTTCAAATGGATACGGTTTGGAGATAAAGACACCTCGGCGTAAAGGCAGTTCGAATGGAGAAATGGAAAATCCGGAGGTGAGCCACTCTGCCGAATATTCGAAAGCGCACAATCTCTCCGGGGTCAGAGCCAACCGTCCGACCTGACGATTATCGTAGATGACCTCGATTTGTTTTATGTTATTCATTTTTCTTCCCCCTTTTACGTGTGACAGCTTGCTCTTTCAACACATCGTCGAGCGACCGGTATTGTTTCTGTGCGAAAAGAGCGTCGAAATCTGAAAGTGCATTCAGGGCAAATCCTATTTGAAGCAACCCTTTCAACGAGATCTCTCCCGTCCGCTCGAATCTGCGATATGTGGCGAATTTCATTCCCGCTCGGGCTGCCAATCCTTCTTGGGTTAAGTCCAATTCCAATCTTCGGGCTTTGACTCTCGCCGCGATCTGTAATCTTGTATCGTTCGGATTAGATATATTAAATGATACTATATTATTCATAATGTGCCTATTTTGTATATAACAAACAATATTTTATTTGTTGTAAAGATAGTGAAAGGTGAGAGCAAAAGCAAATGTAAAACAAATATTTTCGATAAGCCGAGAGCAGATTCGAACTTGTTTGGGCTAAGCTGAGGCGAAAAAAGGTGCATGGATATGAAGTTTTACGATTTGATTATGCCGAATCGCATTGGGCCTTATTCAAGGATTAAAGTTTATTTTTAAACGGGCGGCAGTTCCGACGAATAATTTTTTTTGAACGGGCAATAGGGGAGGTTATGTCTGCGCCTTCATGCAGAAGATAATACATTTTTAAGTGGAATGATTTGCAGCCGCATGTAAAATTGCTACTTTTGTCCCGAATTTGTACATATATCTGACGAAGTGAAGATGTTTCACGTACCGGAGAGACGAGTAACCTGCCGTTTGCGGCAAGCAGCGTGGTGTGCGATCGTATCGTGTACCGTGTTGCTGTGTGTCGTTACGGCATGTTCACGACCGAAGAACGAAGTGGTGAAAGGATTCGTCGATGAAAGTGCGGTGCCGACCCTTCGGTCGCACGATGTGATCACGTTGATTTCCGATTCGGGGGTGACGAAATACCGCATATCCACGAAAGAATGGCTGATTTACGACAATGCACAAGAGCCGTACTGGCTTTTCCCGCAGGGTGTGTATGTCGAAAAATTCGATTCGGTGTTCGAGACCGAAGCGTCGATCGTGAGCGATACCGCCACTTATCTGAAAAACAAGATGCTTTGGCGGCTCGACAAGAATGTGCGGCTGGAAAACTTGAACGGCGAGGTATTCCGCACCGAACAGGTGTTCTGGAACCAGCGCGACCGGACGATCTATTCTGATTCGTTTATCCATATCGAGCGCGACGATGAAGTGATCGAGGGATTCGGCTTCACTTCCAACGAACAGATGACACAATACACGATCCGCCGACCGACCGGCGTTTTCCCCATTCCGCAAGATTCGGCGCGGAATGCGAAAAAGAAAACGGGCGAACCGGCAGACCAATAAAAATACTATTTATAATGGATGCAAATCTATTCATACTGATATTCGTATCGTTGCTTTTCTCCGCTTTCTTTTCGGGGATGGAGATTGCGTTTGTGTCGTCGAACAAGGTGCGCGTAGGGCTTGATGTCAAGCAAAGCGGCGTGATCGGACGGGTGCTGAACGTATTCTACCGTAACGAAGAGCATTTCATTTCCACCTTGTTAGTGGGCAACAATATCGCGCTGGTTATCTACGGTATCGGTATGGCAGACTTGTTGGAACCCCAGATTGCCCGTATTTGGGACAACGGCGTGTTTGTGGTGGTCATGCAGACGCTCCTCTCTACGCTGTTGATCCTGTTTACCGGCGAGTTCCTGCCCAAGACGGTATTCCGTATCAATCCGAACAGTTCGCTGCACTTTTTCGCATTGCCGCTCTACCTGATCTATCTGTTGCTTTATCCGCTGGCGAAATTCACTTCGCTGCTTTCGGAAGGCATCATGCGTCTGGTCGGGGTGAAGATCACCCACCGTGCGCTGGGTACGATGATGAGCAAGGTCGAACTCGACTCGTTCATACAGGAGAGCATCGACAGCTCGCCTGCCGAATCGGAGGTGGAACCCGAGGTGAAGATGTTCCGCAACGTGCTCGACTTCTCCAATCTTCATCTGCGCGATTGTATGATTCCCCGTACCGAAATACAGGCGGTGGACGAGCAGACTACGACCGAGGAACTGCTCGACGCTTTCGTGTCTACCGGATTGTCGAAAGTGATTGTCTACCGCGAGAATATAGACAATGTGCTGGGCTATATCATGGCATCGGAAATGTTCGAGAATGCCGACCGGTGGAAAGAACGGGTCCGTCCGGTGGTGTTTGCTCCCGAAACCATGTCGGCAAACAAGTTGATGCGCATGCTCATGCAACAGAAAAAAAGCATCGCCATCGTGATCGACGAATTCGGCGGAACGGCGGGCTTAGTGACGCTCGAAGATTTGGTGGAAGAGATATTCGGTGAGATAGAGGACGAGCACGACAACCGGAATTGGGTGGCAAGAATGGTCGAGGAAGGTGTTTACGAACTGTCGGGACGTATGGAGATAGAAGCCATACACGAACGTTTCGAAGAGATCGACATTCCCGAGTCGGACGAGTACCAGACTTTGGCAGGTTATATCCTTTACCACTATCAGACTTTGCCCCGGCAGGGCGAAACGGTGACGATCGGCAGGTACGAATTTACGATTCTGCGCCGTAAAGCGACTAAAATAGAATTGGTAAGGATGAAAATCCTCGAATAAACGAATTTTTTGGGCGAACAATAGTCAAGTAAAATTAAAATTTCGTATCTTCGTGCGCTTAGAGAACAAGAAATAAAAATAAAGAAAAAATAAAATCTAAAATCATTTTAAAAACAAATGGCTGCATTAGACAAAATCAGAAGCAAAGCGGGATTTCTCGTGGTTATTATCGGTGTCGCTTTGCTGGCGTTTATTATCGGTGACTTCTTGAATTCGGGTCACACATTCTACGCCATGAGCAAAAATAAAGTTGCTGTGGTAAACGGACAAAGTATCTCTACCGAAGATTTTCAAGAGAAAGTCAGAACCCGTACCGACGAAGTACAGGAGTATTACCGTCAGCGTGGCGCAACCTTGCCCGAAGGTTATACTTCGCGTCTGAATCAGGAAGTGCTCGATCAGATGATCAACGAACTCATCCTGAACGAAAATCTGGAAAATCTGGGTATCGAAGTCAGCAAGGAAGAATTGACCGACCTGCTCTGCGGCGACCATGTAGTACCGATGGTAAGCCAATATTTCATGAATCCCGAAACCGGACAATTGGATAAAAATGCGTTGATGAACTTTATCAGCGTTGTGACCGATCCCGAAGGAAACGGCTATGTAGGCGAAATGCGTGCCCGCATCGAACCGCAACGCCAAATGTGGATGAACATCGAAAAAGGTGTGAAACAAGAACGCCTCGTACAGAAATATGCCGGCTTGCTGACCGAACTTTCCGGTCCGAACGCATTGGAGACCGAAGCCGCTTACAACGATGCCAAAACTACGGCGAACATTTCGTATGCCGTACAATCGTTCTATTCCATTCCCGACTCGACGGTGACTGTTTCGGAAAAAGAGGTGAAAGCCGCTTACGACAAGGAAAAAGAGTCGTTCCGTACGCCCGAACGCCGCTCGATGAAATACATCACGGTAGACATCGTACCGAGCGAAAACGACTATGCCGAAGTACAGGGCAAAATGGATATGCTCGAAGAATCGTTCAAAACGACCTCCGATGTAGCCAATTTCTTGGCGAACAACTCCGACGAAGTATATGCCAACGAATATGTAGCAGTACGCTCTTTGTCTCCCGAACTGAAAGCATTTGCCGAAAAAGCAGGCGTGAATGCTGTTTACGGTCCGGTATTCGAAAACGATACGCACTCGATGTACCGCGTTATGGGTACGAAAGTAGCTCCCGATTCGATTCAGGTTCGTCTGCTTTCGTTCGCTCCGGGCAGCACTCAGACCGACAGCGTTCTGAATGTATTGCGCAAAGGCGGCGATTTCGATGCGCTGGTGAATGAATTCGGCGGAAACAATGAAATCTGGATCACCGAAAGCATGTGGTCGGCATTGGGTCGTCCGTTCGTCGATAAAGTATTCTCTACGACCGGTAACGGATTCTTCAAAGCCGAAAGCCTGAGCGCAGAACACGTTCTGCAAATTACCAAACGTACCGCTCCGGTGAAAAAAGTAAACCTGGCGGAACTCACGTTGGCAGTAAATCCGAGCACGGATACTTATACCAACCTTTACAACGGTCTCTCCTCGTACATCGCCACCAACAACAGCGTTGCCAAATTCGAATCGGCTGCACAGGAAGCCGGCTATATGGTGAACACGATGGATGCTACGGCTGCCGATTTCTCGCTGCCCGGTGTAATGGATGCCCGTCAGGCAATCCGCTGGGCGTTCAATGCCGATAAAGGCGACATCTCCGAAATCTTTACTTCGGGCGACAAGTTCGTCGTAGCCGCTTTGGAAGGCGTAACCCCCGAAGGGTATGCACCGCTGTCGGAAATCAGAGCCGCTTTGGAAATGAGAATCCGCAACGATAAAAAAGCCGAAGCACTCGTCCAATCGCTCAAAGCTCAGAACCTCAACTCGATGGACGCTTATGCGAAAGCCATGAAGACGACGGTATCCGATGCGAAATTCGTATCGTTCGCTTCGCCCTCTATCTCGGGTGTAGGATTCGAACCGGCGATCAGCGGCTTGGCTCCCTATGCCAAGAAAGGCGAAATCGTAGGTCCGGTGAAAGGAAACCGCGGTGTATATGTATTCACTGTAACCGACAAAGAAGTATCGGCTAAACCGTTCGATGCAGCAGCCGAAGCCGAACGCTTGAAACAAGCATCCAATGGCATCATCAACAGCCAGTTGATGAACGTGTTGCGCGACAAAGCCGAGATTGAAAATACAATGATCCGCTTCTTCTAATCCGAAGCGGACAACCGGAAACAACGGAGGGGCTGTGTCGAAATGAAGTTTTCGATGCAGCCCTTTTTCGGTGCGTTGGAATACGTGTGAGGCGAGAAGCTGAATATACGGACAGGATATAGGATGCCGCTTGGAGCTTCGGGCTGAAACCGGAACGTGCGAAACCGGCGGATATAAACAATAGGAATATGGCAGAAAAAGAACATTTGGCAGGCAAGACGATCGAAGAACTGCAAACGATCGTGCACTCCTCGGGGTTACCCCGCTTTGCGGCAGGGCAGATCGCTTCGTGGCTTTATGTAAAGCGGGTAAAGGAAATATCCGCCATGACGAATCTTTCCAAAGCTGCCCGTGAGGCACTTTCGGAACGTTACGATGTCGGTTACCGTCCGCCTGTGGAGGCGATGCGTTCGGTCGATGGCACGGTGAAATATCTGTTTGCCGTCGATGGCGGGCACTTTGTCGAGGCGGTCTATATTCCCGACCGCGACCGTGCCACGCTATGTGTGTCGTCGCAGGTAGGCTGCAAGATGAATTGCAGCTTCTGTATGACCGGCAAACAAGGCTTTTCCCGTAGCCTGACGGCAAACGAAATATTGAACCAGATCATTTCCATACCCGAAAGCGATACGCTCACCAACTTGGTGTTCATGGGCATGGGAGAACCGTTCGACAATACCGACGAGTTGCTGAAAGTGCTGCGCATCCTTACCGAAAAATGGGGGTTCGCGTGGAGCCCGAAACGGATTACGGTATCGACCATCGGGCACTTGAAAGGTATGAAACGTTTCCTCGACGAGAGCGACTGCCATCTGGCGATCAGCCTGCATTCGCCCTATCCGGCGGAACGGTTGTCGCTCATGCCGGTAGAGAAGGCTTTCCCGATACGCGACGTGTTGGACGTGCTGCGCCGTTACGATTTCGCGCACCAGCGCCGCCTTTCGTTCGAATACATCCTTTTTGCCGGGCACAACGACTCGTTGCAGCATGCCGACGCATTGGTGAAACTGTTGGCGGGACTGGATTGCCGGGTCAATCTGATCCGCTTCCATGCCATTCCCGGCGTACCGTTGAAAAGTTCCGACGAACGGGCGATGGTCGCTTTCCGCGACCGGTTGAACGAAAAGGGAATTGTCAGTACCATACGAGCCTCGCGGGGGGAAGATATTTATGCCGCATGCGGTATGCTCTCGACAGCAAAAAAGGAGGATAAACTGTCCTAAATAGAAATAAGTGGCGGCGGTACGGATATTTTTTCGGGGATAATCCGTATCTTAGTCGCTGGAAACGGCGTTGGAGCATCGGGCTGAAAGGCTGTTTCGGAAACATACAATGACGATATGGAAGAAGAACGTAAGATAAAAGTGGGCATAACCCACGGCGATATGAACGGAGTAGGGTATGAAGTGATCCTTAAAACCCTTTCCGATCCGAGAATAGTGGAATTGTGTACGCCGGTCGTGTACGGCTCGGCAAAAGTGGCATCGTATCACCGCAAGGCGCTGGATATGCCGCCGGTGACATTCAATATCGTTGCGTCGGGCGAACAGGCGGAAGATATGAAGTTGAACATGGTGAACTGTATCGAGGACGAGGTGAAGGTGGAAATCGGGAAACCGGCTGCCGCCGCCGGCGAAATGGCTTATCTCGCTTTGGAACGGGCGTGTGCCGATCTGGAAGAAGGAAAGATCGATGTCCTGCTTACGGCACCGATCAATAAACATACGATACAGTCCGACAAATTCGATTTCCCCGGACATACCGAATATCTCGAACGCCGTTTCGGCGGGGGCAAGAAGTCGTTGATGATTTTGATGAACGACTCCCTGCGTGTCGCTTTGGTGACCGGACATCTGCCGATCTCGCAGGTGGCGGAACATATCGACAAGCCCACCGTATTGCAGAAACTGCAATTGTTCAACCAGTCGCTGAAACAGGATTTCCGGATCGTCAAACCGCGCATAGCCGTATTGTCGCTCAATCCGCATGCCGGCGATTCGGGTTTGCTGGGTACGGAGGAGAACGAGGTCATAGCCCCGGCGATCGCCGAAGCGAATAACAAGGGCATCCTCTGTTTCGGCCCTTACTCTGCCGACGGATTCTTCGGTTCGGAGCATTATAAAAAATTCGATGGCGTACTGGCAATGTACCACGATCAAGGGCTGGCACCGTTTAAGACGTTGGCGATGGAAGACGGCGTGAACTTTACTGCCGGCTTGCCGGTTGTACGTACGTCGCCCGCACACGGCACGGCTTACGATATTGCCGGGTTGAATCAGGCATCGGAAGAGTCGTTCCGCCATGCGCTTTATCTGGCATTGGATGTCTATCGCAACCGGGCGGATTATCGGAGTGCGCATGCCGCGCCGTTACGCAAGCAATATTTCGATAAGGGCGACGACAGTGTGAAACTGAAACTGGATTCGGAAGAATAAAAGCGTAAGCCATGCGAGGCAAGAGATTCCATATATTCATTGCCACCGGTTTCGGGTCGGGCTTTTCGCCGTTTGCCCCGGGTACGGCTGGTGCCATTGTGGCGTGGCTTATCTGGTGGGCATTGTCGTTGGTCTGTGCCCCTGAACTCCTGTTGTGGCTCACCGTTGCATTGGTCCTGCTGTTCACCGCATTGGGCGTATGGTCGTCGGATGCGTTGGAACCGTTGTGGGGAAAAGACCCTTCGCGCATTGTGGTCGATGAGATGGTGGGAACGTGGATTGCCCTGCTGGCAGTACCGTTCGACGGCGATTACCGGTATCTCTATGCCGTAGCGGCATGGGCGTTGTTCCGTCTGTTCGATATATTCAAACCGTTGGGCATCCGTAAAATGGAGTCGCTCAAAGGCGGTATCGGGGTTATGATGGACGACATACTGGCTGGCGTGTACAGTTTCGTCGTGTTATTGGCTGTAAGATGGTGGCTCGGGTAGAAACTGGCAAACGGAACGGTTGGCACGAAATAGTCACCTTTCTGAAAGCGCAGGCTTCGTCGTTGCTGGCGACAGCCGTCGATTTCGGTGTGACCGTCCTGCTGGCGAACCTGTTCGGCATCTATTACGTGTATGCCACGTTTATCGGGGCGTTGTCGGGCGGATGTGTGAACTGTGCAGTGAATTATAAATGGACCTTTCGCTGCCGCGACACCAAAAAGAGCCATGTGGCATTGAAATATATGTTGGTGTGGGCAGGCAGCATCGCCCTGAATACGTACGGCACCTACCTGCTGACCGAAGCCCTTGTCGCAGGGGCGGGGGCAGGCGGGAATATCTATATCGTCGCTAAAATGGCGGTAGCGATTCTGGTAGCCTGTTTCTGGAACTATCTGCTGCAACGCTGTTTCGTGTTCCGGAATGTTCATATCTTGAAAAGCATAAAAAAATAATCGTTATGAAATTTAGAGACTGGGGACAACAGATGATTTATAAAATAATCAATCCCCTTGTGCGCGGAATGATCAAGGTGGGAATCACTCCCAATTTTATTACCACCACCGGATTTGTATTGAACGTAGTGGCGGCTGCCTATCTGGTTTACGGCGGATTGTATGGAGCCGCAGGCGATTACTCGTATATCGGCTGGGGCGGGGCAATCATCCTGTTTGCCGGGCTGTTCGATATGATGGACGGACAAGTGGCGCGTATCGGAAACCTGAGTTCGACGTTCGGTGCATTGTACGATTCGGTACTCGACCGGTACAGCGAATTGGTATCGTTTTTCGGTATCTGCTCGTATCTGATGTTGCAGGGATATGCCGTTGAGGCGATTATCGCTTTTCTGGCATTGCTCGGCTCGTTGATGGTCAGCTATGTGCGTGCCCGTGCCGAAGGGTTGGGCATCGAATGTAAAATCGGATTCATGCAGCGTCCCGAACGGGTGATCGTCACCAGTGTCGGTGCGATAGCCTGCGGTGTCGCCGCCCGTTGTATGGGAGCGGATCCGGCATTCGATCCGATGTATATCTTTACGGTAGCGATTGCCTTTGTCGCTTTGTTCTCCAACATTACGGCGTTCGCCCGTATTCGCCATTGCCGCAAGTCGTTGCAAAAGAAAGCATAAGATGAAGATGTCCGTAAAATTGCCTTCCCGCCGCGAAACGACACTCGTGCTGCTCCTTTCCGCTCTCTATCTGGGGCTGACAGCGGCATTTGTCGGGTTGCGGGTCGAGCATGTATTGCTTATCGTGCTTTACAATGCCCTTTTCTTCGGCAGCGAGTTTACCCGCAAACTGGCGGTGGCATTGTTGCCGTTCGCTATTTTCGGAGCTTCGTACGACTGGATGCGCGTATATCCGAATTATGAAGTGAACCCGATCGACGTCGCCGGTGTTTATACGTTGGAAAAAAGTTGGTTCGGCGTGACGGACGGCGGGCTCCGCGTTACGCTTTGCGAATATTTTGCGCAGCACCATTGTGCGATCGTCGATTTTCTGGCAGGTATTTTTTATCTCTGCTGGGTCCCCGTGCCGATCGCATTCGGTGTGTGGCTTTATTTTGCGAAACGGCGCGAAGTCTATTTGCGGTTTGCGATAGTCTTTCTGTTCGTCAATCTGATCGGGTTCGCAGGCTATTATATCCATCCGGCGGCACCGCCGTGGTATGTGGCGCAGTACGGGCTGGAACCGATTCTGAACACGCCGGGCAGTACGGCTGGGCTGGGACGTTTCGACGAGTTGGTCGGCATGAACATCTTCGGGTCGATCTATACACGCAACTCCAATGTGTTTGCCGCCATACCGTCGCTGCACTCTGCCTACATGTTAGTGACGCTCTACTATGCCATTGTGAACCGGAGCGACAAATGGGTGATCGCCCTTTTTTCAGTGATCCTTGTCGGCATCTGGTTTACGGCGATTTACAGCTCGCACCACTACCTGATAGATGTCTTGCTGGGTATCGGTTGTGCCTTGTCGGGCATATTGATCTTTGAAAAAGGTATTATGAAAATACCGGCATTCCGGCGGTTTTTCGGAACATACCTCGCTTATATCGAATAAAAGATTTGCGATTTGTTCATTTTTATGCACCATTTCTCGCCTCGGCATAGCCCGAACAAGTTCGGCTCTGCTCTCGGTTTATCGAAAACGTTCATTATCATGCACCTTTTCTCGCCTCGGCATAGCCTGAACAAGTTCGGCTCTGCCCTCGGCTAATCGAAAACGTTCGATTTTAAGAAAACTTTTTGGAGATATTTTTGTTAAACTTTCGGACGGAGGTGTAACTATACGTTAAAAAGCCCGGCATCCCCAGGCTTTTATATTACCGATAGTTCTCTCTTGGGATAGAAAATAAGAACAAAAGAACACATGAAGTTTGCATCTTTTATTTAAATTTGTAAGATAGTTATGGCACTCACTATCGGGTGGAGACCCGCAGTTGGAATTTGTATGAAAAGTACCATGGAATCGAATTGTCCTGTATCGGTTTTTTATAGCGTGTTCCCGTTTCCGGTGCGATTGCACATCGGTAACGACCGGGTGGGTAACCGGCAGGATATTTTCCCGAAACTTTTCAGATGCCGGAATTTGTAAAAACAATTCTTTTCGTAACAAAGAAGCGAGGAAAGAAAAAACGATAAAATCAAATACTTATTCTTTTAAGAAAAAAATTATGGAAAAGATTAATGTAAAGAAAGCGGAAGGGAAACTGGGTGTTCTCGTTGTCGGCGTCGGTGGTGCGGTGGCATCTACCTTTGTTGTCGGTACGTTAGCAGTAAGAAAAGGTTTGGCTCAGCCGATCGGTTCTGTTACGCAACTCTCTAAAATCAGATTGGGAGAGGGCGCCGATAAGCGTACTCCGAAAATCAAGGATGTGATTCCTTTGGCTAAACTGGACGATATAGTATTCGGTGGTTGGGATATTTTTGAAGATAATGTATATGAAGCTGCCAAACATGCCGCAGTGCTGAACGACAAAGACCTCGATGGCGTGAAAGACGAGCTGGTGGCTATCAAGCCGATGAAAGCCGCTTTCCATCAGGACTATGTGAAACGTCTGCATGGCACGTGGGTGAAACAAGCCGCTACGAAATGGGACATGATGTTGCAGATAAAAGAGGACATCGCCAATTTCAAAAAAGCAAATAACTGCGATCGCGTAGTTGTAATCTGGGCTGCTTCGACCGAAGTGTATATCCCGATGGGCGAAGTCCACAAAGACTTGGCAAAATTCGAGCAGGCAATGAAAGACAACAGCCCCGAAATCGCTCCGAGTATGTTGTATGCCTATGCCGCTATCTCCTCCGGCGTTCCTTTCATCAACGGTGCTCCGGCATTGACGGTGGATATGCCCGCTATCTGGGAACTCGCAGCCAAACATGTAGTGCCTATCTGCGGTAAGGATTTCAAGACCGGACAAACGATGATGAAAACCGTTCTCTCTCCGATGTTGAGAACCCGTATGCTCGGTCTGAACGGTTGGTTCTCTACCAACATCTTGGGTAACCGCGACGGCGAAGTGCTCGACGATCCCGATTCGTTCAAGACCAAAGAAGTTTCCAAACTGTCGGTTATCGACACGATTCTGCGTGGCGAGGATTATCCCGAACTGTACAGCAATATGTATCATAAAGTACGTATCAACTACTATCCTCCGCGTGGCGACAACAAGGAAGGCTGGGATAACATCGACATCGTGGGCTGGATGGGCTATCCGATGCAGTTGAAAGTCGATTTCCTCTGCCGCGACTCGATCTTGGCAGCTCCGCTCTGTCTGGACTTGGTATTGCTTACCGACCTCGCAAGCCGTTGCGGATTCTCCGGCATACAGACTTGGCTGTCGTTCTATTTCAAGAGCCCGATGCACGATTTCGAACACGAACCCGAGCACGACCTGTTCACTCAGAACGTGATGCTGCGTAACAAACTGCGCGAGATTATCGGTGAGAAACCGCTCGGATACATGGATTGATCTGAATTAAACAATTAACGATAAGGGGGGATCGAAAGCAAATTTTCGATACCCCCCTTTTAATGTATAATGGAATGGTTGGAAGGCAAGGCGCAGAGGTTGAGGACGACAGGAGTTTACAGTTGTAAAAACGATTGGGTACGGATTCCGATGACCGTGCAGCCGATTAGCCGGCAGGGCATACCTTTTTTTCATGCCGGAGCGGGAGTGCAAGTACGATACGCCGATTGTTCAGAACAGGAAGGAGAGGACTACCGATGCGCAGTTTCGGTCGATCCCTGTTTTATACCGACCATACGACCATCCTCCCCGGCATTGCAATACATATCCCGACGTGATGCGGTAGGCATACGACAGTCCGATCTGAAATTCGGCAAACTCCGACGATAGATTGCGGTAGTCGTACTGCCACACCGGTGTCAGCACCGGATCGGTTTCGCCGTCTTCCGTAAAATAGAGTTCGGAGTGTGGCGAAGAGTCGTATCGGGCTTCGAGGTCGATACGCCACACCGACCGTTTCAGCCTCATCGAAAGATAAGCCGACAGATCGGCTCCGATGCGGCAGATCGTCATTTGTCGTTTGGGGTAGGTGTATCTGCTTTCCGCATGGGAGAAATAGATATGCGGTTGTACGGCGAAAGAGAATCCGTGCCGCAATGCCGTTTCGTAGAATCCCGACAAGGCGATCTGCCTATGGATTGCCTTGTATTGGTCTGCCGATGCGATCTGCGGGTAGACATTGCCGACCGCGTCGCCGAAAATATGTTCTGTCCCGGTGTGGTCGGAGAACACCGCATCCGATGCGATACCCCAAGCCGAACGGCTTGAAACCTGCGTTTTGTAGCCAACCTCTCCCCGGTATTCGTATTCCGCGACGGAAGCCATCGGCAGTTCGTTGAGCGAGGAGATGATCTTTTCGAACGAGAAGCGGCGGAACGAGCCTGTGGCTCTCCAACCCGATATTCCTTTCGGATGTATTCCGAGGTCGCCGCCCCATTTATATCCGTTGTAATACGTATCGCAATGGTTTCCGGCGAACCGGACGTAGTGTGTCGCCAACCCGGTGAGATGGTACACTTTCGATGCCCCCAGTTCGCTGTAAAACTTGATTTCGTTGCTCTGTTTGTATTTTTCGCCCCATAATCCGATATCGAGCGAATAGTCGTTGCCCACGAGGAGCGAACCTCCTAATGCCAGCGACAGGTCGGAGGTCACGTTTTTCGGGCGAGGGTCTATACCCCGGTAAGCGATAGCGGCGCGGTACGACAATTGCGCTCCCCACGAGAAGCGTCCGGAGCGTCCGGCATAACCGCCGGCAAACGAGTAATTCTCCTGTTGGAGGTCGCCGCCCACCGAATCTGCCATCAGGTACGGATAAAGCAGCTCGCTGTCGGAGGTCTCGTTCCATTTCACGTTCCGGATGCGGGCATTGTCGTATCCGGCATTTCCCCACAATACGTATGTCTTACGTCGAAGATACGATTCGGCATTGAACGAAAACCGGTCGCCGCCGTCACCCTTCTCCGGCAGATATGCCCGGTTTTCGTTCCGATAATGCCATCCGGCGGAAACATCGGTCAGCGAATACTCTTGCCGGTCGTACCGGGCGGCGGGGTTGGCATAAACTTCGCCGGCAAACCGTTGCAGATACGATTCGTCGCGCCATATCCTGTCTTGTATTCCGGACGGTATCGTGTCGGGAAAACAGGCAACCGGAACAGTGATGCCGGCAAGCAGGAACGGTATGCGCAATAAAAATCGTTTCATATCAGTCGGTTATGGGTGTTACTCCGTCGTAGGTCTGTACGGTTGCCGGTGTGCCGTTGGCATCGGTAGCCGTTTGTTGCTCCTCCACGATCGAGGGAATGCACTCGCTGTTGAAGTCGTCGGCAGAGTTGTTGGTGTCTTTCAGCACGCAACGCCCGTCGCGGGTCTTGTACAACAGTTTTCGTCGTACGCTTTTGAAGTAGCGGGTCTTGTCGTGGTCGATCGTTCCGCAGTGGGTATATCCCCGGTCGAGAGAGGCATCGGTGACATTCCATACATATTCCGATGCCACGCTGGCATTTACGGCATCGACGATCCATTCGTTCGGGATCTTATATGCGCTCTGGCTCATCGGGAATGTGCCGGCGGGCAGTACTTGCAGGTAGTTGTACGTATATAGATAATCTTTCAGGAATGTCTCTTTGTCTACCGGTATCCGTGCCAGAGCGTAGGCTTTGAAGCCCCGGTTGTGCAATACCCAGATGCTTTTGGTATAGCAGTACCACTTGTCGAGGTTCGGCACGGTAGGCGAGTCGATGTCCATGTTCGACGGCGAACTGGAAATGTCGTACCACTCGAAATCGGCTTGGCTCAGATCGAACGAGTTGGGATTGGAAATCCGGTGGTCGATCCCCGTATCGCACAGTAGCAACGATTCGCCCGGTTGTACGGGGTGTTCCGTTCCGTTACCGGGAATGACATATACGGCTTGTACGGTCATGTGGGTAGACATCAGGTCGGGCGAGTAATCGAATTTCTGTGTGGTCGTGAATTTCGATTCCATCAGGGCGAGCCCGTCGGCATACAGCACATGGTCGGTATTGTTGTATATTTTGATGAAGCTGTCGCCGGTATATTGTTTGCCGGAAGGCTGCAATGTGCCGGTGAAGAAAATCTCCTGTATGATGAAGTCGTTTTTGACGTCGAGCGGAAAGACGGACAACCTTATTTCACACTGTTCGCCGGTCACCTCTACGGCACTGGTATATCCGTGCAGCTGTGAGGCGGACTGCTCTTCGTCGGACGATTGGAGGTCGGCAGAATAGGTGCAGTCGTATAACCCCTCGGGCAGAGTGATGTTGTCGCGGCTGTCGAACACCGTGGTGCGTCCGGTGGAGATGTTATAAAATTCGAGACACTCGGCAGACGGTTCTGCCGGTGCGATGTCGTCGGGATAGTCGATTGTGATGTTTACTTTCGTGTAGGTGATCCCGTTTTCTTTTTGGCAACTGCCCACAGCGAGGCAGACGATGCAAAACAGTAGGAAGCGGAAATGTTTCATATATTTGTTCATATTTTTGTGTCTTTTCTTGCCTCGGCATACTCCGAACAAGTTCGGCTCTGCTCTCGGCTTATCGAAAACGCATTTGTTTTTTTATAAAGTAAAATTCAGTTCCATGCCGAAATAGGGGCTGGTGTTCCGTCTGACCAATAGTCCGTTCGACCGGTACGAGGGCAGGTAGTCGAGCAACCGGTTGGCGAATAACGACAGTCTCAGCCATTTGCCGATGCGTTTGGTCGCTTTCAGGTTCACGTACAAAGCGAGAGGAACGGTTTGTTTCCGGAACGATGCCTCGTTGTAGTTTTTGATGAGGAACTGCAAATGCCCGTCGGTCATCGACTCTTCGGTATAGGGATGCAGTTTTCCGTCGGAGACATCGAGGTAGCTCATGGGAATACCGTTCCGGTGCATTTGCCGGGTGGATACGAACCACATACATTGCACCGAAGTGGAGAAGGTCAGCCCCCATTCGGGTATTTGTGTATCGAGCATGAAATTGGTATTGAACTGCTCGTTGATCCTGCCGTTGTTCCAGTCGTAGAGACCTACGTAGCTGTCCGATACGGGACGGTTATCGACCACTTCCGATACGGTTTCGAACATCGGCTGGCTGTTGGTGTAGATCTCGCTGAACCAAGAAACATTTATGACGACCGCCGTGCGCAACGGGCGGATACGCTGCGACGAGAATTGGAACTCGATGCCCTCTTTGTCCAGACGGCTGCCGTTTGCCGATTGCCGGTATCCGTCGAGCCGCCGGGTGTCGGTGTAGGGGATCTCCTCCAATGCCGGAGGGGCTTGCAACGAAGAGGCATCGATAGCCGTGTGGTCGTAACTGCGGTATGCAAACGGTGCGTAGTATGACGAGTAGCGGAACCCCGAAGAGAGTTCTTCCCGGAAATAGGTAACCGACAGACGGTTGCCGTTGTACGACAGGTCTGCCCGCACTTCCCATTTATGGTTGCGCGAAGGTCGCAGCCGGTAGTTGGTAATATCGGCTGCGTATGTCAGTATGTTTACCCGGCTGTATTCCTGCGGGCGGTTTGCGTCGTAGTAGTTGAGTTGTACGATGTCGTTGTACCAGATGTTCGGATATAGGTAATCGAGCGTCGGCATTTTAGTCGTCAGCCCGAATCCGCCGGCGAGGGAGATTTCAAGTTTGCGGCTGGCAATCGGAGTGGCGGGGAAACTCCATTGCAGGTTGATGCGCGGATCGAGGTAGGGATTTCCTTGCAACAGGTAGCGGCTGTCCATTCCGACCATCATGATAGAGCGTATGCCTGCTTGCAATTCGGCTTTGTGCTGCCCGATGCGGGCGGCGATATTCGTCTCGGCGAAGAACGAGAGGTTTTGCAATGCCGGAATATCGCGGAAAGCCCTCGGCCGCGAACTCCATGAGGCGGACAAGGGGCGTGACGGATCGTAGATCTGTCCTAATCCGAAGTTTTTGGAATAGTTCCATTCACCGCCGAAACGCAGCAGGATCTTGAATACGGACGGTTTCCATTCCATTTCGGCTTTTGCTTTCAGAAACGCATTCAGCGGTTTGCCGTCGCTGACGTAATCCGCTATATATTCACCGAAAAGATATGTGCCGTCGTGTACGCCTTCACCCCATACGGTCGGAGCGATTGCCGCTCGTTGCGGGCTGACCAGTTTGGTACGTTCCAGCCGGTCGGCTTGTATGCTGACCGATGAATTGAGCTCGACGATTTTCAACCACTGTACCGCAGGCAGTTTCAGACTGAAATGGTGTGTCGTCGAAGCCCGGTTGTACGACGATTTGTAGGTATCTATTTTTTGATAGCTCAGATCGGGGTCGTTTTTGGCATTGTCGAACGAGCCGGTGTAGTCGATGCTCGGATTCCATGTGAGTTGCCAGCCCGGCTTTATCCATTCGCGGGAGATCCGCAGCGAGAAATTCGCCCGTTTGAAATTTTCGAGATGGTTGCGCGGGTCTGTTTTGGAGTCGAGGTAGCCCGCATCCACGTTCAGCATCGTGTTGTATCGGGCGAAAGCGAACCCTTTGCCGATAGAGAACAACTTGCTGTATTCGTCGGCTTTGAAGCGGGCGGTGAGCGGGGTTGCCCGGCGTATGCGTTTGATGTTTACCATGCCGCTGGTCAGGTTGCCGTATTCCGCCGACGGAATGCCTCGTATGATTTCCACGCTTTCGATGTCGTCGGTCGATAAGGTGCGCATGTCTACGCCTTTGTTGGTGGAGTTGCGCACGTCGTAATCGGCAGATCCGCTGGTTGTCGTTCCGGGGACATACTGCAAATTGGCGTCGGTATTGATCGGTGCGCCGTCTACCACGAAAAGCGTTCCCAGCGAAGATATGGCGTAGTCGGGATTGTCGCTGGCTGTACCGTTCGCACCCAAAGTTCCGGTTTCGCGCAACTGGATCGAATTCACCTGTCCCATAGACGGCGTTTTGGACATATTTCCCGGAAGCAATTCCAGCAAGTCGGTGAAGCTGGTCGGTTGCAGATGGGTCATCATTTCGCGATTGATTTTCGATGCGCTGACGATGCCCCGCGATTCGTGGGCGGTAACCACAACTTCGCGAAGAAGCGTGTTTGCCGGATTCATTTTCAGTACGACGCTGTTATCGGTCTTGATCGTCGTTTCCCGGTCGATAGGTTCGTATCCTACATACGATAGCCGTAACCGGTAGTCGCCCACCGGTATGGCGGCGAAATAAAATTGCCCTTCGGCATCGGTCAAAGCCGAATATGTCGATGTCCCGGACAATTGTACGGAGGCGAAAGACAACGCTTCTCCGGTCTCGTTGTCGATGACGACTCCCTTGTAGACGGCAAGCCCGTCGGATGCCGACAGCATCTGGCTTAGGGTCGATAACAAAAACAGGATAGATAATATGTATCGGGTGTTCATCGGCTTTTGATTTACGAGGCAAAGGTACATTAGTTATAAATAGGATTCGGACATAATAAATGGGTATTTTGGGATGCCGAAATACCTAAAAAATGCGATTGTTGTGCTTGGCGACCCATTTTACCTTTGCCTCACGAATTTTAAAAGAATAAGAACGAAATGAAAAAATTTCTACTCGCAGCGTCTTTATGTATAGGCGCATTCGGCGCAATAGCTCAAACGCCGACATTCAATTGGGCTAAACTGATCGATAGCAGCAACGGGGATTTACCCGGTTCGTTAGTGGCAAGCAATGATGGAAAAATGCTGGCATTCTGCAATTTCGGATCGAAAGCCGATGGCGATGCTGTTTTTTATGACGGTGTTCAGGTCGGATCGGGTTGTGCGACTACTGCCAACTCCGATAATTTAAATATGTTGTTGATGAAGATCGATATCGACGGGGCTAAACTGTGGAATGTATATAGCGACCAGGGCGATATCGCTATTGCCACTTCGTCGGTAGCGGCAACTCCCGATGGTGGGGCGATAGCTGCGCTCAAAATGAGATATGCTTCGGGATACAGCGATAAAACTCCGCGTCTGGTCGATGCTTCGGGTGCGCAAACGTTGATCGCCGATTGGAATACCGGGTACCGCACTTATTATGTCGTGCTTGTTAAAATCAACAAGAATGGAAATATCGAGTGGACGGAAAAAATAGACGTAGACAATTCGCCGGAAGCAAATGCTTCCGCTACTTATTCGGCAGGAACGCCCGACGGTGTGGATGCCAATGCGATTGCTGCTGATGAAGACGGATATATCTACTTGGGCGGACGTTTCCGTAAAGCGGTTACGTTCAGTAAAGTTTCGGGCGAGACGGTCACCTTGACACCGCACAATACCGTTGCTTGGACCGGTGATTCTCAAACCGTCAATGGCGATATGTTCATCGTGAAGTTGGATGCCGAAGGCAACTATCTGAATCACATCGTATCGGAGGGCGTCATAGCCCGCGATCAGGTATCGGATATGGTATATGCCGACGGGAAACTCTATTTCTATGGAAACATGAAAGCGGCGGCTGACGGCGATCAGGTCGTATTGGGCGGCGTTTCGCTTTCTCCCTCTTCGTTGGACGATATCGTGTTCGGTTGTGTGGATAAAGAGTTGAATGTGGTGTATGCCCGCAATATCAAGGCATATCCCGCTTCGAACAACAAACATACGACCCAATGTAAAACGTTGGATCTGATCGGAGGAAATCTGTATATGACGGGACATATCGTCGGCGGTTTCGGACCGGACAATACGACCGTGGCTTCGATCGCTTCGGCGGGGACTATACAGGAAGGTTTTGCGATCAAGTGCAATGCGGCCGATGGCGAATGGATAGGCGGTGTAACGAACGGCAAGACGATCGGCGGTTATTACGGCGTAGTGAAGAATACCGAAAAGACCTATTTCTACGGATATAAGTTGGGCGAAATTTTCATGGACGAATACGATGAAAATACCTTTACGAAAACCGGAGAGATTGCATTGGTTACCGGTGGAGGTATGTCTACGGCATACAGCTGTCTGCAAATCGGCGACCGCTTTTATTCCTTCTCGCGTTGTAATGCGAATGCTCCGTCGCAGTTCTACGATACGGATGTTACATTGACTTCGCAAGGTTGGGGAAATGTAATCTCTTGTTGGACGATTGGCAGTACGGGCACGGGTATCGTCGGTGCCTCGGAAAATAGCTCGAAGATGTACGGTGCGCAGGGTGCATTGGTTGTCGAAACTGAAAATGCCGTGGCAGTACAAGTGTACGGGATTACCGGACAACAGATGTATTCCGGTGTGGCAGATGCCGGAATCAGCCGTATCGAATTGCCGAAAGGCATATATGTCGTAAACAAGAAGAAGGTAATTGTTTATTGATATTGAAAATGATGAAGCGTGGAGTTGCGTCAAAATGCAAGTTTTGATGCAACTCTTTTATGGTGCATCGGAGTGGTTAAGATGCGAAGTTGAAAATCAAAAATTTAAAATAAACTGCAAGCCGAGCGCAGAAGTTGTCAAGAGAAACTTGAACGGATTATGCTGAGGCGCAGCGTTTATTGAAAACCAAAAGTTTAAAATAAATAGAACATCATGAACTTACAAAAGACAGTATGGGTGGCAGGTATTGTCCTGTCGGCATGGGCAATGACAAGTTGCGGAAATGGAATATCGGGCGAAAACAACGCACGGCAGACTGAAACCGTATCGGCTTCCGCTCTTGAAGTGGATCAACTTCTGATGCAGGCGGATTCGCTTGCCGGTAAAACCGTCACGGTCGAAGGCGTATGTACGCATACCTGCAAACATGGCGCACGGAAAATATTCTTGATGGGTAGCGACGACACGCAGGTGATTCGTATCGAAGCCGGCGACTTGGGGGCGTTCAGTCCTGAGTGTGTGAACAGCATTGTCCGGGTGACGGGTAAATTGGTGGAATCGCGGGTCGATGAGGCTTATCTCCGTCGTTGGGAAGAACAGTCGAAAGCTCAACTTGCCGAGAAACACGGTGAAGAGGGCGAAGGCGGTTGCAGTACCGAAAAGAGTGCGAGAGGCGAGACCGGCAACAGTGTGGCGGAACGTATCGCCGATTTCCGTACCCGTATCGCTGCCGAACAGGCAAAGACCGGTAAGAACTTTTTATCGTTCTATTTTGTAGAGGCAGAATCGTATGAAATTGAGCGGTAATACGTGGCGCAAGTGGTGCCGCAGGATTCATCGCGACCTCTCTTTTTTCTTCACGGGCATATTGCTGATTTATCTGATTTCGGGGATTGTAATGAACCACCGCGACAGTATCGATCCGCACTATTCCGTGGAGAGGAAGGCCTACCGTATCGACCGCTCTTTGCCTGCGCAGGGAGAGATCGACCGGAATACCGTGCTCGAATTGCTTGTCCCTTTGCGTGAGGAGAAGAACTACACCAAGCATTATTTCCTGAAACCGGGAGAAATGAAAGTGTTTCTGAAAGGCGGATCGAATCTGTATGTCGATATTGCTACGGGCGATGCGGTGTATGAATCGGTACGCCGACGTCCGATTATCGGTTCGATGACGCGCTTGCACTACAATCCGGGCAAATGGTGGACTTGGTTCTCCGATATTTTTGCCGTAGGTACGATTCTGATTGTCCTTACCGGATTGTTCATGCTGAAAGGCAAGAACGGCATTGTCGGGTGGGGCGGAATAGAACTTGTCGCAGGAATTGCGGTCCCTCTCTTGTTCCTGTTCTTTTTTTAGTGGATGTTATGGAAAATGTGATAGAGTGCCGCAATCTGACCCATTATTACGGGAAGCGGCTGATATATGAAAATTTATCGTTCGATGTACCTAAGGGGCGCATATTGGGGCTGTTGGGAAAGAACGGAACGGGAAAGACTACGACGATCAATATACTGAACGGTTATCTGCAACCACGGGGCGGAGAGTGCCGTATATTCGGGACACCCGTACGAGAACTGCCCCCGGCACAGCGGAGCCACATCGGGTTGCTTTTGGAGGGGCATGTCCAATACGCTTTCATGACGATCCGTGAGATCGAATGTTTTTATTCGGCTTTTTATCCGCAATGGAAAAAGGAATCGTATTATGAATTGATGAGCCTGTTGAAAGTCGCTCCCGGACAAAGGCTCTCGCGTATGTCGTGCGGACAGCGGTCGCAGGTCGCGCTCGGGCTTATTCTGGCGCAAGACCCGGAACTGCTGATTCTCGACGATTTCTCTTTGGGTCTCGATCCGGGATACCGCCGGTTGTTTGTCGATTACCTGAAAGAGTACGCCGTTACCCGGGGTAAAACCGTATTCCTTACCTCGCATATCATTCAGGATATGGAGCGGCTTATCGACGACTGCATCATTATGGATTACGGACGTATCAGCGTGCAGATGCCGGTGGCAGACCTGATGAGCCAGTTGCATTGTTTCCGTTATACCGTCCCGGAAAATTATGAACAGGACGATATCGACGGCTTTTTCCGTCCGTCCCGAATACGCGACCGCATCGAAATCTACTCTTTGTTACCGGTCGCCGAGGCGGAGGAACGTTTGAAACAAATGCAAGTGCCGTACGGCGATCTGCAAATTTCGCAGCTTGCGAATCTTGAAGATGCTTTTATCGGCATCACCGGTAAATATTAATGCGATCGAAAAAAAATGGAAAGAGCGATTTTTTATAAAGAATGGATCAAAACCCGTTACTACTATATGCTGGCGTTGGCGGTATCGTGGGGATGTGTCGGGTACACCTTATTGAAAATACGGTATATTATCGAACTGAAAGGAGCTGCACATCTGTGGCAGGTGATGTTGGAACGCGATGCCCTGTTTATCGACCGGCTTACTTACCTTCCGATGATTATCGGTATTCTGTTTGCTGTCGTACAGTTTGTGCCGGAGATGCAGCAGAAACGGCTTAAACTCACTTTGCATTTGCCGTATCCCCATTATCGCAATGTCGCTATCATGCTTTCGTGGGGAGTGGGATGCTTGTTGCTTTGCTTTGCGACGCACTATTTGATGTTATGGTCGTATTTGCAGTCGGTACTTGCTCCCGAATTGTATAACCGTATTCTTTTATCGGCATCGCCGTGGTATATAGCCGGCATCGTTGCCTACCTGTTTACGGCGTGGATCTGCTTGGAACCGACGTGGAAATTCCGGATAGTGAATCTGGCGGTTGCTGTTGCGGTGACATCGGTGCTCTTTTTATCGGCAGCTCCCGAAGCCTACAACCGCATGTTGGGGATTGCCATAATATACACACTCCTTTGCCTTTCGTTGCCGATGCTGTCGGTGCAGCGGTTTATGGCAGGAAAACAAGACTAATTCGTTATATGACCATGATACGATTTACAAAACTGTTTTTAGGATTTACTCTCGTGTGGCTGGCGATCTGGTTGATACCGAGTGTTTACGATTTTTTCTTTGCCCGTTTGCAGAATGTCCCGTTTACGCTATACAGTACGGTGATCGACGATTTCGCTTGGATAGAGCGTACGGGCGACCGGAGCATACGTATCGACCGAGCCGGTAACCGGTATAGTGAACAGGAGTATGACAGTATTTTGCCGATGTTTTACTACCGGCAGTTGATTGCCGATGAGAAATTTCCGACCGAGTTGAAAGGAGTGGAACTGACCCCGCGCATGGCGCAGACCGAAAACTTTTCGTTTAAAAGTACCCCGTCGGCAGTCAATGTTTCGCCGATCGGACTTTATCCGCTGTTGGAATCGTTGTCGGGACGGGTAGATTTGGAGATGCCGGGCGATGTGTTCCGAATGACCGGTACCGGCATCGAATTTGTCGATATGGAAACCAATACGGTGGAAACGGAAAAGAGCCGTATCTTCACGGATGCCTTGTTGAAAAAAGGATTCCGGTTTCCTGCCCGCATCATAGCCGGCAATCCGACTGTGCGGAAAGAATACGACGAGGGGTATATGCTCCTCGACGACGGAGGAGCTTTGTTTCATTTCAAGCAGGTGAAAGGACGTCCCTATTGCCGGGCGATCGAACTGCCGGAAGGAATGGACATTGCGCATATTTTCCCGACCGAGTTCCGGAACCGCCGTTACCATGCCTTTCTGATCGATCGGGACAATCGCATGTACGCACTGTCTACGCATACTTATGAGATAAAGCCGATAGGGATTCCTTCGTTCGATCCGACACGCGAGGCGATAACGATCATCGGAAATCCGTTCGACTGGACATTGACGCGCAGTACGTTACAAGGTGTTACGGTTTATGCGATCGATGCACAGACATTGCAATGTATCGACTCGATGCGTCATCCCGATGTTCCTTCTTGGGCTGAAAAATTGCGTCCGTATGTGATGCCGCTGCGGCTTACGTTTACTTCGCAATTCGATCGGGATGTATTGCCCCGGCTGAATGCGGAGTGAAAAACATGGATGCGCATATATAATATACGAAGGGGGGGGACGAAAGTGAATTTTCGATGTCCCCCCTTTTTATACGTCGGAATGGCGGAGATGCAGGATGTTGAGAATGACAGGAGTTTATTGACGTAAATGACTTTGCCCGGGTTCCGATGGCAATATAGCAGATTGGACATTATGGCACGTAGCCTTTCAAGTATCTCGGAAGGGCTGTATAATGTAATAGTAATACGTAAATATTGAATTTTTGCATTTCTCATATACTTTAATTAGTAATATTCCTTAAATTTGTATTTGTGTCATAGCGTTAGAAAGTGGCGATGGATTGGTAATATCCTTATGCAATATCCCGATACATCGGCATTTGTGCAGATTGTAGCTTCTCGGGATTCTTTTTTGAAATATTTACTGTAAAACAATACAAATCATGAAACGATTCATTCTACATTTCGGTTGTCTGATCTTTCTGCTTTCGACAGCCTTGCACGCTTCGGCGTTCACATCCGATGGTATAGATTATACGATCCTTTCAGAGCAGGCTGTATCGGTTTCCGGTCCCAATAACTATACCGGAGACTTAGTTATACCGGAACGAGTTACTTATGACGGGACAACATATATTGTAGAATCGATTTGGACACTTGCATTCGGCAATTGTTGGGGGCTGACTTCCGTAACTCTTCCTAATTCGATGATAACGATCGGTCACTCGGCGTTTTACGGTTGTTCGAATTTGACATCCGTGACAATACCCAACTCTGTGGTTACAATCGGCGATCAGGCTTTCGGGCTTTGTTCGGGGCTGGCTTCTGTTACGATAGGGGAGTCTGTGGAAACAATCGGGAGTGAAGCGTTTTTCTTTTGTACAAGTTTGGCTTCCGTGACGATACCTGCTTCTGTGACAACAATAGGGAGTGATGCATTTTTCTTTTGTAATTAGAGGATAGGGAAAGACTATGAACAACACGGAATAGCAGACATAATATCACTGATTATTAGGATATTGCTGATTTTAACACTTTGGCGGGTCGTATTTGGAGATGCCCGTTTTTAGGCATATTTTTGCAACGTATTTCTACCGCGGAGAAGTTGAAGCTTTCCGCTTTCGTCATTTTATAGGGGATAGTTTACATCGGTTTACGATGGTTGACGACAGTTTACAGTGACGGATGAGCGAACTCTGAAAGTGTCATTCCGTATGGCGGAGTTGACATCGGTTGTCAACGGTTGGCTTCGGTTTACAAGCGGCAAGAATACACGGATTTGATTGTAGAACGACAAAAATATGCGTGTATGAGAACCCAACGTAAATGTGAAAACTGCGGCAAGGTGTTTGCCATAAGGAGCGGCAACCAGCGTTACTGCTGTGAGACTTGTGCGGAACAGGCGAAACAGAACCGCAAGAAACGCCGCAACGATTTCATCAATGCGGTCGAACCGCTTATAGACCTGCAGAACCAGGAATACCTTTCTTTTTCGAAGGCTGCCCTGCTGATGGGCTGCACCCGTCAGTACATTTATAAACTTGTCGGACAAGGACGGCTCAGGGCATCGCGTCTGAGCAGCCGTATGTCCCTCATCCGCCGTGCCGACATAGAGAGCCTGTTGGCAGCAAGTCCGTATGAACGTGTGCTGCCTGTCGTAAGACCTATAAAGAACAATTCCAATTCTACGAAAGGAAAGACCTCGGAAGCGGACAACAGCCCGATGGAATACTATACAGGCGAGGAGGTGATGGCAACTTTCAAGATTGGGCAAGGTTGGCTATACACCAGTGCGAAGCGTTACCGCATACGCACCTGCAGGATTGCCGGACGCATCTATTACAGCAAGCCGGACATAGACGCACATTTCGGTGTCGAGGTTGACATTTCCGGCATAACCGAATGGCTGACCACTTTGGAAGTGGAAGAACTGTTCGGAATGAAAGATAAAGCAATCCGTGCATTCGCTCACCGCCATCGTATTCCTACCAAAAAGGAATACGGCACGGCCTACTATTCAAAGACCCACATAGAGGAACTTCGCCGTCCCGATCTCCTGTCCGATGACAGGTATGTCACCGTTGATGAAGCAGCCGGAAAATACGGTCTGAGCAAAGCCAACCTCCACCATATCGTAAAGGTCAAGGGCATCGGAAAAGTGAAAGTCGGAGTCCGCAACCTGCTTGTCCGCGAGGATGTGGAGCGGGTTATGGCGGAGCGAGAGGCCGCCGGATTATAGAATCTCAGAGGAAATCCGGTTATAATGTCATTACCCGTTGGTTATGGTTGTCACCGTTGGATAATGATTTTCCTTTGCACTGCCAAACAATGGCGAACTACAGACAACAGTTATAAACTTATCAAAATTTTCAGCGATGACCAATATCTGCAAGACAGTGTCACTGAGGACACGCAAAATCAAGGACGGCAAGATGCTGTCGTACTATCTGGACTACTATCCCGGCTACCGTGACGAGGCAACGATGAAAGTCATGCGTCATGAATCGCTCGGCATATACATCTACGCCAAGCCGAAGAACGCACGCGAGAGAGACTACAACGACCGTATGGCTGAGAAGGCAGAGGCTTTGCGCTGCCGCCGTTATGAGAGCGTTGTCAACGAGCGTTATGACTTTTTTGACAAGGAAAAGGAGAAAGGTGACTTCCTCGCATATTTCAGAGGACTCGCCGCAAAGAAGAACACCAAGTGGGAGCATGTTTACAAGCACTTTGAGAGATTCACGGGCGGCAAATGCTCTTTCGGCGAGGTCGATGTGGACTTGTGCCGCAGGTTCATGGACTACCTGCTGAACGCCCGCCAGTACCTCCATACCAAAAGACAACTGCACATCAATTCCGTGGCTGGCTACTGGTCCACGTTCCGTGCCTGTCTGCACACGGCTTACCGCGACCGTAAGATTAAGGAGAACCCCAACGGCTTTCTCGACCGTATAGATACGATACCGACCGTCAAAGAGCATCTGTCACAGCAGGAACTTGTGCGGCTCGCACAGACACCCTGCGAGATTCCTGTTCTCAAGAAGGCATTTCTATTCGCCTGCCTGACCGGTCTGCGCAAGAGCGACATCCGCAACCTCACATGGGAGAACATACAGCCATACGGTAACGGCGGCATGTATGTCACCATCCGTATGCAGAAGACCAAAGACCTTGTGAACAACCCTATAAGTGACGAGGCACTTGAACTTATCGGACAGCGAGGTTCGGGACTGGTATTCTCCGGCTTTCAGGACTACATGACCCAGGCACCGCTTCGACGTTGGCTGAAGGATGCGGGCATAACCAAGAATATCACATTCCACGGGAGTAGGCACACCTTCGGTTCGTTACAGGTCGAGGCTGGAACGAGCATATATGTGGTACAGAAGATGCTGGCACACAAGAACGTGGAGACAACTCAGATTTACGCAGATATGGCAGACGAGCAGAAACGGTTGTCGGTTAGCCGTATAACACTGAAACCGAACTTGCAGCCCGAGAAAGGAAATCACAATCTGTGATTATGAACGGAATATGTGGGAAGAATATCGTGCCGTCATTTTATTTTATTCAGGGAGCATATATAGCCTGTTAAAACGATGGTAGATGAGGAAGTGCCGACTACTGTGTTACTCCTGCCATCGTTTTATTTTACTCGGAGGGCATATAATATGTCGTTCATTAAAACAATGCCGGAGACACCATAGAAGCGAGGATTATGTCCCCGCTTTTTTTATGTCTGTTTATAGCTTAAAATTCTTGTTCAGAGTATGATAGTAAGTATGAAAACGGCTTCTTATTTTAATTAAGCATAAAATCAGACGAATTGGTGTCTGACAACCGACAACAACAGGGAGTCGTGGTATAAATTTGTGCTCAAAAACAATCAAAAAACTTGAATAATGATGGATAAGAAACACTATCAGACAAAAACATCTTTAGGGGACTTCTGCCTGTTTTACGGTTTCCCCGGTGTGGCGATACTCGCCGTATCACTTATTGTAGCAGCAAAGATTGGCGCGGAGTTTGGCGGGGATGGAATGATTAAATCCGGCACATTTCTCGGCTGCAACATGCTTTTGTGGCTGTGCTATTACACCGTTTTCATCTCCTTGCCGGGCAATTTGTTCGACAGTATCCAAATTTCCCAAAAAGAAAACGGAACGGTAGAGGCTGTAAGCGTCTGCACATCAGAAGAAGATGATGTACCAGAACTTGCAGAGTCGTCTGACGATACCGAATCCGAACCAGAACCGGAACTGGAGCCACAACCACAGATTTCTCCGCTACCATCAGAGCCTGTCATACCGTTTGACTACCGCCAGATCTGCCTTGAATACGAACAGCGTCAGGCGGAGGAGAAAGCGGAACTGGTCGAGAGTATAATCAGGTATGCCGGACATACAATGTCGCCTTTTGTATCAGAAGAGAGTATTGCCAGCCTGTGCAACGAAATACGGTGCTGGTGCCTGAATCCGGGATACAAACCCTACGATATCGCTTTGAGGGTAAAGCTTAGCACCAACGACCTCTGCCATTTCATTTGGAATATCGGTGAGCGGCTCGGCAGGGACAACGGCTATGACGGAGAATGCCGTGCCAACTTTACCAAGAGGCTTTTTGCATCAACATTGTCGAAAGTGGATATTCCGACACTCCGGAACATGACGAAGACCGCTTCATCCGATAAGATTCCTCTTGACAGACCGTTGCCCGGAAGCCTCGCCTTTAGGTGTCACACAACAGAAAACAGCGTTGGGCAACAACTGGAATTGGCATGATATGATTATAATGTGGTTATTTTCCGGTTGCTGTCGGTTATTTTCTTCACCGTTACATAATGGTTTTCCTTTGCGGCAGAATTTTCAATCACTAAAATCAAAAACGAAATGAATACCGCAGACAACGAACTGTCGTTTAACGACCTTCCGAAAGCCGTGACACGCATCCTCAGCGATGTGGGTGACATCAAACAGATGTTGAATGAAATGCACCACCGGCAAGAGAAAACCAAACCTGCCGACCGCCACGTACCCATGACCGTGGACGAGGCTGCAGAGTATCTGACACTCCCTAAGAACACCCTTTATGACAAACTCGCCAAGGGTGAGATTCCGGCAACCAAACCCGGCAAGCGATATGTGCTCTATAAGGACGAGCTTGACAAGTGGCTGGAGTGCAACCGCAAGACGGCTGTGCCGATGACCGCAGAGGAACAGAACAAGGCGATACTGAAGTCCAACCGTCGTAAGCCGAAATCTAAATCATGGAGAAACGATGAACAGTGAATGGAACCTGAACAACACGGCAGTTCCCTGTGACAAGGAGAACAGAGAACGCTGGCAGCAGGCGAGGCTCAGTGTCGAGACGACCTATGCCGACGCTCCGGTAGTGCTGCGTGTGAACGGTGTGCGGGCTGGCACGCTCGGAAACTTCTCCGCATCCATCGGCAAGGCGAAAAGCAAAAAGAGTTTCAACGTGTCGGCAATGGCAGCAGCCGCATTGTGCGGTGATTATGTGCTGGCATACGAAGTGGAGCTTCCTGCAGACAGGCAGACCGTGCTGTATGTCGATACGGAGCAAAGCCGAACCGACTGTCAGAACCAGATGAGACGAATACTCAGACTTGCCGGGCAAAGTCCTGACACAGACAATCCCCGGCTTGTGTTCCTCTCACTCCGACAATTCACCCCGGAGGAACGTATCGCTATCATTGACGCGGCGATGGAGTCCTTACCCGACATCGGGCTTGTCATCATCGACGGCGTGAGGGATCTGCTCCATGACATCAACAACCCTACGGAAGCGACAACAGTAATCTCGCTGCTGATGAAGTGGACAGACCTTTATCAATTCCATCTTCATACCGTGCTTCATCAGAACAAGTCGGACGAGAACGCACGTGGGCACCTCGGCACGGAGCTTGCCAACAAAGCCGAGACGGTCATGCTTGTGGAGAAAGACAAGAATGATGCAGACATCAGTGTTGTTCGTCCCGCTTATACGAGGGCGGCGGAGTTTCCGCCGTTTGCCTTCCGCATAGTCGGTGGCAAGATTGCTTTGCCGGAAATCGTCGGAGGCTACAGCTTCGATGAGCCGAAGACGGGACGACCTGCCGTCGGAAAGTTCGACGCATACTCGTCGATAACGGAGGCGCAGCATCGCCAGGCACTCGGCATCATATTCGCCGACCAGTCGAAGGAATACGGCTACTCCGACTTCCGCCAAGCAGTCAGGTCTGCTTACGGACAAATCCTCGGACGGTCAATCGGAGGGAACCATGTCAGTGGCATCGTCCAATGCTTGAGGAACAAACGTGTCGTCACACAGGAAGGCGACAGGAAAGGCAAGCCGTATCGCTTCAATCCCGATTTCGTATGGTGACTTCCTTGGCAGTCGCTTTCATCCTCGCCACCTATCGAAAGAATAACGGTTTCTCCAACCTTCGCCTATCGGTTAAGTCTGCTTATGTAACTTCTCAGACGGACGGTTGGAGATAACCGTGTCTGCGGCATCGCCCGACACTTACGTGTCATTACACAAGATGGTGACAGAAAGAACAAGCCATGACTCTTCAATCCCAATTCCGTCTGGCGGCTTCCGGCTTGCCGGAAAAGAGGCTGTTTTAAGCCCCGAATGGGGTGAAAAACGGACTTGGGAAGCATAATACCCCGGATTTTTCAGCAGAAAACCGGGACAGACCGCAAAAAACGGCAGCAAGCTGTGAAATTATGGAAAATCTTTCGTGGGAAAATTCACAAAAGATGGTGCCGAATGGCTCAAAAAAGGCTCCAGCTAATTGAAAAAGTCATCCCCAAAATCATAGAATTTCTCATGAAAGATGACCAAGGATTTTGTATAGCGAACATTTTTGTTGAAGCTCATAGCAGCAAATATGAACTAACGTATATGAAATACAATGAAGGATGTGATTGATTTATCTCTTCCAGTGGATATTTATAATTTACAAGGAAATCTCATTTCAGACAGTGTTCAAATATCATTCTATGCATATATATATCGTCCTCCAAGGGAACAACATGAAGAATCTTCCAATTCGCTAAATTATCCAATAGATTTTGCGAATTCGACTCAATTCTCTTCTAAGAAAGATAATGAAGCCTTGGAATAAAAGCATCCGATATCTGGTTGATTTTGGCGTTGGTTTTGGACGTCCTGGTAATGACGATAATGTCAAATCATACGCCGGCATCCTTCCTGTCCGTCTTGACAAAGATATTGGTAATGGCAATTTGACAATGATAAACTCTGTCAGATTATTGGGATGTTGACTGTAATTTTATCTGTTCAATGAAAGCCTCTATTTTTGATTTGAGTACACTCTGTCCCCTTACATTCATCAGCATTGCTGCTGACGGCCACTCATTTTCAATTCTTTGCATTAAGCGTCTAGTTGTATTTATAGAAAGCGTGATGTCGCATCCCGAAAACACTTTAAGTAAAGAAACAATACTCAGCACATTACTTATAACAATATCGTGCAGATATTCTCGGCAATCATCATTATTCAATTGTTCGGCAATCTTGGCGGCAATACAGAAAGGCACATTAAATTCATCATGTAGAATGTATTCATTGTCGCAGCGCTGATATTCCCACAGGCAAATATCCAGCAAAATTTTCCAATGAGTAAATAATGTGCTATCATTGAATTTTCGGATTTCAAATACTCTGAAAAGGCTGCACATCAAATAAGCCTCTCTCCTTGCTTCATTATACACCTGTTTATAGTCAATGTTCCAACCTTGAAAACGTGTGGTAACACGGTTGACTTCCTGCATGAAATCAAGTGATGGATTAATCAGGAGTATCAACTCGGCAATCTCTCTTTGCCGTTTCTCATCGAGCTGCGAGTTCTTCTCCATGCCACTGAAGTTGTTGTTCAATAGGCAAAATAACAATTTATCAAAAACTTTTCGACCAAATATCGAGTCACCGTTGGCCACCGCTTTATTGACCATCAACATCATCATATTCAGATTCAAATCCTTGTCAACCATATGCTCAAACGTGGCTGCCTCCGACAACTCGTCCCATAACAACTCAAGGCAATGATTAAAATTGGAACTGTAAGGATTGACCAATATGTCATTTCGCAAATACTTCCGAGTTGTATGTGAAAGCATCATTTCTACGCTGAGATACAGAGAGAATGCCGCCACAATTTCATGTATCATTGTGGGCAAATCTTTTTCCCATTCTGCTTTGATTGCCAGTCCCTCTTTTTTCAGTGCTTGTGCTCTTTCATTCCTGTCATAATTTCCCCTTACATCCTCATAGCTCAAGAGATTGTTGCCAACCTGTGTAATCCATTCAAACCAACGGTCGAAGAATGCCATAAGAAAAGAATGAGGAAACTTCAACTTGTCCAAATCCAATGATTTCAGCACCTGACAAAAATCACAATGATGTCTTATGCCATAGCAAAAGGCTGTTTGCAACGGCACGTAGCGCAAGGCGTTCAAAATGGCAGTCAATCCGGCATAATTACCGCTGGCAATCAATTCCCGACCAGCAATCAATATCTCGGGCGGCAACAAAATCATGGTTGCAGCATTCTCCAACATAGGTAGCATTTTCAGCAACTCGGCATCCGTTTCTTCGATAATCAGTTTTAGCGTACTTGCATCAATATGAGAGAACCTGGCACTATGATTTATTAACTCCTCCGCATTTATCGATTTCTCTGGTTCGCGCATGATTGCCTCAGCATGCTGCTGCAGCAATGCCTGTTCTTTTTGCTCCTCAGAGGTCATCTCGTATTCACTCATCTGCAGACGAGACAACATTGCAGATAGGTTGTTATTTAGAAACAAATCTTTCCGTTCCATGATCAGTCATTTAGTTGATTATATTGGATATCTGCTCACAGCACCATCCGTTGATAAGTTTACTTAATTCCATGTGGGCACTGTCAGAGAGTTTAATTATACAGCATGCCCTTGCTCCAAACTCGCTCAGTGATGAGCCAATCTGCCAACCCTCTTTTTCCGTTAGGATGAAGCGGTCATGCAACCGCCCCTGTCCCTGAATGCAATATACAGAAAGCTTGCAAAAAGGATGGTTCGCATTAAAGTCGCGGACGATTGTTTCAATTTCCTTTTCAAGTTCTTGGAATGGTTTTTCCATCTGATGTGCCACTGTCTCTAATTGCTCTTTACAATTGACGATGACAATTTTCGACATTTCTGCGTTTGTTAGCGGAACAATATATTCATGAAACTGGTCTACGGAGAAATATGGGTCCGCAATGGCTAACCAACTCTTCGCCTTGCCAAGCATTCTGTTGATATAGCCTGCGGCATCCTTTTTGTTTTTATCCTTTTGAGTTGGGTCTCCATCAAAGTACACGAACTCCATAGCGGCCCGCTTCTTCTGAGCCTCCTTCTCCAAGATAGCCGGACCGAGATAGTGCTCCAGACCAATGGTGCCCGGCATTTTCGGCGTTTTCTGTTTGGGTTCGTTCGCATTCGGGGAGGATTCGATAACAATCGAACTGATAAAAGACACACTCCGAAGAAAATATAAAACTTTGCCGACATTATTTTTTATGTCAATGTCAATTTGCCTTGGACGATTATTCATCTCGACGAGAGCAAATGTTTCTTCTTTTTTTACCTGCTGTGAGAAGATGTGAGGAATGCTTTGCTTATCTGTCACTTTTTCGGTAATTATCACATTCACGTCTTCCCTGACAGCCCCATTCCTCCAGTCAATTTCCAATCTTACTGCAGGTATCATTGGTACTGTTTCGATATGCACGGCTTTTATCGGGCTGTACTCAACAACATAGATGCAGCCAATATGTAAAGGATGCTCGGAAAGATTTATACCCAAATGTTTCTGTGTGAAGGCGCCAATTCTATTCAGCCTGATATTGTGCTCTCCTAAGAAAACAAACATTCGGCGTTGCGAGTCAAACCAAGCCCATGTTTGCTGCACAGACTTAGATTGGGGGAGCATTTCTGTCACAGAATCAATATCATAATCTCCCTTTTTAAGCATAAACCCGCTGCAGCCGGGGGCTGGATCGCGTTTCATATCTCCCCAAAGTATTTCCACGGAACTCTTCAACCAAACATATGGCAAAGGGTCATCCTCCACATTCGCATCAATATCAATCTCATCAATGTGAACGCAAATGTCAAATCTTCCGTCATCATTAAAGTCCTTGCCTTTAGGATGGCTATGGAGTGGTGACGGCTGCACCATGTCGGGCCACAGCTTTTCAAATACACAAAACAACATATAATCCCTCTTCGACAATGTGTCGTCAAGCGTTACGATAGTTCTTCGATATTTGCTCATACTTGTCTTCTAATCAATAATATAATTACCACGTTGTCAATCTGCTAACAGCATCTACAAAAAAAATAATTGTAAATAGTGATACAAATGCATCGAAAGAATGACGGCCAAATATCACTCGTCATTATCATTTTGTGCTGCCATATCTCTGAGTTGAAATGAAAGATGTTTATTACCATGCCCTGCTGCAATTTCCCTTTTATAAACAATTTCAGTAGCGCCCCAGTCAACAACATATCCATTGTATCCGGCTTTCTTTAGTATTAGTATAGCAGAAAGCATACATAGTCTGTTGGCAATTAGCAACTGTAATTCATCTTGAGTTAAATACTTGTATTCATTGCCTTTAGGTTGTGGAATATTACCATGCAGATATAAATTTCTACATCGAATGCAAAACTCTTCTTCTATAGAAAGTTTTATATCTAATTTCGCAAATGGATTTGTTAGTTTGTCTGCATTGGGCAACTCATTGAACTTGCATATTTTATTCCATAATTTAGTCCATAAAGCCTTATCAAGTTTATCCTTGAATTTCTTTACGGTCTTTTGTAGTTCATATTTCAATTGTGAAGCGATTGCTTTGTCATCTTAAGTTTACCTGACTGATGTTCATTCGATTTCACTATGTTAAAAACGGTTGTTATGGTTTCAAGTGAAACCGACGCAAGGCAACCCTTAGAAATATTATCAACCGCTCCTGCCTGAGTAATGAGGATACACGCTCTTCGAAGTTCTGTATTTTTATATAGAAGTTGAACGAATTTTTCGAAAACATCAGATGTCATTAAGATTCGATTATCACTCACATTTTGATAATGATGATAATCCAACATAGGTTTTTTAGAATTAATTGTACAATTTAGACTTTGGTATCTAAATGTGAGTGTTTCTCGCCTTTTAGGCTGCATGCTAAAATAAAAAACACTCTCTGCAATAAAATAGCCTGTTAATAAGGCATACGCTGAACGAATAGCATCTACAACTTCTTCCAGTTCATTAAAACAAATCAGATCGGGACTTTTTATGATAAAAAATCCTATTTCTTCTGAAATTTCCTCGTAATAAAAAAGATATGTTTTTAAACCAATTCTAATTTTAACAGCATTTTTGAATGTATATGTTTGATCAATATTTGTCGTTATATCATGAATAATCCCTTTATGACATGGATTAAACTCAGAAGGATTAAACCTGAAGATAGCTGTTTGTTTGGAACTATTCCAGATCTTATCATCAAAATCTGCTCTAAAAGCCTTTAATGTTACGGTTGCATTGCGAGGTCCATCTTCGTTAATTGATATCGAAACGCTCTCAACATCACTTTGATTAATTATAATATTAAGATTCGGATTTTTAGTGCCTGGTGAAGGGATTACTAAAACTGCTGGCTTCTTAAAGAAATCATCTATGGCTATTGAGTCTGAAAATGATTCAGGAATTGAAAAATTCAATTGATACCTACCATTTTCTAATCTATGGATTGTCGTTTTGAATATGAATTTTTCATCGTATAAGGCCATAAAGAATTCTGTATGCCCTGTTTCCAGAATATACATAAGTCTCAATACTGCATTATCATCTGCAAATATTGTATTATTGATAGAATAGACAGTCTTAGTATTTTCTTTCATTGAATTATAAATTCTCCTTACACTCTTTTGCAGAATCAGTCAAACGATATTTCTGTTTTGGATGGTTTGGCTGGTCTGGGTATAGACGTTCGATAGCTCCTTCTGCCAATGCGGGTTGGATATAGTTCTCTCGGAATCGTTTGACACTTTTAAAGTTAAATAGATTCATAATTTCCTTCATACCCATATATTCATCGCCCATCAATTCAACCAGTCGCTGAACTTGAGCCGTAGTGGGGACATACTTAAGTCCTACTAGGGTCGTACTTGGGTCATGCTTAGGTCGTTTGAATGTAACTATCACAAAACCACCGTCCCATCTCCAGATAGGCTCTTCAACACCTTGCTCACGGCATGCATCCATGATACGTTTGGCTCCGCTACCCCAACTTTCCAAGTAGGTTGATTTATAAAGGGCTTCGGCAATCTTCAGATTATATGGATATGACTCATGAGGCTCCTTTATTGATTCCGGCGTGATTTGCGGAGGAAATATACCAGGATTCGCAATCTCTATGCGATCATCATATATTGCGATGCTGTTTGTTAAGTTATACTTTTCCCATTGACGGTGGCAAAGAGAATTTATAAGAGCTTCCCTCAAAGCCTTGTATGGCACTTCAAGCTGTTCTTCACGTTGCAAGCTGTGATTTGTAATCTTTCCGCTGAGGTTAAGGTGCTTAAAGAAGAAGGACATACCAGCATCAAGAAGGGCAAAAAATCCGCCTTCTACACGTTGGTTGTCGATAAATTCGTTCTTGTCGTTTCCCACGAAACGAGCCATTCTCAAACGGAATTGCGGGAACTCGTCAATATTGTTGGAGAACAACATAGCAGCCCCATTGGTGGGTGCTCCATTCTTAAGCAGTTTCCATTTTGCTAAGGTCTCTTCAATCGGAGTGTTTATGGCACTTGCCGGAATACGACCGCCTTCTACACCAAGACGTATGCAGCCTTTGATGTGTTTCTCGTTCAGGTCTGTCAAAGTAACACCCTCTGCAGACTGACTTTCCCACGAATACATCTGAGGCTGATGCGCACGGATACGCTCATCATACATCTCATGTGGCATAACCTTAGTAGTGCTTTCGACCTTGTAATAAGGGCAACCGTGGAAAGTATGTGGTCGTTCTCCCCATACCCATCCGTCAAAGTGCATAGCAATGACCTTATTTCCGGGGTAATCCGGCACATCAACATAATTGACATAGACATCAACCGCCGGATCAAGCCATGCGAGAGCCTGAGCGATATCCCGTTGTGTGTTATCAGTAACTTCTTGCCCAATTATTTTCAGCGATTTAGGAGCAACACCAAAAATCAGCCATCCTCCCTCGGTATTAAGGAAGGCGCATGCCGAATGCATCCCGTCCTTCAATTCGCCGGTCGTTTTCTTCAGTTCCAGAGTTCGCGACTCGTCCGCTGCAACCAATGTCTTTATATCGTCTATTGTCATTGTCTTTTCAATACGTTTCATGTCCCAATTTAAACTTTTTCGATAATCCAACCGAATTTGTCCTCGACATATTCGCAGAATTTATCAAATTGTCCGCCCCATTGGTGGCAGACTGCGAACTCGACTCCGTCGATAGTTGTGAATTGATCAGAAGAGCCAAGAAAGTAGCGATTCTCATCATCAAACCCTTTTTTGATACGATACTGTATGTTCTCAACGGCGTTTACAACTCCATAACTACCTTGAAGTTCTTTGGGAAATATATCAAGAACCTCACGCCAAGTTACTCTTGGGTGGAGTTTCATGTAAAGGGAAACAACAGAATGCACGGTACGACGCTTGTTCTGCGGTTCGCCTCCGTTCAGAGAATACTTTGCGCGACCTATAGGTTCCACATTAGTCGAATACTTTATTTCTGTGGCAGATGATGTCACCGTAGATTCGTTGTCATCCTTTTCTTCTATGTCGAAGGCAACTTCAATACCAAAATATTCGCCGATTTGTTTCATCAACTCAATTTTGTTTATTGTGCTACTATGAGTGTTGAGCCAATAGCCTCCGTTTAGTGGTTTGCAAAATGCGATATATTTTAGGTTCTTAGTCTTATCAACAAGATAGCCACCACGGAAAGGAATCTTCATTTGATACACCAATTCTGGACCAACAAGATTGATATATTCGATGAATTTTTCTGTGGAGTTACCACTTGAGATAATATAATTATCAAAAGAAATAGAATTTATAACAATCCAAGGAGCACGAGTTTGCTTCTCAACCTCTTTTATGGACTCAATAGGCGAAACTATTTTTGTTTCGTGAGTTGTCTCGACATCCGTCTCTTTTTTATCTAAAAAGTATGTCTCTATGAACTGGATGTATAGGCGAATAGTTTGAGGAGAACCAGAATTTGTTCTCTTAGCCTCAAAATCAGCCTGAACATCGTCATAAAGTTGTGACAGTATTCGTAGGTCTGTTAGATTATAGAGATAACCGGAATGATGATATTTTAAGACTTTACTCCGCATGTAATTACTTCTTGTACATGTACAATATACGTTGACAGTAGATGGAGAATAGCTTCGCCCGTGATTATTCTTTATCATAGATAAAAAGGTCCGAAAACCTTCTAACGTACATTTAACATTCTTAAATGGTACAGTTATCCTTTGCTCTGTCTCATATTCCACAGGTGCTATACCAACACGTGCAGGAGAAGGATTTTCGGTATATTCATCTGTTTTTTCGTCTTTGAGAAGATTGCGTACTTCTGACTCATGCTTCTTGGAGAAAATCCAATTGCGTAGTCTAGGATTGAAATATCCACCCATCTCTTTGAATTTCTCAGAATAGCACATGGTATCGCCATAAACAGCTATATCTTTATCAGAATATTCAACTATGCAAACGATAGCATTTGTAGCAGATGTGGACACAGGTTCCTGAGTGATAATTGCCGAATAAGTAGCATCCGTTTCCTGCGTCTCCCGCGTCTCAATAATATCATTATCTTTGGAACTACATTCGTATTTGTCACGAACAAATACGGTAGATCCGGATTTACAGAACGAATAATCAAGCTGTTTTTCGCCATCGAATTGCAAACTCATATCAACTGAGCACCTCAACCAAGATATTTTACGGCTTAGAGTTTTCATCATTTCCGGAAATACATCTTCTTTGAGATATTGCAATTCAATATTGTTGATTTCTTTACGAATTTCAGCAACAACATCCTCCCCGGACTCTTGCAGTCTGTCGAGGGACTCATATAGCTCTTTCAGCTTTAATATGTCTGTATTAGATGGCATTACTTTAATTCAAATATTGGCATGGGTTTAGAGAAGGAACTTTCACGGTCGATGTTTGCACATTGACGCCGAATAATATCCCTACGATGAACAGCAGGTTTCATGCAATAAGTATAGAACTCAGCGATATCCATGTCCTCCTTTTTGAGAATATGTGGAAACAGCAACTTCATATAGGCTGAGGCGATACGCTTTACGGCTTTTAGGTGGCGCATATCAGCACCTTCTGGAACTGCGATAGATTGATTTACAATTGTAGCATATTCCGTTGAGGTTCTAAGTTGGTGGAGGACCTCCGAGAAGAATTCCACGTTCAAAGTCCAATCACACAGCGCCATGTCATTGGTAATGCGCGGGAGTAACCATCCTTCTATGAACCCGTGAAATCGGTCGAGAAGAGCAGATTCCTTAAATGCCTCCGGAAGTTCTTCTACATAGTTATCGGACATTGGAAAACCATCTTCCGATAAAGGGATATTGCCAAGAAGAATCAGACCGCACTCAGACATAAATTCGTAATTATCAACATTAGTCTTACCATACTCGAGATAGTTCTTAAGGATAGAGCGCATCTCCATGGTATCGGTAAACGTAATTGACTGAATTTCATCAAGTGCCACAAGGTCATGATGGAGCATAATTCCTGGTGTCTTGCGTGACTTGTCATAAAAGAGTTTGGCACGTGAGACCTTACCGCCACCAATTAGCCAAACGAACTTTGACAAATTACCGAAAACATAAGATTTACCAGTACCCTTGGGTGCTAGTTCTATCAAATTTAGACGTGGCTCGATGAACGGCAATAAACGTGCCAAGAACTCCAGCTTTTGAGTTTTGCCCGAAAAAGCAGACGGGGTGTACTCCATAGCCGAGATAAGCACATCAATCCATTCATCGGTGGTAAATTTCTTACGACATTCCCTGAATGAATTGAGATCCAGACGTTCGAGCGGACGAAAAGGTTTATATTTAGACATTTCAATATAACCCTTCTCCTTATCCTGCGGTGGAATATAAACAAGCTTAATGATACCCCACTTTTCTCCATCGATTAAATCATCGGGATTTTGTTCTACTATGTACTGCGGGATTTTGGTGTCCGCCATCTTTATACCCATTTCTGGGATTTGGAATTGTGTTTTGTTCTTGGCGATGTTTGTACTTACCTCGAAGCGAGTTAACAGAGTTATAACATCTCCTTGCATAAGGCGACTCCGAATAGCATTTGGATTGAGTGGGATGTGTTCGTCGAGAAATTTTACAAGAGCATCACGGCGAAGTACCCCGTTAGAGTCAATATGTGTGGCTATCAGATAGTCCTTTACGAAAGACGGCAGATTGCGTCCAACGAATACTTCATTGTTGGCGGGATTCTTATAGACAGCGGATTCTCTGAAAACCTGTCTGATTTTATCTCCTATTTCACTCATAATTAAAAGTCATCTAAATCAAGGTCAGAGCTAAAGCCCATGCCAAAGAATTCAATTTCCAATTGTGTCGGTTTACCTCTGAAAGGAATAACTGTAATATGATGTTTGCCCTCGGTTGCATTAGGGAAGAAGCCTTCCCACTGCATACAATGACGGGTTAGAACTATCTCTTGACCATTGAATATGACCTTAGCCGACTGAGGTACAGGATTAAAGTTGAAAACGATTTAATTGACCAAGTTGTTAAAGGAAGCGAAGTTGAAATTCCTGAAATTTTGGTTGAAAGACAACTTGACATTTTCATGAAAGACCTTGAAATGCGCCTTTCCTATCAAGGAATTAAACTTGAAGAATACTTAGAATATGTTGGCTCTAATGTTGAAGATTTAAGAAAAGAAAGAGCAGAGCAAGCAAAAGAAACTGTTAAAACTCGTCTTGTTTTGGAAGCGCTTGTTAAGAAAGAAAATATGGTTGTTACCGAAGCAGAACTTGACAAAGTTTTGGAAGAGACAGCTGAAAAATATAAGAAATCTGTTGAAGACTATAAGAAATCTTTGGATAACAGAACGATTGCATACTATCAAAACGACATTTTAATGAAAAAACTCTTAGATTTCTTAAAAACAAACAACAATATAATTTAAATTTTGGGAACAAAATAATATAGAGGTGAAAAATGTTAATTCCAATGGTTGTTGACCAAACCGCAAACGGCGAGCGCTCCTATGACATTTACTCCCGACTGCTCAATGATCGCATCGTCTTCTTGGGCAGCGCCATCGACGACGACGTCGCAAACGTCGTTATCGCGCAGCTCCTGCACCTCGAGAGCGCCGATCCCGAGAAAGATATCTCGCTTTACATTAACTCCCCGGGAGGCAGCGTGAGCGCAGGTTTGGCCATTTACGATGCCATGCAGTT
>UPYI01000008.1 GCA_900538555.1 uncultured Porphyromonadaceae bacterium
TTGTTTTTTGTATCCCCTTCTTAAAGGGATACCCGTCTCGTACTACTTTCGTCTATTGTAATGCTTTCAAGGATCTTTTCGCAACCGTTGTTTTTTCGTTTGCGGATGCAAAGGTAGATGGTTTTTATTTATCCACCAAATGTTTTTACAAGTTTTTTCGATTTATTTTTTACCTACCTACCGTTCCCCCTGATTGAGAAGTAGATAGAACTTATCTTTTTTTGCGTGCAACCCCTTATTTTTTACTTCTCCGCCACACGGAGCACTCTTTTTACGTCATATTTATGCACCCCGCCTCGCTTCGGCATAGCCCGAACTCCGTTCGGCTCTGCTCTCAGCTAATCGAAAACGTTCATCACTATGCACCTTTTCTGCCTCGGCATAGCCCGAACCCTGTTCGCCTCTGCTCTCGGCTAATCGAAAACGTTCAATTTAAAGCGCAAGCGAAGACGTCCTTCGGCATAATCGTAGCTGATTATGGTGAACCTGCCGACAATTTCGGAAGTATTCGAAACATGCAGCCCGGCACAGGGACAGGAATCGTAATCCCCGACATGAACAATACGCAGGGTATCGGTCGCTGCTTCGGGCAACCGGCTCAGATCGAAACGTCCGGAGGCTTCCGCCCGCGAAATATACTCTTCGGTTACCGGCAAATGCCGGGATATAACTTCGTTCACCTGTCTTTCTATCATCCCGATCTGCTCTTCCGACAGCGGCGACTCGAAACAATAGTCGCATTTCGATTTTTTCTTTTCGATATGCGCTTCTACCGCCCTGCCGCAACCGAACAGATTCACCATCGTACGGTTCAATATATGCTCGACCGTGTGCATCGGAGCAATGGATGTTTCCCGGAACTTCGGGCTTGCCTGATTTATCTCCATATTTTCATTTTTATTCAAGAAATACAAAAAGCTCCGTAAGCCATACACAACAACAGTTGTAATATCCACGCCACTTCCCGCCGCTGGGAATAGCTTTTCCAGCTAAACACCGCCGACGCAAGTGCATAAACAGGAAAGATCATCGCCAACCAGCCTTCCGTACTCCGTGCCATAATTTCTACTGCCACCGTATCCCTGCTCCACAGCCATATCGGCGAGAGAAGTCCGGGCAACGCTGTCGCGACAGATACTATCTTAAACCACATCGGAGTCGGTTTTTCAACCTGCCGTTCTTCTTTGTCCATAATCCATGTTATATATAATAAGGTATAGCTGCAAACGGACAGCCCCGACAAATATAACATGCTTCTTCATGTTTACCAAATTGCCAAAGAAAATACAACAAGCCCCGCCCAATAAGCACATAGCAGAATTAGCAACCGGAGCAAAGCATAACTTCCCGAATCAAGAACGAAATAAAAAGGAAGGGGCGAGTTACACCCGAATATTTCTTATTTTTGCAATCGGACAGATCCGGACCAGCTAAGAGACTCCAAGCCGAAAGAAATCTCAAATTCAAATCCGCAGACAATTCAAGTCTATTTAAAATATTCCCCAGACAAAAAGAATCCGCCCATGCTTCCCGAAAACAACCTACAAACAGCCTCTGATATTCAGAGCCCGATAATCAGAAAAGCCGTAGAAAGCGACCGTTACGACATAGCCCTCTGCATTGCCGAAGGATTTAAAAAAGATTTTTCTTTCTTCTGCAAGAATCCAAAGAGTGTAGCTAATGCCCTTGTAGCCGGCATACGGATAGAAAGATTCTATATTGCCGAAAAAGCAAATGAGACAGTGGCAGTGGCTGGCATTTCGGACCATACCGGCAGAGCGGTTTATACCGACTATCACGCATTGTGCAAATATTTCGGGTGGATAAAGGGTTCATTCGCCAAACTCGTTCTAAAACCGGAATTCGAACGTGCCCTGCCTTATCCGTCCGGCACGGGATTTATTGAGTTCGTTGCCGTCAAAGCCCCGTATCGCCGACAAGGCATAGCCACCGACCTACTTCTTGAAAGCATGAAGATCGCAGCGTATTCTGAATATATATTGGACGTGATTGCAGAAAATATTCCAGCAATGAACTGTTATCGCAAAATCGGTTTTCAAGAGATCGGCAGAGACAAGGCGCAAAACAAGTATGCAAAAGTTTACATGAGGAAAAGAAACAGTCTGTCAAACCGATAAAGTCTAAAATATGAAATCTTCATCGCATCAGATGTTTTATTAAAAAAATTTGCGCACCTTTGCACGAAATTTTAAAACCTTATTTTATGTCTACTTATACAGAAGATACACGTAAAGTGACTACTCATCGCCTCATCGAGATGAAACAGAGAGGTGAAAAAATATCCATGCTTACCGCATACGACTACTCCATGGCAACTTTGATCGATCAAGCAGGCATAGACGCCATTCTTGTCGGAGACTCCGCATCGAATGTCATGGCGGGTAATGTCACTACTCTTCCGATCACACTCGACCAAATGATTTATCATGGCAAATCGGTTGTACGCGCCGTCAAACGCGCATTGGTCGTGGTCGATATGCCATTCGGGTCATATCAAGGAAACTCGAAGGAGGCTGTCGCATCCGCTATCCGTATTATGAAAGAGACACACGCCGACTGCGTAAAGATGGAAGGTGGTGCAGAAATACGGGAATCTATCGAACGGATTCTTAGTGCAGGTATTCCGGTTATGGGACACCTCGGACTTACACCGCAATCGATCAATAAATTCGGCACATATACCGTACGTGCCAAAGAGGAAGCCGAAGCACGGAAGCTGATCGAGGATGCGCATCTTCTCGAAGAGATAGGCTGCTTCGCCATCGTTCTCGAAAAGATTCCTGCCGCATTGGCTGCCCGGGTAGCCCAAGAACTTACCATTCCCATCATCGGTATCGGAGCGGGAGGCGGTGTAGACGGACAGGTATTGGTAATGCACGACATGTTGGGTATCAACAAAGGTTTTTCGCCCCGGTTCCTGCGCCGCTATGCCGATCTGAGTACAATCATTACAGAAGGTGTGCAACATTATATCCAAGATGTAAAGACACAAGACTTCCCGAACGAGAAAGAACAATATTAATCACACGTATATACAAGCAAAAAAAACGCGCCGGAAAACCGGCGCGTTTTTTTGTTCAAACAGGTTCGTGGATTATTTCCGGTCTTTTCCCAAAAGATCGCGGATCTCGGTGAGCAACTTCACTTCATCCGACGGTTCGGGTACAGGAGCCGGTGCAGGAGCTGCTTCTACCGGTTCTTCTTTCTTTCTCGAAAGTTTAGCAATCAATTTGATAAACAAGAATATCGAGAATGCAATGATCAGAAAATCGAAGGTTGCCTGCAAGAAGTTTCCATAGTTGAGCGTAACAGCCGCTTTCTCTACACCGTCCACTACTTCCGCCGGCTTCATTACCCACTTCAAATCGGTAAAGTTCACGCCTCCGATCAACAGACCTATCGGCGGCATGATGATGTCTGCAACCACCGAAGAGACGATTTTACCGAAGGCACCACCGATAATCACACCGACTGCCATGTCAATGACGTTGCCCCTCATAGCAAACGCCTTAAATTCTGAAAGAAATTTGCTTTTCATAACCATTTACAATTAGAAATATAACATTAAACATATCAATCGTTTCGTACCATCACTCATACAACAAAACAAATAAAGAAATTTTTCTTTTATTTTTCTTTTGCATGAATACTTATTCAAAAAAAAACGCTACCTTTGTGCCGAATTAAAAAACAGAGATAAGAAACAAGATGAAAAATATCGTTTATTTACTTATTGTTCTGTTAATTACACTCTGCGGTTGTTCCACACCGTGCGGATGCTGAACAATTTTCTACGGCAAAGAAACACATTTTTTTGCTTTTAGACAAAAGAGTTTTATATAAGGTAAAAAAATTTTGATTTTCATTCAATAACATTTAAAGTTTAATTACAATGATTAAAGTAGGTATCAATGGTTTCGGCCGTATCGGACGTTTTGTTTTCCGTGCTGCCCAAACAAGAAATGACATTGAAATTGTAGGTATTAACGACCTCTGTCCGGTAGACTATTTGGCTTATATGCTGAAATACGACACTATGCACGGACAATTCGACGGCACTATCGAAGCTGACGTTGAAAAAAGCCAACTGATCGTAAACGGTAAAGTAATCCGCGTTACAGCAGAAAAAGATCCTGCAAACTTGAAATGGAACGAAATCGGCGCAGAATATGTTGTTGAATCGACCGGTCTCTTCTTGACAAAAGAAAAAGCACAAGCTCACATCGCAGCCGGTGCTAAATACGTTGTTATGTCCGCTCCTTCGAAAGACGACACCCCGATGTTCGTATGCGGCGTAAACTTCGATTCTTATGTAAAAGGAACTCAATTCGTTTCCAATGCTTCTTGTACGACCAACTGCTTGGCTCCTATCGCAAAAGTATTGAACGACAAATGGGGTATCACCGACGGTTTGATGACTACGGTTCACTCTACTACCGCTACTCAAAAAACAGTTGATGGTCCGTCTATGAAAGACTGGCGCGGTGGCCGTGCAGCTTCCGGCAACATCATCCCCTCTTCTACGGGTGCAGCAAAAGCAGTAGGTAAAGTTATCCCCGAATTGAACGGCAAATTGACGGGTATGTCTATGCGTGTTCCGACTTTGGACGTATCGGTTGTAGACTTGACAGTTAATTTGGCTAAACCGGCTACTTATGCAGAAATCTGCGCAGCTATGAAAGCAGCTTCCGAAGGCGAATTGAAAGGTGTTCTGGGATATACCGAAGATGCAGTCGTATCTTCCGACTTCCTCGGCGACACTCGCACTTCTATCTTCGATGCAAAAGCTGGTATCGCTTTGACGGATACTTTCGTAAAAGTTGTATCTTGGTACGACAACGAGATCGGTTACTCCAACAAAGTTCTCGAACTCATCGCCCACATGGCAAAAGTAAACGCTTAATCGTTTCTTTAATAAAAACAAGAAGGGGTTGTCCGATCAGACAACCCCTTTCTGTTTCCTACAATTCCAAAGCAAAGAACCCGGAGACCATCAATACTCCATGTTTTGGGGATCGAAGCAGGTCCAACCTTCAAGCCAATTATCGGAAGCATCACGGAATGCTCCGACATATCCGCCGTCGCTGTCGAGCAGGGACGATACCGGACAATAATTCTGTCCTACGTTCATCGGGTCGGTAAGGTTGAGTTGCTCCTCAGTCATCACCTTGTTGTTCGGATTGGAGAGGAAGAATGTATGGGAAAAAGAATCGCGCGTCCTATCTTCCGTGCCGGTAGCATAATCGTAGAAATAATCTTCATAGAGTTTGTTCCGATCGGTACCGATCACCCCCATACCCGCGAAAATTATGTTGTCAAGGATGAAATCGCCATTCTGTGCATATTTGACCGTATTACCTTTTTCACCGTCTATTATCAACCCGATGGGGTATCCTACGGCAAGCAGATTCTCCGCATTCAGTTTGCTGCCGCGGCGTATCTGCATGGCTGCCTGAAAGAGACCGAGTTTAGAGCCGTTATTAGGATATACGCTTCCGGCAGTGATATATTCCGATGTATTCTCGAAACCGGCATTCTTGGAGGTCATCGGGCCAATGAATGTTACATGACGGAACTTGGCTGTGGTAAAGGGTGTGGTCTCGGCACCGCTTGCATTGTTATCGCTTTCAAAACCATTGGATTGCGATGTATCGGCAATACGGGGATCTCGCACCGAGAGACAATATTCCACTGTGCCGCTAAATCCGTTATCGGTATCGAACTCGTCGTCCCATCCCTTGTAGGCTACAAGATATTTGCAATCGACCGCACCACCGAACCATTCGAAAGAATCGTCATTGGAATAAGACACCTGAATGTGGTCGATTATCGTACCCTTTCCTACCGAACCGAAAGTAATACCGTTAATTTCCTTGTCGGTATCGAAAGGATAACCGGCAAACTCGACACGCACATATTGATATACCCCGGAATTGTCGTTATCGTTGTCGCCTCCGTGGATTGTCGTAGGTCCGCCTTCGATCTGCATGGTGTTCTGATTGTTACGGGCACGCCCACAGATAATAAGTCCGCCCCAGTCACCGGGACGACGGCTACCGGGAGCCTGTGCCGAAGTCATGACCACCGGCGACTCCTTGCTGCCATTCATTTCAACATATCCACCCGGCTCTACGATCAGAGCCGCCATAGTCTGTTTGTCGCCCTTGATTACAGTTCCGGCGGGAATACGGAGCTTCGCACCGTTATCGACATACACCCAGCCTTTCAGAAGATACGTGCCCTTTTCAAGAGTTACGTCTCCGGTGAAATGGTAATGCTGCGCACCGTTGCCGAGCTCTTTCCCCTCGTTGAAAAGAATCCCGTTACTATATGCCACATTTCCTTTGTACGTTACGTCCGGGTCTTGGGACGTAGAGGTAGGTTCATCGTTCGAAGAACACGATGCCATCGAAAACGATACCACGACAGCAGCTCCTGCTACAAAGAGCTTTACCAGTTTTGAAAAATTAGTTTTCATACTCTTAAATTTTTGATAATTGGTTATTTAAACTCATAAGAGATTGTAATATTGTAACTTCTGCCGGGGCGATAGCTACGGGTTATCTCCTCGACAGCCTTGCTTTTATTGTTAATGGTGACGGTTTCCATCTGTTTGAAAAGATAACGCTCGGCAAGAAGATCACGCACCGATAGTTTCAGATTCCAGTGTCCGAGTTTCTTACCAAGCGATATATCGAGACTGTTACGCGGCATTTCGTAGGAGTTGGGGATATTGCGTGCCGAGCCGTCGGATGCCGTACCGTAACGATTACCGACCCCGATAATGCGCCGGCCGATGCGGTTGTAAAGAACGGCTGCACTCCATCCTTTTTCAGAATTGTTATAGAACAACCCGGTGTTTATCAAATAAGGAGATTGTCCCTGCATCGGTCGGTCGATATTATTGCCTCCTTTTTCGAACCGTACCTTACTCTTTATCAATGCACCGTTGAAAGAAAACGAAAGATCTTCCAGACCGATGAAATCGAACGACTTACAGATATCAAGCTCAATTCCGTAATTGTCGGCACCTTTGGCATTGACAAACGAATAAATCAGATCGGTGCCTCCGGCTACCGTATATGTCCACTCGATCGGATGTACAAACCGTTTGTAAAACAGAGCGAGCGACACCTGTTCGCCTTTCGAAGGATAGAATTCATAACGAAGGTCGAGGTTGTCGATATATGCGGCTTTCAAGTCCGAATTACCCATTACGGAACTGCCGAGGTCGAAATCGTAGTAGACCGAGGAGGAAAGTTCCCTAAACTCCGGACGATTGGTCGAACGTCCATACGCCGCACGAAGTTGATTGCGGCTGTCGATACGCCATACGGCATTTACCGACGGGAAGAAATCGCTATACGTATAAGTGGTGCTATGATAGCTCTCCTCATACTGACGTGTATTCATCTTCAATACCTGATAGCAGAATTCATACCTCACGCCGGCATAGAGTGCAAACATCCGCCAGGGGATATTGAAACTTACATAACCGCTCAACTGCGACTGGTCGCCCTTGTAATTGTTTAAAAAATTGACCTCCTCATAAAGATAAAGTTTGTCAGGACCGTAATTGGCATCCACAAGCAATTCGTTCTGCACATCAGGACTAAAAACGAAACCAGCCGGAAGCGTATTGTCGGGCTGCCAACCATATTGAAATTGTCGAGTGTCGTAAGTTCTCGTACGATACTCTCCATAAACACCCGCTTTTAGTTCCGGGGTAAATTCGGCAAATCGAAACGTATGGCGATAATTGGCGTTAAGACTACCGATATGCTCATCAAGACGCGTGAACTCGCGGCTGATACGATAGATACCCATAGTCTGTTCGGTACGGTCGGTACGCTGAATCAACCGACGGTCAGGCAAATCCCTACGAGCGAAAGCATACCCGACGCTCCAATCGACATAATCCTTGTCAAAGGGATGTTTACCTGTGAACTGGGTATTGAAAGCAGGTCGCGAGGAATGATAATACTCCATATCATTGATATTGTCCGACTGGGCATTGAAGCCGGTCCGGTCGGAATACCGATCTTTCGTTATAACATTGAAAACATTTTTCCATTCAAACCAACTGCCATTATTTGCCGGATGCAATGACAAGTTCAGCATGGCACCGACACGAATATCATGGGCATATTGGTTATCGGTCGCCTTTCTCAACGGCACATCCTTATCGTTGGACGTGTCATACGGTCCATACAAAGAATTTTCCATGTCCAATACGGTGCGATACGTACTCGAAAAGTTAGTGGCAGCCAACAATCCCAACCTCAGTCCGTCATAAAAACGCCAGGTGCCGGTATAACTCGCGTTAAGTTTCAAATCGGCAACAGGGTGCAGCGTCCTGACTTTCCAATTGTTGTTGAATGCATTATCCGTAAGACTGATTCTGCCATCATATCCCGGATAGACATTCAACCTCTGAGACGGAAAAGAAGAATGTCCATTCATGCCTTTGAATGCCCTGAAATGGGTCTTATCGTTCAAACCGACACCGATACCTATATCAAAGCCGCTCCGCACCGGCTGCTGTTTGGTATTCACCAGAATAAAGCCGCCGGTGAAATCCGCAGGATACTCCGGCGCAGAACTTTTGATAATCGTAATATTATCGAGCTGCGAACTCGGAATAATATCGAAAGAGAACGCCCTCGAATCCGCTTCGGAGCTGGGCACCGCGCTCCCGTTGAGCCAGACATTATTATACCGTTGGGACAGACCCCTTACCATGACAAATTTTTCGTCGATAACGGATATTCCCGGTATTCGGCGAACAACTTCCGAAGCATCCTTGTCCTGTGTTTTTTCCACCTGCTGGGCAGATACACCGGATTGCACGACCGAACTGTTGCGTTGTTGCTCGACCTGCGCCGTTTCGGTGTCTTTCCTCACCATTGCCGTCACTGTCACTTCGCCCAACGAACGAACATCCGGACTCAGAGCTATATCCAGAACCAATGTATCCCTGCCAAGCACTACATTATTTATAATCGTATCGTTATAGCCTACATACTTTACAGTGAGATTATGCCTGCCAGCCGGCAAGTCGAAAGAAAAAAATCCGTCAATATCCGTAACCGTTCCTATATTCGATTTATCTGTAAGGACGGAAACACCGATCAACGGTTCTTGAGTCGTACGGTCATATACCAGACCTTTCAATATCCCCGCTTCCATACGAGCGGTTGAAAAAACAATAACAGAAAGTGCCAGGCACTTTTGCAGTAAACTTAAATCCATTCTTATCAACAGTTTCTTTTTTCACTGCCAAAAGTAGAATGGTTCCATTTCATGGATTTTTCAGTTTCATTGCATTTGTATGAAACGACCGGCTCCCGCCGTCATGAAGTTCTATTTATAAATTATCCCGGCGCCATCCAGAAAAGTATTGATTATGTTCATTGCCCGCTCGTGAGCCGACCGCATGGAACCGACCACCGACATGGGCGTATCGTCGTACAACGCATCCAACGAACACTTCATCCGGCATACATGCCCCTGCTCATCGAACCGAAGATCGTACCACACTTCATACGCCGTACCTTCTATCCCGATTTCATACGTCTGCGACAAATTGTCTGAAAACAACCTCGTCGATCCGGAAGCAATAAATCCTCCTGCCGCCAACATAGCTATATAATCCGCCGTTACTTCTACCATTTCGCTTTTACATAAAAAGAGTAACAAGTTGAAAAAAGGCATCAACGATTTGTTTTTTACCTATTCTTATCGTAGCCATCATTCCCAATTAACACTCAATATGGGTTAATACCCATTTTCAAGCTTGTTACTTCTTGTTAAATAATAATTGATAATAAATACATTATAAAATATAATTACTATCTTTCGGCGGTTTACCGGTTAAACCGAGACAAATATAGGGTTATTAAACCAGAAAACAATGGTATAATATAGTAAAAATACCACACCTACATAAAACAACACTTATGGATAACGAGAAAAAGATACAACGTATCAAACAGGTAATGCAGGAGTTGAACTTATCCCAGTCTCAATTCGCCGAAAAAATCGGAATCGATCCGTCCAATTTATCCAAATATTTATCGGGAAAACAGATTATCAGAGATTCGCTTCTCAACAAAATCGTCGTCAAGTTAAAAGTCTCGGATCAATGGCTCCATTTCGACAGAGGGTCGATGTGGGACGGCAACGACATAACCGTACCGGTGACAAACGAATGCCGCATCCCTACCGTTTCGATCCCGATGCAAGCGATCTCCGCCAACCCGCTGCAAGGGGCGAAAGTATATGGGATAGACGTGACCGCCGGCAATTTCGCCCGCGAACGGATGTTCGCTTCCGATCTGGTAATCGGCAGCATCAATGTTCCGTCGATCAACTCCGATTGCAGTATCGTCAAGGTGAGCGGCGACAGCATGCAACCGGTCATCTGCAACGGCGATATGATCGCCATCCGCGAAATCACCAATCCCGATCTCATTTTCTGGGGGCAGATCTACGTCATTCTTCTCGACGACTACCGCATGGTCAAGTATATCCGAAAGCACAACAATCCGAAATACGTCGTTTTACGAAGTGCAAATCCCGATTACGACGATATAGATATTCAGAAATCGGATATCCGCGACCTCTTTATCGTCGAGAACATCATACATATCGACAACCGTATCTAACCGCCCCGACAACGAAATACGAAATTTCGCCAAATAGATTGTAAAAACTATTCCGTTTAAGTAACTTTGCCCGACTATCGGTACAGATACGAAACAAAACGAGACACATGACCACCCGGATTTTTACAGCTCTCATCCTCCTGTTTTCCCTCCTGCCCCTGTCGGGACGGGCACAGTTGTCGTTAAGTTTAAAGCCGGGCGAACTTGAAAGCCAGCTTGCGCAGACACAACCGACACAGTTGTCCCTGCGCGGATATGTCGATGCACGCGACCTCCGTTTTCTAAGCGATTCGCAACGCCAGATAGAATATCTCGATCTGAGCAACTGCGAAATCTTCGCTTATCAAAGCGACAGCTACCTGTTCGGTACGGAACGGACATTCGCCGCCAATGAGATCCCTGCCGGATGTTTTGCCGGATTCGCCGCCTTAAAAACGGTCTATCTGCCGAAAACGACGGTAAAGATCGGCGACGGGGCTTTCTGCCAGTGCGAACAACTGACAAGTGTAGCGTTTCCCTCTTCGACATTCACCATCGGCGATTTTGCCTTTTTAGGATGCTCCCGGCTCGAATGTACATTCCCCGGCTCGATTTCCGAAATAGGAGCCTATGCATTCGACGGATGCGACCGCCTGACTGTCGCCGATCTGTCGGCTCACCCGCTGAAAGCGATCGGGCAAAACGCATTCAGCAACTGCAAACAACTTACGGAAGTAATCTTGCCGGGATCTCTGCAACAGATCGGCAAGTCTTGTTTCGCCCAATGCGAGAACCTGCTCCGAGCCAATCTGAAACAGACATCCATCCCCCGGCTCCCCGACGAATGTTTTGCCCAATGCCGCAACCTGTCCGATATACAACTGCCGTGGACGGTACGGAATATCGGCGACGGAGCATTTTACTATTGCGAAAGCCTCCGGTCGATCTACATACCTTCGACCGTACGCAAAATCGGCGACTTCGCCCTGTCGGGATGCAAGGCTCTGACCTCAATCCAGTTTTTCAACGGGACGAAAGAGATCGGACGCTGGCAATTCTACGGCACCTCGCTTACCCAAGCCATGCTGCCGCCGTCGATCGTCTTTATCGACGACAATGCATTTGCCGGATGCTCCGGATTGGACGAGATTTATAGCGAAGCCTACCCGCCCGAATTGGGAGCAGATGTATTCGACGGTGTCGCACAAAACGAATGCACCTTATATGTCCTCCACGAAATGCTCGAATCTTATCGCGCGACGGATATATGGAACCGATTCAAGATCATGGAATTCGCCTCGGTAGAGACTCCGACGGACGACCGGCGGCTGAACCTGTTCTTTACGGGCGATGTTCTGAACATCGAATCGTCCGACATCATCGGGCAGCTGACCATCTACAACTATCAAGGTATCGTACTTTATAACGATGCGCCTGCCGGAAAAACATGCTCGATCGACACCTCGTTTTTCCTCGAACGCGACTATATCGTTTCAGCCATATTGCACGACGGTTCGTTACACAACATCAAAGTGCGCCGTCATTAACACAGACCATTCAAAAGTTCTATTTTATGGGTAAGAACAAACTCAAAAAATTCGACGAAATGGATTCGTTCGACCACGTATTTCAATTCCCGTTCGCGGCGTTACGCGACCACGGATTTGAAATGAAAGGCAAATGGAACGAACTTTTTTTCAAAAACGACCATCCCATCGTATTGGAACTCGGATGCGGGAAAGGCGAGTATGCCGTCGGGCTGGCACGCCGCTATCCGGAAAAGAATTTCATCGGTATCGATATCAAAGGCGCCCGCATGTGGACCGGAGCCAAACAAGCCGCAGAAGAAGGATTGCAGAATGTTGCCTTTCTTCGTACCCATATCGAACTGATCGATCAGTTTTTCGGGGCAGGCGAGATTTCCGAAATCTGGATTACATTCCCCGATCCGCAAATGAAAAAGGTGCGCAAACGGCTTACCTCGACACGCTTCATGGAGTTATACCGGAACATTCTGAAAGACAACGGTATCGTTCATTTAAAAAGCGACAGCCCGTTCATGTACACCTACACCTGCGAGATGGTAAAAGCCAACAACCTCCCCGTGCTGCTCAGCACCGACGACCTGTACCACTCCGGTATCGACGACGATATTCTGGGCATCAAGACATTCTACGAACAGCAATGGCTCGAACGGGGGATGAACATCAAATATATCCGCTTCGTCTGCGAACCGCGCGAAACATGGATCGAACCCGACGTGGAGATCGAATACGATTCGTACCGCAGCTTCAACCGCGGGAAACGGAGCGGAAACCAAACCAACAAAGGGTAAAACGCATTATAATGTCATTATAAACTATTTCACGATGCAGGCTATATATCCCAAACTCATTCTCGACGCACTGGCTACCGTGCGCTACCCCGGCAACGGGAAAGATCTGGTGGCAAACGAAATGGTAGAAGACGATATCCGTATCGACGGCAATAAAGTATCGTTCTCTCTCATTTTCGAAAAACAGAACGACCCGTTCATGCGATCGGTCGTAAAAGCCGCCGAAACCGCCATACTCACCTATGTAGGCGACGAAGTAGAGATCAAAGGCAATATCGCCGTCAAATACAAACAGGCTCCGCGCGTGCAGCAGGAGAATCCTCTGCCCGGGGTCAAGAACATCATCGCCGTATCGTCCGGCAAAGGAGGCGTAGGCAAATCGACCGTCGCATCCAATCTGGCTGTCGCCCTCGCCCGCATGGGCTATCGGGTGGGATTGCTGGATGCCGACATATTCGGTCCGTCCGCCCCTAAGATGTTCGACATCGAAGACGAACCGATTTACAGCGAGAACATCGACGGACACGACTACATCGTACCCATTGAGAAATACGGTGTAAAAATTCTTTCCATCGGATTCTTCGTACAAAAAGACAGTGCCGTACTTTGGCGCGGCGGTATGGCAAGCAATGCGCTGAAACAATTGATCACCGACGCCAATTGGGGTGAACTCGACTATTTCGTTCTCGACCTGCCGCCGGGAACCAGCGACATACACCTCACCCTTGTCCAGACATTGGCGATAACCGGAGCTATCGTCGTCAGCACCCCGCAGGAAGTAGCATTGGCTGACGCCCGCAAAGGCATCAGTATGTTTATGGGCGACAAAGTGAACGTGCCTATACTCGGATTAGTAGAAAACATGAGCTGGTTCACCCCTGCCGAACTTCCCGAAAACCGCTATTATCTCTTCGGCAAAGAGGGTTGCAAACGGCTGGCAGAAGAATTAGGCGTACGCCTGCTCGGACAGATACCTCTGGTACAAAGCATCTGCGAAAGCGGAGATGCAGGTCATCCGGTCGCCCTCGATGACAGCATCACCGGATTGGCGTTCCATGAACTGGCACAGAATGTGGTAGATGCCGTAGAGACCCGCAACGCTTCCCAACCTGCCACACAACGGGTACAGATGCAGAAATCATAGATCCCGCCGATCTCATCCCATACAAACGGTATCGAACGCACATTCAAGTTCGATACCGTTTTTTTCGGAAGATGCATACCTGCGCAACATGCCATTGCTGCACATCCGGCGCACCGAAAAGGGGTTGCATCAAAACTTACGTTTCGACACAACCCCTCGAATATCGTTTGCCCGTCGGGGACGAATTATCGTATTTCCTGTCCTGTCAAGGTATAAACCTTGCCGTTACACAGTATCAGCACTTGCCCGTCACGGATCACTTTACGGGACGGAAGTCGCCCGTCGTTGGTAATATGCTTTATTCCGGACGGGATATCCGATACAGCCCGTATATCGAAGAACCACCATATAAAGTCCGCCTTGTACGCTCCTACCGAAGCATCGGGCACATACAACGGAATATCGCCCGGTACGCCATCAAAAGTCATTTCAGTACAAGTCGGCGGCACCTCTGCCAAACAAATCATGGATTTAAGAGCCGTGCAATTTGCGAAAGCAACATTTCCGATCTCCGTTACAGTGCTGGGGATAGAAACAGAAGTAAGACCGGTGCACCCGTCGAAAGCCCAGGCTTTAATCTCTGTTACCCCCTCTGGAATAACGATAGATTCCAATCCGAGGCATTGTGAGAAAGCACTGAATCCAATACTCGTTACATCATTGGGAATAACAGTTGTTTTACATCCGGTAATCAACTCGTTAGTAGCCGTTTCAATAATCGCATTACAATTGTTACGACTATCATACACACTATTTTCTCCGGCTACCACAATAGAAGTAAGTTCTTTGCAACCGTCGAAAACACCGGCACGAATACTCGTTAAACCCTTACCGAAAGTGATAGATTCAATTCCGGAAGACATGAAGGCTCCCACTCCAACTTTTTCTACCGCATCGGGAATAATAAGAGATTTCAGAGAGGTGCAATAACAAAAAATCACGTCTCCGATACTCGTTACAGTTTCGGGGATAGTAATAGAGGCAAGTCCGCGGCACGAGAAAAAAGCATAATCGCCGAGGCTCGTTACGCCCTCGGGGATAATGACAGAGGTAAGATCGGAGCAATTTTGGAATGCCCTTTCTCCGATACCTGTTACAGTATAGGTCTTTCCATTGTAAGTAACCGTTTCGGGAATCGTTACGGAGGTAAGACCGGGATAATTATTATACGAGGATTGTCTCGCAACCTCAACGGTATAGGGCTCTACGTTGCTTGTAACGTTGTAGGTGAGGTCGCCGAACTCGAAGGCGTAAGCGCCTACGGCTACACAAAGGGCGACAAGTAATGTAAGTAATCGTTGTTTCATAAGAGTTTTATTTTTGTTTGTTAGTAACTTGTTCGATTAGTATCAGGATATTGCAGGATAGTATCCCCGGCTTTTGACAATACGATTGCAGCCTCTTCCCGCATCGGACAACAGAGCAAGAAGAAGGCACGACAAACGCGTCCTACGCAAGCGCAAGATTATATAAATAATTGATTTATAATATGTTAAATGCGCATGGGGGGGGGTAAAATCGAGCTGTCGCTAACAGAAGCAGCAACAAAAGAGAACGGCAATATGCTTTGTATCTTACCCATTAGTATCGAATTGATGTCGCAAAGGTACAATCATTTTTGGAATACACAAAATTAGTTATGATTGGAAATCACCGATTTCGACCTCTTCGACTATCCATACAACTAAATGTACATTCTGCCTTTACCGCCCATACGCACGACCATATTATACCATAAAAAAACTAAATTTTATACCTCCGGACTTCCGTTTGTTTGTTCCTTTGTAGAGATAAAATCAATTACAACCATGAATATACGAAACCTGATCTGCCTTCTCCTCACATTCGCAGGAGTGATTCCGGCAAATGCCGCACTCTCGAAATACGACAAAAATGCTCCGGTGGGATGGGCTTCCTACAACTACGAACTTACCGGAGGCGGCAACGCCGCACCGATCACGGTAACTTCGTTATCGGAATTGACCGATGCCCTTTCGGGCGACAAAGCCGCAGTCATCGTCGTAAAAGGCACAATCGAAGTACCTTCGGTAAAAAGCATCAAGGAGGTATCCAATAAGACCTTAGTAGGCGAACCGGGAGCGATGCTCAAAAGCACCGGCTCTATCGACAAAACCACGTCCGGAATCTTCAATATCACGAACTGCGAAAACCTGATTATCCGGAATATCGTATTTCAGGGTCCCGGTTCGCACGACGTGGACGGATACGATCTCGTATGCCTCGACAAATGCAGCCACATCTGGATAGACCATTGCGAATTTATCGACGGGCTGGACGGGAACTTGGACATCAAGGGCGCGACCGACTTTGTCAGCATCACGTGGTGCCAGTTCCGCTACACTTCGCTCTCCGACACGTACGAACCGAGAAGCAAAGTCCGCGCGTCGGATGCCGACCCTACCAAATCGCACTCTTACAGCAACCTGATCGGCAGTTCCGACTCGGCGACCGGCGACCGCGGAAAATTGAATATCACATTCAACAATTGCCACTGGGGCAAAGGATGCGTAGAGCGCATGCCCCGCGTACGTTACGGGAAAATCCATATCGCCAACTGCCTGTACAACAGCGAGCGTTCGCACTACTGCATCGGCGGAGGAGTAGAAGCCAATGTACGGGCAGAACACTCTGCATTCATCGGTGTAAACGATCCTTATAAATCGTACAGCAAAACTTCCGCCCCCGACATCGTAGAATTTATCGGATGCCATTTCGACAACTGCACCGGCAATACGACCGGATCGGGAGGTTCGGCATTCATTCCGCCCTATACCCTCTCCGTCTACGATGCCACGTTGGTGGAAAGCGTTGTTACGGACAGCGGGAACGGAGCCGGAGCGACACTCACCTCGCCATTGACAATCGGCGAAATAGAATCGGGAGGTGACGGCGGAGGAGACGAAGGCGGCGAAGTAATCGTCGTATCGTCCAAGACATGGAATTTCAGCGAATGGAATGAAAGCGGAGAAAAATCCGCGACGTTTACCAACGATGGCTTGACTATAAAGGCGACATCGGCAAAACCGGTAAGTTTCTCCAACGCCAGTATGAGTATCGACGGATTCGACTTTACCAAATGTTTGGACGTGAAAGGCGGTGGAAATACCGAACAACGCTGTATGGAATTCACCATACCCGGCAAAAGCGAAATCATCCTATACAGCAATGCCGGCGACAAGGGCAGAACGGTCAATATCCACGACGGTAAAGAAGTTGTCCATAGCCAGAGCGCCAACAAGATCGTCTACACCGCACCCGAGGCTGCCACCCTATATGTCTATTCGGCTGGCAGCGGCATCCAGTTCTTCCAAATCGGCTATAAGGTTTTGGGCGAAGCACCTAAAAGCGACGATGCCACCTTACGCCAATTGAAAGTAAACGGGACAGAGATCCTTCTGAAACCGGATGTCTATACATACGAATATGTGTTGGATGTCCACGAAGCGCTCTCTTCGATCGAAGCAATCGCCAGCCATAGCAAAGCGAGCGTAGCACCGATCGATCTTCCGGCTTCGCTTCCGGCAACCGTTCTTATCACGGTTACTGCCGAGAACGGCGCACAGCAAGTCTATACCTTATCGGTATCGCAAAAGACAGATACCTCTATCGGATCGGTTACTGCCGCCGCACCCAGCTTCCGCGACGGAACGCTCTACGCTCCCGAAGCATCGCACATCGCCGTGTATCGTCCCGACGGAACGGCAGTCGTGTCGGCATCGACACCGGAACTCTCTCTTGCCCCAATGCCCGGCGGCATCTATATCGTCCGTATCCGTTATGCAGACGGTCGTACGGCGGTTCTGCGCCTGCGCAAGTAAACGTAAAGGAATAGATATATCTGCAAAAGACGAAGGTGTCCGGCAATCGGACACCTTCGTCTTTTATTAAACCGGCACTCCTTTATATCAGGAAGCCGTATAAGTCGGACACTTATTCACAAATGTGAATCATTAATGCAAGCAATCCTTGTAACTTTGCACCATGAATCCTTTTGTAGAAAATATCGCCGTAAGATATAACATCGACGTTAATGCAGCACATAACTTCGTAGGGCATTTTAATATAACGGATATAAACAAGTCAGAACTAATCGTAGAAAAAAAAAGCTTTAACGATAATTTCTATCTTCTGAAAGACGGTATAATACGAGCTTTTATGCCGACAGAAGACGGAGAACAGACTCTATGGTTCGGATATCCGGGACAGGCATTCTTCGACGTATGGTGTTACCACTGGCATAGACCGTCCATAATTGCTATTGAAGCTGTAACTCCAAGTACCGTCTATTCTATTTCTAAGAATAAATTAGAATCGTTGTGCGAACAATCCCATGCTATCTGCAATATCGTAAGAAAAATATTTGAAGGTCATGCCGCAGAAACAGAAGAGAGCAGTACAAATCTATTCGTCTGTGACGGAGGTCTTGAAAGGTATCTGTCGATTCTAAAACATCACCCGGAGTTACTCCAAAACGTACCATTAAAAAAACTGGCATCCTATCTGCAATTGGCTCCGCAATCACTAAGCAGAATACGCTCACAAATCAAATAGTCCCGATGAATACATCTTCTTCCATAAGCAAATCATATTATATATTCCTGATTGCATTTCTCGGATTACTATCGGCGTTCGGTCCGTTTGTGATAGATATGTATCTTCCCGCTTTGCCCGAAATGATAGAGGTATTTCATTGCAATACCTCTATGGTACAACTGGGACTTACATTTTGCATGGTCGGACTGGCGGCAGGACAAATTCTTTTCGGTCCGGTCAGTGATAAATTCGGACGGAAACCGGTACTGATATTTTCGCTGATCGTTTTTGTATGCTCTTCTATAATCTGCTGCTTCTCCACGTCAATTGCCGTATTTACCTGCGCAAGATTGCTTCAAGGTATAGGAGGAGCGGGAGGAATCGTATTATCACGTTCCATTGCGGCAGATATGTATTCCGGACAAGAACTTGCAAAACTCATTGCCATACTGAGTGCAATCAACAACCTTGCACCGATTGCCGCTCCTGTTGTCGGAGGCGGAGTAACCCACGCATGGGGATGGCAAGGCATATTTATAATCTTGCTTATTTTAGGCTGTATATTGCTGTTATTATCTCTTCCTCTACAAGAGAGCCTTGCATCGCACCGGAGGTTCAAAGGAAATCTGATTTCCTCTGTTAAAGGATATAATGTCGTGTTCCACATCAAAGGCTTCATTGCATACAGCATAGTATATGCTCTCGGCATGGCAGCTCTATTTGCCTATATATCATCCACGCCTTTTATTATTCAATCGATTTATGGTTTTACCGAGTTGCAATTCTCTTTGGTCTTTGCGGTCAATGCCATTGGACTCGCGGCAGGATCCTACCTTTCCATCAAATTTAAATCCATGAAGACAGCCGCCCTTTTCGGGAGCGTAACAGGTGGTATATTTGCCCTCATCGGCATCTTCACAAACTTATTCGCCAAGAGTTCTTTCTTCCTATATGAAATCCCGGTTTTTCTAATGTTATTCGGTATCGGACTTGTACTAACGGGCGCAACAGTTCAAGCCATGAACTTGGGACGCGAGTGTGCAGGAGCAGCCTCGGCGGTAATCGGAGGAATCGGATATATAACAGGAGGTCTGGTTTCGCCTTTGGTCGCCCCCAACAACATAATCATTACATCCTTTATTCTTTGCGCTGCATTTCTTATCGTCGGGAATATAATTATTCTCGAACAAAAGAAACACTAACACCCTGTCGTTATAGGATGTATGCGGTTCTCAAACAGTAAATAAACGAATAGGGCTATCCAAAAAAATTAGATAGCCCCACCTTTATCCGATCGGGAAAGCAATCACTTCACCTCCCACGTCTCACCACTCAACAAGAAGTCGCGCAAACACGAAAAACCTTTTTTCTGTTGCACCTCTTCGACCTGACGTTTCACCTCGGCGTCGTAGACCGGCGCATCCACATCGCGGATTACACCGATAGCCAGCGGCAATTCGTGACCGTCCATCATAGCCAAAGCCTGATGCAAGAAGTTTTCGGGTGTCTTGGCATCGTGTACGAGAATATCATCCATCGTCACGCCATCCTCTCCGATTGTCACCGCTTTCAGTTTATAACCGTCCAGAATCAATCCCCGGTTACGCTCCTTGCCGAAAATCATCTTCTCGCCGTGGCGCAGATGAACCGTGCGGTCGGCACGGAATTCCTTGTCGGCAACATAGCTGTGGATATTGTGGTTGAAGATAACGCAGTTCTGCAACAATTCCACCACCGACGTTCCCTGATGACGGGCAGCAGCCACCATTACCTCCTGCGAAGTAGCCAGTTCCACATCCAACGAACGGGCGAAGAACGTGCCGCGTGCACCGAATACCAGTTCGGCAGGGATAAACGGGTCTTCTACCGTACCGTAGGGCGACGATTTCGTTATCGCGCCGCGATCGGTCGTCGGAGAATACTGACCTTTGGTCAGACCGTAGATTTTGTTGTTGAGCAACAGCACATTCAAATTCACATTCCGGCGCACCGAATGGATAAAGTGGTTACCGCCGATAGCCAGACAGTCGCCGTCGCCGGATACCTGCCATACGGTCAGATCGGGATTCGCCACCTTCACTCCGGTAGCAATCGCTGCGGCACGCCCGTGAATCGTATGGAAACCATACGTATTCATATAGTACGGCAGACGCGAGGAACAGCCGATACCCGATATCACCACCGTCTGATGCGGAGCGATGCCCAGTTCAGCCATTGCCTTTTGCAACACGTTCACAATCGCATGGTCACCGCAACCGGGACACCAGCGCACATATTGGTCGCTCTTAAAATCCTTAGCTGTATATACTTGATTTTCCATCGTCTTATTCCTCCATGAGTTTAGTGAAGTGTTCTACCAATTCGCTCACCATAAACGGTTGAGCCTGCACTTTGTTGTAACGCAAGATATTGAGACCGGAAACCTTGCCTGCCAGATAGGAGGCGAACTGACCGTTGTTCAATTCGCATACCACAATCTTTTTGTAACGGCGCAGCACCTCCTCGGTATTACGCGGCAGCGGGCTGATGTAATTGAAATGAGCGAACGCTACCGGTTTACCGGCTTGACACATAGCCTCTACCGCCGAATAAAGATGCCCGTACGTTCCACCCCAGCCGACAACTAACAGGTCGGACGATTCGTCGCCCAATACGGTCAGTTCGGGTATATCGAAAGCGATCCGGTCGATCTTTGCCTGACGCGCCTTCACCATTTTCTCGTGGTTGGCAGGGTCGGTCGAAATCGCACTGGTCACATAATCCTTTTCCAGTCCGCCCAAGCGGTGCATAAAGCCTTCGGTTCCCGGTTTTGCCCAATAGCGCACACCGGTCTCCTCATTGCGCATATACGGTTTCCAGCCTTCCGCCTGTTCCGGAGCCACATATTGCGGACGGATTGCCGGATACTCGTCATTATCGGGAATACGCCATGCCGACGAACCGTTACCGATAAATCCGTCGGTAAGCAGGATAACCGGGGTCATGTGTTCCAAAGCGATCTTCGCCGCATTGAACGCCATATCGAAACAGTCGGCAGGAGTAGAAGCCGCCACTACTGCCAGCGGGCTTTCTCCGTTTCTGCCGTACAAAGCCTGCATCAAGTCGGTCTGTTCGGTTTTCGTGGGCAACCCCGTAGAAGGTCCGCCCCGCTGTACGTCGATCACCACCAATGGCAACTCCGCCATTACCGCCAAGCCGATGCCCTCGCTTTTCAGTGCCAGACCGGGACCCGATGTCGAGGTCACTGCCAGATTTCCGGCAAACGAAGCTCCGATAGCCGTACATACGCCGGCGATCTCATCCTCCACCTGAATGGCTTTCACGCCCAAGTCTTTCCGTTTCGCCAGCTCATGCAGCACATCGGTTGCCGGCGTAATCGGGTAACTGCCCAAGAACAACGGCAGACCCGACTTCTCGGATGCGGCGATCAAGCCCCAAGCCGTAGCCGTATTGCCGTTTACATCGGTATATACACCTTTTTTCACGCTTGCCGATTCGATACGATAGGTCGAAACGGAAGCATGTATGTTGTTGCCGTAGTTATATCCGTCGCTCATCACTTTGGCATTGGCGGCATATATTTCCGGCTTCTTGGCAAATTTATTTTTCAACAGGTGTTGCGCATGTTCGAGCGGACGATCGAACAGCCAGCAGATCAGACCGAGCGCAAACATATTTTTACAACGCAAGATCGATTTGTTGTCCAGCCCGCTGTCAGCCAACGAATCTTTTACCATTTGCGTAATCGCAACAGGCACCACTTGCTGAGTCAGTCCTAATTCCGAGAACGGATCGTCGGTTTTGAAGGCCGCCTTATCCAAGTCGCTTTTTTCGAAACTGTCGGTATCGATAATGATCACACCGCCTTGTTTCACATACTTCGCGTTGGTTTTCAAAGCGGCGGGATTCATCGCCACCAACACATCGGCTTGGTCTCCGGGCGTATGTACCCCTTTCCCGATATGGACTTGGAAACCGGACACACCACCGAGCGTTCCCTGAGGAGCCCGAATCTCGGCAGGATAGTCGGGGAATGTAGAGATCTCATTCCCGATACCGGCAGAGACATTCGAAAAAATGTTTCCAGCCAACTGCATACCGTCTCCCGAGTCGCCGGAAAAACGGACTACCACTTTGTCCAGAACTTTCACCTGCGTTTTTTCTTCCATGATTTTTCTTGTTTTTAGAGTGGTTTCTCTCCTTAGTAATAGGTTTAGATTAGGTTTGATATTACACAAAGATAATGTAAGCGAAATACAAAACCAAGTTTATCGGGATGAACTTATCCGCTTTTCTCAAAAATAAACCCTAAACGCAGAAAGAACGGCTACAAACGGCAGCGGTTTCTATTTAAAACTCATCGTTTTCCACAAACTTTCAGCTTGTATGCTGGTTGCCACAACCGGGGTTTGGAGTTTTTCATTGGTCAGGAATGCTTCTTTTCTTACATTCGTCCGAATATAATCCGCCAAATCGCCATAAGTCACATCGCCTTGGGTCTCTTGCAACTTTTTCAACAGGAAATAGGTAAACAAACCGTGCGATTTCGCCTTGTACGCCATTGCCGTTTCGTCGCCCGACGCCGCAGAGAACACGACCGTATTACCCTCTATCGTTTCTTTCTTTACCTTACGGGCTACGCCACGTGCTGCAACCAACATCGAGCCATCTTTTTTCGCCCCGCTGAAACAGGCATCAATAAAATAGGTCACACTACGGGCTTTCGATTCCGCCAACTGTTTGTACAGCCGGTTCAGACTATAACAAGTCGCCATATTCGTGCCATTCCCGTCGGTCGGGATAATATAGGCATCGCCGGTCTTCTCGTCGGGAATCCCATGACCGCAATAATATACGATAGCTTTCGCATTATCGAAAATATTCATTGCCTGCACCATTTTGTCTACGCCTCCGAATATAACTCCGGCAGTAGCGTCGCGATACATCCATACCTGACGTTCGGGAATCCCCAAAGTCTTGATGCAATACTCCCGAAAAACCTCTCCATCGTTCAAGGCAAACTCGGCATTATCGACAAACATATAGTTCTCATTGGCAATAATCAGCACGAATGTGTCGTCCGAAATCCGCCCCGTGACCGGAATATGAATATCCACATCCGATTTCACTGCTTTCGACGGTTTATTACGCACCTCTGCAACCGGCTCTACCGGACGATCCGTCTCTTTATGTTCCGGTTGCGCCACTGACACCTGTACTTTTTCAGCAGGTTTCGTAGCAGGACGGTTTTTCTCTGCCAGCAAATAACCCGGCATATCATCCGGCTTGGAGTCCGACACAAGCGCGGAACAGATCAAATCATAATCACGAGTCACATCGTGCCTGAATTCATCCAATATCTTTTGGCATAAACTTAAAATCTTCACCTCATAATCTTCTCCATAATAAAGTCCAAAAGTAACACGCCCGAATTGTGCATAACTATATTTCTTTACAACCGTTCCATTCAACGATTTGATTATAAAAGACATCTCCATATCTATTTCTCCCTCATCCATCGGCATTCCCAAAATATTTAAGGCAAAAAACGTAATGCCTGAAAGGGCAGGAAGGAATTTATTTCCTTTTACATCCAGCTTTTCACATTTGACCAACAGAGTTCCTACGGGCAAACCGGTTTGCTGCATCATATTTTTTTCCAACTCACTTTTTGCCGCTTGCTTTAAAATATCAGGATGCGGCATACCAGTAGGGGGTTTAACACTCGAATAATCATATTCCAATACAGGCAGTTTATTGGGAAGCGGATTATATTCGGCTATTTCCATTCCGCTTTTATATACGGTGCAACTCGAAAGCAACAATACGCATAGCAAACATGCGCTTATAAATTTCTGTTTCACAGCAATTCGATTTTAGTCATTAATTATTCCTGATTTTTTCGTATTTCCAGCACTTACATATCGGCTTCTTGCATTCCGCACTTACACAATTTATAAAACTGTTCCAGCCAGACTTCACTGTCATACGGCAACAAGCCTCCATTCCGGTACAAATATACAACACTTCCCCTTATCGAAAAACAAATTCGATAACAGATATGTAAAGTTTTTTTACACGTTCCATCTTACGTGTAAAAAAAATCGGTTTTTCTTTACATATAAAATCGCTCCTATAAAGGAATCCGTATTTTCTTTATTTCAATCGACCCAATCCGGTATGCCCGTCCGTATCGCTAAAACATCGACATGAACAGATTCATGTCGAAGCATGGCAATCCGGTGCGTACACTTAATGTCTTGTTTACCAATTTACCGCCATGCAGATATACCGCCTCGCCCCACCCGGCATTCCGGGAGATTTCGGATAGGATATTCATCGGCGACATCAACTCCGAGAGCATCGGCACCAATTGATTGCTCAACGCCATCGAAGCCGTACGTGCAACCGCCGAACCGACGCTCGACAGGCAATAATGCAACACTCCGTATTTTTCATATACCTTATCGCACGGGGCTTCGCTACACACCGATGTGGCGAAACATCCGCCCCGGTCCATACACAAATCGAAGAGCAATGCGCCTTTTTTCATCTTCAAGACAGCCGTTTCGTCCAATGCAAAATCGCCGAACACTTCCGTGCCGATTACGACATCTGCCGTACGCAGAGCGTTTTCCAATACGTTCCGGTGCATATTCGACGTGAACAATGCCGGCGAAACTTCTTGCTGCGCCGCTTGCAGACGATAGAAATTATCGTCGAACACCCTGACCAATGCACCCAGCCCCAATGCCGACCGGGCTGCGGCACGCCCAGCCAATCCGGCTCCGATAATCACGACCTCCGACGATGCCACTCCGGGAACGCCGCCCATCAGGATTCCTTTTCCTCCTGTCCGGTTGCTCATCCATTCGGTGGCAACGACAACCGATGCCAAGCCATCGACAATGGAAAGCAGATCGGCGACCGGACAACGACCGGCTTCATTCCCGATATGGTCGATCGCCAATGCAGTCACTTTTTTGCTTATAAGCATTTTCAGCACCTCTACCGATTGATATTGCGGTTGAAACAGAGTCATAAGCACCGCTCCGGGACGTATCAGACCGGCTTCCCGAATATTCAGCGGAGTCAGTTTCAGAACCATATCGCAACGGTACACATCCTCCGCCGGCTGTATTTCCGCACCGGCTTCGGTATAGTGAAAGTCCGAATAGTTGATACCCTCACCGGCTCCCGGTTCCATAAAGATACGGATGCCCCGTTCCGTCAATATGGCAATGGCTTCGGGGGTGAGCGGAAAACGTTTTTCGCCGCCGCTGCACTCTTTCGGCAGCCCGATACAGAATCGTTTCCGCGCCGATTTCGTTCCCAACAATTGTTCCTGAGGAGCCAGCCCCTGATCGGGGCAACAAGAGAAGTGTTCTTTCATATCTTTCAAGGTCGTCTTACTGCCGACGAAGATAATGAAATTTTCCGAATATCAGTTATTTATCTTTATATTTATTCAGCCATAAGACCGGACACGCATCCGGGAAGAGCGGGAAGTGTCATTCTGCCGAAGCATCTTGCGCCAATAGCGATGAAAGCCGTTCGGTCGCTTTTTGCAACGCCTCGCCCCGTTCGTATTCGTCGGAGTTGAATACCGCATGCGCCCGACGATAATAGATGTCGCGGCGGGTCAGCATCTCCGCCACGAAACCCGCCAGTTCCTCTTCCGTTTTCGAGTCCACCAACGGACGTTTCGTATGGGAGCATTTCAACCGCCGGCACAAAACGGGAACCGAGGCTTCTAAATATACGGTAAGCCCTTGCGACAACATATAATCCATATTGTCGAAGAAACAGGGTGTGCCGCCTCCGGTCGAAATCAGCACCCGGTCGAATTCTCCCACCTCGTGCAACATACGTCGCTCGATTTCACGAAACCCTTCCTCGCCCCGTTCGGCAAACAGATCCGATACGGATTTCATATAACGCGACTCGATATAATGATCCAAATCGATAAAATCGTACCCCAGCCGCCGCGCCGCCCAGCGTCCCAACGTGGTCTTTCCGGCAGCCATATATCCGATTAAAAAGAGTCGCCTCGCCATTTTTCTTTTCTTTAAACCGAGCAAAGGTACGACAAAAATCCGTATTTTTGTAAGGAACAAACAAAGTCGCAGATATGAATTCAAAATATTACGTCGTTTGGGTAGGACGCGCCACCGGGATTTTCGAATCGTGGGAGGAGTGCAAAGACGCGGTCGAAAACTACAAGGGAGCAAAGTACAAAGCGTTCAGTACCCTTCAAGCCGCCACACAAGCGTTTCGCGACGACCCCGACGACCACATCATCCTACGACAGATCGGGAAATTCGCACAGCAGGAAAAACCGCAGCCGGCAGCCCATATCATCCGGGAGAGTCTCGCGGTCGATGCCGCATGCAGCGGGAATCCCGGAGACATGGAGTATCGGGGCGTATATATCGCCACCGGACAGGAAGTTTTTCGGATCGGTCCTATGAAACAGGGAACGAACAATATCGGTGAGTTTCTTGCGATCGTCCACGGACTGGCTCTGCTGAAACAAAAGAACAATCCGATGCCGATCTATTCCGACAGCCGGAATGCCATCGCTTGGGTACGGCAGAAAAAGTGCAAGACCCAATTGGAACGTACCGCCGCAAACGAACCGATATTCCAGCTGATCGCCCGGGCGGAAGCGTGGTTGCAAAACAACAGCTATACCACCCGGATCATCAAATGGGAAACCTCGGAATGGGGCGAAATTCCAGCCGACTTCGGGCGGAAATAATCAAACATTCTCACATACCGAAAAGACGATGTGCCATAATGTCCAATCTGCTGCGTTGCCATCGGAATTCGGGCTAAGTCATTTACGTCAGTAAATTCCTGTCTCCCTCGTCCTCGGCGCCTTGCTTTTTAGACATTCTTACATACCGAAAAGAGGCTGCATCGAAATGAAAATTTCGATGCAACCTCTTTCAATATATCCGGACTGCTCCGGATCGTTTCTATTCCCTTAGTCGATCATATCGAAGCCGGTGTAGGGAACCAGCACTTTCGGGATGCGGATACCTTCGGGTGTCTGGTTGTTCTCCAACAGAGCAGCCACGATGCGCGGCAAAGCCAATGCACTACCGTTCAGCGTATGGCAAAGATGCGTTTTCTTATCGGCTCCACGATAGCGGCATTTCAAACGATTTGCCTGATAGCTTTCGAAGTTGGAGACCGAACTTACTTCCAACCAGCGTTTCTGCGCAGCGGAATATACTTCGAAGTCGAAAGTAATCGCCGAAGTAAAGCTCATGTCACCACCGCACAGACGCAGGATATGCCACGGCAGTTCCAACCGTTCAACCAACGATTGCACATGGTTCTTCATCTCTTCCAATGCCTCGTACGAGTGATCGGGGTGTTGTATTTGTACGATCTCCACCTTATCGAACTGATGCAGACGGTTCAAGCCGCGCACGTCTTTTCCGTACGAACCAGCCTCACGACGGAAGCAAGCGGAGTAAGCGGTATTCTTCACCGGCAGATCCGATTCGTTGAAAATAACATCGCGATACAGGTTCGTTACAGGCACCTCTGCCGTCGGTATCAAATACAGATCGTCTTCGTTGCAGTGATACATCTGACCCTCTTTGTCGGGCAATTGTCCCGTTCCGTAGCCCGAAGCGGCATTCACCACATACGGCGGCTGTATTTCCAGATAACCGGCTTCGCGGGCGGCATCGAGGAAGAACGAAATCAACGCCCGTTGCAAACGGGCACCCTTGCCTTTATATACGGGGAATCCGGCACCGGTGATCTTCACACCCAACTCGAAGTCGATCAAGTCGTATTTCTTCGCCAGCTCCCAGTGCGGCAGTGCATCGGCAGGCAGATCGGGCATCACGCCGCCCGTCTTTTCCACTATGTTATCTTCGGCAGTACGTCCTTCGGGCACCGCATCGCACGGCAGGTTAGGAATCGAAAGCAATATGTTGGTGATCTCTTTTTCCGATTCGGTCATGCGTTCTTCGATCGAAACGTTTCCGCTTTTCAGTTCGGCGACCTTTGCTTTGACGGCTTCTGCTTCCGAAGCATTTCCTGCTTTCATCAGCTGTCCGACCTGTGCCGACAACGTTTTTACCTCTGCCAGACGTCCGTCCAATTCGGCTTGGGCAGCCCGGCGGGTCTTATCCAATTCGATAATCCGATCGATCATTTCTTTCCCGTCGAAATGTTTGATCGCCAACCGGCGTACCACCTCTTCGGGATTTTCTTTGATTACATTCAGCGTAAGCATAATACTATTCTATTAATATCCTATTGTTTTCTACATTAGCCCAACAACTCTTTTACTTTGGCAGAGATAGCCCTGCCGTCAGCCAATCCGGCAAGACGTTTGGATGCCACACCCATTACCTTGCCCATCTCTTTTGCCGACGTAGCGCCCACCTCGGCGATAATCGCTTTCAGGGCTTCGGTCAGTTCAGCCTCATCCATTTGTTTGGGGAGGTAGGTTTCGATCACGGCAGCCTCTGCCAATTCGGGTTCCGCCAGATCGGGACGGTTTTGTTCGGTATATATCTGCGCACTTTCCTTGCGTTGTTTTACCATCTTCACCAGAATCTTCATCGCCGTATCGTCCGACAGTTCCCCGTCGGCGCCTTTGGCTGTCTTTGCTTCCAAAAACTCTTTTTTGATTCCCCGCAAGGCTTCCAGTCTCACTTTATCTTTCGCCAGCATCGCACTTTTAATATCGTTGCTGACCTGATCAAATAAACTCATATCTTTTAGATTTTAAAATTGTTTCAAAAAAAAATATTCCAACGCCATTCCTCTACAAAGGCTGGGATTCGCTTTCCGGTTCGGGATGCGACATTTTGTCCTCCCGCAAATAGGGCGGATAGTTCTCCAACATCTCCGCGAGGGCATCGTCGCAAACCGTATCGGGAGTAAGCACGATATAACGTTTGCGGGCTTTCATCAGTTCCCGGTCGGCACGGATCTCGGTGCTATATTCCGCATCGGAAGCACCGGTGCTGAAACCGGTTGCCAAGAAAGTGATCTTCACCCGGTCGCCCAACGACTCGTCGTACGCCGCCCCCCAGATCACATCGGAAGCATGCGGGAAGTTCAACATATAATCGTTGATTTCGCCCATTTCCTCCATACGCACAGGGTTCTCGCTCTTAGGCGAGAAGTGCAGATAAATCAATACCCGCTTCGCCTCGAAAGCATTGTTGTTTCGCAGCAACGGCGAATTCAGCGCATCGTGGATCGCTTCCGTCACACGACCCTTTGCGTTATTCGCCGGATCGCCCGTACCGTATCCCGTACTGATAACAGCCGCTCCGCCGTCTTTCAACGTACGTTTTACATCGGCGAAGTCGAGGTTGATATGCCCATGTACCGATATGATCTCGGCAATGCTTTGCGCCGCTATCGACAGGATGTCGTCGGCTTTGGCAAAAGCATTCATTATATTCAGGTCGGGATAAATTTCCCGGAGACGTTCATTGTTGATAATCAACAGGGCATCGACATATTTGCGCATCTCCTCCGCACCTTGCAATGCCTTCTTGATCTTGCCTTCGCCTTCGAACAGGAACGGTATCGTCACAATACCCACCGTCAGTATATTCTGTTCTTTGGCTACCCGCGCTACGACCGGAGCCGCACCGGTGCCGGTGCCACCCCCCATACCAGCCGTAATAAACGCCATCTGCGTACCGTCTTGAAAGAGAGCGGCAATATCGTCCCAACTCTCTTCTGCGGCAGCTTTCGCTTCTGCGGGATTATTTCCCGCACCCAAACCGCTGGTTATCTTGGGACCCAGTTGCAGTTTCACCGGGACACAGGAGGAGCGCAAATCCTGATCGTCGGTATTACAAACGACAAAGTTCACATTCTTTATACCCTGCCGGTACATGTGGTCTACCGCATTGCCGCCGCCACCGCCGACACCTACCACCTTGATAATGGAGCGTTCGGTAACCGGACAATCAAATTCGGGCAACCACTCTTCGTTATATGACACATTCGATCCCATACTTCTATACTTTAAGCCATTCGCTTTTACTCATCATCCTCTCCGAAAATATTTTCGATCCGACCGAAAAATTTCCCGATCTTGCCATTCAGCGTCGTTCCCTTTTTCTTCTCCTCCTCGGGCTCTTTTTTCTCCTCCGGCTTTTTCTCCGGTTCTACCGGCGCAATGCAGCAATTGTAAATGCCGCACGACAGCAAGCCGACCACCTGAGGATAGTTGGCAGAACGGTCTTTCTCCGCCTCGGAGTAGAGAATCTTTTTGTTCAACACTCCTTTCTTCACCGCCATACCGGTGCGTTCGCCCAACAGTTCCACTAAATTCCGCATCTGCGCACCCGCACCTACGACAATAATACCGGCAGCCAGATCCTCCGGCGAACAGGATGCATAATTCATCTGCGCCGCAATATTTTCCACCAGTTCTTCGCAACGGGTCGCTGTCACCATCAGGAACTTCTGCGGATCGATATTCCCGCCGATATGCACATTCGACTTTTCGTTCGGATCGTATTTCGCCGAGCCGAAACTTTTCTTGTACGAATCGGCATCGTAATCGGATATGCCTAATGTAGTAATGTCGCGGGTAATCGTGTTTCCGCCGATCGGCAACGTATAATACTGGCGCAACTTGCCTTGACGGTATATCGACACCATCGTGGTGTCGGCACCGAAATCGACAAGCATACAACCTGCATTCCGGTCTTCTTCCGACAAGACGACATCAGCCAAAGTCAATGCCGTAAACTTATATCCGACGACTTCCGACTTTTTCAGCCGACGTTCGAAGCAATGCTCTATATCGGCTTTAAGTTCATGCCGCGCCAAAATCAGATTCATTTCCATTTTCAACCGCGCACCTCGTTTCCCGACCGGCTCATCGACCGGTTCGTTGTCGATAAAATAGCGCGTAGGGATTACATCCAGCAGATCGGTTTCGTCGGATTGCGGCAGGCTCCAACCTCGCGAGATCATCTCCTCGACCATCTCTTTCGAAATCTCCCAGTCCTCCTGCAAGATCATATCGGTGACGAACGGACGCGACATCAACGTGTAACCGGCAACTCCGACATAGACACCGGAGATTTTCACCGGGGCGATCCGGTTTTCGAGTTTGCTGATGATGCGGGTAACGACCCGTATCGTTTCATCTCCACCCTTCAACCAACCGCGCCGAATCACACCGTCTTTCAGGCTCTCCGATTCGATAGCCAATACGGTCAATTCGCCCTGTTCGGTCTTGAAACCCACGGCACCGACGATTCGGGAACTCCCCAATTCGATCGCCGCCACATAAATTCCTTTTCTATTTTCCGTCTCCATTCGTCTCTAATTTTATCTTCTTCCCCGACGGGTACATACTACCTGGTTGTCGTTTTTCAACGAAATTTTCGAATAAGCGTTCCAGCCTACCTGCGGCAACACTTTTTCATAAAAACATTTCAGATGCGCCAGTTTCCGTTCATAATCGTCGAACGCACCCAACTGCACCACATGATCGCCCACACGGGGGATCAGATTCACTTCTCGCGCCGATACGATATGTATCTGTTCTATCTGGGCATTCCAAAACGGATGATGATAGACATAATCGGCAAAAGCCAGCATGCCGTCCTCATCGGTCACACTCTCCATATTGCCCGATATGAGCGGCACATTCACCGGTATTTTCGATACGACCGTGATCTGTTTGCCATCCCGGTCCATATAGTACGACTCACCGCCGTCGGCAAATACCCGAAGAATGGGATGACGCTGGGTCACCTCCACGACAATACTGCCATTGTTCGACCGATAGCAAACCGCCTCGTCGATAATGTCGTCCGACAACAGCGACTGTTCGATCTGCTCGGTATCTACGTCACGCAACAGCTCATCGACAGGAAACAGTTCCGCTTTCCGAAGCTGCCGTTCGATATTCGCCGCATCGATAAACCGGCGTTCCAAACTGTCTTTCACAACGATATGCACCCCGTGAATCGGTTCTTTCGATGCCCGGTTCATACACAGGAAAAGAGAAACCGTCAGATATCCCAACAGCAGACATAAGGCTATGATCTTAAACAGTCTCTTCATCTTTTGGTCCATTCATCGCGAATCTGAGGCAGCAAACGGTCTATATCGCCTGCCCCCAATGTCAATAAAATGTCAAAGTTACATCCTTTTATCCGTTCCAACAACTTTTCTCTCGGACAAAGTTCTTTATCTCTGCATGTTATCCGGTCGAAAATAATCTGCGAAGTCACACCCGGTATGGGAAGCTCCCGTGCCGGATAAATATCGAGCAGGATCACTTCGTCTGCCAGCGACAAAGCCTCGGCAAACTGCGGTGCGAAATCGCGGGTACGGGTGTACAGATGCGGCTGGAATATGACACTCAACCGGCGACCGGGATACAATGCCCGTACCGACCGGATACTGGCTTTCAACTCGTCGGGATGATGGGCGTAATCGTCGATCATCACCCGTTCCGGCGTTTTCAGCCAGAAATCGAACCGGCGTTTGGCTCCGGCAAACGTCGCCATCGCCCGCCGCATCGCATCTGCCGGCACCCGGCAAAGCCAAGCCACCGCCATAGCCGCTACGGCATTCTCGATATTGATCTCCACCGGTACTCCCAGTTCCACATCGGCAACCGGTTCGCCGGGAGTAATCAAATCGAATACGATACGGCCATCGCCGATACGTATGTTCTCGGCATGGAAATCACCGCCGTCACGCGCCGAATAGGTATAACAGGTCACACCCTCCTGCACCCGCGGGACTAATTTGATGCCTTGTCGCACGATCAACGTGCCGCCCGGCTGTACCAACGAGGTGAAGTACGCAAAACTTTCCAAATAGGCTTCTTCCGTACCGTATATATCCAGATGGTCGGGATCGGTGGCGGTCACCACCGCTATATAGGGATGCAGCCAATGGAACGAGCGGTCGTATTCGTCTGCCTCGATCACCGTATAAGGACTGTCTGCCGAAAGGATCAGATTGCTGTCGTAGTTTTTCAGTATTCCACCCAAGAACGCATTACATCCGATCTCCGACTGCGCCAGAATATGTGCGCACATGCTCGATGTCGTCGTTTTCCCGTGCGTTCCCGAGAAACAAAGCCCGCGGCTGTTCCGGGTAATCAACCCCAGAAGTTGCGCCCGTTTCATTACCCGGAATCCATTCTCACGGAAATAGGCAAGCCCCTTGTGTTCCGCCGGAATGGCAGGGGTATATACCACCAACGTCGTAGCGGCATCGCGGCAATATGCCGGAATCGATGTCACATCGTCGGTAAAAGAGAGCTCCGCCCCCTCCTGTTCCAATTGGGCGGTTAAAGCCGACGGCGTACGGTCGTAACCGGCTACCCGATAGCCTTTCGCCAAGAAGTAACGCACCAACGCGCTCATGCCGATTCCGCCGGCACCTACAAAATATATCGATCGATAGGTTTCCATTCTTTATCTTTTTTTATCCGCCAGTTCGATCAACAGGTCGGCAATCCGTGCCGCAGAATCGAACTGAGCCAATTTGCCGATCTCTTCGCTCATTCCGTTCAGACGGGCGGGATCGGATACAATCTCCAACGCACAGGGTATCAAGGTCGCAACCGCTTCGGCATCGCGAATCAATACCGCCGCCCCCCGCGACGAAAGCGCTTCGGCATTCTTGGTCTGATGGTCTTCCGCCACATTGGGCGACGGCACCAGAATCACCGGTTTCCGCAACAGACAAAGCTCCGATATGGAACTTGCCCCCGCCCGCGAAATCACCAGATCGGCAGCTTTATACGCCATATCCATCCGGGCAATAAACGGCATCTGTTTCACCGGGCAGCCGGCATCGTCGGGCACAAGCTCTTTCGCCCGGCTATCGTACGCCTTTCCGGTCTGCCAGATCAACTGCACATCACCTTTCAACAGATCGGGCAGGAACGCCGCCACACTTTGATTTATGGTACGCGCACCCAGACTGCCGCCGACTACCAGTATCGTCTTTTTCGACGAAGACAACCCGAACGAAGCCAACGCCTCCTCGCGTGTAATCCGGTCGTTGCACAAATCCTGCCGCACCGGATTTCCGGTCAGTACGATGCGCTCTTTCGGGAAAAACCGTTCCATATTCTCATACGCCACACAGATGCGGCTGGCTCGCGATGCCAACAGTTTGTTCGTAACACCGGCATACGAGTTTTGTTCCTGAATCAATGTCGGGACACCCAGCCGGGACGCAGCCCACAAGGTAGGACCGCTGGCGTAACCGCCTACTCCTACCGCCACATCGGGACGAAACGATTTCACGATACGCCGTGCCATCCGGATACTTTTCATCAGACGGAACAATACTTTGATATTGTTCAGCAAGTGGCGCCGGTCGAAACCGCTCACCGGCAAACCGACGATACGATAGCCTGCTGCCGGAACTTTTTCCATCTCCATCCGGTTATCCGCCCCGACAAAAAGGATTTCGGCATCGGGACATTTCTCTTTCACCGCATTCGCAATCGATATGGCGGGGAAGATATGCCCTCCCGTACCGCCTCCGCTAATCAATACTTTCATACCGTTATTTTATTCCGGTCGGATTCGAAGCCTGCAAATCTTCGGGCAGTCCCGATTCCGACACTCCTTTTATTTGATCGTTACTTTCTTTGGTGGCATTCCGGCTCACGCTCAACATGATCCCCAAAGCTATACATGTTATACAAATCGACATCCCCCCCTTGCTGATAAGCGGCAACGGCTGTCCCGAAACCGGCACCAGACCGACGGCAATAGCCATATTCGCCAACGCTTGGAGCGTTATCATCAGCGCAAGCCCCACGATAAGCAACGCCGGATATGCCTTCTTGCATTTATAAGCAATCATCCCCGCCCGTATCAACAGGAAAAGATAAGTAGCCAACAGAATAATGCCGCCCAACAAACCGAACTCCTCGATAATAATCGCATAGATAAAATCGGAGAACGCCAAAGGCAAACGCGACACTTCCCGGCTGTTTCCGGGCATAACCCCGAAGAAGCCACCGTGAGCTACTGCCATAGCCGCATAATGCGATTGCCGGTTCCGGTCGTTGATCTGTTTCTCGTATTCCGGCGTACCGTCACCGAAGAACTCCTTCATACGGGTACTCCACGTCACGGAACGTAGTCCGGTGCCCGACTTGTCTCCCTCTGTCAGCACCTGTTCCTCGGCAATGCTATCGTGTACCAGCTCATTCACCCCGTAGGCGGCTACCGCCAACACGAGATAAACGCCGATCACCAAAAACCATTTTTTGAACTGTACGCCACCCACCAACATCATGCTCAGGCTGATAGCCATCATCAACAAGGTGTTGGTAAGCCCCTGCGGCAACAACAGGGCGCAGAAAAGCAATACCACTCCGGCACACCACTTCACACCGTCGTTGCTCACGCCTTTTTTCTCCTGCGTCATCGCAAGGACCAAAGCCAGAAACAACACCAACGACAATTTGGCAAAATCGACCGTCTGCACTAAATGCCCCAATATCCGCACACTCCGTTTGGCTCCATTCACTACGGCTCCACCCAAAAGCGTCCAGACCAGCAACACTAACGAACCGACCACCGCCACAACCGTCAGCAGCCTCAGATGCTTATAATGTATGCGTTCGAAAAGCAATATCAGCACCAACCCGATGCCCAAATGGGTGACATGCCCCAAAATCGGTTCGTAGATACGTCCACCCGATATCTCGCGGCTCGACGCGCTGAATACCTCCACAATCGAGACCATAAACAGGACAATGATAATCCCCCAGATAGCCCGATCGCTTTTTTTATCGCTTTTTCCAAACAACTCCTTCACCATAACTATAATGCTTTCACACAATCTTTGAACTGACAGCCCCGGTCTTCATAACTTTTGAACAGATCGAAGCTGGCGCAACATGGCGACAACAATACCGTCTCGCCCGGTTTAGCTGCCGCAAAGGCTTTGTCTACGGCTTCTTTCATCGAACCGGCATCGCAGATGCTGGCGACCTTGTCATCGAAGAAAGCGTGCAGTTTGGTATTGTCTACACCCATACAAACGATCGCCGACACTTTATCTTTCACCAATTGCTCGATTTCGGAATAGTCATTCCCTTTGTCCTTGCCGCCCAAAATCAACACGACCTTCGTTTTCATGCTTTCGAGCGCATACCAACAGGAATTGACATTGGTTGCCTTCGAGTCGTTGATGAACTGTACGCCCCGTACGGTTGCCACCGGTTCGAGCCGATGCTCCACCGATTCGAAATTACTCAATGCCTTGCGGATATCTTCTTTGCGAATATCGAGCAGGCGGGCAGAAATACCTGCCGCCATCGAATTGTACAGATTGTGACGGCCATGCAACGACAAATCATCTTCGTTCATGGTAAACACGCCATCGGGTGTTTCGATAATCAGTTCATGATTGTCGGTATAGGCCTTCGCTCCCTCCTCATGCTCCTCCGAGAACGGATAGCATTGCGATTGCAAATGCATCTCGCCCAGCTTCCGGGCAATCACCGGGTCGTCGTTCCAATAGATAAAGGCATCCGTCCCGGTCTGGTTCTGCGTAATGCGGAATTTCGCATCCACGTAATTCTCCATCTTATAATCGTAACGGTCGAGATGATCGGGCGTGATATTCAGAAGCACAGCGATATTGGCTTTGAAATCGTACATATTATCCAATTGGAAACTGCTGAGTTCGATCACATAATAATCGAAATTCTCGGTAGCCACCTGCAACGCCAGACTCTTTCCGACATTGCCTGCCAGCCCGACATTCAGTCCGGCATCCTTCAAGATATGGTAAGTCAGCAAGGTAGTGGTCGTCTTGCCGTTGCTACCCGTGATACAGATCATTTTCGCCTGCGTATAGCGACCGGCAAATTCGATTTCCGAAATAATAGGTATCGCCTTACGCTTCAACGCCTGTATAATCGGAGCCTTATCAGGAATGCCGGGACTCTTCACCACTTCATCGGCATTCAATATCAACGCCTCGGTATGCGCCCCTTCTTCCCATGCTATTTCGTAACGGTTCAGCAATTCCTTGTATTTGTCGCCGATTTTCGACATATCCGACACGAATACATCGAACCCTTTTACCTTCGCCAATACAGCGGCTCCGGCTCCGCTCTCACCGGCACCCAGAACAACTATTCTTTTCTGTTCCATTTTTTCGTTCATTTTCATGCTTCTTTTCTCGCCTCGGCATAACTTGAACAAGTCCGGTCCTGCACGCGGCTTATCGAAAACATTTTTATTATCGTATTTTCAGTGTAAGAATCGCCACTGCCGCCAGTACGATTCCGATAATCCAAAACCGCACTACGATTTTCGATTCGGGAATCGCCTGCAACGGTTTTTGTATGATCGCTTGTATGCCGGCATTGCCGGGTTTCTGAAAGTGGTGGTGCAACGGGGTCATCTTAAAGATCCGCCGCCCCTCGCCATACCGTTTTTTCGTAAATTTAAAATATGCCACCTGCATCATGACCGACAAATCTTCGATAAAGAAGACCGCGCACAATACCGGAATCAACAGTTCTTTATGGATAATGATGGCAAACACGGCGATAATACCGCCCAATGTCAGACTGCCCGTATCGCCCATAAAGACCTGAGCGGGGAAAGCGTTGTACCACAGGAAGCCGATAGTCGCTCCGATAAACGCACTGATGAAGACCACCAGTTCCTCACTGCCGGGAATATACATGATGTTGAGATAGGACGAATAGGCTATATGCCCCGACAAGTATGCCAATATACCCAACGCCACACCGATAATCGCGGAAGAGCCGGTTGCCAGCCCGTCCAAACCATCGGTCAGGTTCGCACCGTTCGACACCGCCGTCACCACAAAGATCGTGACAAGGATAAAAAGAATCCAACCGGCAGTCTGCGCATGCTCGCCCATAAAACCGGTGAGGTCGGCATAGTCGAGGTTGTTGTCTTTCATGAACGGGATGGTGGTCTGCGTAGATTTGATATCGTTGCGATACTGCACCTCTTCTATTCCGTCCTCACCGACAACAGTCACATTTTCGCGGATCACGGCATCGGGGCTCAAATAGAGCGTAAGTCCGACGATCAATCCCAATCCGACCTGACCGACAATTTTGAATCTACCGTGCAGCCCGTCTTTGTTTTTCCGGTAAATTTTCAGATAGTCGTCCAAAAAGCCGATACAACCCATCCATACGGTCGTAACCAGCATCAGTATCATATATATATTGGTAAGCCGTCCGACCAGCAGGCAAGGGATCAGAATGGAAATGATAATGATGATACCGCCCATAGTCGGTGTCCCTTTCTTACTCATCTGACCTTCCAAACCGAGGTCGCGTACTATTTCTCCGATTTGCCTCATCTGCAACCGGTCGATAATCCGCCTGCCGATAATCGTAGCGATAAAAAGCGACAGAATCAACGCCGTTACCGAACGGAACGAGATATAACCGAACAAACGGGCTCCGGGGAAATCGAGTGTCTCCAAATATTCAAACAATGCACACAACATAAACTAATCGGTTTTTAGCGTTCTTCCGCAAAAAGTTTCTCCACCTCTTCCTTATCGTCGAAATGGTGTTTGACTCCTTGTATTTCCTGATAATCCTCATGCCCCTTGCCGGCAATCAATATGACATCGCCCGGTACGGCAAACTGCGTAGCGGTGCGTATCGCTTCGCGACGATCGACGATCGCCAACGTACGCCGGCGCTGTCCGGCATCCAACCCTGCCAGCATGTCGTTCAATATTTCATTCGGATCTTCGAACCGCGGATTGTCGGAAGTCAAGATCACCCGGTCGCTCAATTCCACCGCCTCGCGTGCCATAATCGGACGTTTGCCCTTATCCCGGTTTCCGCCGGCTCCGACAACGGTCAGTATACTACCCTTGCCGCCGAGCACCTCCCGAATCGAGGTCAATACATTGACCAAAGCATCGGGCGTGTGGGCATAGTCCACGATAACGGTATATCCGGCGGGCGAATGCAGCGTCTGGAAGCGTCCGGCAACCGGCACCAACAGGCTCATCTTGCACAGCACCTCCTCGGGAGCACGACCCAACAGGCAAGCCGCCCCGTAAACCGCCAACAGATTGTAGGCATTGAATTTCCCGGTAAACAGTACTTCCACCTGTTTGCCGTTTATTTCGAGCGATGTGCCGTCTATGCGGCTTTCAACGATCCGTGCCCGGAAATCGGCAATAGTGCGCAACGAATAAGTATGCTTTTCGGCTTTCGTATTCTGCAACATCACCATACCCGATTTATCATCTATATTGGTCAGGGCAAAGGCATGTTCGGGCAAAGCGTCGAAAAACATTTTCTTGGCTTTCAGATATGCGTCTACGGTCTTGTGATAGTCCAAATGGTCGCGGGTAAGGTTCGAGAAAATAGCACCGTCGAAATCCAGCCCGGCGATACGGTGCTGATGCGCCGAATGGGAACTGACCTCCATAAAGGCGTACGTACAACCTGCATCGACCATTTCCCGCAACAGGGCTTGCAGATGCAACGGGTCGGGAGTCGTATGGGTTGCCGGAACGGCTTTCGTATCGACATAGTTGCATACGGTAGACAGCAAGCCGACCTTTTCGCCGAACAGGCGGAACAGCTCATAAAGCAATGTAGCCGTAGTCGTTTTCCCGTTCGTCCCGGTCACGCCGACCAAAGTCAGTTCGCGCGACGGGTTTCCATACCATGCAGCCGCCAGCAATGAAAATGCGATCGCACTGTTCTCTACCTGTATATAAGCCACCTCCGGATTCAACTCGGAAGGGATCTCTTCACACACAATCACGGTCGCACCCTGCTCTATGGCTTTCCCGATAAAGGTATGACCGTCTACCGTTACGCCCCGTACGGCAACGAACAGATAGCCCGGCTTCACATTCCGCGAGTCGGATTCGATTCCCGAAACCGATTCGACGGTCGCACCGCAACGTGCCGACGGAGTGATCTCCGATAAAAGAATATCTATATTTTTCATATTTATATTTACAATCAATTCAATCTTAATACGACTGCCTGTCCCGAACGGATCCGGGTTCCGGGAGCCAGACTTTGCGAAACCACTTTTCCCGCGCCCTGCAAGGTGACCCGCACGCCGCAACGCTCCATCAGATACACCGCATCGCGAGCGCCCATCCCCACTACGTTGGGAATCAACGATTGCGGCTGCTCCAAATCGACTTGTCGTCCGATTTCCGCCGTCGCCCGCCCGATATTCAGCTGCGAGCATACCGTCTGGGAGGCATCGTTCGATCCGGCTTTGATCTTAGGTGCATGCGGACGCTGGGTATCGACCGGTATCTTCGCTTCAAGCCCCAGCATATCGAGCGCATACATCTCTTCGGCAATACGCTTCACCACGCCGCCCGACAAGCGTCCGGCAGAGGGCATATAAGGCGTATTCGGATTGGAGATAAGCACAATGCAGGAATATTTAGGCTGTTCATACGGGAAGAAGCCGCAGAACGAAATCCGATAATTGCGCGTATATCCCTCGCCCGCCACATGCTGACGCAGCGTCCCGGTCTTTCCGGCAATCTTCACTTTGTCCGAACGCAACGATTTGCCTGTACCCTCATCGCTGTACACGACATCGTAAAGCATTTTCTGCAATGCCTTCGCCGTAGACGGCTTGCACATTTGCTCCCGCATATACGTCAGTCCGAAAACAGAGTCGGTACGTCCCTCCCGAATCAGTTCCGTGACCAAACGGGGGCGCACGAACTTGCCGTTGTTGGCAATCGCATTGTAAAATGCCAGCGTATAGATGGGCGGAATAGACGTCGAATAACCGTATGCCATACGCGACAAGGCTACACGAGCTTCCGACTTCTTCTTGGGCATCGGGTATTTGGGGATTGTCGCCCCCGGTATATGCAGATTCATCGGCTCCATGAAACCGATTTCTTTCACACGCTGTACGAACTTATCGGGATCTTCGCCATATCCCTTCAACGCAATTTTTGCCAATCCGATATTGGAAGAGTTCGGGATCGTCTGGGCTGCCGTCATCGAAACCGCCTTGTGTTCGTCGGTAATGGGTCTCCCTTTGGGGAAATTGAAACGTCCGTTTTCGGTATCGATCAGGGTTGAAGGCGTTACAACGCCGTCCTCCAATGCAATCATCATCGTCAAAGTCTTGATTACCGATCCGGGCTCATAGCCTTGTACGGCGCAATTCACCAGTTCCTGATAGTCGCCGTTGGCAGTACGCACCAGATTGGACATAGACCGGATTTCGCCGGTCGCCACTTCCATGACGATCGCCACTCCGAATTCCGCCTCGTACGATGATACCATGTCGAACAGAGCCTGTTCGGTAATGTCCTGCACCGAAATATCGATCGAGGTCTTTACATCCATACCGGGAACAGGCGGCACATCGACCCAGTCGCCCATGCCTTTTGTCAGTTGCACTTTACGGGCAACTCCGGGCACTCCGTAAAGCAACGTATCCAATGCCTTTTCCAAACCGCTGCTGCCGCGAAGGTCTTTCTTGTCCAAGCCTCCGATCATACGCGATGCCATCGTGCCGTAAGGTTTTACCCGCAGCCCGACCAATTCCCGGTCGTCGGCATAGAATCCGTTTTTATATCGTTCCAGTTTCAGGAACGGGAAAGTTTTCATCTGACGGAATTCGCCCATCGTAGCTTCCCGGCGGAATACATAGTTCTTTCCTCTCTTGCTGGCTGCCAACAATTCTTCCTTGTACTTTGCAGCCGGCTTATCTTGGAAATAGGTTTCCATCTGATAGCAAAGCGAATCCAGATTTTTCATAAACTCCTTACGATAGAAATTCGGCATGGAAAAATCGATATAGAGTTTATATTTCTTGACACTGGCGGCAAGCATCTCGCCGTTCCGTGCCAGAATATTTCCGCGGGGCGGAGTAATGACGGTAGTCAGGGTATCGATCTGCTCGGCATTGGCATTCCAATGGCGGGCATCGATCAAAGCTGTTCTCGATGCCTTGCCGATGATGCAGACCGACACAAAGACAACCAGCCCCATGATCAGCAAGTACCGGACAAAGATGTGTTTATTGTTCTGCTCCATCACATTCGATTTTTATCGGAGGCACTGTCGGCATGACCAAGCCCAATTGGTTCTCCTCCACTAATTTTTTCATCCGCGACGGACGGATCATATTCATGTATTGGGCTGACAGGTTGATGTGCTCTGCCCGTACGACTTCCAGATCGTCCTTCAAGCGTCCCACCTCTTCTTGGCTCGACTGGCAACCGTACCGGTTGGCAATGGCTCCGATCAGCAAAAGGAATACCAACAGAATCTCACCGGAATATTTCAAAAGGACATCGCTCGAAAACAACTGTCCACGAATAATCCGCTTGAACATTTTCGATACGCTTTCTTTCGTCCCCTTTTCTTGTTTTGCCCCCATGATGCGGTTATTGTTCGTCCGTCACGATCCGTTCGGCAATCCGCAATTTCGCACTCCGCGACCGCGGATTGCGCTCCACCTCTTCCTCCGACGGAACGATCACTTTGTTATTTACCAACCGGAACGGAGTATTTACCCGTCCGAAGAAATCTTTTTCGGCACGCCCCTCTACATTTCCGGTTTTCAAAAAATTCTTCACGATCCGGTCTTCCAGCGAATGGTAAGTCAGCACAACCAACCGCCCGCCCGGAGCCAGCAACGATACCGCTTGGTTCAACATCCGCCGCAGGCTTTCCATTTCGCCGTTTACCTCGATACGCAAAGCCTGGAACAACTGCGCCAACTCTTTCTTCTCCTGTTTCCGGTTAATCAGCGGCCGTACGACATTCAGCAAAGCTTCGATCGTACGGATAGGCGATACCGCCCGCGCAGCGACAATCGCCGAAGCTATGCGACGCGCACTTTTCAATTCGCCATACAGGAAAAACAGGTCTGCCAACTGCTCCTCGGTATAGTCCGATACGATTTCGGCAGCCGTAATTCCGGCACGTTTATTCATCCGCATATCCAACGGACCGTCGGAACGGAATGAAAAACCACGTTCCGATTCATCGAAATGATGAAACGATACACCCAAATCAGCCAAAATACCATCGACCTGCTCGACATCGTAATATTTCATGAAATTTTTCAAGAATTTGAAATTACTCCGCACAAACGTAAAACGAGAATCCGCCAAAATATTACGCTCGGCATCCTCATCCTGATCGAACGAATAGAGATGCCCCCGCTCCGACAAGCGGGAAAGTATTTCGCGCGAATGCCCGCCGCCCCCGAAGGTGACATCGACATACGTCCCTTCCGGTTTTATCGCCAAACCGTCCATGCACTCTTGGAGCAATGCAGGTATATGGTACACAATATCTTGCATTTCAACAGTATTTCTTTTCCTGAAAAAAAATTTCTCGTAAAGATAGAAAAAATATAACACATCGCATGCCGGCTTTTTCCTTTTTTATCAACAGGGCATGAAATTTATTTCCCGATATATTCCTCCGTCGGACGAATCGTAAAAGCCCCGGTCACAGGTATTGATTTTATTCAACAACTGATACACTAAATGTCGCTTGGATTTTACTATATCAGAACAAAAATCCCGAAAAAGGCAAAAAAAATCAAGCTCTTATCCCTTTAAAGGAAAAAATAAACTATTTTTGCGGCAATTTTACCATATACAATGAGCGAACCTTTACAAATTAATATTGAAAATGTTGTCCGGAATAAAGCGCCGAGACATGCAAAGAAAATTCCGCAATGGGTTTTTCGCCGCTTGGAGAAAATCATCTGCCAAAAGGAGATGAATCAGGTATTGGTAAATATTCACGGGAATGAAGGGGTAGACTTCGCTGATGCCCTGCTCAAAGATCTGAACGTAACCCTTCGCATCGAAGGGGCTGAAAATCTGCCAGAAACGGGCAGGTACACATTTGCCTCGAACCATCCGCTGGGCGGCTTCGACGGTATCAGCCTGATTTCTGCTCTGGGAAAAAAATACCACGGCAAGCTGAAAGTTCTGGTAAACGACATTCTGATGTACCTCAAACCGTTGGCTCCCGTGTTCCTGCCGATCAACAAATACGGTGCGCAAGCCAAAGAATCGACACAAAGCATTCAAGAGGCTTACGACTCCGACGATCAGATTCTGGTATTCCCTGCCGGACTTGTATCCCGGTTGCAAAAGGGAGACATCAAAGATCTCGAATGGAAAAAAGCGTTCATTGCCAAAGCCATCCAGTCCCAGCGCGACATCATTCCGATCTATTTCGAAGGTCTGAATTCTCCGTTTTTCTACCGGTTTGCCAAATTCAGAAAGGCGATCGGATTGAAATTCAACATAGAAATCATCTTCTTGCCGAGCGAGCTGATGAAAAGTCGAAACAAAACATTTACCATACACATCGGGAAACCGATCCCTTGGCAAACATTCGACAAATCGAAAAGCCTGAACGAGTGGGCTGCATTTGTCAAGAACCAAGTTTATCACATAAAAGCTTAAAAAACGAGAGCAACATGGAAGAAATTATAGCTCCGATCGACAAAGAACTTATCAAAGCGGAACTCACCCAAGATCGCTTCCTGCGCGATACGCGAAAGGGTGGCAACCGTATATATATCGTCAATTATAAAAACGCGCCGAACACGATGCGCGAAATCGGGCGGTTACGCGAAATAGCTTTCCGTTCGGCTGGCGGAGGTACGGGACTTTCGGTCGATATCGACGAATTCGACACCATGGAACCGCCTTGCCAGCAACTGATCGTATGGAATCCAGATGCGGAAGAAATACTCGGCGGATACCGCTTCATTCTCGGTGAAGATGTCCGATTCAATGCCGACGGTTCTCCCCGTATCGCCACGACCCACCTGTTCAAATTCTCAGACACATTCCTGAAAGACTACATGCCCTATACATTGGAGTTGGGCAGATCGTTCGTAACACTGGAATACCAGTCGTCCAAAGCCGGAGCCAAAGGGCTTTTCGCACTCGACAACCTGTGGGACGGGTTGGGCGCACTTACGGTAGACTATCCGCAGATAAAATATTTCTTCGGGAAAGTAACCATGTATCCGTCCTACTCGGTGGAAGGCAGAAACATGATCCTTTACTTCCTGAACAAACATTTTCCCGATCACGACAACCTCGTCACTCCGCACCACCCGCTGGAAACGCATACCGATGTCGAAAAGCTAAGCAAGCTGTTCATCTACGACGATTTCAAATCGGACTACAAGATCCTGAACCAAGAGGTTCGCGCATTGGGCTATAACATTCCCCCATTGGTAAATGCCTACATGGGCTTGTCGCCCACCATGCGGATGTTCGGAACCGCCATCAACGACGATTTCGGCGACGTGGAAGAAAGCGGCATACTGATCGCCATACAAGAAATACTGGACGAGAAACGACGACGCCACATCGACTCTTACGAAAAATTCATGAAATACGTAGAAGACGCCAACGCGGAAAATCTATAAACAGCCCTTCGCAAAACAGGGACTATATCCAAGAACTACGAACAGCCTCTCAAAAGTTAAGCATACAACTTTTGAGAGGCTGTTGAGTTATACCCGATACGGAAATAAAACTGATAGCAGACATCCCCGGCAGAGTTGTCGAAGGGATCTGTTACAGGACAATATGCATCAACGAATATAACACTTGGTCACTTGCGAACCTTTGCGTTTGATATAAACACCGGTTGTAGGATGAGCGACACGTTGCCCTTGAAGATTGAAATATTCCGTCGGAGCATCCGTCTCCGATTCGATGACGGCAATGCCGGTCGAAACGGAAGGATCGACAAGCGTAGGATATGCCCCACCTTTTTTATTGGCTCCTATCGTCTGTATTCCGTAAGCCTTGATGTTGGAATAAGGTATATTGAGGGTCACGGATGTACCGGTGGTAGCCGCGTCGATATAAGCCTGACGAAGTGCCCCGGTAGCCTCATCGAGTGGTATTGCCGAAAAAAGATGTCCGTCGTTGGTCTCAACAACATAGTTGTAGCGTGTAGCGGCAGATGCTCCGGATACTTGCCAGGTGATAGTGGTCGTACCGTCCGCATTTCCGGTTATCTGCTGATTCAAGACCTCTACGGTATTATCTTCGGCTACTGTCCGGTCGGTTACCACAGGCTCGTAGATACGCAGGCAATCACTTTTATTGGAGTAACCGTTTACACTGACACCTCCGTCGGCATACCCCAAAACGGCGATCGTAGCAAAACCGCAACCGTTATAGTCGTATGCCTTCACGGTGGCACCGCCACGCACGCCTTGAAGTTTCAGAGACGAAACAAGGAAATTCCCATTGCCCTGATTATGTAGCACCACCGTCTTGCCCATACCCGTTTCATCACCGGCAAACTCACCGGCATATACGATGTCTACCAGACCGTCGCCGTCCAGATCGTACCAATCCATGCCGCTATAACATACGGCGGGCAGATCGAGCCCGCTGTTCTCGAAAGTATCGTTACCCCGGTTCAGCAACAGGACGGTAGAACGGTCGCCGTTTTCGAGAACACCCGAAAGGAAAAGATCGAGCAAGCCATCGCCATCGACGTCGATCATACCCACACAGCCATACTTCGTGGCATAGGGTTGTATGCTTTCGGGAGAGATAATGTCGAACGTATAGTCGCCTTTGTTGAGACAAATGCAGAGCTGCATTTTATTTTCCGCATTTACACCCGAAACCAGCACGTCGGGACGACCGTCCATGTTGTAGTCGCCTATTGCCATTGTGCCTTGCCGCAAGGCTGGAAGATTGTTATCCTGACCGTAGAATGCCCCGGAACCTGCATAGTTGGAAAAGATCGTAGGCACGGCTTCATCGGCATTTTGGGCACGGGTATAAGTAAGAATATCGGCATAACCGTCCATATTGAGATCCACCATGTACATCAGACCGCATGCCCGTTTCTCTACGGCATTTTCGTAGTCCAGTTCGACCTCCTGTCCGTAGAGCGTAAACGTTTCGTTGTGAGTGAGATTACCGGCACCGTCGTTGCGCAACAGCTTGCTACCCCAAGAACAGCCGTAAATCATATCGACATGACCGTCCGAATCGTAGTCGCCGGGAATGAGCAGACGTTCCCATTCCGCACCGTCCACAGACGGCAACGACACCGACCGGGTCAGTCCGGAAGCACCCGGAAGCAGGTGAAGTTTCGCGGCGAAATTATCGCCATAGTCACGACCTTTGACAGCCAGATCCATGACACCGTCGCTGTCTATGTCGATCCACTCCAAATTCCCGTGATGCAATTTGGAAGAAACCAGATTGTCCAGCTTCTTGCCGACCATGCGATAAGGCACGGTATAGTCGTAGATATACTTGAAATTGTTTTTGATAATCGCCTCGGGCAATTTCTTGCCTTGCGTGTCATACCCTTTGGCGCTTTCAACACCGATCCAGTCAGCCAGAATAACCCCTGTCGGACCGGTATGGTCAGCCAGATAATCCACGATAACTTTATTGGTGTACGACGCATTTTCTGCATATCCCGTAGCAGAGGAGGTAGAACCGGTATATGCGGAAGCAAAGTTCATAACCCACGTTTTCTCATTGTTGTCGCGGTTGCTATCTGTCCTGTACCATGCAGCATGGGTAGAAGACTGTTCCAGCAAAGTTCTCACCCCGTTGTCTTTCGCTTCGCGGTTGTTGTTCGAGTTTGCCAGATCTTGAACGTACAGCCATTGGGATTCCCAGTCGCTGTGAGAATTTTCGATCTTGCTCTTCTGCCCGCTCCATACATCTCCGTTCCATTCGTACAAAGTGGCGCAACCCATGTTGTTGTCGAAATCGGAACGTTTCAGGAACAGGATCTTTCCTCTCATATCGCTAACGCGCAGATTGGCTTTGAAATCGCATACATAAGAGCTGTACGTCTCGGTGATAAGTTGCATCATCAGTTCCGATGTACGTGCCTTGATCTCTTTCTTCTTGCTGTCCGATTTTAAATCCAGATTGGCAGGATAGAGATGGATAATGAAGAACTCCGTGGGGTGGTTGTCCAAAAAAGCACACAACTCGAAAAAAAAGCTTCCGATACTCTTCTTGGTTTTGGCAATGCCGTGATAACAATACAGATTGTCGAAACCATCGCCATTGGCTGTGACGGCAGGGCGGATGTCGTAAGCCCGTATACCGAACTTCTCGCGCTGATCGGCAAGGGAAATCTCCTGTGTCTGAGCCGAGGTAGCATATATGCTCGAAGTGAAACCTTCGCCGGTGGCAGAGTCGTGAGTACCGGGAATAGAGAGGTCTGAAACAAAAGCATCATCCGGTAGGAAACTCATCCAGTCCGCCAATCGATTGTCCGGATTTTCGGGATTGAAATAATCCCCGTTTACCTCCACAGGGCAAAAATCGGCATGAGCAGCCAAGCCTGCGAAGAGTAGCGGCAGGCAAACCATAATTTTACGTAATGATATTTTCATCGGTATTAAAAGTGAATGTTACTATTCACAAAATTAGTACGACGCCTTTCGTTCCACCCTGCCCATTTAAACCAGAAACAATCACAAATGCGTCAAATTTCAGATTGACGCATTTGTTGCACATCACATCCCGAGGGTTACGACATATAAACACAGTTGCCCCCCTTTTGCCGACACGCATCCCTGATTAATCAACACAAACAAGGAGATGTGTCTTGTTGTTTTCGACACACCTCCTTGCCAACTAAGTTCCGTAAAAGATTACTTCACGAAGATTTTCGATACGCTGTTACCTTGACGGCGGATATAGATACCCGAATCGGGCTTACCGTTGATGCGCATACCTTTCAAATCATAATATTCGACGGGAGCATTATTGTCGGTGACAATCTTGCCGATGCCCGAAGCCTCCGTGCTGAATGTAACGACGATAGGAATTTCGTTCCACATGACATGGATCAGCATATTCACTTTGTTGTCGGCATCGATCGTACCTGTCAAGGTGACATCGGCAATGATTTCACCGCCCAGCAAACTGAGTCCATCGACACTGCCTTCGTAAGAAACAATACCGTTCTCGGTCGTGAAACGAACATCGGGAACTACGATATCGCCCAGATTCTGAGCTCCGCCTCCGAGATCAAGAGTGAAATTCGGCAAAGAAATCGTGCAAGTGTTAGCTCCGGTCGTAACGATATGAATCGTAGCCGGCTGGTTTTGAGCAATCACGCCACCCAACATTTCGATATTGAGACTACCGTCGTACGACGACGCATTTCCGGCAGCAGCCTGGCAAGTAATGGTATAGACATGTTGTGCGGCACCGTCGATATCCGCTCCGTTTTCGTTGGAAACCGTGATCTTGACTTGGTTACCGTCGATCTCTATTCCGGCTACCGCACTCTTTCCTTGGCCGAGAAGTACGGTTTCGACCTGCCCGGCAGCGGGAGTCTCCCCGTCGAACGTATAGTCGTACACATCAGCCGAAAAATCGGGAATCTCTACTCCGTCGATCTTCACGGATTCGAGACGGGAATAATAAACGAATCTGACATTGTCCACCGTAAGCGAATTGCCGTTTACGATATTGTCGCTGTCGAAATAATCGTTAGCCGCCAATACGACATTTATTTTCTCGGGGGTGGCAGCCGAGAGATAGTCGATAGGCAAAAGATATGACACCCATTCCGACGTGCTGCCTTCGATATGTTGGAGCGACTTGGCAATCAGTTCGGCATCGTCGGAGTGCGAAACCGCCCCACCCTGACTGGTCTCCATGCCGAGGATATTGCGGTCACGGTCGATCATCGTGGTTTTCACCACATCGGCAGACATCGAATTGTTTCCGGGCACCTCTTCCTGTGTCCATGTCCCCTTCCAAGCATATACAAGAACAGTAGCTACCTGCTCATCGGCACCTTCGGCAAATTCGCGGGTATAGTCGAACGCAAGAGCATCCGGACGGTATGCAAATGCCATGCCGCCGAAAACACCGCCGTCCTTGTTAGCAGGGGAAAATGTAGAAAAATCCAATGTGTTGGTAGCCCAAGCCTTGCCTAACGATACATACGCCGGCACGATCTGAGTTGCCATAAAGGGATTGGGATTGTTCGTGAGTTTAAGAGCGCTTTCGGAATTGTAACCAGCCACTTTCGATGCCACTTCGGTAGTGCCCAATGCGCCGTAACCGCCGCCGTCTTTCTCAGACACAACGCCGAGAACATCGGACACGATCCACGATTGGGGTTGTTTACCGAACGTGATTTGCCCCATGGCATCTCCTTTAACCATAGAAAGCGTATCGGTAATACTTGTCCACGGGCAACAATCGACCCACTCTTCTTCGAAACCCACGTTGGGGAGTTGTTGAGCCGAAGCCGACACAGCGACTGCGGCACAAAGCGTAAATACTTTAAACTTTTTCATAATGATGTTTATAATTGGTGATGTTTATAATGTAAGTTTAAAAACTTTTCCTAAATGAAAGAACGCTTTGGATTCGGCAATTGTTTATACTTCGGGCATTTAGCGATCGACATTCTACCCGCTATACTCTTTTATTACAAAAAATAGGGTAGATCTTATCCGAATCCGTGTTGCAAAGCTAATAATAAATATCCCTTCGGATATGTGTATTGCCGGTTAAAAAAACAAAAAACGCTTGGCAGAACTTCCTTAATGCAACCACCCTCACATTCCTCCAAAAACAAATATTCACCGTGAAATGCCACTTGGGTATAAATAATTTATTTCCCAAAATCCGACTGTCCAATAACTTATTTTGCCACTTCCAAACACAGAGCGACATAAATAGCATGGCTCTTATACCACGAAGCTACAACAACTCCATTTCAACTACCCTCACCTCGCCGTCCAAAGGAGCTTTACAACTTTCCTCTTCATAGATGACAGAAGATAAATATATCAATGCAGAACGTGTAAGCCGTAATAACCGCATGGTTTTATCGAAGAAAGCCCCCTGTTCGATTTCATAAGTTTCAGGAGCTTCGTCCCAACACCTGTTTTTAGCTTCTACGACTTTAAAAAGATTTATGTTCGATAAAATTTCGGATAGTGGCAATCTCTTTTGCCTCCGGTTCGATTGGAGAACTACCCTTCTCATCCAAATCCCGACTTAGCCAATACAGTCCACGCAACGCCTGATTATGAATATTGAAAATGTCTGTTCTGATCGGATTTTTACTATTACCGTCCTTATGCCAGATATTCCGAAAAGAGACCTTGTTATTATTAATACCCAACTTCAAATAAATATTGAGCAGATAGGCAATCTTATCGAATATAGAATAACACAGCCGGAATGCAATTTTTACTTTCTCTATATTTATGGAATAACAGGGCGTATCGGAAACCCGGTAAAGGGTTACATCCCTGTCTGAAAAATGCGCCCGGTCATTATACGCTCCATCATAAAAAAAGAATCTCGCTGTGACAAACTCCTGTTTGATCTGATTAAATATAGATTGATATATCGGCTTATCTTTTCTTTTAAGAGTCATTGTCGGAGTATGCAAAACATCACGAGCGACAATATTTTGCAAGATAACATCATTCAATGGATTCAAAAACAAGACATTATTTACGCACCAAAGACGATACTCTTTTTCTTCTTCACTACAATCGGCTAAAATATCAGGATAGATTTTATAATCATCCAACACGTCGATCGGATAGGCTTCCGCTATATGGTCGGCTAATTGGGCAAAGAACGTATGAGCCTCTAAATAGACATCGCCCTTTTCAGAAGCACACTGTAAATATTTGCGGGCATATTGCAAAAATACGAACCGATGTCCTTCATCGAAAAGTTCTCTTGCATAACGAAAAAGAGCATATCCTTTATTCCCTAATGCCATGCCGAAATCAGGATTAATCCGTAAAACCCAATTAAAATAATATTGTGCTTCCGTATACCTCCCGATATGACTGAACGCACAGCCAAGATTGGTTAATATCTGGCAGGCTTCTATGGGATCCACCTCATCTATAAAACCCAACGCCACTCTCAAATGATAAATTTCTTTTTCATATTCAATAGAAGGAAGTTCCACACATTCAGAGGAATCATATTTCAATGACAATACGTAACGCCATCCATTGGCAACAAAATAGTGAAATCGGCACTTCTCTTTTTCAGAGAATTTATCTATATCAACTTTCATGGATAGCTCCAACCCTTCTTTCAGTTTGGATAGATTCCTCTCTGCCCTTGATGTTTCGAATATTACCGCCAACTTATTCAATATTTCCAGCGGCATATATGTATTTATATCATGCATAACTTCTACAAATAAATAACGCTCTAAGACAAAACTCTGACACCAAGCCAATATAATAAAAAAATCCGAACTCTATCAATTCGATCGTACGTACAAATATTGTTTAAAACACAAATCGGCAACAATAGCGCCATTTACAAACTGATTATCAATCAAATACAATCAATCCGGACAAAAAAAACACACCACCTGCCAGCATAAAAAAGCAGCGCGACAAACAAATCCTATTGTTCGTCGCGCCGGCATTTAATGTCTTAATGATTTTCGATGGATCAATATTCCTCCTCGTTGAAAAAGTCTTGAACATTTGATTATCAGAAGATTATACAAAACAACTTTTTTATAGGCAAACATATTTTGCCATAATAAGCGATAAAAAGCGACGCTACATTATTCACATATTCATTTGATGCCCGCTCTTATACGGCTTAAAGATTGTGGTGTTATGCCAAGAAAACGGGCAATCTCCTTTTGAGAGACTTCTCTGAAAATCTCGGGCATCTTCTCCATAAATGCTATGTATCGGTTTAATGCTCTCGGCGATGCCATATCCACAAGGATATCATCAGTGTGGAGAAAGATGTCGGCATAAAGGTCGCATAGGAATCCTACAAAGGAAGGTGACACCTGTGAAAGTTGCATCACGGTACTTTTAGTGATTTCGATTGCCTCACTGTTGCTTGACGATGAAATTGTGTAACGTGAGGGCTGGCCTTTCATAACGCACCATGGCGCAAGGTCGAAATCTCCCGCTGTTGCAAACCATAGTGTTATTTCCTCCGCGTTTTTAAGGGCGTATGTCCGCCACACACCTTTGCGCAACAGGTATATCGAGTCATTTACCCTGCCTTCCACTACGATTATATCCCCTTTGCGGAAACTGACTGTGCGGAGAGATTCATACAGAATTTCCACACCCTCCTGATCGATATTATATTTTTGCCTTATATCTTCTATGAATTTTTCCATGACATTGTGAATTTGTCTGAAATAAACATTATGCCTGCCAATAATGAAGTTGTGATGTCCGCTGCGGCCACTGACATCCATAGTCCTGTGTCGCCCAGCCATAAGGGCAGCACAAAGAAATAAACCACCGGCATTATTCCTCGTACAACAGTGAGCAACAGTGCGCGGTTTAACCGTTCCACACTTGTATAGTAGCCTATCATTATTGTATTGATGCCGAAGAATACGAAATCGATTGAAAAATATGGCAGACCGTCTACCGCATATCTCCATGCCGGATTATTGCTGTCCGGAATGAATAAATCGACAACCCCATCGGAATGAAGCAGAAATATCCCTGCCATGACGAGTGCGAAACCTATCGCAAAGAAGAGTGCGTAACGTAAGGCCTGCGCGGAGCGGACAAGTTGTGAGCATCCATAATTATAACTGATAATCGGCTGGGCTGATTGTATTGTGGCATTAAATACCATGAATATTACCGGAAAAAGATAACATACTATGCTGAAGGCAGCTACTCCGTCTGCTCCCAGACGGTACATAAAGGCATAGTTACCCGCGATACCCATTATTGAGATAGTGATCTCGGACAGAAAGACCGACAGGCCGAGATACATCATGTAACCGATGTTGCGGAATGAACGCAAGATGTTTCCGGCGCTGATTTTCAATTTTATAAAGTGAACTGCTATATCACGCCGAAAGAGATAAAATATCATGATCAGAGCACCTACGGTCTGCCCTATGCCTGTCGCTATCGCTGCGCCGAAAAGACCCCACCCAAACGGAAAAATAAAGATATAGTCGAGCAGGACATTTAATAATGCCCCCGCTGATAAGGCCAGCATGGGAATGTTGGGATTACTCAGCCGGACAAAGAACGGCAACGCCGTCATCAATACCATGAAAGGGAAACATAGGGCATACCAGAAAAGATATTCCGCGACTCCCTCAATCAAATATTCATCCGAACCGAGAAGATAACCTGACTCGCGGGGAAAAACACACAGTATCAGCGTAAGGACACAACTGACGGCGAAGGATGCGATACATGTCTGCATAAGATTGATATTCGCGCTCTTTTTCTTGCCCCGGGCAAGATTCATGGAAGCCAGCACACCGCCTCCCATTCCAAACATCAGTCCTATTCCGCTTACGAAGGTCATTACCGGATTGTTGATATTGACGGCCGCAATGGCATCGCTGCCGACACCGCGACCGACGAAGATTCCATCGGCAACCACATAAAGGGCCGACGCCACCATTCCTAACAATGCGGGGATCAACTGCTGTACGAACAGTTCCCCCACGCCGGCATTTTTGAAATCCAACTTTGCTTTTGTCATTTCTGTGTCTGATGCGTTTTGAGACCGCAAAATTACAGCATGCAGAATATGCCGACAATCACAAATGGTAATAAATGGAGAATCCGGGGAAATATTATGTAAAATGTTCCTCTTAGCGTTTTCCACATACCCCGGGCTTTAGTTGAAAAGGTTTCATCATCTTGTGGGCTTGCATCATGCAACGGTAGGCGAAGTAGCTGTCATCCTCACCTTGAAGTGCCCCAAGGGATACAAAAAGCGATTGACAAGTCTATCTTATTACTCATCAATCGCTTGTACATTAGTCATTTACGACTCAAAATCAGACTGATTTTATATCAATATTCTTCCTCGTTAAAGAAAAAGTCTTCTTTGCTCGGATAATCGGGCCAAATATCTTCGATGCATTCGTAGGTTTCGCCTTCGTCTTCCATCTCTTGCAGGTTTTCGATTACCTCCAACGGGCATCCCGAGCGCATGGCATAGTCGATCAGTTCTTCCTTCGTAGCGGGCCATGGCGCATCTTCCAATTTGGATGCTAATTCTAATGTCCAGTACATATATATTCAAGTTTTAATTGTACACTAATTTTCCGGCAAAAATAGTTCTTTTATTTGCATTAACAATCTTTCTCCCAAAAAAATTCGGGAGTGCCGGCTTGCATGTTGTTAAATCGTGCTAAAACAAAGAAATAGTCGGACAAACGGTTGATAAACCGAAGAAGATTGTCGTCTACCGGCGCTTGAAGGGCAACCTCGCAAATGCGGCGTTCAGCTCTCCGGCAAACAGTCCGGCACACATGGGCTTGTGACGCAGCATAGCACCCTCCGGGCAGGACAAAAGCCCGCAAAGGCGGAACGATATTGTCCAACTCGTCGATCCGGTGTTCTATCCGGGTTACATCTTCTGCTTTCAAACGACTGGCATCGCGCAGCTCGGTAAAGTCGGTATCGGTAGCCAAGTACGATCCTACGACAAACAGCTTGTTTTGTATGAAGCGCAATAGGGCAATGTCGTCGGGCGATATGCCCGCAGCTTCCGCCAATACACCGATATGGGCATTCAATTCGTCGGTTGTCCCATAGGCTTCTAAACGGGCATCGGTTTTCGAAACTCTTTTCCCGCCTACTAACGAGGTAGTTCCCTTGTCGCCAGTGAAAGTGTATAAATTACTTTTCTTCATGGCTTTATTCATTTGATAGGGTTAGTTTTTCCAATAGGCTGCAACATTGTTGCGCATCGTCGGCTACATCGAATAACGATCGAATCCGAGGATTGGCAAATTCGTTTTGTATCAACTGTTCGATCTGCTCGATCAAGATGTCGTAACAACGATCGGTATTGCACAATATGATAGGTTTGTCGTGATAACCCAACATTTTGGTGGTGAGTGCGTCGAATAACTCGTCGAGCGTACCGATGCCACCGGGTAATACCACGATCGCATCGCCCCGATCGATCAAGGCCTGCTTACGTTCGCTCATACTACGGGCTACGGTCAGTTCGGTCGGTTGCCGGCTGGTACGTCCCATGTCGATGATCCGTTGGGTGATAATACCGATTACTTCGCCTCCGTTCTCGCGAACATTGCGGGCTGTTTCCTCCATCAGTCCTCCGCTTGCACCGCCATAAACGAGGGTCTTGTTATGCTCCCCGATCCATTTGCCGAGCAATCCGGCTTCCTCGAAATAGCGTGCGGCGATCCGATCGGATGCCGCACAGAATACGGTAATATTTTTCATTGTGCGGTCTATTGTTTGTATTTCATATTTTCGGGTACGGGGCATGCCGCTGCCCGGACGAAAAGGCAGGAGCTCCTGCCATTCGATTTTATTCTTTCGTAAAGATAATGTATGCAACGTGCAATACCAAGCATTTTGTATTCTCTTTATAGAAAATAAACCGCACTCGGCATAGACATTTCAAACGAGTTTGGTGTCTCTGCTCTCGATTTGTATTATCTTTAAAGAAGATAAACTGCACTCGGCATAGACATTTCAAACAAGTTTGATGTCTCTGCTCTCGATTTGTATTATCTTTAAAGAAGATAAACTGCATCTCGGCATAGACATTTCAAACGAGTTTGATGTCTCTGCTCTCGATTTGTATTATCTTTGCATATCTTTTTTATACGAAAGTATGGAGTGTCAGACATATACTTTACCGAACGGATTGCGTATCATTCACCAACCGACCTCTTCGGCTGTCGCTTACTGCGGATTTACCGTGAATGCCGGTACGCGCGATGAGGCGGACGACGAGTGGGGATTGGCGCACTTTGTGGAACATACGATTTTCAAAGGGACTTCACACCGCAAGGCATGGCACATTCTGAACCGAATGGAGACCGTAGGCGGAGAACTGAATGCCTATACGTCGAAAGAGGAGACAGTAGTTTATTCGGTCTTTCCCGGAGGGTATTTGTCACGGGCGATGGAACTATTGTCCGACCTGATTTCCGATTCCCAGTTTCCCGAAAGGGAGTTGGAAAAGGAGCGGGTGGTAATCGTCGATGAAATCAATTCGTATCGCGACAATCCGTCGGAATTAGTGTACGACGAATTCGAGAATCTGCTGTTTGCCGGACATGATCTCGGACATAATATTCTGGGCACGGAAGATACCTTGGCGGGTATTTCATCCGATCAGGCAAAGCGGTTTCTGCATGCGGTGTATGTACCCGAAAACATGACGTTTTTTTCGATGGGCTCTACTCCTTTCGGCCGCTTGATACGTATGGCAGAGCATTATTTCGGAAGTTGGAGTTCTCCCTTGTGCCGACGCAAGAGAGTGCGTCCGGGCGCAGTGGTTCCGTTCATGGAACGCCGGAAATACGACACGTTCCAGACCCATGCGATCATCGGGGCGCGGGCGTACGATCTGTTCGACGAAAAACGGCGTACGCTGGTACTGATGAACAATCTGTTGGGCGGACCGGGAATGAACAGCCGGTTGAATGTCGCCTTACGCGAAAGACGCGGGTATGTATATAATGTCGAATCGGCGGTTACATCGTACACCGATACGGGCGTATTTTCGGTCTATTTCGGTTGCGATCCGATCCATGCCGACCGGTGTGTCGATCTGGTAATGGACGAACTGAAACGGTTGCGCACGCAAGCTCTGACATCGTCGCAATTGTATGCGGCGAAAAAACAGTTTATCGGGCAGATCGGTGTAAGCAGCGACAATCACGAAAATACGGCGTTGGGTATGGGCAAGAGTTTTTTGCATTACAACAAGTACGATTCGCTGGCGGAGGTCGCCCGGTCGATCGAAAAGATTACAGCTGCCGATATACTCGAAACCGCCAATGAACTGTTACCGGACTCGGCACTTTGTACTTTGATTTTGGAATAATCGCAAAACGGATATAATCTATGAAAATAGGGAATCTTGATTTTGGAAAATACCCGGTGTTGCTGGCTCCGATGGAGGATGTTACCGACTCTTCGTTCCGATTGTTGTGCAAGGAGTTCGGGGCGGATATGGTGTACACCGAATTCGTTTCGAGCGATGCCTTGATACGGAGCATCAACAGCACACAACGGAAGTTGAATATTTGCGATGAGGAACGTCCGGTAGCCATACAGATATACGGACGGTATGTCGATGCCATGGTGGAGGCGGCACGGCTTTGCGAGGCGGCAGGACCGAATGTACTGGACATCAATTTCGGTTGTCCGGTCAAGAAGGTCGCAGGCAAAGGTGCCGGAGCCGGAATGCTTCGGGATATTCCGCTGATGTTGGAGATAACGAAAGCGGTGGTGAATGCCGTGAAAATTCCGGTGACCGTGAAGACCCGGTTGGGTTGGGACCATGAATCGAAGATCATTGTCGATCTGGCGGAACGTTTGCAGGACTGCGGCATCGCCGCCTTGACGATTCACGGCCGTACCCGCAGCCAAATGTACACCGGCGAAGCGGATTGGAGTCTGATCGGCGCGGTGAAAAACAACCAGCGGATGCATATTCCAATCATCGGCAACGGTGATGTGACAACGCCCGAAATTGCCAAAACGCGATTCGACGAAACCGGCGTAGATGCGATTATGGTGGGCAGGGCGAGCATCGGTTGTCCGTGGATTTTCAAAGAGATCACCCATTATCTGCAAACCGGAGAGAAACTGCCGCCGTTGTCGGCTCACGAAAAAATGGAAGTGATCCGCCGCCAGCTGTACGAAAGTGTCGCCCGTTTGGACGAGTACCGGGGCATTCTGCATATTCGCCGCCATCTGGCGATGACGCCTCTGTTCAAAGGCATCCCCGACTTTAAAAGCACCCGGATAGAGATGTTGCGTGCAGAGTCGGTAGCTGAACTGATGGCTATTTTCGATCGCATAGAACGGGATATATTGTCCGATTGACCGGATCGGACAGAACAGCTATTTTTTGCCGACGTCCGGTATCCGGAAATGTCACCTTTTCTGCCTGTTTCGTGTACAGCAATTTCAAATCCTTCTTGTTTCGGGACTCTGCTTTTACGCCGCGGTTCCTGTCATTTCCGGGAAACAATCGAGAGCAAAGAAACCGATGGCATTTCGTCCGTACGGAAATCCCCGAATATGCAAGATTTGTTATACCTTTACGCACAAATACCACCGCCTCCCGACAAAGAGGGAGAGGACGGATACAAACCCGGATATTCGACAAAAAATATACAATCATGAATCTGAATGAAACTCCTGTCCTGCTGCTGACGGGATACCTCGGTAGCGGAAAAACAACCCTCCTCAACCATATCCTTACCAACGAACGCGGCATCAAGTTTGCCGTAATCGTAAACGACATCGGTGAAGTGAATATCGACGCATCGTTGATTCAGAAAGGCGGAGTTGTCGGGCAAAAAGATGCAGGCGACCTTGTCGCCCTCCAAAACGGCTGTATCTGTTGTACCTTGAAAATGGACCTCGTCGCCCAGATCACCGACATCGTGAAGATGAACCGTTTCGACTATATCGTGATCGAAGCCAGCGGAATCTGCGAACCCGCTCCGATCGCCCAGACGATCTGCTCCATTCCCCAGATGGGCGACGAATATGTACGCTACGGAATACCCCGGCTCGACTGTATCGTGACCGTAGTCGATGCCCTGCGCATGAAGAGCGAATTCGGCTGCGGCGAACAGCTGCAACGGAAGAATATCGACGAAGAAGACATCGAAAATCTGGTCATCCAACAAATCGAATTCTGCAATATAATCCTGCTCAACAAGATTTCGGAAGTGAGCCGGGAAGATGCCGACCGCATCCGGAAAATCATACGGGCGCTTCAACCCAAAGCCCGGATTATCGAATGCGACTATGCCGAGATAGACCTCGATGCCATTATCGGTACAGGGATGTTCGACTTCGAAGATGTAGCCACGTCTGCCGCATGGATCCACGAAATAGAACGTGCCGCAACCGACGACGAGGAAGAAGATGCCCACCATCACGCTCACGAGCATCACCATGAACACGAGCACCACCATGCACACGAAGAACACGAGCACGGACACGGACACCACCATCATCACCACCACGATGAGGGAGAAGCCGAAGAATACGGCATCCAGACTTTCGTCTACTATCGCCGTCCGGGATTCGACATCCACAAATTCGACCGTTTCATTGCCACGCAATGGCCACGCAATATCATCCGTGCCAAAGGGATCCTGTATTTCAGCCACAACCGCGACATGTCCTATTTGTTCGAGCAAGCCGGCGTACAGAAAAAACTGACCGAATCGGGCTTCTGGTACGCAACTGCACCCGAAGAGGAACTGATCCAACTGATGCAGCAGGAACCGGGATTGATGCGCGACTGGGACGAAGTGTACGGCGACCGCATGATAAAACTCGTATTCATCGGTCAGAACCTCGACCGGGCGGCCATTACCGAAGCACTGGACAACTGCCTCGAAATGTAAGATTTGATTTCTATGCCGATTGTGTTACCTTTGACAAAAAATACGGATAGAATATGGATATATCGGCAAAGCTGAATTTTCCGAAAGAGATATGCGACCGGCTCGATCGTCTGACCGAGTCGATCGACTCTTTTACCTGCGAATGGAATGCCCGCACGAAAACGGCGGATGAAGAGAAAGCGGCAAGAGCTTTCTCACAAACAGTCGTGTCGTCGTTCTCCTTGGAGGGAAGATCCGTATCGGAAGAAGATGCCCGGGCGATCATGCCCGGCATGCCCGACGGGAACGAACTTCCCGACGACATTTACCGATACGCACAAGCTCTTGATGCCGTCTGGAACGACGAATGTTCGATCGTCCTCGACGATAACTATATCGTTAAATTGCACGACCTGCTTTTCCCCGTTGCCGAGACCGATCCGACGAAACAGAAATCGCACGGATCCTTCCTGAACTTCTGGTCGGAACGTACAGCCGCCTCGCCGCAAAGCCGGCAAAATCCGGTATCGACCCATGTCGAGTTGCAGGAACTGCTGCGTTGGACTGCCCGGGAAAGAGAAGTGCATCCGCTTCGGATCGTTGCCACCTTTGCCTATGAATTCATCTCGTGCCACCCATTCCGGGAAGGGAAAGGCGAACTGTCGCGGCTATTGACCATCCGGCTGCTGCACTTATACGGATATGACTGGTGCCGTGCCGTCTCGATCGACCGGTTGATCGAACACCGCCGGGTTGAATATTACCAAGCCCTTAAAACCGGACAACAGGAGCGGTACACCTCCCGCGAAAACATCGCTCCGTGGGTATTGCTCCTACTCGAAATATTCGAACAAGCCACACTCGAACTGGGGAACAAACCGCTCGACGAACATCCCGGCATAGCCCCTAAACCGCAGGAGGAGCCGAACCCGAAACACCCTGCCGGACACACCCGGGCAAAAAACTGCTACCTGAACCCGCGCCAGAAAAAGATATTCGCATTCGTCAAAGCCAAACAGCCGGTGAAGGTAGCGGATGTCGCCGCATACATGAAACCGGTATCGGTCAATACCTTGAAAAAAGATCTGTTTTACCTGCGCGAAAACGGCATCATCCACTCCTCGGGGATGCTAAAAGGCACGGTTTATTTCGTAGAGGAAGAATAGCCGGGCAGCACAAAAGAAAACTCCGTTCGTATCATACGGGACAGACGGCATATAAACCGGACGGTCTATTTGCCCCGGTTCAGCTTCCGCCCCAGATGACGCAGCGCAAACCGGATATGGCGCAATAGCGTAGGAATCGTGCCGTAATAGCGGCACATGATGCGATACCGTTCACCGAGCGAAGCCCGATGATGACGGGTAGTCATGCCCTCCTGCAAATAATCTATCAATATCTCGCGGGTATGGACGAGCGTTTGCGCCTGTTTCATACACCGGATGCACCAATCGAAGTCGGCAGAAAAACGATATTGCAAATCGTACTCCGGCGCCGACTGCCGGCGCACGACAAAAGCCTGATGACAAACCAGCATGCCGTTGCGGAAGCTGCGCCACTGCAACTCGTCGGGAGCCTGCAAATGCCTCATCCCGACAAAACGGCGGTCGGCATCCACGATAGCCGTATCGCCGTACAAGATATCGGGCGAACAGGAACGGGCAACCTCCGCCAGCCGGGCGAGAGTATCGGGCGAATGGAACGAATCGCCCGCATTCAGAAAAATCAGGTATTTGCCGGATGCCAGCCGAACGCCCTTGTTCATCGCATCGTATATGCCCCGGTCGGGCTCACTGACAATCCGGGAAACGACCGGACGGGCTGCCTCGGCAAGAGCCACCGTCTTATCGGTCGATGCACCGTCGATAATCAAGTATTCAAAGTCGGTGCACGTCTGTCCGCACACGCTCTTCAAAGTCGGCGGCAAGGTATTCTCCGCCTGATAGGTAACGGTAATAATGGAAAACAGGGGCGTATTCATTTCTCGTTTCTTAGGTCTAACATGCGTTGATAAAGCCGGATATATTGTTCGGCGACAACGGTTTCCGAATAGCGTTGCTTCACCGTTTCGGGCAAATGCCTCCTGCATTCGACGGTCGTCTCGGTCAAAGCCCATTCAATACCCTCGGCAATCTCGTCGGTCGAATAGGCATGTGCCAGAAACCCGGTTTCCCGATGTGTGATAATATCACGCTGTCCGCTGTTCCCGAACGCCACCGGCACACATCCGCAAGCCATCGCTTCGATAATCGTCTGCCCGAAAGTCTCGTACAGCGAAGTCGAGACATAACAATCGGCAGCGGAATAGAGCATCGAGAGCCGACCGGTCTCCTGCACCGTACCCAAATAGGTATAGGCGACCGGCAGGGCTTGAAGCAACGCGGTATCGCCCTTTATATTTCCAAACAGCACGAGATGCAAATCCTCCCGGGCAATCCTCCCGCGGGCAATCACCTTCTCCAACGCCTCAGCCAACAGATCGAACCCTTTGAGCGGATCGTCGATCTTGACCGCACCGAATATCAGGATATATTTATCGGAGGGCAACTTCATTTCCCGGCGACATTCTGCCGGAGGCAACGGCATAAACAACCCGTCGGGCAATGTATTGGGAATAACGGAAACCGGCTTCCCCGCCAACAGCGCACTCTGGCGTACGACCTGTGCAAGCCACGAACTGACCGTTACGACATGCAGTGCAGTAGCATGTTCATATATCCGTTTCTTACGCCGGAAAACCTGTGCCGCCAGATCGGGTGTGCCCGGTTGCAATTTGGGGCAATCGGTACATCGGCTCCGGTATTTATCGCACGGTCCGGCATGATGGCAGATCGCCGTACAATACCACATGTCGTGCATCGTACAGACGACCGGTTTCCCGGAATCCAGCAATTTCCGGAGACCGCCGAGCGACAGCAGCCCGTGGTTCGTCCAATGCAAATGGATAATATCCGCCTCTTCGATCGCCCGATATCCGGACAGATCGACACCGGTATCGGCAATCGACACGGCAAACAGATTCTTGCGGGAAAAACGGTTCCGACAGAAGATAGCCCATCGCTCCCATGCAAAACGAAATTTCTGCCGCCAACGTCCCACCCAGCCGGACGCAACGGAATAAATCCGATCCGATTCGTCGGGCATATCGGCGGTCAATAACGACACCTCCACGCCGGGCTGCTTCTCCAACGCCTGTTTCAAACGGTTGCAGGCTATCGCCGCCCCGCCTTTGCGGATATATGTATCGACCAGTACGACTTTCATTTCGAGCAGAGTTTTTGATACCACATACGCAACCACACGAGCAGCTTGTGGCGATATGAATAATTGTACCGGTAGACACGTGCCAGCTCCGCCCGGGCATCCGGATTTTCTTCGACCGGAATACGTTCCACCCGAACCGGACGGTCGGTCATCGTCTGCGTACAGAGTTCCATACCTCCGCAATGCGTACCGGTATTGTCGAATCCCTTATTATCGACCAACGAGCGGTCGGGAGCCAGCATCAGTTTATCGGCAAGAAAAACGGTGGCATTCCAACGGATTGCCCACGAATTGTTCTTCCCGGCGATCTGTTCTTCCAGCATACGGGTAAAATGGAATGCCCCGTCCAGATCGAACGTCCGGCACAGATGCCGTTCCCGCAACCGGGTCAGCAACTCGTTTCCGTCGGGATTGAAATGACGCCAAGCCCGGTGCCATGTGCCCCACCCCCAACTATCGGCAAAGCGAAGGAAAAAGGTTTCGGGAAGCCGGGCGCGATGATCGAGGATATGTCCGGTAACGTGCCATACCCGTTCGTCGTCCCGATAAAGCTCCAACGCCTCGTTCATATAGGTCAGGAAATAGGGAGAGCAGACCAAATCATCTTCCACGACAATCGCCCTGCCTTCCGTCTCCGTCACAGAGGTTACGCCTTCGATAATGTTCTGCGCCAGTCCGCGGTTTTCGGCTTGTTCGACGATCCGCACCGACTTGAACCGCCAGGGCAACCGGATCACCTCGCGCACCTGCGCCACCGCCTCTACCGACGAGGCTTTCGCGCCATCCGAAAAGATATACAGGTCGCTGTCGCAAGCCAACGGATCGGCTTGCAGACTTTCCAGACACCGCCGGGCATGCTCCGGACGATTATAGACGAATACCAATATCGGCGACAGGTTCATGGTCGAATTCATTTTTGCGGTTTATGTCGGCTTGCCTGTACCATTTGCCAGATCTCATCGAGTGTCTCGCGCTTGAACAGGAAACAAGAAAACAAATAAACAGTCATATAGATCGCAGACACGGCAAAGAACCGCATCGCATTACCGTCGAGATAACGATATGCCACGACCGATACCACCCCCGTACACAATGCGATACAGAAATAGGGCAGTATATCGGCAACAAACAATCGGGCGGAATAACGGATGAGCCGGTGCGCAAAGAGCACCGACACGACCAGCGACATCAACGTGTAGGAAATCCACAGGTAAGTAAGCGACAATACGCTCTGCGAATAGAGCAGACAGATGCCCGCCAGCAAATAGATTTTCTTCCCGATCTCGATTTGCAGATTGAGCCGGGAGCGCCCGATGCTGTTGAACAGGTCGTAATAAAGTACGATAAACGGAGCGAACATTCCCGATATGCAAAGCAAGCGGAACAGCGGAACTGCCGGAAGCCACTTCTCCTTGATCAGTATCACGAACATCGGTTCGGAAACAATCATCATGAGCATCATGACCGGAAATATAAAAAACGACATGGTGCGGATATATTTACGGAACACCCGTATCAAGCGTTCCCGGTCCTGATGTACGGACGACAATACGGGAAAGCCGACACTGCGGAATATATTGCCGATCAACGACGATGCCATCTCCTGATATTTGTCTGCCTGCGCATAAAATCCGGCACTATCCAACCCGTACACCTTACCGATAATCGGCGGGTAGATTTTGTTGAAAAGATTGTTCAATATACCGGAGACGAACAGGTTGGAACTATATCCGAAGAACTCCCGGATAACGGATACCCGAAACTCCAACCGGGGACGCCAGCTGCTGTAAAACCAGAACAGGATCGCCCGGAAAAGTGAAAGCCCTACGGTCTGCGCTACCAACGCCCAGATTCCGAAACCATAGTATGCCAGCCCGATAGCGATTGCCGACGAAAGAGCCAACGAGAGGTTATTGACCCGGGCTATCGTGGTAAACTGCAACAGCTTGAACGCACGGGTCTGCTGGATCAACGCCAACGCATTGAACAGGATGGCGGTGAAAAGCACCTGACATACCCGCGTAAAATCCGCCTGCCCCGCCTGTTTCGTATGACCGAAGAACTCGGCGAGAACCGGCGAACAGAAAAACAGGATAAGGTAAAGCGCGACGCTAATTGCCACATTCAGAAAAAATATCGTACTGTAATCGGTATCGGTAGAATCCTTTTTCCGGATAAGCGCCGAAGAAAAACCGCTGTCGAGCAGAATTCCGGAAAGAGCGATAAAGATCGCCAGCTCGCCCATCATGCCATACTCTGCCGAAGAGAGCATACGGGCAAGCAGTACCCCCGAAACGAGGTAAAGCAACTGTTGCCCGAACTTATCGGCAAAGCTCCAAAACAAAGCGGTCTTCGTCTTTTTTTTCAGATTATCGTCCATACTTCCGTTATCCTTCGACAGAATGTTTTCACGCCTCACAAATAGCCTGCCGCAACGCACCGTCTCTACAACGGGATGCGACCGCAGCACCTATGGGTTTACCCGATCTTCAAAAATAAAACAGGGACGCGGTGCGCCGCAACCGAATCTACATCCGTCTTACGCGGTACACCGCGTCCCCGCTGTTCGTTATGACATGCCGATACAAAAGGCGTTCTCCGGACAAACCGCGATACGGCGTCCGCATCTATCGCCTTTCCGACGCTTTCGGGAACGATGCGTTATTTCACTTCCGAGCCGGGTTTCACCTCATCGGCAGGAGTAATAACAACCAACCGTCCGTCCGCATCTTCGGCGGAAAGAATCATACCTTGCGATTCGATTCCTTTCAATTTGCGCGGAGCCAGATTGGCGACAAAGCAGACATTCTTGCCCACCAGATCTTCGGGGGCATAATGTTTGGCGATACCCGATACGATCGTACGTCCGCCCAATCCGTCGTCGATCTTGAACTGCAACAGTTTATCGGCTTTCGGCACCTTCTGGCACTCCAATACTTTTCCGACACGGATATCCAGTTTCCCGAACGTTTCGAATTCGATATTCTCGCGAACAGGCGCAGTCTGATGATTTTTAAGCTCGTTCGCTTTCTTCGTTGCCTGCAACTTCTCTATTTGCGCGTCGATTGCACTATCCTCGATTTTCTCGAACAGGAGTTCGGCTTTGCCCAATTCCTGACCTACCGGCAGAATATCGGTATGTCCGAGCCGAGCCCAGTCGCATTGCTGCATATTCAGCATCCGGCGAAGTTTGGCAGCAGAGAAAGGCAGGAACGGTTCGAAAGCGATCGCCAGATTGGCAGCGATCTGCAACGACAGGTTCAAGATCGTCGCAACACGCGGCATATCGGTTTTAGCCAGTTTCCACGGCTCGGTATCCGCCAGATATTTATTTCCGATACGGGCAAGGTTCATCGCCTCTTTCAACGCATCCCGGAACCGGAAGTTGTCCAGATAATTTTCGACTTGCGATTTGACATCGGCAAACTCGCGCAAAGTCTCCTCGTCGTACTCGGTCAAAGCACCGGCTTGGGGCACTTTCCCTTCGAAATATTTTCCGGTCAGAACCAATGCCCGGTTCACGAAGTTACCCAGCACGGCAACCAGCTCATTGTTGTTGCGAGCTTGAAAATCTTTCCACGTAAAGTCATTGTCTTTGGTTTCCGGCGCGTTGGCAGTAAGCACATACCGAAGCACATCCTGCTTACCGGGGAAATCTTTCAGATATTCGTGCAACCACACCGCCCAGTTGCGCGAAGTGGAAATTTTATCGCCTTCCAGATTCAGGAACTCGTTTGCCGGTACATTTTCGGGAAGTATATAACTGCCTTCCGCCATAAGCATGGCAGGAAATACGATGCAGTGGAACACGATATTATCTTTCCCGATGAAGTGAATCATACGGGTATCCTTGTCTTTCCAATATTTTTCCCACGTGTCGGGCAGCAATTCTTTGGTATTGGAGATATAGCCGATAGGCGCATCGAACCACACATACAACACCTTGCCCTCTGCCCCTTCTACCGGCACAGGTACTCCCCAATCGAGGTCACGGCTGACGGCACGGGGTTGCAGCCCCATATCGAGCCACGATTTGCATTGCCCGTAGACATTGGTTTTCCACTCCTTGTGGTTTTCCAGAATCCATTCGCGCAAAGTCGGTTCCCATTTATCGAGCGGCAGATACCAGTGTTTGGTTTCCCGCAACACCGGTTTGCTTCCGCTGATCGCCGATTTCGGGTCGATCAGGTCGGTAGCATTGAGCGACGTACCGCAAGCCTCGCACTGGTCGCCATAAGCACGTTCATTATGGCAATGCGGGCAAGTACCGGTAATGTAGCGGTCGGCAAGGAACTGGTTCGCTTCCTCGTCGTAATATTGCAGGCTGGTCTTCTCTATAAACTCGCCTTTATCATACAGTTTGCGGAAGAAATCGGATGCCGTTTTCGCGTGTATCTCGGAAGAGGTACGGGAATATATATCGAACGAAATTCCGAACTCCTCGAACGAGTCCTTGATAATCGTATGGTAACGGTCTACAATATCCTGTGGTGTCACACCTTCCGATTTCGCTTTCAGCGTGATGGGCACTCCGTGTTCGTCCGATCCGCCGATCATGATCACATCCTCGCCTTTGAGACGCAAATAACGGGTATAAATATCGGCAGGCACATAAACTCCTGCCAGGTGACCGATATGTACGGGGCCGTTTGCATACGGTAACGCCGTAGTAACCAGTGTGCGTTTGAAATTCTTTTCCATATCTGTATTGTCCTGCTTATAAACTAAAAATGCACTTCGGGAAGCCGTCGCCGAAAGCGATTCTTTCCGAAGTGCAAATATACTATTTTTACGGCTTACTTCCTCACTCGAAGAAATTTATCCGCCCAAAACGTCAAAATCCCGACGTACGGCACTATTTCTTGTCCCCGATTTTATAGATCCGGCGGAGAGTACGGGGTACATCGGTATTGTCCATCGGTCGGTTGAAACGTTCGCTTTCCGCCCCGATCGCAAAGAACGGCACGGGATTGCCCGTATGCGCTCCGGTAGTCCATCCGATTCCGAGTTTATCACTAAGCAAGCGGAATAATGCCGAAGAGAGACTGTCGTATTCCACATACAGTGTCTTCTCGCTCTCTCCGTCGCGGGTAACGAACGAATGCCGGAATTCTGCATAAAGTTTGTCTTCGTCCGCAGGAGTCATCTCGATCTCGTTCCAAAGCCCGAACCGGTCGGAAATAAATGCTTTCACCGTTTCCCATTCGATCTTCTCCCCGCTCTTCTTCCAACTCTTCACCTGCGCCTCGAAACGTTCTTTCGACATTTTCTGTGTCGGGACATATTGAAGATACGAAGCATATCCCGAAGCCCGAGTACCGAGCGAAAGACCGCCGGTTTCGTGATCGGCAGTGATCAGTATCAATGTTTCCTTCGGATGTTTCTTATAAAATTCGAATGCCACCTTGATCGCTTGATTGAAGTCGTCGGTTTCACGAATCGCCGTTGCCGGATCGTTTCCGTGGCAAGCATGGTCGATCGCTCCTCCCTCGCCCATAACAAAGAACCCGTCCGGATAACGCTTGTACAGATGATCGATCGCCGCCTCGGTCATATAGCGCAACGACAGTTCGCCCGGCTGCCGGTCGATCGCATAAGACAGTCCGTTGGTATTCACCGTATCGGTGTTGAGCAACAGGATACGGTCGGCTTGCCGGTGTTTTTCAAACTCCTCGATACCCCGGACAAAGGTATACCCGTTCTCTTCGAAATACCGGTACACATTGTCCTTGCCTCCCTCTTTCCGGTTGTACGGATCGCGCAACCCGGCACCGGCGATAAAGTCGTAGTGGCTTTCGGCAGCCTGACGGGCAATCAGATAGTGATTGTTCCGGGTAGGTTGCGTAGCATAGAATGCGCCGGGGGTAGCATCGTCGGCAGCGACTGTCGTAAAGATCGCAACGCCCATTCCCTTTTCCTTCAACTGTTTGGCAACCGAAGTGAGGGGATTCATATCCGGGTCGGTTCCCAACTGCCCGTTCGTCGTTTTCTCACCGGTAGATAAAGCCGTGCCGGCAGCAGCGGAATCGGTCACCGTACTGCTCGCCGAATAGGTCGTAATGTAACCGGCTACCGGGAAACGGGTAAATATCAAACTGTCGGCACCGGGTACGGGCGCACCGAAACGATAGTACATTTCGGTCGATTGGATCTGACCGAATCCCATTCCGTCACCGATAAAATAAAATACATATTTGGGAGCTTTCGCCGAGCCTTGCAATGCAATGCCGAATGCAAAGAGGGCGATCAGAAATTTGTAAAAACGGTTCATGATAATATGGTTAATGGTTGATTTGCAATAATGCGTCGATAAATTCGCGATTGTTCGACAAACGGGGGATTTTATGCTGCCCGCCGAGTTTATCCCTGTCGCGAAGCCATTGGTCGAACACACCTTCACGGGCAGGTATGATTTCGAGCGGATCGAGGAACAATCCTTTATATCGTTTCGCCTCGTAATCGGAGTTGAGCGATTGCAGGTTTTTATCCAACAGCAAAGCGAAATCGTCGATAGACTGCGGACGGACACCGAATTCGATCAGCCACTGATGCCGTCCCCGCTCATTGCCGCGCATATAGACCGGCGCAGCCGTATAGTTGAGAACCGTCGCACCGGTTTCCGCAGTAGTTTTGGCAATCGCCTGCTCGGCATTATCCACCATCAGTTCTTCACCGAAAGCATTGATATAATGTTTCGTACGACCGGAGATAACGATCTTCACCGGATCGGTCGAGGTCACACGCACCGTATCGCCGATGCGGTAACGCCAAAGCCCGCTGTTGGTCGTAATGACCAGCGCATAGTTTTTCCCCGCCTGCACGTCCCAGATCGGTACCGGACGAGCATTGTCGTTATCCACTTCGTCCATCGGGATGAATTCGAAAAAGATTCCCAAGTCGATCAGAAGCAACATGCCCGGATCGGACAGATCGTCCTGTACGGCAAAGAATCCCTCCGAAGCATTATACGTTTCGACATAGTGCATACGCGGGGACGGGATCAGTTTCTGGTATTGTTCCCGATAGGGCGCGAAGCTGATCCCGCCATGGAAGAACACTTCCAGATCAGGCCAAAGTTCGGTCAGAGTTTCTTTTCCGGTCTTTTCGAGAATATGCTTGATCAAGCCCAAGAACCAAGAGGGAACGCCCGACAGGCTGGTGATATTTTGGGAAATCGTTTTCTCTGCCAACGCATCGAGCTTGCTCTCCCATTCCCCCATGAGGGCAGTCTTCTTATCCGGCGTACGGAACAGATTGACAAACGGACTTACATTCTGAATCAATATGGCGGAGAGATCGCCGCAATAAGCATCCGACCCGAATGGATTAACCGCGCGACTACCACCCAAAATCAATCCTTTCCCCGAGAAAAAACGGCTGTCGGGATTCATCCGGAAATAGACGGACACACAATCCGTACCGCCCCGATAGTGGCAATGTTTCAGACTTTCCCGGCTTACCGGAAGAAATTTGCTTTTATCGTTGGTCGTTCCCGACGACTTGGCGAAATAGTGCACATCGGAGGGCCAAAGTATGTTTTTCTCGCCCCGGATCATCCGCTCCACCGAGTGTTTGATTCCGTCGTAGTCGGTCACCGGGACACGATCGCAGAAATCGGCATACGAACGAATCTCCGAGAAATGATGTTCCCGTCCGAACTCCGTATTGCGGGCAGCAGCAACCAACTTACGCAGTTGCTCTTTTTGTATTTCTTCTCCGTACATGCCGAAGCGATCGAGTTCTTTCAGCCGGGGAGTAAATATCTTGCTTAAAACAGAAGTTATATTCACTGGAAAATTCTTTTTCTACCGTTGCAAAAATACAAATTCTATAACATTCGCGATGCTAAAATTAAATTTATTCTGTTAAATATATAGAGGGGGTTCAGTCCTTATGTGACACAACTTGCCCCAAAAAGTTCTTGCAGTTCAAGAAATTTAACCATTCAGCCCCAATTTTATTGAAAAACAACTATTTGCGAATATATTTGGAAATACGTGCGGTTTATTTTAAATTTGTACAAAACACCTAAACCCGAATCTCATGAACAAAAGGCTCCTGACATTCCTGTGCCTTTTAGGCTCGCTTGCTTCCCTTTCCGCCCAATCGTTCCGGATAGATGCCGATTTGGTCAGCCATTATATGTGGCGAGGTATCAACTGCGGCGGGCTCAGCCTGCAACCGTCCCTGACCTTCGAGGTAAAAGGATTCTCCATTACCGCATGGGGCTCGACCGAATTCCGCACCGAATTCAACGAAGTAGACCTGTCGGTCCAATACGAATACAAAGGACTTTACATCAGGCTGCTGGATGTATTCTGCCAAGAAAACGACAAACAATTCCGATACTTCAACTTCAAATCGAAAGAGACCAACCACTCGGTCGAACTGGGAGTAAGATACCGTATCTGCGACAAAGTGCCGCTGACTTTCGCGTGGTACACCAACCTCTTCGGGAAAGATTATTTAGACGACGGGAAACGGGCTTGGTCTACCTATATCGAGGCGTCCTACCCGTTCGATGTAAAATTCATGGAGATAAAGCCGGAAGTCGGAATCACACCGTGGAACGGCAAATATGCCCGACAATTCAACGTGGTGAATATCGGGGTACAAGGATTGAAATCGTTCCGGATCACAGACAAAGTCCATATCCCCGTCTGGGTAAAGTTCACGGTAAATCCTTATCGGGAAAAGGCATACGTCTCTTTCGGAACCGGAGTACGAATTCATTAAAAAAAGACAGGCATGCAGAAAATCAAATCGGGGAAACGCAGGACACAAGCTCCGGGGGAACGGGGCAAACGAACCAAGCCGACCGGAAAACGGATTGGAAAATCGAAACCGTGGAAAGCCGACAATGCGTTGAACCGCCGGGTAAAATAACGGTTTCCGGAAACAGGGACTCCGGGCTACTGCAAAAAAATGGAATAGGGAATCCGATCAAAGCGAATCGGACAACAATCCTTCGTCGGATTCCGCCGGCAACTCCAACTCGGGTTTCGGAGTCTGTTCAAGAAGTTGTCTGACAAAATTCTTATCCGATCTCACCTTCTTGTAGGCTTTCTCGGCAGCATGTTGCTGCGACTCTTTTTTCGAATATCCCTCACCTTCGCCTACCGGCATTTCGTTCAACAGCACCTGCGACTGAAACACCGGATTGTTCTCATCGTCGGTGTGCGACTCGGTCAGCGTGAACCGTATCTCCACCTTGTTTTTCTGGCACCACTCGATCAGCTTCGATTTGAAATTCGTCTCCTTCTTGACGATCGTTTCCATGTCGATATAGGGTGTGATGATACGCTGCTCCACAAAATGCTTGCAGAACAGATAGCCCTTGTCCAAATAGATAGCCCCGATAATTGCCTCGAAAGCATTCCCGTTGATATAACTATTATGCGTATGGGTCTGCATGTTGCTGACTACCAGTTTGTCCAGCCCCATCTCCTGCGCAATCCGGTTGAGAGTTTCCCGCTTCACTATCTTAGAACGGGTATTGGTCAGGAATCCCTCTTTCTTCTCCGAATAGGTGTTGTAAAGTATATCCGCGATAACCGCATCGAGTATGGCATCCCCGAGAAATTCGAGCCGTTCGTTATTGACCGACCGCCCGTTCTCGTTCTTCACCGATGCCGAACGATGCAATACCGCCTGCTCATAATATTTTATCTCGCCGGGGACAAAACCCAAGACTTTATAAAAATGAATATAAGGCTCCTTATGCTTATGCACAAGAAGCCTTATATAGTTATGAATCGCTTTAAGCACGTTTTATTTTAAACTTTTGGTTTTCAACAAACGCTTCGCCTCGGCATAATCCGTTCAAGTTTCACCTAATGGCTTCTGCATTCGGCTTGCAGTTTATTTTAAACTTTTGGTTTTCAATAAACGCTTCGCCTCGGCATATCCGTTCAAGTTTCACTTGACGGCTTCTGCACTCGGCTTGCAGTTTATTTTACAAATTTTTTCACGATGATACTTGCGTTGTGTCCGCCAAAACCGAATGTATTGGACAGAGCTGCATTTACCACACGCTTCTGAGCTTTGTTAAACGTAAAGTTTAGCTTGTAATCGATTTCAGGATCATCATCGCCCTCCTCGTGGTTGATCGTCGGAGGCACGACATCATTTTCTACACTCTTCACACAGATCAACGCTTCCACAGCTCCGGTTGCTCCCAACAGGTGACCGGTCATGGATTTGGTCGAACTGATATTCAAATCATAGGCATGAGCGCCGAACACTTCGGTAATCGCTTTTGCTTCCGATTTGTCACCCACGGGAGTGGAAGTACCGTGCACGTTGATGTAGTCGATCTCTTCGGGAGCCATATGGGCATCTTCGAGAGCATTCTGCATCACGAGTTTAGCACCTAATCCTTCGGGGTGAGTGGCGGTGAGGTGATAAGCATCGGCAGAAAGACCGCCACCTACGACCTCGGCATAAATTTTTGCGCCACGAGCCAAAGCATGTTCCATCTCTTCGAGTATAAGACAAGCACTACCTTCACCCATTACGAATCCGTCGCGCGACGCGCTGAACGGACGCGATGCGGTTTTGGGGCTGTCATTACGTGTCGAAAGTGCGTGCATAGAGTTGAAACCACCTACTCCCGAGGGGAAGATGGCTGCTTCTGCACCACCTGCGATGATAACATCCGCTTTGCCTAACCGAATGTAGTTGAAAGCGTCAATCAGCGCATGGGTAGAAGAGGCACAAGCCGATACGACACCGAAGTTCGGACCGCGGAATCCATAGATCATGGAAAGCTGACCGGCAGCGATGTCTGCAATCATCTTCGGAATGAAGAACGGGCTGAAACGCGGGCCTTTTTCCGGAGCTTTTGCATAAGCGCCTACTTCCTGTTCGAAGGTACTGATACCACCGATACCTGCTGCAAAGATCACTCCGGCACGGTCTTTATTGACTTTCTCCAAGTCGAGACCCGAATCGTCCATACCTTCTTTGGCAGAGGCGACCGCATACTGTGCGTACAAGTCGAGTTTGCGAGCTTCTTTTACGCTGAAATACGCAGTCGGGTCAAAATTCTTCACTTCGCAAGCGAACTGAGTTTTGAACTCCGACGCATCAAAATGTGTAATAGGTCCGGCTCCACTTTCGCCGTTCAGCAACGCGTTCCACGTAGTGGGAACATCGTTTCCCAACGGAGTAACGGCACCAAGACCGGTTACGACAACTCTTTTCAGTTCCATAATTATTTGTTAGCGATAGCAGCTTCGATATGAGCAATCGCTTCACCTACTGTTGTGATTTTTTCTGCTTGATCATCCGGAATTTTGATATCGAATTTGTTTTCAAAATCCATGATCATTTCTACTGTGTCGAGAGAATCTGCACCCAGATCGTTAGTGAAGTTTGCTTCGGGGGTTACTTCAGACTCTTTTACACCAAGTCTTTCTACGATAATCTCTTTTACGGTTGATGCTACATCAGACATAACTTTCAATTTTAAATTAATAACTAATATGTGTTCTTTTTTTTGTTGTGCAAAGAAATATATTTTTCTTTGAACTAAAAAAGAAAACATACGATAAAATGACTATTTTTGCTCATTTCATGGGATAATGTGCAATTTCAAGGAGAAAAATCCCTTGTTTTTACAAATTTTCACACAAAAATTCGATATCCGGATGACAAAACACGGCATTATCCCTTTTTTTCTCTTTCAATCTGCCGAAGAGATCTCCTTGAAACCGAGATCGAATAACACCCGGCGAGACTCCTCCGGAATATTTTTCAACCGATAAGCACCAAATTCACGGCGCAGGCCGTAGGCTCCGCGCAATTGCTCGAACGTATGAGGAGCTTCGGTCAGGCAGCGACTATCGTTACGCGGATCGTAAGTAGCCCATACGGCATCCGCCACCGGATTACGGCTGTCCTGCAAATCGATCACCGGATTTTCGACCGACGCCGGCACAATCCCCGACCGATCGACTTCGACATGCAAATAACGCGCCACCGCATCTACCGCCATTCGGGTTGCATTCGCCTTGCCGTCCGCCGAATACCCGGCAATGTGAGGGGTTGCTATCAACGCCGACCGCAGCAGTTCAGGCATCGCATCGGGTTCATGCTCCCAACAATCGACCACCGCATCGCCGACAATGCCATCGGAAAGAGCCTCCGCCAACGCCGCATTGTCCACCACTTCGCCTCGCGCACTGTTTATCAGCAACGGCTTACGACGAAGTCCCGATAAAAAATGCCGGTCTGCCAGATGAAAAGTCGGATGATCACCGCCGAAAACAAGCGGAGTATGAAACGTCAATATATCGCACCGTTCGGCAAGTTCACCGAGCGGGGTGAAAGATTCGCCGCCTTCACGTTCAGCCCGAGGCGGATCGTTCAGCAACACCGTCATTCCTATCCGGCGGCAATAGTCGGCAACGATAGAGCCTACATGCCCTACCCCGACAACACCGATACAACACGACGGCAACGTCCTCCGATTTTTTTCCGCCCATATATATAAGGAAGCAAGTACGTATTGCGCCACGGACGAAGCGTTGCATCCCGGAGCATTCGTCCACCCGATACCGTGCGCACGGCAATACTCCGTATCTATATGATCGAATCCGATCGTAGCGGTAGCGATAAAACGGCAGCGACTGCCCGACAGTAATGCGGCATCGCAATGCGTGCGGGTACGAACGATAAGCACGTCGGCATCGGCTACGGCTTGCGGCGTAATCCGGTCGGGCGACAGATATTCCACCTCGGCAACAGGCTCGAATACACCTTTTAAATACGGGATTTTATTATCCGCGACAATACGGGGCAGCAGTTTCTTCATATTAAAATGTCATCTTTCCGCTGCAAAAATAATATTCCCGAACGGATATATCGGGCTCTTCGGGAATAAAATACCCCTTTCTATTGGCGAATTGTAAAACTATTCTTATGTTTGTAAATGATAAAATGTATGCCCGCCCTGTCGGGCAAAGCACCTACTGATTATCATAAAGCACGAGAGGATCGGTTTTCCCACAGGGAATCCGACACACGCCATATTATCAACCCATATACACGAACGTTTATGAGATTTAGTGAAACTTGCAACACCATTTTCCGCAATGCAACCGAATCGTACCATGTAACCGACCATGTCGATGCCCCGATGCAGAATCCTTATCCCGAAAAAACCATAGAATATTACCTGTTTCTGAAAAACTGGATCGATGCCGTACAATGGCACTTAGAAGATATTATCCGGAATCCGGAGATCGACCCGGTAGAAGCTCTGGCAATCAAACGCCGCATCGACAAATCGAACCAGGACCGTACCGACCTGGTAGAGCTCATCGACAGCTATTTCTGGGAAAAGTATCGGGAGGTAACCCCGTTGTCCGATGCAAAAATCAATACGGAAAGTCCGGCATGGGCAATAGACCGGCTCTCCATTCTGGCTCTGAAAATCTACCACATGCGTCAGGAAACCGAGCGCAAGGATGCTTCGCCCGAACATCTGGATGCCTGCAACAAAAAATTGCGGGTGCTGTCGGAACAGCAGGTAGACCTATCGACCGCTATCGACGAACTGTTGGAAGATATTGAATCGGGACGCCGCTACATGAAGGTGTACAAACAAATGAAAATGTACAACGATCCGGCGCTGAATCCGGTACTGTACGGCAAGAAGTAGGGCGAATATGGCTTCATACAAAAAAGTATTAGTCGTTCGCTTCTCTGCTTTGGGCGACGTAGCCATGACCGTGCCGGTGCTATACTCCCTGTGCAACGCCTACCCCGATACCACATTCGTGATGCTTACCCGCCCGGTTGCGGCAAAATTGTTCGTGAACGCGCCGGGCAATCTCCAAATCGTGACCGCCGAACTGGAAGGACGCCACAAAGGGTTGCGCGGGCTGTACACGCTATACCGCGATATGCGGAAACTGTCGATCGACGGGGTCGCCGACCTGCACTATGTGTTGCGCACCCGCATCATCTCCCTGCTGTTCCGCCTTGCAGGATTCAAGGTGCACCATATCGAGAAAGGCAGACGGGAGAAAAAAGCCCTCACGACACGAAAAGGGAAACGGCTGACTCCGCTGAAAAATTCCATACAACGTTATACCGATGTATTCGAACAGATGGGATTCCGTTTCGAGCAGACCTTTACCTCTATCTACCCGAACGGGAAAGGTGACTACGGATCGTTCTCATACATCACACCGGCAAAAACGGACAACGAAACATGGATCGGAATCGCGCCGTTCGCCAAACACCGCGGGAAGATCTATCCGGTAAACCAAATGGAAGAGGTCGTACGGAAACTCTCGGCACAACCGGAGCACAAACTATTCCTGTTCGGCGCAGGAGAACAGGAAGCCTCACAACTGCGCGAATGGTGCCGGAAGTATCCGAACGTCGTATCGCTGGCTGACAAACGGCACGGATTCCTTGTGGAGCTGGCTCTGATCAGCCATCTGGACTGCATGGTGTCGATGGACTCCGCCAATATGCACCTTGCCTCATTGGTCGGCACTCCGGTCGTATCGATATGGGGAGCCACGCATCCCTATTGCGGATTCTTAGGCTGGAAACAGCCGTATGAAAATATCGTACAAGCCGAACTCGACTGCCGTCCCTGTTCGGTATTCGGCGACAAGCCCTGTTACCGCAAGGACTACGCCTGCATGTCCGCCATTTCGCCCGATACCATTATCGCCAAAATACGGTCCGTATCCGGTCAAAAACAAAATAAGGCAGACGACAAGCCCCTCGGCACAAAATAATTTAGTAAGTTTGCCGCTTTAAAGCGAGACACATTTATGGAAGATAATTTCGACATACGGGAACATCGGCTGTCCGATAGCGAACGCGATTTTGAAAAAGCGCTCCGCCCGTTGTCGTTCGACGATTTCAGCGGGCAGGACAAAATATTGGAAAACCTGCGGGTATTCGTCATGGCTGCACGCATGCGAAAGGAACCGCTCGACCACATGTTGCTCCACGGACCTCCGGGGTTGGGAAAAACGACACTGGCAAACATCGTGGCAAACGAATTGGGCGTAGGATTCAAAGTGACATCGGGACCGGTGCTCGACAAACCCGGCGATCTGGCGGGTCTGCTTACATCGCTCGAACCGAACGATGTCCTGTTCATCGACGAAATACACCGGCTCAGCCCGATTGTGGAAGAATACCTCTATTCGGCGATGGAAGACTACCGCATCGACATCATGATCGACAAAGGTCCGAGCGCACGTTCTATCCAGATCGACCTCAACCCGTTCACGCTGGTCGGAGCCACAACGCGCAGTGGTCTGCTCACCAGTCCGCTACGGGCACGGTTCGGTATCAACTGCCATTTGGAATATTACGACCACACGGTACTGACACGGATCATCGAACGGTCGGCACACCTGCTCGGCGTACCCTGTACGCGGGAGGCCGCCACCGAGGTAGCCCTGCGCAGCCGGGGCACACCACGTATCTGCAACGCCTTGCTGCGCCGGGTACGCGACTTCGCGCAAGTAAAAGGTTCGGGGAAAATCGACCCGGAAATTGCCCGCTATGCGCTCGAAGCCCTGAATATCGACAAATACGGGCTGGACGAGATCGACAATAAGATACTGACGACGATCATCGACAAGTTCAAAGGCGGACCCGTCGGACTATCGACCATAGCCACAGCTTTGGGCGAAGATCCCGGCACATTGGAAGAAGTGTACGAACCCTACCTGATCAAAGAGGGATTCATCAAACGGACACCGCGCGGACGCGAAGTGACCGAATTGGCATATACGCATCTCGGACGCTCAAAAGCCGGCGAATACGGCACACTGTTTTAGAGAGTAGAAAAAGGATTGTCATGGCAGGAATGAAAGGGCTGGTAAAAGATACCGCCATATATGGGCTGAGCAGTATTGTCGGCAGGTTTTTGAACTGGTGTCTGGTTCCGCTATACACCAACGTATTCACACAAGGGGAATACGGCGTAGTGACAAACATATACGCTTATGTAGCCGTGACGCTTGTCATTCTGATCTACGGACTTGAAACCGGATTCTTCCGGTTTGCCAATCACGAAAAATACAACGATCCCGACCTCGTCTATACTACCGGGCTTACTTCGCTGGCAGTATCGTCTTCGGCATTTTTCATCGCCATACTGCTCTTCCTGCATCCGATTGCCGGAGCATTAGGTTGCGGCAGCCACCCCGAATTTATCTGGATCATGGCATTGACCGTCGCTATCGACGCGTTCACCTCCTTGCCGTTCGCTTATCTGCGTTACCAGAAACGGGCTTGGCGTTTCGCCCTGATCAAGCTGCTGTCGATTGCCATAAATATAGGTATGAACCTGTTCTTCATCCTGCTCTGTCCGGTTATCTACCGGCACCATCCGGCATGGATCGAATGGTTCTACGATCCGACATGGGGCGTAGGCTATATATTCGCCGCCAACCTCATCAGTTCGGCAATCGTGTTGCTTGCCCTGACCCCGGAAATATTCCGGCGATACCGTTTCAACGCCGAGATCTGGAAACGGATGTTGGTGTACTCCTACCCGATATTGATATTAGGAGTGGCTGGAATCATGAACCAGTCTATCGACAAAATATTATTCCCGTTTCTCATCCCCGGCGAAGAAGGTGTAGCCCAATTGGGCATCTACGGCGCGAACTACAAAATCGCGATCATCATGGTCATGTTCACACAGGCATTCCGCTTCGCCTACGAACCGTTCATCTTCGAAAAACATAAAAAAAGCGGAGGCGACAGCCTGTCGGTCTACTCCGAGGCAATGAAATACTTTATCATCTTCGGGCTGTTCATCTTCTTAGGAGTCATGTTCTATTTAGACATCCTCAAATATTTCATCGGACAAGCCTTCTTCTCGGGATTGGCGGTAGTGCCGATCGTCATGTTGGCAGAACTCTTCTTCGGCATCTTCTTCAACCTGTCGCTCTGGTACAAGCTGACCGACCGCACGATCTGGGGAGCTTACTTTTCCCTGTTCGGCTGCGCTATTACCGTATCGATCAACATCCTGTTCGTACCCCGTTTCGGATACATGGCATCGGCTTGGGCGGCATTTACCAGCTACCTCGCCATGATGCTGGCATCCTACTTCATCGGACAACGCAAATTCCCGATACGCTACGATCTGCGCTCGGCACTACGCTACTCGCTATTGACTGCCGTGTTATATCTCGCAGCCGTCTATATCGAAATAGCCAACCCCTTGTTGCGCTATTCGTTCCGCACCCTGCTGCTGGCAGTCTACATCGCCTATACGATCCGGCACGACCTCCCGCTCAAAGAGCTTCCCATTGTCGGAAAGCACTTTACGCACAAGAAATGAGGTTATTGTATCGAGGCGTATTGTAAGTTATTCAAGCACAGAAATAAAATAATAAAATTTTATATATTTCACTTGTTTAAGCGAAATATATAATTTATATTTGCAGTATTATCATAACAGCCTATACCCATTATAGGCATAATGGTATTAACACAAATTCTACAGTTCGGTGTGCTTTCTTTGTGAAAAGAATGTACATAAAGCACAACAGAGGATATCGCCCGGTATCCTCTGTTATTTTTTTTGATTCAAATGCTATTAGGTGAGGGGGAGGGAAGACTTGCTGAGAATTTTGAAGCACAATAAGCCGTTGTACGAATGGATAATAACGCTTTCCCCCTGCCCGCTTTCCCATTCTTATACACCGGAGAGACGGATAAAAAAAATCCCGACGGTTTTTCCGTCGGGATTTTTTAGAGCGGAAGACGAGGCTCAAACTCGCGACCCTCAGCTTGGAAGGCTGATGCTCTATCAACTGAGCTACTTCCGCAGGGTTGTGGGCGAAGATGGATTCGAACCACCGAAGACGTACGTCAGCAGATTTACAGTCTGCCCCATTTGGCCACTCTGGTATTCGCCCGTCCCAAATGCGGATGCAAAGATATATATATTTTTTTTCTTCGCAAACAAATTCGCTACTTTTTCAACACTAAAATCTTTCGGCACGCCATACCGCACTCATCGACCGGACATTCCGGGAACGACCGCCGCGCAGCGAAAATTTATCGCCGAGGAGCTCCCGAGATAATCGACCAAGCCCTTTCCTTTTCCGAATCGAATGTAAACTGGTCGAGAATGGTCTTGGCATCACGCAAATCGACCAAATGCGGAGCTACATATTCAAGCACTTTCAGCTTTTTGTCTGCCCAGCGGAAGCAGGACATCAATGCGACAGCCTGGTCGCACGTGAAATAGCCGCCGAGCGATGCCGCTTCGATCACCAAAAACTTATCGTCGTCGAACGCCCTACCGTTCACCAATGCAATCAGCCGGTCGAATGAAGGCGCAGCCATAGCCCACGAGCACTCCTTATCGGGACGGGGCGGACGACGATTGCCCTGAGCCGAAGCCATACCTACTCCCCCCAATACAATTACCGAAAGAATGAAGATTCGTTTTATTGCAGACATCATATTTTGTTTTTCTTATTTCGACCGATAAACATGCCGAAAGTTTAATCTCCCCCGCCGAATTTCATCCGGCTCACCGGCATACGGAAACAAGAACGACGGATAGTGTCGCCCTCTACCCGCCGTACAATTCGTTTCGGGGTCGTATTACAAATCGGCAGGAATATGTTTTCCCAATTCGCATTGACGACGGAAATGGCACATTTTAATCGCCGTAATTGCCGCCTCATCCCCCTTGTTCCCGTATTTGCCTCCGGCACGATCTTCCGCCTGCTGCATCGTATCGGTAGTCAGCACACCGAATATGAAAGGTATCTTCGCAAAAGTCAGGTTCAGTTGGGTAATACCGCTCGTTACGCTTTGGCACACATAGTCGAAATGAGGCGTATCGCCACGCACCACGCAACCGATAGCGATTACCGCATCGGGTTCATAACTCGCAGCCATCGCACGGGCAGCGAACGTCAATTCCACCGTCCCCGGGACACGTGCCACCAATATGTTTTTCGCACATACGCCATGACGTTCCAATGTATCGCAAGCTCCTTTCAACAAAGCATTTGTAATCGGGGCATTCCACTCTGCCGCCACAATAGCGACGCGCATATCGGAGGCATCGGGAACTTGGTTCGGATCGTACGAAGAAAGATTCTGATAAGCAGTTGCCATAATAATCCTTTTTTTATATTTACAATCGCGCCTTTTCGCGCTTTTCTTTACAGAAGATACGATACGTCGTCCCATCCGTTCCGACGTATTTAAAAAGGGGTTGCATCAAAACTTGCATTTCGACGCAACCCCTTTCCCGTTCTGAAATATCGTTTATTTCGACACTCTTTCGATATAGCGGTCGATACCGCGAACCGAAGTCGTTGTCGGATAATTGTCCTTGATCTGTTCGTACACAGCTTTCGCTTGTGCATTTTTGCCTAACTTTTCGTATGCCAAGCCGGCTTTCAACAAATATACGGGAGAGAATGTCGCATTGTCAGCCGATTTAGCGGCTTTCTCGAAATACGATACACTCTTTTCATATTGTTCCATATTCACTAAGCAGTCGCCGATACGAGCCAAAACGGCGGGGGCGATCACTTCGTCCGTAGCTTTGAAACGGTCGAAATATTTTTGAGCCGTTGCATAGTCGGCTTTGTTGAAATAGCAAATTCCCAGATAAGCCTTGGCAAGATTTCCGGCTTCGGTCGATCCGTATTGATCGGCAATAGCTTCCAGACCCAAGAAATTTTCGTCACCGGCAACTGCCAGATCATAGTTACCCTCTTCGAGAGCCATTACAGCCTGATACATTTCAGCCTGTGCCTTTTCTGCACGGGGAATCAGATAGAACTGGCGGAATGCCAACACACCCGACACAGCCAAAATTACTACTAACAAACCGATCAAGATAGGTTTCTGATACTTTTCAAGAAATTGTTCCGATGTAGAGAGAGCCTCGTTTACTTTATCCAGCTCATCCAATTTTTTTTCTGCCATTTTATGTTTTATTTTTTATATTTTCAAAAACAGTACACGATGCCCCTAAGGAAATCGAGTGACAAAAATAGTTTATTTCCACTGATAAATAAAATTTCCACTCATTTTTTTTCTGTTCTCCCGACTTCCTTCGCCATTTTTAATTCTTTTGCCGCCACGACCGACGATTTTTCCGTATCGGCATAGCCCCGGCAACATTTTTTCTTTATATTTGTACCCGATTGGTTATTCCGAGGAGTCGGCATACCGGTCACTATTTTTTTTAAGGTGTTATTGATTTTATCTTCCGTTCTTAAACTTGGCGGTTTACATGCGATGAAGATGATTGGCAATAGCACCTGCATTGGTTGCTTATACCCTGCCGGACGGCAGATTATATAGCAGATCGGTGTGGGGCTATGCTTTATCTATCGCAGTGGTACGCCAAGACCTAAGAACGAGATAAAGCCAATCGATCCTCACACCTTTTCTATGTTCGATTGTAAATGTTCCACCGGGGATCGAGGAGCAGGAAAACAAACTTTTCTCTTAGATATTCACCATTAAACATTTACATATCATGAAACATTTCATTTCCTATTTCTGCACTTTGGCAATCGCATTGTCAATGGCATTGCAGGCTTCGGCTTCCGAACCCTATTTCGATTCAGACGGAATAAGTTATGCAGTCCTTTCCATAGACGACAGAACTGTGACTGTCACCGCCTATACCGGTGATAACGAAGCCGTATCGATTCCTCAACAAGTTACTTACGAAGGGACAACATATACTGTGGCAAGAATCGGAGACCATGCTTTCTCGCATTGCATAGGATTGACATCCGTAACCATACCCAACTCCGTAACAGAAATCGGACTGCAACCTTTCTTTGGCTGTCTTAACCTTACCGACATCATCGTCGATCCGGAGAATTCCTCATACTGTTCTATCGACGGCGTTTTATACGACAAAAAGGTATCAATCCTGATAAATTGCCCCGAAGGGAAAAAGGGAAGCCTGACCATCCCCGGCTCCGTAACAACTATCGGAATCAATGCGTTCTCGGCATGTTCTAACCTTACCGACATCATCGTCGATCCCGAAAATTCCTCATACTGTTCTATCGACGGAGTTCTATACGACAAAGAGGTTTCGGTCCTGATAAAATGCCCCGAGGGGAAAAAGGGAGACCTGAATATCCCCAGCTCCGTAACAACTATCGGAGACTATGCTTTCTACTATTGTGAAAGGCTGAAATCTGTAACCACACCCAACTCCGTAACAACCATCGGGCAATGGGCTTTCGCCTACTGCACAGGATTGACATCTATAACTATCCCCTATTCCATAACAACTATCGGAGACAATGTTTTCTACTATTGCGAAGGATTGAAATCCGTAACCATACCCAACTCCGTAAAAACTATCGGGCAGTGGGCTTTCGCCTACTGCACAGGATTGACATCCGTAACTATCCCCTATTCTGTAACAACTATCGGAAACAGTGCCTTCTTGGCTTGTTCTAACCTTACCGACATTATCGTCGATTCGGAAAATCCCTCATACTGTTCTATTGACGGAATTCTATACGACAAAGAGGCATCAGTCCTGATAAATTGTCCGGGGAAGAAAGAGGGTGAACCGACCATCCCCGGCTCCGTAACAGTTATCGGGAGCAATGCTTTCTCCTTTTGTGCAGGATTGACATCCGTAACCATTCCCAGCTCCGTAAAAACTATCGGCAACGAGGCTTTCAGCGCTTGCACCGGATTGGCATTGGTAACTATCCCCAATTCCGTAACGATTATCGGAGACTATGCCTTTCTCTCTTGCACTGGCTTGACCTCCGTTACCATACCCGGCTCTGCAACAACTATCGGGAACGGAGCTTTCCTCGGTTGCACAGGATTGACATCCGTTACCATACCCAATTCCGTAACAACTATCGGAATCGGGACATTCGCCTATTGCACGAAATTGGCAACTATCTATTGCGAAATCTTAGAACCATTTTTTTGCGACCCGCAATTTCCCGTCGAAGTCATAGAGGACGCAATCCTCTATGTACCGACCGGATGTAAAACAAAGTATGAAACAATTGCGCCATGGAACAACTTCAAGCATATCGAAGAAAAAACATTCTCCGACGTGGATAATATACCGGACGACCGGGCAAGAATCCTTGTCAGCGACGGGTCTCTGACCGTGGAAGGTTGCGAATTTATTACCGTCTACGACATGAATGGCAGAATCGTTTACCGAGGTATCGGACAGGAAGTCCGGCTTGCTCCGGGCATCTACCTTGTCAAGGAACGGAACAGTTGCGTTAAAGTAGTCATTTAAACAGAATAAAAGACAATAGGCATCCCATAGAGAAAGGCGGATCATTACACTTCAACAGTGTACGATCCGTCTTTTTTTGCCATACGCCACAACTTTTTCGGAATTACGTTTTTTATATTCGCAGTAAAAGCCCATGCAACCGGTATTTTTAATCCGATCCGGATGCTTTTCGCTCCGATTCAATCCGAAATCCCGAAAATATTATGTACGTTTGCATTCTGAAAAACGATTTGTAAAACCCCATGATCCTGACCGACCTCTCTATTGTCAATTTCAAAAATATCGCTTGCGCCGACCTGAGTTTCTCGCCCAAGGTCAATTGCTTTTTGGGCGATAACGGCATGGGGAAAAGCAACCTGCTGGATGCTATCTACTACCTGTCGTTCTGTAAGAGTTACTACAACGTTATCGACTCGCAAAACATCCGGCACGACGAAGAGTTTTTCATCCTGCAAGGGAAATACGACCGCAACGGCATCCCCGAAGAGATGTATTGCGGCATCAAACGACGCACAAAAAAATCGTTCAAGCGCAACAAGAAAGAATACGACCGGCTGTCGGACCACATCGGGTTCATCCCGTTGGTGATGGTGGCGCCTGCCGATTCGGAACTGATACACGGGGGCAGCGAGGAGCGGCGTAAATTCATCGACCTCGTGATCTCGCAGTTCGACAAAACCTATTTAGACGCGCTTATCCGCTACAACAAGGCCCTCGACCAGCGCAATGCCCTGTTGAAAAACGAAATATCCGACCCCGCGCTATACGAGTTGTGGGAAGAACAGATGGCTTTGTCTGCCCGAACCGTCTACCGTTGCCGGAAGCAGTTCATCGAAACATTCACCCCGGTATTCAACCTCTTCTATGAAAAGATTTCCGGAGGAAACGAAGCGGTAAGTCTGGCATACCGGTCGCACCTCGACGAACACGACCTGCTGCCGCTACTCGCCGAAACCCGGCAACGCGACCTGATTATCGGATATACCACCAAAGGCGTACACCGCGACGATTTGGAGATGCTGCTCGACGGATTCCCAATGAAACGGATCGGCTCGCAAGGGCAGTGCAAAACCTACCTCATCGCCTTGAAACTGGCACAGTACGATTTCCTTGCACAACAGGGCGACAACGCCCCGATCCTGTTGCTCGACGACCTGTTCGACAAATTGGATGCCAAACGGGTAGCGAATATTATCCGTCTTGTTTCGTCCGAACGCTTCGGGCAAATCTTCATCACCGACACCAACCGCAAGAATCTGGACGAGATTGTCGGCTCTATCGGCGAACAATACCGCATATTCGCCGTCGAACAAGGCGTATTCCACCCCATAGACCACACGGAATCATGAAAAAGACAGATGCGAAAACGATCGGGGAGATCATGGCGGATGTTCTCAAAGCCGAGCATCTGGATATAAAACTCGACGAGACACGGGCGGTGGCGTTATGGAAACCGTTGATGGGAGAAGCCGTGGCACGATATACCCTGTCGGTACAATGCCGCAACGGAGTACTTTATGTGCAACTGGCATCGGCAGTGCTCCGCAACGAACTGATGAACCACCGCTCCCGGCTTATCGCCCGCTTCAATGCCGAACTGGGGCGCGACATAATCACGAACATCATTTTCAGATAGATTCGATATGGAAGAAGAGACAGCGATTTTCAGACACAGCCAGGCGGTACAGATCCGCTTCAACGACATCGACTTGTTGGGTCATGTCAATAACTCGGTTTATTTCTCGTTCTACGACTTGGGGAAATCCGCCTATTTCGCGGCAGTACGCAGTTCGGCTATCGACTGGCGACATGTCGATGTGGTAATAGCCAACGTCAATGCCGACTTCTTAGCCCCGATCTATCCCAACGAAACCATTGCGGTACAGACCCGGACAGTGGAAATCGGGCATCGGAGTTTCCGGCTCGAACAACGGATCATAAATACAATAACTAACGAAATCAAAAGCTACTGCCGCACCGTAATGGTAGGCTTCGACATGCAGAAAGGTATCGCCGCAGAACTCAGCGACGAATGGAAAGATGCGCTCTGCTCGTTCGAACAAAAAGATTTATTGAAAAAAGAACGAGACAAATAGGACAACTATTCCGTAGAATCGTTATTTTTGCTCAAAATACAATAATACACCAAGAGCATGTTTAAAGAAAATATACGGCAGATCCTGCAACACGAAGCGCAAGCGGTATTAAACCTCCCGGTCACAGACGAATATGAAAAAGCGGTCGATCTCATCGTCGAACAAGTGCACCGCAAAGGCGGGAAGTTAGTCACTTGCGGCATGGGAAAAGCCGGACAAATAGCCATGAACATCGCCACTACATTCTGCTCCACAGGCACACCGGCGGTATTCCTGCATCCCAGCGAAGCGCAGCACGGCGACTTAGGCATATTACAGACCAACGACATCATGCTGGTTATCTCCAACTCGGGAAAGACCCGCGAGATATTGGAACTGCTCGATCTGGCGCACAACCTGATGCCGCAGTTGAAATTCATCGTCATCACCGGGAACGACACCAGCGAGCTTGCCCGGCGTTCCGATGTATGTCTGTTCACCGGCGCACCCAAAGAGGTATGTCCCCTCGGACTCACACCGACTACCTCCACGACCATGATGACCGTCATCGGCGACATATTGGTGGTCAGCACCATGAAAGCAACCGGCTTCGATGTTCATCAATACGCCAAACGGCATCACGGAGGCTACCTCGGACAATGTTCCAGAGAAAAATGCGAAAACAATAAATAGACCCGGTCATGCGTAAAATTATCGGTATCGGAGAATCCCTGTTGGATATTATTTTCAAGAACGGACAACCGTCGCACTCCGTACCCGGAGGCTCGACGTTCAACACTATGGTTTCGTTGGGCAGATTACGCCAACCGGTTTATTTCGTCAGCGAGGTGGGTGACGACCACATCGGCAAGAGTTTGCTCGATTTCATGAAAGCAAACCATATCGACACCACCAGCGTCGATACTTTCGCCGACGGAAAAAGTGCCATATCGCTGGCGTTCCTCGACGACGAGAACGACGCACACTACGCATTCTACACGCAATATCCCGAAGACCGGCTCAGCATCATCTGGCCTCGGATCGACGAAGGCGACATCGTCATATTCGGGTCGTACTTCGCCGTAAATCCGGCATTGCGCCAACGGGTCTGCGAATTGATAGAATATGCCAAAGAACGGAAAGCTATCATTTATTACGACCCGAATTTCCGAGACTCGCATGCCCATGAAGCCATGAAGCTCATGCCCTCGATTCTGGAAAATCTGGAATATGCCGACATCGTACGCGGATCGACCGACGACATGCGGAACCTCTTCCGCCAGACCGAAGCTGAAAAAGTCTACCTGGACCATATCAAATTTTACTGCCCCAATTTCATCTATACCCGCGGGAAAGAGGGAGCAGAACTGTTCTGCGGAAGCGGGCACTGTCATTTCGACAACCAGCCCGGCGAAATCATAAGCACCATCGGCGCAGGCGATTCGTTCAATGCCGGCATTCTATTCGGGCTGTTGAAACACGACATCACACTCGGCAATCTCTACACGCTCACACCCGACGACTGGAAACCGATCGTCCGCTACGGTCTCGAATTCGCCGCAGCCGTATGCGGAAGCTACGACAATTACATTTCGGAAGAGACCGCCGACCGGTACAGACCATAACCGACACAAGGCGCGAACATTGATAATACCCCCTAAATATCCTAAAATAAGATAAACTGCCGGACTTTCCGGCGTTTTTTTACCTATATTTGCGCCATGCGCGAATATATAATTGCAGTATATTTGTCCGAATGAAACACGTCAGGGGCAGATCGCACCGGTTTTCCCCGACATATTAATCATCACATAGTTATCGTCACATGCCATGCATAAATATCTGTGCCTGATCTTTTTGCTCCTGACAGTAGTCGCTTGCTCGTCCGTGCCGCCGGAAATAGAAGTTGCCTGCGACATCGACGACGAATACAACTATCATCTCAAATGGGAAACGCGCCCGGCACTCTCCGGAAACGTAAGGGTATATGCCTCCACGCACCCCGACCAGTTCGACCTGACCAAACAGCCCGATACCGTGTGCCCTATCGCCGACACGTACGTCACCCTGCCGCGCCACGACGATAAAACGTCGCGCCGGTATTTCCGCATGATATTCGACAACAAATATGCACGTACGACCAGCGCCCGCTACGTAATTATAAAAGATGTGGAGAATTTCCGCGATATAGGCGGTTACGAAAGCCGCACCGGACATCATGTACGGTGGGGACGGATATTCCGGTCGGGAGAACTCGACTCGATCACACCCGAAGGCACTGCCCGCTTCAACGCCCTCGGTATCCGTACGTTGATCGACTTCCGCGACATCGAAGACACCAGTTACCCGCAGAACGAGATTCACCTCTGCAACATCATTCATCTGCCGGGATCGTTGCACTATCGGAACACATTGAAATCCGACCTGCTCGACAACAAACTGAAAGGCGAAGATGCCGTCGCATTCATGCAAAACCTGAATATGGCACTGTCCGTATCGGGGAAAAACATGCTCCGCGCCATGTTCAACCAACTGCTCGTCGAAGAGAACTATCCCATACTGCTCAGTTGTATCAACGGCAAAGACTACACCGGTTTTGCCGTCGCCCTGCTGTTGTCGGCTCTTGACATCTACCGGAGCGAAATACTGTTCGACTACCGGCTTTCCAATCTCAAATACGATCGCCGCCGCTACGTCCTGAATATCGACAAACAGCCCGATGCCACACAAGAAGCCTTGACCCGGATATTGAAAGCGGACGAGAAATATATCTTGTGCGCCCTGCAACAAATCGAAAAAGAATACGGTTCGATACGAAACTATCTGGAAAAAGAGATCGGTCTGACCGGAGAGAAGCGAAAACAACTGCGGCAATTGCTACTCGACTGACCTTAGGAGCCACACCCCCTCTTTATATTTCGGATTGATTTTTTACAAAAAATATAAAGGCTCGGCCATAAAATATTAACTTTGTGGAAATGGAAAAATATCTATGAAGAATCCAATATATACTAAGGTCGTAAAATTAGTGCTGGCAATCGCAGCTTTTATGATGCCGGGCGTGGCGTTTTCTCAAAACACATTATATTCTACTGAATATTACCACCTTACACCCAAAGAAAGAGCAGCCAAACTGAAAAAAGACGGCTGGAAAGTCTGGGATAAATCGAATGGTTCGCTTCTGTCGGAGGAGACGAAACTGAACAGGATCTGGCAGGAAAATACAGAAAGAGAGAGATATGTTTTTCTGGAAGAGAAGTTTTCTTTGGGAAAACAAGTCGATATGACCCAAGAAGAGCTGCGGGATAATATATTAAGGCTGTTGGAGTTAAAGGTGCTGATGATGACTTGTGCCATACCGGATTCTGCGGCATTCAGCAGCATATTCGATATACAGATCTCCAATGGAAATCTAAGTATGAAACAATCGGGGAATATCTCAGAAGCTATTGTATCCATGCCAACGGACGATACGAATAAAGTCGATTTTTGTATATGGTATGATTCCGAGAAAGGGATTATGAAATCGATTTTCAATCTTGCCTGCACCGAATCGTCGAACAAGCAATACTATGAACTGTATTCATATAATGAAATGGTTTACTATATTCCTGACGGAATGAAGAGTGCATCCAAAGCGTCGATTCAAATAATCAGCGACAGGTATAAGAAAGTTAATAATGATGTGATTGCTTCTATCTGTTTTGCTTGCGACACCATATCCATGAGAGAGGTTTATAATCGTTTCGAAAAAGACATAGAAGAATACAATAGTGACAGAACCAGCTTCTCAAAATATGCATTGCCCAAAGTTCAGGATTCTATAAATACTTGGCAAAAAAGGGGTGAATATGAACCTACATCCGATTATAGGAACCGGGTGAATGATTCTGCCAGAGAACAAAAGATAAAAAAATTGTCCGAACATTTTCAGGAGCGCTATTTGGCAGAATCTGAGAAAGGAAACCAGCTATATTATCTCAATGGAATTTATGATGCCGACAATCAGGTTTTCCATATAAGAAGCATACCGAGCGACGCACCGGAAGCCCGTGATTTAACCGAAAAGAGAGGAGGACAGTCGGTTGTGACAAGCATGTCATACAGTTCTGCCGGCGGAGAAAATCAAACCGAAGAAGTACAGACCTTCGGCAACACAAGGCAGGGTCAGGGAAAAATAAAGACAGGCAGTCAAAAAAGAGTATTAGGCAATGGTTATGTCCATGAGGAATATTTCCAGCAATCATTTTTCACAAATATACATGCCTTTCCGATATATCAAGATTTATTCGTGCATGTACCGTTAGAAGAAGCCGCCGGGTTCAAACAGTATTTTAACGACAAAACAGCTCTTTCCAGCAGTGAGGTTAAAGAGAGTTATTGTATTAAAGACGACCATTTGGCATTATCGGAAGTCGCATTTGAGATAAACGGCAAAGAATATAAATATACGGATACCGAAGCTCTGGCATATAATAATATAATTGAAGATATGGAGTTTGAGCCGATAGATATATCGGCAGAGTTTGCGGGAGGCAACAGCAACAAGCATGATATATCGAAAAAGCGGACAGCCGCAGGAAAGTCCGATGTGGATGTCAATATTCCGACCGGAGTATCCAGAAAGGACACCTATGCCCTTATCATTGCCAATGAAGATTATGAACATGCGAACGACGTGGATTTTGCCCTCAATGACGGACGGATATTCAAGAAATATTGCGAGAAGACATTGGGTATCCCTTCAAACCAGATCCATTATCGCGAGAATGTGTCATCCGGAAATATGATCGTAGCGATCGATTGGATTACAGATATTGCACGTGTAACGAGAGGGAAAGCAAACATCATAGTGTATTATGCCGGTCACGGCGTCCCGGACGAAAGTACCAAAGATGCTTATATCTTGCCGAGAGACGGTATTGCCTCCAAGCCGAGAACATGTTATAAATTAAGCGATCTGTATGCTGCACTGTCTCAGTATCCTACAAAGTCTACGACTATTTTCCTGGATGCCTGCTTCTCGGGGGCGGATAGAAACGGAAAGAGCCTGACAAGCGGAGCGCGCGGTGTAGCTATCAAGGTAAAAAATGAAATCCCATTGGGTAACATCGTCGTATTGTCGGCAGCACAAGGAGATGAAACCGCCCACCCGTATAAAGCAAAAGGGCATGGTTTATTCACCTATTTCCTATTGAAAAAATTGCAAGAAACCAAAGGTGTTGTTTCGTTAGGCGACCTCTCGGATTATATACAGTACAATGTCCAGTTGGAGTCTCTAAAAGAAAATTCCAAAGAACAGACACCTTGTGTCGTGCCGTCGCCTATTTACGGAGACGGTTGGAGAACCCTCTCTCTTTTACGATAGCGACGGTGGGGCGCTCCGACAGTCAAAAGGCGAAAATAGAGATGTTTTTCTATGATTCCCGAAAGATACCGGCTGGATTCATTTCCGAAACCGGGAGACCGGTATTGTCGCCGCCCGACAGAATTGTCCGAATAAATTTGGCAGTCGCTGCTACTTGTACTATTTTTGCACCCGTAATTACACTTTTAGTGGTGCCAGCAGAGTTTTTATGCTTCCCGATCTCCTTAGCCCGTGAGGACAAAAAGGACTTTCCAGTCACTGCGATAAAGCTTCAACCGATTTTAAATGAAGACATTTCAAGAATTAGGCATCTCCGAGGAGATACTTCGGGCTATTGCCGAATTGGGATATGAAACGCCCATGCCCGTACAAGAACAAGTCATCCCCCATCTGCTGAATGAAGATACGGACTTAGTCGCTCTGGCGCAAACCGGAACCGGAAAAACCGCGGCTTTCGGACTACCCTTGATACAACGTATCGACCTGTCGGTGAACCAGCCGCAGGCACTTATTCTTTCGCCCACCCGCGAACTCTGCCTGCAAATAGCCGGCGACCTGACCGACTATTCCAAATATCTGCCCGGACTGCGCATCCTGCCGGTATATGGCGGATCGAGCATCGAAAGTCAGATACGCAGCCTGAAAAACGGTGTGCACATCGTGGTCGCTACGCCGGGACGTCTGCTCGACCTCATAGAGCGCCGCACCGTACGGCTCGACAACGTTTCAACCGTGATCATGGACGAAGCCGACGAAATGCTTAACATGGGCTTCCTCGACAGCATCAACGCCATTCTGGAACAGGTTCCCGAGGAGCGCAAGATGTTGCTTTTCTCCGCCACCATGCCGCGCGAGATCGAACAGATCGCCAAAAACTACATGCACAATCCGCAGGAGATCGTAGTCGGAAGCCGGAACGAGGGGGCAGAGAATGTACGGCATATCTACTACATGTGCCACGCCAAAGACAAATACCTCGCCCTGAAACGGATCGCCGACTATTACCCCAATATATACGGTATCATTTTCTGCCGCACACGGCGCGATACGCAGGAGATCGCCGACAAGCTGATTGCCGACGGATACAATGCCGACTCGCTCCACGGCGACCTGTCGCAGGCGCAACGCGATGCCGTGATGCAGAAATTCCGCATCCGCAACCTGCAACTGTTAGTCGCCACCGACGTAGCTGCCCGCGGGCTCGACGTGAACGACCTGACGCATGTCATCAATTACGGATTGCCCGACGATATCGAAACGTACACCCACCGCAGCGGACGTACCGGACGCGCCGGGAAATCGGGCATATCCATCGCGATCATACACAGCAAGGAGAAAGGGAAAGTACGGGGTATCGAACGGATTATCGGCAAGAAGTTCGAACGGGCAATGATTCCCACCGGACCGCAGATCTGCGAAAAACAGCTCTTCAATCTGGTAGACCGCATCGAAAAAGTAAAAGTCGATGAAGAAGAGATCGCCAACTACCTGCCGCCGATTTTCAGAAAACTCGAATGGCTGAACGAGCAAGACCTGATCAAACGCATCGTATCGCTCGAATTCAACCGTCTGCTCGAATATTACAAGGATGCGCCCGAACTCGATATCCCCGACGAGCAAAGCCGTCGCGAACGGAAAGAACAAGGCGACAAATCGCCCCGCAACCGGGATAACAAGAACAGCAACGCCAGCAAGGAGAAACGGTTGGCAGAACCCGGATTCACCCGCATCTACATCAACCTCGGCAAAGCCGACGGGTTCTTCCCGCCGAACCTGATCGAACTGATCAACAACAACGTCCCCGGACATGTAAATATCGGCAGGATCGACCTGTTGCCCACCTTCTCCCTCTTCGACGTCGAGGAGAAAGCAGCGCGGAAAGTGGTCAGCACATTGAAGAACAACGACTTCTACGGTCGCCGCATATTTGCCGAGATAGCCTCGCCCGACAAGGACTACGGCAACCAACGGCGCGGCAAATGGGCTCGCAACGACCGGGACGAACGCGACAGCCATCGCGAAAAGAGCCGCAAGCGGCAGAACGGCGATAACGATTTCCGGGGAGAATACAGCATCCGCGAACCCCGCAAACGACGCGACTCCGAAAAACGGTATGCCCGTCGCGACGAATCGCAGGCGGCACCCCGCAACGGCGGCTATAATCACGACAAGTTTTCCAAGAAGAAAAACAAGAAATAACGGTACGAGAGCGCAACGCTTTGTGCCAATCCCTATCGACCGGAAGGGGTTGTGTCGAATAAATTTCGATGCAACCCCTTTTCAGTGCATCAGAATCTCTAATTACCCTCGCGACACCTCCGACGGACAAATACGAACGAAGTCCGTACCGCAAACCGATTACGATACAGACTTCTTTCTACTCGCCGATACCGGCGAAAGCAACCTATAAAAACCTAAAAATACCAACACACGGGGTGGTCAAAATCAAGTTTGATGTCCCCCTTTAAGATGCATCATAATAGTCTGACCGACCATTATAACACACCGGTTATCCACATAAACTTCCTAAAACAGGTAACTGCCTGAAACAATCTTTATTACCCTAATACCCTTAATTCATTTCAAACGAAGGCGGTATCGCGCTATCGTCGGATGCCCATTGCTTGTTCGGTCGTTTGCCCATGACCAGTTCCAACACACCACCGTTCATCACCTCGTCATGTCCGATCCACGAGCGGTTCCATTCTTGTCCGTTCAGCTTGGCAGACTGTATGAACTTATGATCCGGCGAATAGTTGCGGCAAACCACCTTAAACGTTTTTCCGTTGCTCAGATTCAATGCAGCCTCCTCAAATACGGGGCTTCCGATCACATACATCGGCAGACCCGGCGTTACCGGATAGAAACCGACCATGGAGAATACGACGAACGAAGTAAGTCCGCCACCGTCCTCGTCGCCCGGAATACCCATCAGATCGTTCCGGAACCATTGGGTCAGCAGATTACGCACACGTTTCTGCGTACGCCACGGCTCACCCGCATAGTTGTACAAGTAAGGAATGTGCATCGCCGGTTCGTTACCCATCGAGAATTGTCCCACGTTGCCGGTGTGATCGCCGAACTGGTGATGGAAATCGGGACGTCCTTTGCCCAGCGGCGTGCTGTACATCCGCTCCAATTCATCGACAAAAGCCTTCTTGCCTCCCATCATCTCCACCAGATCGCCTACGTTGTGAGGCACATCCCAGCGATATACCCAACCGTTGTTTTCATCGTATGCCTCACGAGCACCGATACCGCTGGAATAACGGTAGTCGAACGGCTGGATGAAATCGCCTTTGGCATCTTTGGGATGAAAAAAGCGGGTCTCCTTATTAAATACGGTATGATAGTTCAGACTGCGTTTCAAGAAATAATCGGCATCGGCACGATCGCCCAAGATACGGGCGATATTTCCTAAACACCATTCGTCGTAGACCGTACCGAGCGTAACGGCAACCGGCTGGCGTTTTTCCCAAGAGTGTACTTCGGGTACGGTTTCCGGTTCGCCCGGAGCCAATGCCGGATAGTACCCGTGTTCCTTATAAAAACGTTCGAGTTCTCCCGCCGGACGCGACGACCACGGTGCCAACGTCTTTTCGGTAATTCCCGCCTTGCACACTTCGTATGCCCGTTTCAGATCGAAGCTCCGCATTCCTTTCATATAAGCATCCAATACGGTGGCGACACCGTGGTTACAGTTCATCCGACGGCTGTCACCGTTGATTTCGGGGAATGTAGGCATCCAATGGTTATCCATCTGGTCTGCCATACGGATAAAGGAATTGATCATATCGCTCTCCTTTTCCGCCTCGATCAGCAGGCGCAACGGGTGAGTAGCCCGGTAAGTGTCCCAAATCCAATCGTCCACATAGAAAGGCAATCCTTCGTCTTCGTGGACTTTTCCGTCGTATGCGCTGAAATAGCGGCCGTCCTCCGAAATGCAGATCATGCGTTCGTAAGTGCGGTAAAGCGAAGTATAAAACACCGTTTTCTGGTCATCGTCATCGCCTTTCACTGCGATCTTACCCAATGTCTCGTTCCACACATCCCGTCCGTTCCGGGCTACGGCATCGACATCGTAACCGGCTATTTCACGGCGCAGATTCTTTTCTGCCTGTTCCGCCGAAATAAACGAAACGCCGTAACGCAAATTCAACGACGACACCCCTTCGGGATATTGCAGGATATAGTAAGCGTTGCCGCCCCGGGTCACGCGGTCGTTCGTATCGATCACATCGCCTTTGTGCGTACCGATCTTCTCAGGCAACTGCTCGGTCTCCAAATAGATATACACCCGGGTGTTGTTACCCAGATGCTGATAACCGCTAACGCTCTTGCCGTCGGTCGATAACTCACCGTCGCGCGTATTGAATATAAGGTACGGACGGCGGCTTTTGTCGGCAAATTCGATACTGTAAACGCCAGCTTGTGCCGACGGCGCGAACCGGGCATGAACGCCGAAGTCATCGAGATCGACACTATAATAATACGGTTTTACAATTTCGTTATCGTAGCCGTAGTCGATCACACTGCGGGCATCACGCACCTCGCCTTGAAACGGACTGAGATTGAAAGCGGAACTGCCGCGGTGGCTGGTAACCATCACCGGCAAACCGTGTATCGTATTTCCCGTAAAGTTTTCCCGATCGGGATAGACCCGAAGCATGCTGTTGGGCAGATGCACCGTCGGATAAGTAGGCACAAGCAGATGACTGATATTTCCGATATACGGATTCACGTAATCGACCGGTTTGCGGCTGTCGGTACGACACGACATGAAGAGCAACGGCAACAAACACAGCCAAACGAAAAGGGATCGTTTCATGATATTCAATGATTTTTAAATTAACTCTATCTTTCGGAAATATTCCGGCAAAGGCAAATATAAAATCAAAAAAACAAATTCAAAAATAGGGTACGGCACAATATCCCCTTTGGCATACAATATTACTTTTATGTCGCGCTCGTTTACCACCGGCCGGTATCCGATCGAGCCGCGAAACGAATCCGGACATCCCGATTTTTCGAAATCGGCAAGAGCCGCAGAACAAGACCACAGGCACATCGGCGCAATTCCCGACCTCCGAAGAAACGGGCAAAAAGTAAATCTGAATGACAAAAAAGTAAGCCTCGTTGCACTTTAATAAAATAGTACCCGAATGACGATTCACCATTCTTTAAAAACCGTTATCATTGCAGCGTAAAAACAACAAGCCGCCTCACCGCGACTTGTTCAATTAACGATTTTTAAACTTAAAATTTAATAGACATGAAAACAAAAACGAATGCTTTCAGCCGGTTTGCACTGGCGGCATGTTTCCTGCTCTCAGGATCGTTTATCTCCCCGATCGCCGCGCAAGAGGCTTCCGGAGACAATCAAGATGCCACAATCAAAATCATGACCTACAACACCAAAAGCGGTAAACTCGCCGGAGGTATGGGCGAAATCTGCAACATCATCCGAGCCGAAGAGCCCGATTTCGCAGTCCTTCAAGAAATCGAACGGAACACTTCCGACAATCCGGGCGACATTCCCATGATCATGGCAGAAGAATTAGGTATGGATTATTACCTCTTCATCCATGCCAAGAACATCAAGGAAGGCGGCGATTACGGAAATGTCATCCTGTCGAAATATCCGATCCTCGATTACAGAACTTACAAGTTGGGACGCAAGGAAAACAACGACAACATCCGTTCGTTCGGTTTCATCCTCACGGAAAAAGAGGGTAAAAAATTCTATGTAGCCACTACGCTGCTCGACCATCAGGAGAGCGACGCTACCCGCGAAAACCAAGTGAAAGAATTACTCCTGTTCGTTTCGTCTCTGGAATATCCCATCTTATTGGGCGGCGACATGAATTCCCGTCCCGGCTCCGCAATCATGGACAAACTGAAAGAAAAATTCACAGTCGAATTCACCGGTGAAAACGCTCCGGCAACCGTTATCCCCGAAGAGGGCGAAGCATATACCTCCGACTGGATCATCTACTCTCCTGCCAACGCATTCAGCGTAGAATCGTACGAAGCTGTAACGAGCGCACAAGGCAAAGCCGAACACCTGCCGGTTGTCGCTACATACACTATTCACTAACCAACTTATCCTTAAAGAAGCAAGCATTATGAAAACGAAACATATACTCTTACCGCTTTTATGCGCCGCCGTTTCGCTTCCGTCGATGGCGGAATCGCAACTGATCAAGGCTCTTCCCGACAACGGGCTCGGCAAACAAAATATCAGCATCCATTCGTTCAGCAGCCAAACCAACAACAACGAAGGATGTTACAACCTGCTGTTCGACGACGGCAATAGCAAATGGTGCGACAACCAGAATCAGGAACCGTGGGTAATCCTCGAACTGAACGATTACTACAAGATCGACCGTTTCGTATTCCGCGATGTAAAGACCAAAGAAAACGGGAACTACTTCAACATCGACGAATACCGCGTACTCGTCAGCACGACAGGCACGGAAGATGCCGATTTCACCGAAATTCTGCACAAGACCGGACAGAAAGATCTGAATGTAAAAGATGAAACATTGGCAGAACCCGTAGAAGCCCGCTACGTCAAATTCATACCGAAACGGGGCGAAGGCGACAATGCCATCCGTATCTACGGTATCGACCTCTACGGCAGCTATTCGCGTCCGGTAGACCGGGGCGAGCTGATCAGTGTCGGCAAAACCGTCATGAAATTCTACGATGCGGTGAACCAACGCGAAAGCGCAATCAATATTCTGGACGGCAACACGACCAACAAAAGCAACAAATGGTGTTTCCACCGTGCCGGAGAAGGTGACCCGCTGAAATATATCGTAATCGACCTTGAAAAGACCTACGAAATCAACAAGTTCGCCATCTACGATTGCAAAACTCTCGAACCCGACGACAACATTACCGGCTGCAACATCTACGTCAGCGAAACCGCGCCCAGTCTGGAACTGATCGGTAATGCCGGCGACGAGAATACCTGCTGGACGGAAGTGGTAAACTCTAACGACGAAGGCGGCGTAAACGTAAAAGAATATGCGTTGTCCGCACCTGCGAAAGGTCGCTATGTCAAACTGGTAATCCCGCGCGATAAAACGACCGGTACGGTACGTCTCTTCCAATTCGAAGTGTACGGAACGGAAGTAGCTATCGAAAGCAACAACGCCAACCTCGCTTCGTTGAGCGTTCCGGGTCACGTCATGTCGCCGCTCTTCACACAAGAGAATACCGACTATACGATCGACGTAAAGAAAGAAGTTGAAAAGATCACGATCGAAGCCAGCGCATTCAGCGAGAATGCCACAATCGAAGGAACCGGCGAAAAGAGCCTGTCGATCGGAACCAATACATTCGCCGTTACAGTTACTGCCGAAGACGGTGAAACACAAAAGACTTACAACCTGACCATCAACCGGGCTGCCCTTTCCGATATCGCCAAGCTGAAAAGCCTGCGCGTAAGTGCCGGTCTCATGTTGCCCAAATTCAACGAGAACACCTACGAATACGAAGTGGATGTACGCGGCGATGTCGATGAACTCGAAATCCTTGCCGAAGCCGGAAATGGTGCGACGGTAGAAGGCGCCGGAGTGAGAACGGTGGACAACCCCGAACGATATTTCCGCGTAAATGCCGTTGCTGAAAACGGAAATACGCAAACGTACACGATCAAGGTGCTCAAAGCCCCGAAAAACCTGATCAGCGCATCCGACGATCAAGGTCGCGGCAAACGGATTGTCACGATCCATTCGTACAGCGAAAAAGCCAGCGACAACGAAAGCCCCTATAAACTGCTCCTGCCCGAACGCAAAACCTACTCAGGCAACACGAGCATGAAATGGTGCGACAACAAAAACGGCGACCGCAGCCAGTCGTGGGTCATCTTCTCGTTGGCTGAAATGTACAAGGTTTACCAAATCGGATTCCGCGACGGATACTTGGTAGAAAATGTCAAGAATACGACCGACTATCACATTTATGTCAGCACGACCGGTACGGAAGATGCCGACTTCACCGAAGTTGCCAGCGCTACGAACGTAGGCGACCTGAGCACGAAAGTAGCTACGTTCGAGCCCGTAGACGCCCGTTACATCAAATTGGTGGTAACCAAAGGCTCTAACGCCGTATGGATGTACGGTGTGGACATCTACGGTACGCTTTCCGAAAACAAAATCGAACGCGGCGACTTGGTCAGCGTCGGTAAAACGATCATCAACCATCCCTACCGTTGGAGCGACCGCGAAACGGCAGCCAACCTGATCGACGGTGAAAACGCCCACTGGGCATTCAATAAAGCCGACGGCGACGGTGTGGTGGAAATCGACCTCGAAGCCGAATACGACATCTATAAGTTCGTGCTCGAAGAGGGACAGGATTACACGTACGGCTACCGTGTAGACGTGAAAAAAGAGTTCACTGACGATTGGCAGGAGGTTGTGAACCGGCAATTCGATACGGACGACAACCACCTCGACCGCAAAGAGGCAGTGCTCGACCAAAGCGTAAGCGCCCGTTATGTACGTCTGACCTTACCGAACAATTGGGTGATCGGTTGGAGCCGCGTACGGAAATTCGAAGTGTACGGCACGCAAGGCGACCCGACCGGCATCGAATCTGAAAAACAAGCACCGGCAGAAGCCCGCATCTACCCGAACCCGGTAATGCAAGGTTCCGCACTCCATATCGACAATGTCGGCGAATGCGTAATCCGTATCTTCTCGATGCAAGGCGCATTGGTTCTGCAACAGGCTGCTTACGGACAAGCGGAAATCGCTACCGGCAACCTGTCGAAAGGCACCTACCTCTTGCAAGTTGTTGAGCCGAACGGAATCAAACAAAGCAAGATGGTTGTAAGATAAACAACCTGCCGAAAGCAGAATCTTTCAAGGCAAGACCTTGTACGGACGATGCCGAAGCACAACGTTTATTATAAAATTAAACATAACATACTGATAATGAGGGGGGGGGGTAATTCAACAAGTTGAATCGCTCCTCCCTTTCTGTAAATTCAGTCAGGTACGATTTTTCCCAGAATCCCTTTATTACAAACTTTATACATCAACATCATGAAGAAAACAGCTCTTCTTTGCCTGATAGGCGGACTATGCTCCTCTTACGCGACAGCATCCGACATCATCAGCGCCATGCCATTGGACGAACTCGGCAAACAGCCGGTATCCATCCACTCTTACAGCGCCAGTTCCAATTCGGAAGAACGTGCGCTCAACGTGCTCTACAATCCCGAAACCGACAAACAGAAATGGTGCGATAACAAACGGCTGTTTCCGTGGGTCGTATTCGACCTTACCCACATCTACACCGTGGACAAAGTGACCTTCCGGGACGTACACCCTTACGAAAGTAAATTCGCAAATGTTCCGGAATACTGGGTATATGTATCGACCGAAGAACCCGCTGCCTGCAACTGGATAGAGGTAGCCCATAAAAAAGAGGGCGGATCGTTAGACGTAAAAGAGATCACATTCGACCCGATCGAGGCACGCTATGTGAAACTGAAACTGTCGCGCGGCACGACCGACAACGGGGCACGCGACAACGCCATCCGCATCTATGGGGTGGACATCTACGGTACATTCTCGCGCGAAGTAGACCGGGGCGATCTGGTCAGCGTCGGCAAAACGATCTATGCCCATTACACCATCAACAAAAACTCCACACGGTTTGCCGAAGGCCCGTTCAATATGATCGACGGCAATATGATCAACAACCAAAGCAAATGGTATTTCAAAGACCTTAGCGCCACCGACAGCGTATGCTGGACTATCATCGACTTGGAAAACAGCTACGACATCGAACGCTTCAAACTCTACGATGCCAAAACGCTGGAACCCTCTGCTCCGAATATCGCCGGGTACAACGTGTATGTGAGCGAAACCATGCCCGAACTCTCTTTGATAAGCGGCGGCAAAGACAACAACACCTGCTGGCACAAAGCCGTAGATGCCTATGCGCAAAACCGGCTGGAAGAGAATATCAAGACCGACGAGGTTTCCGACTGCCGCGGACGTTATGTAAAATTGGAAATCCCCCTTTCGCGCACAAACAGCGACAAGAAAGTACGGATCTTCCAGTTCGAAGTGTATGGCAAACAAACCGGAGCGACGAATGTAAACACTGTCGAATCGGCTCAACCGCAGGCTGTCGTTTATCCCAACCGGATACAGCAGGGTGAAACATTCCGGGTACAAACCGGAAACGGAAGCGGTACGATAAAAATCTATTCCGACAAAGGAACGTTGTGTGCCGAATATCCTTTCTCCGACACACAAACCCGAATCGCCTCGACCGGTATGCCTGCCGGCACCTATATCGTGCAAGTGACCGGCGAAGGGAAAAACATCGCTTCCGCATCACTTATAATAAAATAATAACCTGCAAGCCGGGACAAACGTCACTTAAAACATTCAGAATATGAAAAAGACAAATATTATCCGCTATATCATCGCATCGGTCGTATTGTCGGCAAGCTGCCTGCAAATGCAAGCTGCCGAAGACGAACTGGTCGTTTCATCGTTCAACGTGCGCAACGACACCAACACCTCCGATGCCGCCGCCGGAAACGGTTGGAGCAAACGCTACCCGCACATCGCCAACATGATCCTGTTCCACGATCTGGACATTATCGGCACACAAGAATGCGTAGAACACCAAGTACAGAACTTGCTGAGCTGTATGCCCGGCTACAACTACATCGGCGTAGGTCGGAACGACGGAGGCACGTCGGGCGAGTACTCGGCGATCTTCTACAAAGAAGATAAGTTCGAATTGATCGACACTGGCAACTTCTGGCTGTCCGATACACCCGACGTACCCGGGAAAGGCTGGGATGCCGACCAGACCCGAATCTGTACATGGGGACATTTCAGAGTGATTTCCACCGGGTTCGAATTCTTCTTTTTCAACCTGCACTTAGACCACAGAGGAGCCAACAGCCGTATTTACAGTGCTGAATTGGTATTGTACAAAATCGAAGAACTGGCAAAGAACCAACCGGTAATCGTCACCGGCGATTTCAACCTGACCCAGTTCAGCGACAGCTATAAAGTGCTGGAAGAATCGTGCATCGTAAAAGACAGCTACAATCTGGCTGGAATCCGCTACGCACCGAACGGCACCATGTCCGACTTCAACATCAACAATACCACCATCGGGCGTATCGACCACATCTTCGTAACCCCCGACCAACTGGAAGTGAAACGCTACGGAATCCTTACCGACAACTATTGGGACGATCCGAACGAAGGACAAGAGGGCACGACTTCGGGCAATTTCCCGGAGAATATCGAATACAAAGAGACAAAAGCCCGCACACTCTCCGACCATTTCCCGGTAGTATCCGTTCTGAAATACGAAGTGGAATAACCGATTTCTATCAGAAGACAAACCAAGAGCGGCTCGGAATCGATTCCGAGCCGCTCTTTTTATAACAGCTTTCCCCTCTCAGGCAAAAGCATTTGCTCCGAAAAAGTTAAGATTTCTGCCGAAATAGTTCAATCGCCTGCTATCGCGCCATAAAGCCGCATGACATGCTTTGAAGAATATATCCGTATCCCTATCTTTGCAAAGGATGTCCGATCGAGACTGACTATGACGAGAAAACAAATCATATTATAACTCCTAAAAAAATAAACAAAACATGAAAAACCCCAAGCTGCAAATCTTAACGGCAAGCCTCTGCTTATTATGCTCTTGCAGTGCGCCTGAAAGCACGGCACAGAATCCTCTGCCGGATTGGGCTTTCGGCGGATTCGTCCGACCCGAAGGCGTAAACCCGCTCATCGAACCCAATGAAGAAACCCGGTTCGACTGTCCGATGACCGGAACCAGTGTAACATGGGAATTTGCCGACACATTCAACCCGGCAGCCGTAGTAAAAGACGGAAAAATCTGTATCCTTTACCGGGCGGAAGATAACCCGAACGCCGGTATCGGCGGACGTACATCGCGTATCGGTCTGGCAGAAAGCGAAGACGGTATCTCTATCGCCACACGCCGCACCGAACCGGTCATGTACCCCAACCAGACCGAAATTTCGAAAACATACGAATGGAAAGGCGGATGCGAAGATCCGCGTGTTGCCGTAACCGAAGACGGACTTTACGTGATGACCTACACGGCATGGAACAACAGCATCCCCCGGTTGGCTATCGCCACCTCGCGCGACCTGCTCACTTGGGAAAAACACGGCCCTGCCTTCGCCACCGCACATAACGGACGCTTCAAAAACCTCGGCTGCAAATCGGGATCGATCGTGACCGAAGTAAAAGACGGCGTACAGGTAATCGCCAAAGTAAACGGGAAATACCTGATGTACTGGGGCGAAGAATATGTAGCCGTAGCCACCTCTACCGACCTCATCAACTGGGAGCCCGTACTGGACGAACAGACGAACGATCTGCTGAAAGTGATCCGTCCCCGCAAAAAATACTTCGACAGCAACCTGACCGAGTGCGGACCTCCTGCCGTAATCACCGACAAGGGTATCCTGTTGCTCTATAACGGTAAGAACAGAAACGACGAAGGACAAGACGAACGCTTCGCCGGCAGCACATACAGCGCCGGACAGGTATTGTTCGACAAAAACGACCCGTACAAAGTGATCGGCCGTCTCGACGTTCCGTTCTTCCGCCCGATGGCAGACTTCGAAAAGAGCGGACAATATGCTTCGGGCACCGTATTCATCGAAGGTCTGGTCTATTTCAAAGACAAATGGTATCTCTATTACGGCTGTGCCGATTCGAAAGTCGGAGTAGCGGTTTACGACCCGTCGAAAAAAGTGGAGGGCGACCCGATCGAAATAGTAGATGTGGAAGAGGGTATCATCAGCAACTCTCCTGCCAACGGCATCGGCAAACAGATCGTGAGCGTTCACTCTTGCAGCGGTTATACCAAACCCGAAGAAAGCCCGTTCAACCTGTTTCGCAGCTACATCGACGCAAAAAAAAAGTGGTGTGACGACAAAAACGAGAATCCGTGGGTAATCTTCGAACTGACCGACATCTATTCGCTCTCCCGTTTCGTATTCCGCGACGTAGCTCCCTATGAAAAAGGCAACGGCAACGTACCCGAATACTGGATATACACCAGCACCACCGGCACATCCGATGCCGATTTCGGCGAACCCCTGATCCACAAAACCGGACAAGGGAGTGTAGATGTAAAAGACGACCGGCTGGATACACCGGTAGATGCCCGCTACGTGAAGTTCGTAGCCTCGCGAGGCACACGCACGGACAACGGCAATAAAGAAAATGCCATCCGCATCTACGGATTCGACATCTACGGCACATTCGCACGGGCAATCGACCGAGGCGACCTGATCAGTGTCGGCAAAACCGTATTGGGTTACTACGATGCCACCAAATATTTCGAACGTCCTACCAATATGCTCGACGGCAACCTGACCAATGCCGACAACAAATGGGCTTTCCTCCGCGCTGCGGAAAACGACTCGTTGAAATATATGGTAATCGACCTCGAAGGTACGTACGACATCTCCAAATTCAAGATCTACGACACCCATACGCTGGACCCGAACACCGATAAAAACATGGACGGCTACCAGATCTTCGTCAGCACCGAAGCCCCCGACATGAGCCTGATTGATCCGCTGGAAGATCGTAACACGGTTTGGACCAAAGTGGTAGACGCTACCGGAAGAGTAAACGAAAGCATCAAGGAAGATGCGATCGAGCCTACCACCGGACGCTATGTGAAATTACTCATTCCCCGTTCGCGTGTCTCCACGACCTCCCGGCTCTACCAGTTCGAAGTGTACGGCAAGAAACATACATCGGCTGTCGATGCAGCCGACAAGACCGCCGATCTGGCAATCTATCCGACCGTACTCCAATCGGGCGACAAACTGAATATCTCGAACCCGAATCCGGCTCGGCTCACCCTCTACTCCTTGCAAGGCAACGTATTGGCAAAAGCCGAAATCTCAGCCAACGCATCCTATCCGGTAGAAGTCGGTGCCGGCAACTATATCGTACAAGTAACGATGGACGGCGTAACCCGCAGTGCGAAACTGCTGGTAAAATAGAAAAGAAACCCTCCGGGTAAAACCGGAACGGAGCTTTTCCGAACCGACCCTATACAGAATTTTGCAACAAATCCGCAGGGCTGTATCGAAATGGAATTTTCGATGCAGCCCCTTTTCGTTGCGTCAGAAGGCTAAGATACAAGACACAGAGGATAAAGACGACAGGAGCTTACCGACGTAAACGACTTGGTCCGAATGCCGATGGAAACGCAGCAGATCGGACATGATAATACATCATCTTCACTTATTCGCCCGACAAGCCGGCGCGATAAATCGCACGATCAATTATATATCCATATATATACATTCAGATACGTAGCGAAAAGAAGCCAAAGCAGATACGGCAGGAAAAGCCATGCCGACAGGCGGTTGATGCGGTAAACCTCCGCGACGTAATATACCACCACCACATCCAACAGAAGTATATTGATAACCCCCAACACCGGGCTGCGGAAATAAAAGAAGCTGACACTCCAAAAGAAGTTGAGCAACAGCTGCACGACAAAAGCCCATACCGCCGGATTGCGTATCTCTGCGGGCTTATTCCACAAAAGACCTACCGATATACCCATGAGTAGATAAATGATGCTCCAAGCAATCGGGAACACGATATTCGGAGGTGTCAGACCCGGTTTGACAAGAAAAGGATACCACGTCAATATCGACGATGCCTGAATATAGCGGGCGGTATATCCCACACCGAAACAGACCAGAACAGCAATTACAACAGCGATCAATCGTTTCATTTTTCACAAGTTTTATGGATTCAACAAACATTAACCTATCTGTAAATAACAACACGATATGAATCCGAATTGTTGCGGCATGCCGCCGACAAACGACCTCTCCGGTTAAACCCGGCTACCGCACAAAACTGAAATACGATCAGACAATGAGAGAATTGCCGTTCAAAAGTGCATCGCAAAGCGAAAGATTCCGATAAGAAACATAATGAATCCCCCATCACGGGCAGCCGGTTCGATCGGGTGGAACTATTCGATTTTCGGGGGCGACACCTGTATTATCGGCTTTGTATTATGAATAATTATTTAGGTTGTGCGACTTTTATTACTTACCTTTGTTTAGAAGATAAGTTGCATCCCGGCAAAGTAGTCGTTCAAACCAATTTGATGCCGCTGCTCCCGGCTTGCATTATCTTTATAAATACAAACAACAAAATTTAATTTTTCACATACTAAAAACTCAAAGGACGCCATGATGTCAAACCTTTCTGAAAAAAACCGAATCGAAACCGATTTGCTCGGGTCGCGTGAAATTTCTTGCGATGCACTCTATGGAGTTCAAACACTTCGAGGAATCGAAAATTTTCAAATCAGCAACTTCCGCCTAAGTCAATATCCGGAGTTTATCAACGGGCTGGCTATCACCAAAATGGCAGCTGCAATAGCTAACCGGCAGCTTGGTGTGCTCAGCGAAGAAAAAGAGAAAGCGATTCTCGACGCTTGTAAGGAGATTCTCGACGGCAAGCACCACGACCAGTTCCCGATAGATATGATTCAAGGCGGTGCGGGAACAACCACCAATATGAACGCCAACGAAGTTATCGCCAACCGAGGTCTTCAACTCATGGGGCATGAACCCGGCGAATTCAAATACCTGTCGCCAAACGATGATGTGAACTGCGCACAATCGACCAACGATGCTTACCCTACTGCCATCCATATCGGTATGTGGTATGCCAACAAACGCTTCATTGAACATTATAAAGGACTTATCGCTGCATTACGTACCAAAGCCGAGGAGTTGAAAAATATTGTCAAAATCGGTCGGACACAACTTCAAGATGCCGTACCGATGACCCTCGGGCAGACATTCAACGGTTTTGCAAGTATTCTTGAAGATGAAATCAAACACATTGAAGAAGCAGCCGACGATTTCCTTACCGTAAACATGGGCGCGACAGCTATCGGAACCGGCATCACTGCCGAACCCGGCTATGCCGAAAAATGCGTCGAGGCTATGCGGACGATTACTGGTTGCGACTTCCGTCTGTCGCGCGATCTCGTAGGTGCCACATCCGACACTTCGTGCCTCGTAGGCTATGCCTCCGCCCTCAAACGTGTAGCAGTAAAAGTCAATAAAATATGCAACGACTTGCGTTTGCTTTCGAGCGGTCCGCGTTGCGGTCTCGGTGAAATCAATCTGCCGCCGATGCAACCGGGTTCGTCGATTATGCCCGGAAAGGTCAATCCTGTAATCCCCGAAGTAATGAGCCAGATCTGCTACAAGGTGATGGGGAACGAGTTGTGCGTAACTATGGCAGGCGATGCCGCCCAAATGGAACTGAACGCTATGGAACCCGTCATGGCACAATGCGATTTCGAATCGGTAGACCTGATGATCAACGGATTCGATACGCTCGTAACCCGTTGTATCACAGGGATCACAGCCAATGCCGAACATTGCCGCAAGAATGTACGCGACAGCATCAGTATTGTAACGGCTCTCAATCCGGTTATCGGCTACAAGCATTCGACCGAAATAGCCAAAGAAGCCTTGAATACCGGTCGCAGCGTTTACGACCTCGTGCTCGAACACGGAATCCTTTCCCGCGAAGACCTCGATACGATTCTTGCTCCCGAAAATATGATCAAGCCCGTCAAACTCGACATCAAGCCGCTTAAATAAATCCCGCATAACCGACCGACAGTGTCAGGTTCACCGTTCCGGCGCACCCGATGGTCGAACCCTCGGATAGTAAATAACAGCCCCCCAGAAGTTCAATATCCGAACTTTGGGGGGCTGTACTATTTTTTAGCGGTCTTTAACGACCTCTTATTCAAAATTAATCGAATCAGAATGCAGCTTTGCAGACACGCACCTTGCCGTCGGCAAACCGGGCACGTACCACATAGATACCGTTCGACAGGCCGGTAGAAATTTCACCCTCGCCGTTGCCCTTGAATACACAAGCTCCGTCGGCAGAGAATACATCGATTGCTGCCGGTGACGATACTGCAACGATACCGCCGGGGAGGGCGCGAAGTTCTACAAGGCCATCAGCCTCTACCAGTTTGGTTCCGGCACCCGGCATATCGGAGAATACATAACTGTCGAACAAGGTCGTTCCATCCCATACGTTCACAACTTGCGAAGTTACGACCGTCATATCGGGTGTACAGAACGGAATACCAGTGATCAACATCGATCCATAAATGGGATTTCCCGTCTCATCGACATCTACCGGCACTTCGTGTGAACAGTTCTCTTGAATCCAAGCCGAAACAGAAGGAGCAGTCTTGGCATAGTAGTCGCAGATAGCTATAATACCTTTCTCCTGATCCAGTACACCGGCACTCAAATTACCCATGTAAATATCGCCGCTATACCCTACGAAAGAGCCGTCCTCTGCCGCACAGGTAACTTGGAAACCGTCTTGACTGGTATATTTCTTGTAAGTCCCGTCTTCAAGATTGAACAAGTAGGGTGTGTTGCTGTCATACTCCTCCTCTTCGGCAGCAACAGTTCTACGCAAAGGATTCTCTTTCACGGAATTTTTGCGCAAAGGATTGTACTTGGCAGCCACTTTCTTCTGCGGGGCGAGAAGAATACCGCCACCGCCACCCATAGTGCCGCCCCCGTAGAACTTACCGTCGGGCGTAAGGACGACATTATTGTATATGAGCGAAATCGCTCCTTCGGTAGCTTGCTCGATAGCCATTAGATAAGCCATCTGTTTATTTTCATACTCCGTGCAGGCTGCTGCATATTCGGCAGCTTCGCTCTCGCTCATGAAATCGGGCATATAGGGATAATTGTTCCAATCGCCATCCCAGTTTGCCATAGCCGTATTATATGCCTCGATCTCTTCGGCAGTCATAAAATCCCGCTCCGTGGGATATTCACCCGGATCTTCGGGGATTACTACCTCGGGATGGGGGAAGAACAGCTCCTGATTGGGAATCGAGTAAGACCACTCACCCGAAGCATTGCATTTGTAGACAATCGGATAAATCCACAGACCCGAAGCGCTCGTCACCGTACCGGCTACTGTCTTTCCGTCCTGGCTCATAGCCACAGCCGTGATATACTGGGGTACGCTACCGAAGAAATCTTTATCGGGATGAGGAAGAACCACCGGATCGGCATAGCTGCCGTCGGCATTACGAACCCAAATAGCGGGAAGAACCATGGCGTCGCGAGCTTCCAAACTGAAAGCGGCATTACCTATAATACCGCAGATCATGCTGCCGTCGGGTGTGATAGAATGCGCCATATTGGCAAACTCCTGATTGGGAACCGGCAAAACGGTCAGTTCACCCTCTTTGAATATCACGGCATTGTCGGTCGATGTATAATGGGTTTCGTCGGTCATTTCGTGGAGCTTGGCGTTTCCGACAACCGACCCATCGTTCGCCACCGGAGTACCATAGCCGGCAGTATATTCGTTGAGGTTATTCACATCATCGAAATACACGGCAATCGACTCATTGGATTCGAGATCCACAATTTCAAGGAGCATTCCGTAAAGATTGCTCACCGTGTAGCGTCCATTCTGGGATATGCCGCATAATGCCACATCTGAAAAAGTGACCGGTTGCGACGCAGCCATCGCAGTAGCAGCTATTGCAAGCATGCTTGAAAGAAGTAAAGTTTTTTTCATATTTTTATTGTTTTATGGTGGTTGTTATCTGCTTATCTATGTAAATCAAATGTTCCAAAACGACAACGACTAATCAACCGATATATAGATGCCCGTTTTTTTCAACAACAAATATAAATAAAATAATTTAAACATATACTAATTTATAAATATTTGTAAAGAAATATAATATTTTCGGCATATATTTCGAATAAAAACCGGAAATATATACAATATACTCACAAAATCATAAGCTCACATCCCCAAAAAGAAGCTCTTCCCTTCACCGACCGAAACGACACGACGAAGCCCGGCACGGGGCAGCCGGTCTCTTAGGCAAGAGCCTCTTTTTCATATTCAGACTTTGCAACATATATGCTTAAACACAGTTTTTTACTATGCGCCACTCTTTTTCAAGAAATCCTATTTTATTTCGCAAAGTTCGGGAAAAGGTGCGGAGAATAAAAAAAGTAGCCGGCGTTCGCCGACTACTTGATTTTCGATGCGTGGTCCCACTTGGGCTTGAACCAAGGACCCCCTGATTATGAGTCAGATGCTCTAACCAACTGAGCTATAGGACCAAAAAGCTAAACTTTACTTATAGATATTACCTCATAAGAGATTAGCTCCGTTTACTTTCGGGTGCGAATTTACAGCTTTTATTTATATCCTCCAAATTTATTTCAAACTTTCAGGGGTCAATAAACGCAGCATTTCTGCGATCCGTCCGGAATATACTTCATTGCCACAACAATCCGGACATATCCTTTCGGAGATGATACTCAGACTTTATTCCCTGTCATCTTGTATTCCGTCGGATTTACTCCGAACTTCTTCTTGAAAACCCGCATGAAATAATGGACATCGGTATATCCGCACAGGTCGGCAATCTCCGACATGGAATGAACCGCTCCGTTATCGGCAAGCAAAAGCTGTTGCGCCCGCTGCATACGGGCTTCAATAAGCAACTGCGCTCCCGTTATACCCAACTGTGCCCGCAAATGACGGTTGAGCGTAGACCGGCTTGCCGCAGCAGCCATAGCCATATCGTCCACATTGGCATCCGGATTGCCGATATTCTCCTCTATATATCTGCGTACACGTTTGAGGAAGAGTGTATCTTCCGGCTTCTGCCCAGCGTTGAGCGGCTGCATCTCTTGTTCCTCCTGCCCCCTGCCGTCAGCCACATCACCGCTGTTCTCTTTCAGAAGAGCCATATATTTTTCAAGCAGTTCACGCCTGTGGCGATTGACATTGCGTATATAAAAGAAGGTATAGACGATCCCCGTCAAAAAAACCAAGGCAACGACTGCAAACAAAAGATATGCCCACCACGTCTCATACCAATATGGCGGCACATCGATGTATTGCGTGGCGGTATTATCCACCCAACGGCCATACCGGTCGGTCGATTGCACTTCAAGGGTATGCAATCCGGGGGTCATATTAAAAAACGTCACGCTTCTGGAACGGTCTGCTTTCGTCCAAGGAGAACCGTCCATACGGGTACGATACAATATATCCTTATTATCTACATAGTCAAGAGCAGCAAACCGTACGGTCACATTGCGCTGCCCTCGCGGCAAATCGGTCTTACCGCCCGGCGAAGGCGTGAAATCCTCCGTCTCGCCATTGATGACAACCGTCGTAAAGACAATCGGCGGCACATATCCCCGGCTGTAAATATTATGTTCCGTAGCCCTGAATGCTCCTTGTTCCGCCCCGAATACCCACGAACCGTCATGAAGTTTCAGAGGTGTGGTCTCCATAAACAGGCATGAATCTGTCCAGAACGCACTGCTGAGATTCTGGAAATGACCGTTCAACGGATTATAGGTCATTACGTGGTCGCAACCGACTATCATCAGAAGCGAATCGGAGTCTAACCTCATGGCATTGATTATATCGCTCGGCATCCCGGAGTTTCCGGTATTTATATGTATAAACTCCGGATTGTCGGAAAACAACATCTTCTCTTCTATCATATCCAGTCCGGAACTTTCGGTAGCCACGAACACATTGCCCCGGCTGTCCCGAGCGACACTCATCGTGGCATTGCTGCTCAAACTTCCGGGATTGTTCCCGTCACGGACTATCCTGCGAAAAATCGTATTACGGCAATCACTCCCGTCGATATGCCCGACCAACAAGCCGTCGGTTGTGGCAGCTATAATATTGTCGGAAGGGGTTATCAGCAGTTTGCGTATCTTATACCCGCCGATCGACGGAGAGAGTACCGGGTGCTCCGCCTGCGGATTTTCGCAACACTTCACACCGCCGCCGAATGTCGCCATCCACAACCTGCCCCACCGGTCCTCTGCCATATCATATATAGCATCATCGGTAATCCTCTGAATCCCGTTTTTCACAAGCGCTCCGGGTTTTCCGCTCATCCACACATCGCCGTCCCGGGTCTGGAACATGCAGTATGGCGAAAAGTCGAGTGATGCGACATCGAGCAGTCTGCCGTCCGAGCCGTATCTGCGCACACACCAGTCGGAGCGGGTCGCTACCCACAATACGCTGTCGCTATCCAAAAGCAATGCCCTTGCCTCTCTTCCGGACGTCTCCGACAGGACACTTGCCGGATGATGCCGTAACAGCTCCTTATCCAGACCGGAATGATCGCTCGACCAGAAATTGCCTTGCGAATCATAAAAACCTCTCCATCGCTTCCCCATCCTGCCGCCGATCGAGTCTTTCATCTCCGGCGGGATGTCGCTGAACGAATACGAATGAAGGTCGAACTCATAAATGTCGTCGTCCGTATGACAAAGTATATTCCCATCATCCGACAAGAGGATATCACGAATACGATTGGTACTGATCGAAACTTTGTCCCCCGGTCTTATGTACACCCGATGAAAGTCATATCCGTCATAACAGTTCAGACCGTTCCATGTCGCAAACCACAAGAGTCCGTTACTGTCCTGCACTCCGCCACCTACATTTTCACTCGACAAACCGTCGCGAATATCATAACGCACATGGGACACCCCGTCATTCTGCCGCGCCGTCAGAGGCGAAGCAATCGACATCAATAGCGACATTATGACGAGACGGGCTGTTTTCATACCATGCGACTTGTTTACATCCTCAAATGTACAAAGAATAACCGTCAAAAACCACTTTTGATTCTTTTTTCACGACGTTTGACCGTTTTTTCCAAGGGCTTGACCTTCTCCGAGAATAATTTTGCAGCGGTAAAATATATTCTAATCCTAATCTAAAAATAAAGAAATGGCACTATTTGACCCCATGAAAAAAACAAATCCCGTAAGAAGATTTCTACTTGCGGCAGCGGTAGCCGTCGGCACTCTTGCCACCTCCGCATCCGAACAAACCATCGTAGCCCATTGGGAATTTACCGGCGGGTATGACGAGGAAAGAAGCGGTTCCGTCGTTACATACACCCCGAACAACTCGGCATGGGAGGCATCCGCCAACAGGAAATGGACGGAAGCCCAACCCTATTTCCTGCCCAACACCTGCGCATTAGAACCCGAGAAATGCAAAGTGACGCTCCATACCAGCAACGGTAAATGGCAGCTCACGTCCAGCGGCTCGACTCCCAGTTACCTGCTCCGTCTGAACACTGCCTCGACAACCGATTTCACGTCGGTTTCCGACTATTCCGACGGATCGAAACACGACCAGTATTTTGAAGTATCGATGCCCACCACAGCCCTCTCGAACGTAAAACTGAATTTCGCCATCGGAGACGGATCCAGCTCCGCGACCAAATTCGGAGTAGTATATTCGGTAGACGGAGGCTCAACGTGGACAAGACTCGACGACTACACAGCCGCCAGCCATTGGAACACATACGTAGATGCGACATATATTCTCGATGCCGACGACAAAGAGAGCCTTATCGTACGTATGCTCATTCAGTCCGCTACCAAAACGAGCAATTACAATCTCAAATACCTGAATATAATCGCCGACGACTTTGCCGGACCGGTACTCCTGTCGAACACGCCTGCCGATGGCGAGACCGATGTGCTTCCGACCGGAAAAATCACGCTTCTGTTCAACGAAAGTGTAAAGGCATCCGGTCAGAACGTGAATGCGACACTTACCAACACCGTATCGGGTGCTTCCGAACAAATCGAAGGCTCGATCAACAGCTCGAAAATGACATTCCCGATCACCGACCTCGACCTGTCCACCGCCTATATATTCTCGCTTGCCGCCGGATCGATCACCGACCTTGCAGGCAATTCATGGACCGAAGGATGTACAATCCATTTCACGACAGCCGACCGTCGTCCCATACCCTCACCGATACTCGACAGCAAAAACCGTCTGTGGTATCATCGTCCCGCATCCTATTGGGAGGAAGCTCTTCCTCTCGGCAACGGACGCCAAGGGGCTATGGTCAGCGGATCGATCGCACAAGACACCATCCAGCTCAACGAAGACACATTCTGGGGACAGTCTCCCAATACCAACTATAACGCCTCGGCACGTTCGGTGCTCAAAGAGGTGCAACAACTCATTTTCAACAAACAATACGAAGAAGCCCAGCGTCTTGCCATACCCAACTGGATGTCCCAAACCTCACACGGGGCACAGTACTGGGCAGCCGGAGCCGTAATCATGGGATTCCCGGGTCAGCGCTTTAACGACGAGGAACCGGGAGCCACCGACAACGCCCGCGATGTCGAAGGATACGTGCGCGATCTCGATCTCAACCGGGCAATCGCCACCACCTCTTACACCTTCAACGACGTAGTCTACACCCGCGAAGTCTTCACCTCTTTTGCCGACAATGTCACGATCATACGCGTTGCCGCCTCAGAACCCGGCAAACTCGATTTCAATGTGAGCTTTGCCGCACCTGTCAAAGACAACCTTTCGAAACTCGGCATAAATGAGATCACCGAAGACGGTCTGATCCATGCCTCTCTCGTACCCGGACGCACGCAGTCTGAAAACGTAGACAACAAACTCAACCTCCACACCTATATAAAAGTGATCAACGACGGCGGTACTCGCTCGACATCAACCCAGACAATCACCGCCTACGGCATCGTGGCGGCACAGGCTTCCGCCCCGATGATTGAAATCAACGGAGCCAACAGCGCGGTAATTATCATTTCCAACGCTACCAACTTCGTCAATTACAACGACATCTCGGCAGATGCCGATGCCGTAGCTCTCGATCGTCTGACAACCTATCTGAACAAGAACAAAGACTACGACACCTCGCTCACCGACCATGTTGCAAAATATCAGGAACAATTCGGCAGAGTAGACCTCGATCTCGGCGAAAACAGGACGCAGGAGGTGAAAGACACCGAAACCCGCATCAAGGAATTCAACACCAACGGCAACGACCCCGGACTTGTAGCCAACTATTTCCAATTCGGTCGTTACCTCCTCATCTCGTCTTCGCAACCGGGCACCCAGCCGGCAAACCTTCAAGGTATATGGAACCCCAACGCACGCCAGTATCCTGCATGGGACTCGAAATATACCACCAACATCAACGTCGAAATGAACTATTGGGCAGCCGAAACCGCCAATCTTACCGAATGCCATGAACCGTTTATCGAAATGGTGAAAGATGTTGCCGTCACCGGCGCCGAAACCGCCCGACAGATGTACGGAGCCCGCGGATGGGTGCTCCATCACAACACGGATATATGGCGTACTACCGGTGCGGTCGATAACAATTCCGTAGGCGTATGGCCTACCTGCAACGCATGGTTCTGCTCCCACCTCTACGAGAAGTATCTCTTCTCCGGCGACCGCACCTACCTTGCCGAGATCTATCCCGTGCTCAAAGGATGCTCGCAATTCTTCCAAGACTTCATGGTGAAAGATCCCAATACCGGCTACATGGTCGTATGCCCCTCCAACTCACCCGAAAATCATCCGGGGATCGGTTCGTACACAGAGAACAACAAGTCATACAATCTCGCAATCTTCGGCGGTGTAGCCATGGACAACCAGATGGTCTACGATGTGCTCAAAAACACAGCGGAAGCAGCCCGCATCCTCGGGGTAGATGCCGATTTTGCCAATGAGCTCGATCTCCTCAAAGCAAATATCACGCCCTACAAGATCGGTCGTTACGGTCAGGTACAGGAATGGCAGGACGATCTCGACCGAGAATCGACATCCCACCGTCACCTTTCTCACCTTTGGGGTGCTTATCCCGGTCGTCAGGTCTCTCCTTACGAAAATCCGACGATCTTCCAAGGGGTTCACAATTCGCTCGTAGGTCGCGGCGATGCAGCACGCGGCTGGTCGATGGGATGGAAAGTCTGCGAATGGGCACGTATGCTCGACGGAGACCACGCCCTCAGAATTATCCGCACACAGCTCCGGCTCGTATCGCCCAACATCACTTCGAGCGACCCCAACGGCGGAACTTATGCGAACATGTTCGACAGCCATGCGCCTTTCCAGATCGACGGTAACTTCGGCTGCTGTGCAGGTATTGCCGAAATGCTCCTTCAAAGCCACGCCGGATTCATCCACCTTCTTCCCGCCCTCCCGGCAGAATGGGCTGACGGCAATGTCAAAGGACTAAGAGCACGCGGCGGTTTTGAAATCACGGAGCTCGAATGGAAAAACGGTAAAGTCGTTTCCGTCAAAGTAAAATCGACCGTAGGCGGCAATCTGCGTCTGCGTTCCAACACGCCCCTGCATTATGCAGACGGCTCGGCGCTCACCGTAGCCGCAGGCGAGAACACCAACTCACTTACCCAGCCCTACAACATGCCCGATCCGATCGTAGCAGACAAGAATAAGATTCCCGAAACGGTTCTTCCCACTACTTATCTCTACGACATTCCGACGACCGCCGGTGAGGAAATAACCCTTACGGATGGCAATACCTCCGATATCATCGCTATCGAGACCATCCGGAGCGAAAAAGCCGAGTACTACGACATACTCGGCCGCAAAGTCGATCGCAACAGCTACAAAGGGATCATCATCTCGTCAAACGGAGAAAAATTCATCAACCGATAATTCAAAATCATGAAAACGAAATTATTATCATCTCTCGCCATTATGGCTGTCCTCGCAGCCAATGCCGCGACGGTAGATGTCGATACATCCAATTTCAGCAGCGCATACGACGCTGCTTCCGACGGTGACATTCTACTTCTTTCGGAAGGTGCATACGGTGGCACTCTGACATTTCCATCAGCCAAAACCGTCACATTAAAAGCAGCCGATGGCGCCGAAGTGAAATTCGGCGGCGTATTCCGTGCAAACGATGAATCTATTTCCGGCGGAGGCATCGTATTGGACGGACTCAAAATCGACATAACGGACAGCTACTTCATCAATCTCGACAAATGCGGCGACATCGCCCGCATCGAGGTGAAGAACTGCGATATATCCAATATCGCACGATGCTTTCTGCGCACCAACAATGCAAATTACTCCCTATCGGAAATCTCGTTCGACAACTGTATCATAAGCAATTGCGGATCGGGCGGGTGGAACTTCATGTATCCCAAGCACAAAGTCGGAAAGGTTTCGGTCACCAACTCGACCCTTTATAATTACATCAACGGGGAGAGCTTCTTTATGCCCAATCAGGCATACACCGACAACGACTTCACTTTCGTATTTACCAACAACACGGTGTACCGCTGGGGTAAATCCAACGACCGCGCCCTCTGCAAGACAGAAGGTAAATACAGTGCCAATTCCACCTATACGTTCAAAGACAACATCGTATATAAAGGTGGAACGGATGCCGTCAAGCCCCAGATGTTGCAATCCAACACCGGTTCACTGACCGCGACCAACAACCTTGTGATCGACTACAACGGCTATAACCTCGGCTCCGGCGACAAGAATATCCAAGACCTCTCGATCGAAGATATGGGTATCGCCGAACTTCCGTTCCCAGCACCCGACTCAGGCGACTTCACCATCGTTTCGAGCTCGCCTTTGGCTACCGCCTCGACTACGGGCGGTGTCCTCGGCGATCCCCGATGGCTCAAAACCGTGCATGCGGCTGTCAATCTCACCGTCACTGCATCCCCCGAAGAAGGAGGTACGGTATCCCCCGCAAATGCCACATATGAAACCGGCGATGCCGTGACCGCAACAGCGACTGCCAACTATGGCTATCGCTTCAAGGAGTGGCGCGATGCGTCGGGAAATGTCGTCTCCTCTGAAAACCCATATAGTTTCGACATCACAGCCGAAACCGCACTCACCGGTATCTTCACTGCCGTCCCCACCTACTCGCTCACCGTAGCCAAAGAGGGAGACGGGGCAAAATGGGGTCAAGTAAATCTCACCCCCGAACCCGTCAATGGCATCTACGAAGAGGCGACCGAGGTAGTAGCTTCGGTTATTCCCAACTCCGTGACTTTGTTCCTCTACTGGGAAGACGGTTCTATCGCTCCCGTACGTTCCGTGACCATGAACGAAGACAAGAATCTGACTGCATCGTTCGATGTCGTCCCGTTCATCGTAGCATGGGACTTCCCCACGCAGGAACCCCGCGGGAACCGCCCGGCAGATTATGCTTTCACCACCGACAATACCGGTCTGTTTTCACTCTACAACGGTGACGGTTCATCGACCAACTGGGGGCACTCCACACGCACATTCAGCGGTATAGAACACAACTGTCCGCGCCGTTACACCAACTATGCCGACATGTCGAATCCCCGTTACTTCGAAGCCAAATTCAACACAGCCGGCTACACGAACATCCGTCTCCACTTCCTCGCAGGTGCCGACAACGGATGTGTCCACTCCAAACAGCTTGTCCAATACTCGACCGACGGTTCGACATACCAGCCTCTGGCAACCTTTGAGCCGCGGCTCAATGAATGGGTCGAAAAGAACATCACCATCCCCGACGGTCTTGGCTCGGTCTTTATCCGCTGGATCGGCGATACGACCTCCGAGTTTATGGGTTCTGCCAAAGACGGTGATACGGAAGGGTTCTATCTCGCCGACATCGTGGTATATGCCGACCGGGAGAGCGTCAATGACACCGAAGCTCCCGTACTTCTCGGCAGTTCTCCGGCTGACGGATCAAATTCCGCCTCTGCCAAAGGTTCGTTCGTACTCACATTCAACGAACGGGTGAAAGCGGGCACAGGCGACATCACCCTCAACGGCACTACGCTCGATGGAGTTTACGGATCGCGTACCGTGACCCTCCCCTATAAAGGTCTCGAATACGGAACAGCCTACACCCTCAATATACCGGATGGAGCCATCACCGACATGAGCGGCAATGCGTTTGCCGGAATCGACATCAATTTCTCGACCATGGAACGCCCCGTTCCCGCCAAGCGTGTATTCGATGCTGTCGTGGCAGCCGACGGTACGGGCAACTACACAACAGTGCAGGCAGCCATCGATGCAGTTCCCGACAACCGTATCGCCCCTTGGATCATCTTCATCAAGAACGGTGAATATGAAGAGCTCGTGACCGTCCCCGAATCGAAACCGTTCATTCACCTCATCGGTCAGGACAGGGATAAAACCATCATCAGTTTCTGGATCAACAACGGCGGCGCGACCGACAAGGGGTGGGAATACTCCACCAACAATCCCGCATCGGCAACTTACGGAAAGAGCGGTGTCTTCGAACTTCGCGCCTCCGACTTCTATGCCGAGAACATCTCGTTCATAGACAGCTACGGTGTTGAGACCAAAAACGGTCCTATGGGGCAAGCCATGAATTCAAGAAGCGATCGGGCATCGTTCAACAACTGTGCGTTCCGGTCGTTCCAAGACACATGGTACACCAACATCCAGACACCGTCCTATCGCCACTATATCAACAACTGTTTCATCGAAGGTGCTGTCGATTTCTTCTACGGGCAAGGAGAAATCTATGTCGAAAATACGACCTTCAACCTCGTTCGCGACGGCTCGGTAATCACAGCTCCGGGGCACAAACCGAGTACAGAATACGGTTATGTGTTTGACCGTTGCACCGTGGAGAGTGCCTATTCGAACCACACCTACGGTCGTGCATGGCAAAGTGAGCCTATCGCGGTCTGGCTCAACACGACATTGAAAACCACCATCAAACCCGAAGGATGGTCTACTTGGCATATCGCCCCGAAACTCTTTGCCGAGTTCAATACTACCGACTCCAACGGCGATCCGGTAGATCTCACCAATCGGCGCACGGTCTATCCCACCGACGATAACGGAGAGATGACACGGCAGGCAATCCTTTCTGCCGAAGAAGCCGCCCGCTACACTTACGAGAACGTGACCGCCGGCACAGACGACTGGAATCCGCGCAAATACTTCGAAGAAGTAGCCGCTCCTGCCATGAATGCCAACACATCGCAACTCTCGTGGGACGAATCGCCCTACGCCATCTGCTATGTGATTATAGACCCGGATGAAAAAGTCGAGGCTTTCACTACCGAGACGAGCTACACACCTGCCAAACAGGGTACATATACAATAAAGGCAGTCAATGAGTACGGATCGCTCAGCCAACCGTCCTATATCAAGATCAACACGGGCATCGCTTCGATCGACACGGCTAACCAAGTAGAGAAAACCGTCTACTACAATGCCCAGGGCATCTTCTCCACCACCCCGTTTACCGGGCTCAACATTGTGGTGGAATATATGTATGACGGCTCAACGAAGACTTCAAAAAAGATGATAAAGTAATTCACGGATAAATCTCCGGAGCACCGTCCCATGCAGAAACGGGACAAAGCAGACAAACGACGGGGATATACCGAAATACCTAATTTAAGAGAATTGAACTGCCCCCTAAAAGTTTTGTGTCTAACTTTTGGGGGGCATTACGTATAGACAAACTTAGATGAAAGACATCTCATAATAAGTAGATGCTTGTCAAGAAAATCACTTGAATCACTTTGCAGAGTACGCGCCGCAGATACGAGTCTCGCCACTACTGAGCCTCCTCGTCCATTCTTTCATGCTATTCTTTGGAACAGTCTTTTTTATAACTCCAACGAGTTAGAGTTCAGCAAAAAGTCATAAATACTTATAAATGATTTTCCGCTACGCCTTACGCCCGTTACAATTTTTATTCGCTGATTATGCCGGCGAGCGATAAGCCTATTAAGATATATATCGCGCTTTATCAATCTCATCTCATTTTAAATTTATGTCACATGTGACAATTTTCTAAAACAAAGATCGGAATAATTTTAATACGATGCAAATCACTTAACCATTCAGAGTCTTTCACCCTTCCAGAAATTCTAATAAAAAGAGTACCGGCTTATAACATCTATCCACACAAAACCCGTCCGCAATCCGTACGATCGGCGATTGCACATATCGTTCTTTTTTATTAATATTGCATACATCATTCCATTCTATCAGTCCCAATAGAAGAACACAACCCAATGAAACATTTTTCAAAAACGATACCACAAAACCCGCAGAAAATGTTTTGTGGCATTTTATTACATCGGCTTGCAATATTATTGCATCTGCAAGACGGAACAAAACATATATTTGCTTACCGAAATAAAAACATGCACTTGCTCAGTTAAACTATAAACCGTGAAAAAACAATTCATCATATTTTTGGCTATCGTCGGCTTCACTCAACTTGCCGGTGCATCCCTGTACCGCAGCTACCAGACCGAAGACGGACTTTCACACAACAGCGTATGGGCAGCCATGCAAGACAGCCGCGGCTTCATGTGGTTCGGCACGAACGACGGGCTGAACCGCTTCGACGGGTTGAATTTCAAAGTGTACCGGCGCATCGACAACGACAGCCTCAGCTTAGGCAATAATTTCATACACTGCCTGCTCGAATCGCCCGGCGGCGACATTCTCGTAGGAACGAAAGAAGGGCTATACAGCTACCGGTCCGACAGCGACAATTTCCGGCATATCCCCCTCGACGGTCACCGGTTCGGCGATGACCGCAACAGTATCCACTGCCTGTTGCTCGACAAATCGGGACATCTGTGGGTAGGCTGTTACGGGCAGGGCATCTACTGCCTCGATTCCGACCTGAAAGTAATCAAGCACTTCGGCGACAAGAATATGCCGTCGCGCTTCGTCACCGCCATGGCTCTCGATATATCGGGCGCGATATGGGTGGGAACGGACAACGCCGGACTTTTCCATCTCGATCCCGTCACCGGGAAAACGACCGAAACACCCATATCGAAAGCCAACATACAGACGATGTACCGCCAAAGCAACAATACGCTCTGGTTGGGAACTTCGACCGACGGTCTTTTCCATTTCGACCCGCTCTCCTATACCGTAAAACATATCACGCATGTCACGGCGACCTCCATCCCCGTACACGATATCAAGGCACTGACCCCTTACAGTGCAAACGAACTGATACTCGGATCGAAAGACGGGCTGCTGAAACTCGATTGCAGCACACACCGGCTGCAAATGTTCGACGACGGTTCTTCTTTCGACAATCTACCCGATAAAAGTATCTTCGCGATCACTCGCGACAACGAAGGTGGTCTGTGGCTCGGAACTTATTTCTACGGCGTATGCTACCGTTCGCCGCGAGTCAATGCCTTTTCATTCTATCAATCGAGACAAAACGACGAGAGACGCGCAAAATCGAACAACATCGTCAAGCGCATCGTCGAAACGCCCGACGGCAATATCGTGTTCACGTCGAACAGCAGCGGTATCAGCACGTTCAACCCCGCGACGCGTCATATCACGGTATTCCCGGTAACGGGGTTGTCCGACAACGTACAAGGAATCATGGCAAACGGCGACGAGCTGTGGATCAGTGATTACGATCGCGGCATAGTCGTTACCTCCTACCCTTCCGGCAAAACAATCGCCACCTATACCACCGCCGACAGCCTGCCGTCGAATGTGGTGAACACCATGTACCGTACTTCGCGCGGACATATCTACGCGGGCACTTCGCGCGGAGCGGCATTCTTAGACGGCAAGACATTCCGGCATATACCCGCCTTGCAGTCGGCATCGGTCATGACGATACTCGAAGACTACAAGGGCAACCTTTGGTTCGCCACACACTTCCACGGGCTTTTCAGGATGACTCCCGACGGCACTTTCACGAACTACGTGAACTGTACCGGCGACAGCACCACCCTCCCCGGCAACAATATAAACAACATCTTCCTCGATTCGCGCGGAATGCTCTGGACCGGAACGGAAGGCGAAGGGCTCGCCCTGTTCAACCCGACTACCGGGAAAGTAGAACGCCGGCTTACCGAAGCCAACGGCGGTCTGCCGTCGAATATAATATACTCCGCCCAAGAGGACATGACGGGGAATATATGGGTTTCGACCGGCGGCGGACTTGTAAAGATTTCAGCCGAGGATTACTCTATCCAGAACTTCCGTTACCTCGAAAATCTCCTGAAAATCCATTACACCCACAACTCCTCCGTGCGTTCAAGTGCAGGCGGAATACTGTACTTCGGCGGTTCGGGAGGATTCATCGCATTCGATCCGGCAGCCATCCGGTCCAACGACATCGTTCCGACGGTACGTATCACCGATTTCTACGTCAATGGGCAACACGACCGGCGTCCCACCTGCGAAAAGTCCAAGATAGAACTGGCAGCTTCCGAATCCACTTTCGGCTTCGATGTGGCATGCCTAAGCTACCTGTCGCCCGAACAGAATACCGTGGCTTTCCGCCTCGCCGGTTTCGACCGCGACTGGAAAACCCTGCCCGGCACCGACCGGCATATAGATTACATGAACATTCCCGCCGGCAAATATACCCTGCAAATAAAAGGCTCGAACAACGACGGTGTATGGAGCAAACCCATTGAGCTGAGCATCGTGATCAACCGACCGTTCATGCTGTCGAATGTCATGCTGGTCGTCTATATACTTTTGCTCGGACTGACCGTCTATATTCTTAAACGGCAGCTCGATGCTTCCCACCGCCGCAAAATGGTGAAGTTCAGCCACGCCAAAGAGAAAGAGCTGTATGAAGCCAAAATCGGGTTCTTCACCAACATAGCACACGAAATCCGCACACCGCTGTCGCTGATCAGTGCTCCGCTCGATGCCATTCTGAATTCCGGCGACGGCAACGAACGTACCCAGCGCAACCTTGCCGTGATGAAAAGCAACGTGCAGCGACTTCTGGAACTCATCAACCAGCTGCTCGATTTCCGGAAAGTAGAGTCGCAGTTCATGCGTCTGAATTTCAGCCGTTGCGATGTCACCGAAATCGTACAAGGAATCTGCAACCGTTATGAGGAATTTACCAGCCTGCACAGCATCACCCTCGACCGTAGCGGAATAGAGCCCGGAATAGAATGCAATCTCGATCCCGAGGCTTTCGAAAAGATCGTCGGCAACCTGATGTCCAACGCCATGAAATTCGCCGACAAGCGTATCAGCGTAGCCATGCACCTCGACCGGCAGGGGCAAATGCTCCGTTTAGAAATCACCGACGACGGTCCGGGAATCAAAGAAAAAGATATAAAGCGCATTTTCGAATCGTTCTATCAGGTCGATGACCACGGGAAACATCCGGGATCCGGACTCGGCTTACCTCTCGCCCAAAGTCTTGCCAAGATGCACAACGGCGAGATAACCGTCGAATCGGAGTACGGACACGGAAGCCGGTTCATCCTCACCCTGCCGACCACCCTGCCCGCCGAGGACGCAAGCGACACCGAATCGCAACCCGACGACACCAATACGGAAACGGCGGAAACATCTGCCGGCGGAAACCGCTCGTTATCTACCTTGCTCGTCGTAGAGGATAACGACGAACTGCGAACGTTCATAACAGACAACCTTACCGACTCGTTCAACGTCCTGTCGGCAGCAAACGGCGTCGAGGCATTTGCCGTTCTCGAAAACAAGAACGTCGATATAATCATCTCCGACATCATGATGCCCAACATGGACGGCATAGAACTTTGCCGTGCCGTGAGAAGCAACCCCACTTTCTCGCACCTGCCGGTCATCCTGCTTTCGGCAAAGACCGACATCGAAACCAAAGTGGAAGGACTGAACATCGGTGCCGATGCCTACATCGAAAAACCGTTCTCGATAGAACAGTTGCGTGCACAGGCTATGAGCATCCTCGAAAGCCGGCGCCGCCTGCGCGAGAACTTCATAAAATCGCCGCTCGATTTTTATAAGAAGCCCCACGCCGAAGATATTCAGGAATCGGAGAATGCTGAGTTCGTCAAGAAGCTCAACGAACTGATTCTCGACAATCTCACCAACGCCGACTTCAATATCGACGGTCTGGCACGCATGTTCTACATGAGCCGCTCCAACTTCCACAAACGGGTGAAAGGGATCACCGGCAAGACGCCGAACGACTACATCCGGATCGTACGGCTGAGCAAAAGTGCCGAACTGCTTGCCACCGGTCGCTACCAGATTATCGAAGTGTGCTATATGGTCGGGTTCAACACGCCGTCCTACTTCTCGAAATGCTTCTTCGAACATTTCGGAAAACTGCCCAAAGATTACATAAACGATCTATAAAATAACCTATTAACAACTTATCGAATGAATTCAAAAATCCTACTGATTCTGTTGTTGGTCGTCGCGAATCTGTCGGCTTATGCCCGCGACATCAACATCACCGGTACGGTGACGGACGCCTCGGGCGGAGAACCGCTTATCGGTGTCTCGGTCATAGTCAAAGGCAACACGCGAGGTGTCATTACCGATCTCGACGGCAAATACTCGATTGTCGCCGACGAGCAAGCCACGCTGCAATTCTCCTATGTCGGGTGTAACACGCGCAATGTGGACATCAAAGGACGCACCACCATCAACGTCGAACTGGAACCGTCGCAAATCGCACTCGAACAGGTAGTCGTTGTCGGCTACGGTTCTCAGAAGAAAGTCAATCTTACCGGATCGGTAGCATCGGTCTCGATCGACAAGGACATAACATCGCGCTCGACACCCAACGTCTCCTCCGCCCTGTCGGGTTTGATTCCCGGTCTGTCGGTAAACCAAAGCACCGGCATGGCGGGTAATAACGGCGCCACCTTGCTGATACGCGGACTCGGCACGATCAACAACTCCTCCCCGCTGATCGTCGTAGACGACATGCCCGACGTCGATATCAACCGCATCAACATGAACGATATCGAGAGCATCTCGGTACTCAAAGATGCCACAGCCTCGTCGGTCTACGGATCGCGTGCCGCCAACGGTGTCATACTCATCAAAACCAAAAACGGTAGCAAGGACAAGCCCACGCAGATCAGTTTCTCCGGCTCTTACGGCTGGCAGGAACCGACCAAGTCGTACGACCTGTTGAGCGACTACGCCACAGCTCTTCACCTGCACCAGCTCTCCGCCGCTACCAACCCGGGTACCAACGGCGTACAGCAGAACTATAAGGAAGGCACGATCGACCAATGGCTCGCCCTCGGTATGATAGACCCCATGCGCTACCCCAACACCGACTGGTTCGACCATATCATGCGCACGGGCGGCATACAGAACTACAACGTATCGGCAACGGGCGGCAACGACAAAGCCAACTTCTTTGCCTCCGTAGGCTACATGAACCAAAAGGGGTTGCAGATCAAAAACAACTACGACCGTTTCAACGTGCGTATGAACTTCGATTACCTGATTCTCAAACAATTGAAAACAGGAATGCGAATGGACGGCAATTGGAGCAACTACTCCTACTGCCAAAGCAACGGCTTCAACGGCGAAGACAACCGAATCGGCAATGCGGTAGCCGGTATTTACCCGTACGACTCCGCCACCGGACACTACGGCGGCCCGATGGCTTACGGCGAACTGCCCGAAGCGTTCAACCCGCTTTGCGTCTACACCAACTCCGTAAAGAAAGAGAACCGTCAGGAATTCAACGGTACGGCATTTCTGGAATGGAATGCCTTCAAAGGATTCACCGCACGCCTCGACTATTCTCTCCGTTACTACAACCAATACTACAAAGACGCTCCCATGCCCGTACAAAGCTACGATTTCCAGCAAGACAGCTACAAGGAGCTTTGGTACATACAGCCCAGTGCCGGTGTGACCGACCGCAACAACAACGGCTACAAGACATTGTGGAACTTCCGCTTGAACTACGACCATACATTCAGCGGCGGGCACGACTTGCGCCTGATGGCGATTTATAGCGAAGAATATTGGTTCAACCGCTCCAACACCACGGCTCGCGGCAACCGCATCCATCCGTCGCTCTCCGAAATCAACTCGGCACTGACCACCTCGCAGACCACCTTGGGCACCTCGTCGCGCGAAGGACTGCGCTCCTTCATCGGGCGGGCAAGCTACAACGCACTCGACCGCTATCTGGCAGAATTCAACTTCCGCGTCGATGGCAGCTCGAAATTCCTGCCCGGACACCAATACGGTTTCTTCCCCTCCGGCTCGCTCGGTTGGCGTATCAGCGAAGAACCGTGGGTCAAACCGTATGTACAAAGCTGGCTCAACAATGCCAAGATCCGTGCATCCTACGGTCTGCTCGGTAACAACAGCGGTGTCGGCACTTACCAGCAACGCGAAATCATGGAACAGAACAACTACATGTTCGACGGGGCTATCGCTTCAGGATTCGTCTATCGGAAAATGCTCAACAACGACCTTACTTGGGAAAAGACCCGTGTCTTCAACCTCGGTCTCGACCTCGCCCTGTTCAACTCGCGCCTTTCGGCAGAGTTGGACTACTACGACCGTCTCACTACCGGCATGCTTCAAAACTCGCAGATGTCGATCCACCTCACCGGTGCCTATGAAGCACCGAAAGCGAACCTCGGCAACCTGCGCAACCGCGGTGTCGAAGTGAACCTGACATGGCGCGACCGTGCCGGCGATTTCAACTACTCGATCAACGCCAACGTCTCCTACAACCGCATGAACCTCGAACGATGGGGTGAGTTCCTCGACAAAGGATATGTGTACCTGAACATGCCCTACCACTTCACCTATTATATGGCTACTCTGCCGGGATTGGCACAGACGTTCCAAGATACCTACGACTACGCCGACCAAGGGGCGAAACCCGGCGACATCATCCGGTTGGACACCAACGGCGACGGTATTCTCGACGCGAACGACAAGGTTGCCGACCTCAACTGCCTGCGCGATGCCCCGACCACCAACTTTGCGCTGAACTTCAAAGCCGAATGGCGCGGTATCGATTTTGCCATGCTTTGGCAAGGGTCAGCCGGTCGTCGCGATTTCTGGATCAACAAGTACAACACCACGATCCTGCCCGTGCAGACCTATACACCGACCGAAGACCACCTGAGCAAACCCTGGTCGTGGGAGAACCGCGACGGCGAATGGGAACGGCTCGGAGGTAACGCCACCAACGCGACCGAAAACGAATTCCATCTGCGCAAAATGGACTACTTCCGGCTGAAAAACATACAGCTCGGCTACACCGTGCCGCGGAAAATCACCACCAAATTCTGGGTGCAGAACCTCCGCGTCTATTTCAGTGCCGACAACCTGCTGACCCTTACCGCATACGAAGGGCTCGATCCGGAGAAGCCTGCCAATTCGGGCGACCTCTACCCCACCACCCGTACATATACTCTTGGTGTAAACATCTCATTCTAAACAAAAATCCATCATGAAAAAGAAATATATCATTCCGGTACTTTTCCTGTTGGCGTTGATAACCTCGTCCTGTGTCGATCTGCTGAATCAGGAACCGACCGACTCGCTCTCGAAAAAGAACTTCTGGAAAGACGAGGAGGATGCCACCGCCGCACTCGCCGGTGTATTCTCCGACACACGCTATCTCTTCTGCCGCGACTACTACCTCGACGGTCTGGGCGACTACGTAAAAATGCGGGGTAACTCGTTCATGTCGAACAACGGTAACAACGGTCGTGCCTACATGGGCAGATGGGACTATCTCCCGTGGGGATTCGGCGGATACTTCGAAAATATGTACAAGTACTGCTACGGGGCGATCAACGAAGCGAACTACGTGATCGCGAACGTCGAAACCATGCTCCTGCAAACCAAAGGCGAGGAAGAGAGCCAACGGCTGCTGACGATCATCGCCGAATGCAAGCTCATGCGTGCCTTGGTCTATTTCCGGTTGATCACATGGTGGGGCGACGTGCCCTATATCGACTGGAACGTACAAAGCAACGCCGAAGTCGCCTCTCTCTCCCGCACCCCCATTGCCGAAATTTACAAGAATCTGATGAACGATTTCGACGAAATCATACCGCAGCTTCCCGATAAAGCCACTATCCGCGGCAGATACAGCAAACCCGCCGCATTGGCTTTGCGCGGAAAGATCAATCTGTTCTGGGCGTCGTGGAATCATTTCGGCTGGCCCGAACTCGACACGTTCACCCCTTCCGAAGATGAAGCCCAACGCGCCTATAAAGCAGCCCGCAGCGACTTCGGGTCTGTCATCAACGACTTCGGACTCGACCTGTTCCGCGGCGGAGAACCGGGCGAATGCGACGCTCCGGCGGAAATGTGGGCGGACGGAACGGTTATCGACGGCGTAGACCTGTCGGGACGTGTAAAGAGCTTCGGCGGTGCGGAGAAACTGCCCAATTACTACTACCTCTTCTTGCCGACGGCAAACGGCGATCCGGAATTCGTATTCACCTTCGAACACGGAGGAACGAGCACCGGGCAGGGCGACCAGCTCATGCGCGACTTTGCCGGACGTACCGTACAGTATTCCCAATCGTGGGTAAACCCGCGTGCCAACATTGCCGACCGCTACCAAAGCACCATCACCGGCGACTTCTGCCCGGCAATGGTACCGATGTCGCCCGGCATCAAGGCTGTCAATACGCCCAACTCCACCCTCAACCCGCAGACCTACGCCAACCGCGACTACCGCATGAAAGCATCGATCATGTGGAACTACGAACAGTGCATGGGTATGATGTCGTTGAAAGAGACCGGCTTGACACAATACGAATACAAGAACTGGGAAGGTGCTCTCTCCTCTTTCTCGGTAGACGACGAAGGACACGTGACAGAGCATAAGCACACGACATACAACATCCTTTCGACCACCGGCTACGTATTCCGGAAGTTCGTCCGCAACTACGCCGGACAGGAACGTACCGACGGCGACTTCAACTGGCCTGTAATCCGGTTGGCAGACGTATTCCTCATGTATGCCGAAGCCGATAACGAAATCGACGGACCCACACCTACGAGCATCGCTTTGGTGAACCGGGTACGGCATCGCGGCAACCTGCCCGAACTGACTCCCGACAAATGCAACAACCGCGACAACTTCTTCGAGGCTATCGAGCAGGAACGCATTGTCGAACTCCTCGCCGAAGGTCACCGCATCTGGGACCTCCGCCGCTGGCGGCGCCTCGAACATGTCTATGGCGGTGTCGGAAACACCGGATATAAATGGTACGACATATTCGGCGCACTCGAAAATGAATACTGGGTCAATTCACCCTCTCTCCACTACGAGCAGTGCTATATCTTCCAGATCCCCGAATCGGAACGCAACAAGAATTCCAACCTCACACAAAACAAACCGTGGCGTTAATTCACAATAAAAAAACGATATGAAAAAGATATTCAACCTACTACTCATAAGCATGGCTTGCCTGACACTCTTCACGGCTTGCTACAACAATCCCGTAGATGAAGACGGGCTACTGATCACCGGACGCGACGAATGCTACGTCAGCAACTTCGATCTCACGGGCACCGATCATCTCACGGTCAAAGTCGGCGACGCGATCATCGACAACGAAGCCTGTACGATACACATCACCGTAGCTTTCGGTACCGACTTGAAGCATCTCTATCCCAAGTTCTCGCTCGTCACCGATGCCAAGCTCGAACCCAAGATAGAAGGTCTGACCGACTTTTCCGACCTCGACAACCCGCGCCAGTACACAGTCGTGTCCGGTAGCCGGCGCGTCCGCAAGACCTATACCATTTACGTAACCATTCAGCAACCCACACCCCTGTCATGAAAAAGATACCTGTCATATTGTGTTTGTCGCTCCTTGCCGCAGCATTCACAGCCTGCTCCGACAAGAACGAAAACGAGATACTCCCTATCAACAACAAGTGTCTCAAACGTACCCAAGGACCCAACCTCGTCGGGAACGACATCTATTTCGTCTATGCGATGGCAATGCCCTACGGGTCCGGTCAGTTCCAGACCTGCACAGTCGAGGCTTCCATAGCCGGAGCCGAAGAGACTTGGCTGGAACACAATTCCTACTATACCAATTCGTCGGGCTTCGACGTAGCGGTTCCCGTCGGCGAACCGTCGGTAAACGAGGGTGCCCGCACCACCGTGACCTTCAACACCGATACCTGTGCGGCTGCGCTCCGCTACTACTACCGCATACCCGAAGAAGCCCGTGGTAAAAAGGTAAGTTTCCGCTTCTCGGCAACAGCCCGCGACGGACGTTCGATCGCCATGAACATGGGTCCGTACGCCATCAGCAAGCAATACATGACCCGCAACATCACCCTGAGCAAAAGCCGCTGCTACATCTCGCTCGAAGACATGGCAGCCTATACGCTCGAAGAGGCGAAAGCCATTCCCGACAAGATCGACCTCGTGTACCTTTGGCGGAATAAAACCAATCAGGGAATCGAATTCGGCCACACATTCGCCGCTCCGGCAGCCGACCGCCAATGGCTCGACAACCTCGAAGTGCCCGAAACGATGACCCGCGACCTGCACATGCGCAAGGAGTGGGGTATCATCGACGGACATCTTACCGACGATCCCGACTACGGCACGTACATCGACGATATCGACTTCGAAACCATACGCCTGTCCGACATGCCCGACTACTGTGTCAATATGAAAGAAAAAGGCGGCATGTGGATCGAGACCGCCGACGGCAAATACCGGGCATACCTCTACATCAACTCCCTGCGCTCGACCTCGGGCGGTGTCATCAGCATAAAACGCTACGACTTGTAGAACGGACGGATGTCCCGGCACATAGGTTCATGTGCGGAGCTGCGTGACGGCTTATTGTAGCGGCACACAGCTCCGCACCATTCCTAACCCAGCCGCAAATGCGGCTGACAGCCCCCGATAGAACAATATTGCATAACAGGATTATTGCAGACAAATGCAGGATATTTGTATTTAACATCCGTTTTTTAGATTTAACTTGCAGCATCGAAACCGACTATCCTTGTGCAATTTACTAATAACCCTAAATAGTATTCATCATGAAATTCAAACTACTGACTCTTGCAATGGCTTTTGCAGCGTTGTCCGCAACCGCTTTTGCACAGGATCCGACCACGTCGGCTCCCGCGCCGACGCTAAATCCCGACCAAGTGAAGTCGGCATTCAGCGATCACTACACGGCTTTCACCAAATGGGACCGTCAGCACGGAGCCACAATGGAAACCGTCACCATCAACGGTAACGACAATGTACTCAAATTTTCGGGCGACTATGTAGCCGTCAGCCTCGGCGGGCGCAAGCTCAACGACATGGAATACTTCCATGCCGATGTCTATGCCCCGACTTCCGGCGGCGTAAGCCAGGTACGCTTCGGATTCGCCATGTTCAGCGGAGGCGAAAAATATGCCGATGCCTACAATACCGACACGCCCGCAGGCGAATGGACGTCGATCGACATTCCTTTGTCGGCTTTCAACGGCTACGACTTCTCCAATACGCAGGTATTCCGCATGACCATGACCAAGTCTCCCGGCAACACGTTCTACATGGACAATGTCTATTTCTATACGACAAAAGCAGCACCGAACACCTTGCCGACTGTTGCCGCCCCGACACCCAAGATCGATGCAGCCAACGTACGCTCATGTTACAGCGACGCTTACGAAAGCTCATTCAATTTCAACGGCTACAACAATAGCGGATGTATAATCACCTCCAAAGAAATCGCTGCGGGTGAGCATGTACTCGAAGTCAAAGACTTCCGATGGGCACACTTCGCTCTCGGCGAGATCGCAGGAACCACGACCGTAGACCTGTCGGGACTCGAACGCGTACACTTCGACGTATATGTGCCCGAAGACAACGTGACGACAGCCATACAGCCGGGTATGTACAATGTCGCTTCCAAGAAAGAGGCATACTCGGGAAAACAGACTCTCACTCCCGGCAAATGGACCAGCGTAGACCTGAAAGTACAGGACTTCCAGAGTGTAGGGCTTACAGCCGTAAACAACATCACATTCAAGGATCCCGCCGGCAAAACCGGTCTGGTCTACCTCGACAACGTCTACTTCTATTGCGGATCGCCCGTAGTTGATCCCGACCCCGTTGATCCCGTTGATCCTGTTCCGTTCTCCATCAAACCCGCACCGGTACCTGCAAACGACGCATCGACCGTCAAGTCCGTTTACAGCGACGCATACACGTCTGTATGCACCCTCACCAACGCCGGCGGCAATTCGGGTATTGAAGAAGAGGAAATTTCCATTACCGACAGCGACAAAGCCCGCAAACTCACCGGCTACAACTACATAAAATACAATATCGGAACGATCGATGTCTCCGACATGGTCTATCTCCATGTGGACATCGCAACCCCCGACGGTAGCGACGCTTGCGCCACCGTACAACCCGTATTGGTGAATGGCAACAGTTCGTTCTACACCGGCAGCCCCGAACTGGCAAAAGGCAAATGGACAAGCCTCAACATCAAACTCGCCGACTTCACGGCAAAAGGTCTCGATGCTTCCGCCATCAACGAAATCCGTTTCAAACACAGCGGTACGGGATCGATCGTGATTGACAATATCTACTTCTGCACCGAAGAAGGAGCCAAAGGCAACACCGATGCCGGTTGGAGCAGCGGAGGCGGTTCCGGAGATTCCGGACTCGATATCCCTCTTGCCCCCGTGCCCACCCGCGATGCAGCCGATGTCAAAGCGTTCTTCTCCGACGCCTACCCCAACCTGTTCGGTAAATTCGAAATCACCACATACGGAGAAGGCAAGATCGAAATCATCGACCATGCAGAAGGTCAGCAAGTATGCCGCATCACCAATTTCAACTGGGTGCCCATCAATCTCGGTTCGCGCGATGTTTCCGACAAAGGCTATGTGCATATCGACTTCTATACACCCGCATCGGATGCCGTTGCCTCCATCAATGTAGGCTTCCAGAACTGGAATGCCGCCAACGGATCCGCTTACGAAATTGTCGGTGAAGATGCCAACTATCGCGCCCTTGTCCCCGGACAATGGAATTCGTTCGACATTCCGCTCAGCCATTTCTACGACTTCGACTTCGCCACACAAATGGCGGTATTGCGTCTGCGGAAAGGCGGATCCGGAAAGACCCTGTACGTGGATAACGTGTACTTCTGGGGTGAACCCGGAGGAGGCGAAAATCCCGACGACAAAGACAAATTCCCGCCGATTCAGGACGATAGCGACGGCGAGCTTCCCAACATGAATACTCCCATGCTCGGTGTCAATCTCTCGTCGGCTTCCGGCGGCAGCGTTCCGGGTACGTTCGGCTACGACTACATGTACCCGCGGTTCCAAGACCTTTACTACTTCAAGGCGAAAGGCGTACGCCTGATCCGTCTGCCGTTCCGTGCAGCCCGCTTCATCGAAGACATCAAGAACCCTGAACCCGACTACGCCAACGGCAACAAGAGCGACGTGGCTGCCATGAAAGCAGTTGTGGCAGAAGCCGAACGCCTCGGTATCTGGGTATTCCTCGATGCCCACGACTATGCCGAACGTACGATCGACGGCACACAGTACAAGATAGGCGAAGGCGAATACACGATCGAACGCTTCGCCAAAATGTGGGGAGCTATCGCCAACGAGTTCAAGGAGTACACGAACATCTGGGGTTACGACCTCCAAAACGAACCCAAAGTCACCGCACAAGTGCTGGTAGAAGCATACCAGGCTGCCATCGACGAAATCCGTAAAGTCGATACCCGTGCGCAGATCATCGTCGAAGGGACGAACTGGGCTTCGGCATACGAATGGATCTACGGCAACCACGCCGACAAACAATACCCGGGATACAGCACCGAAGTGGCATGGAGCTACAAAGAGAACAGCCCGTGGCTTCTGGCTGGACTGCAAGACCCGCAAAACAAAATCGTATTCCAGGCTCACGGCTATTTCGACAAGGACAACTCGGGTACATACCAGAGCGGATACTCCGATGTCGATTACCGCAAACGCTTCCTGCCGTTCCTCGAATGGTGCCGTACGAACAATGCAAAAGGATTGATCGGAGAATTCGGCGTTCCCTACACGGAACACGCTACCGGCGACCCCCGCTACATGGAAACACTCGAAGGTGCCCTGCAACTGTTCCGCGAATACGGAATGAACGCCACCTACTGGTGTGCCGGTGCCATGTACGAAGGCAACTCCCTGACCTGCCAGCCCGACAAGAGCGCCCTCTACGGCAACTACGCCAAAGAGAAATCGACCATGAAGGTGCTTGAAAAGTACTTCATCGATTGGGCAAACAATAGCGCCATAGACCATGTCGGCGTAGACGCTCCCGCCCGGAACGACAACCGTACCTACAACCTGTTGGGTATCGAGGTAGATGAAACCTATGTGGGAATCGTTATCCGAAACGGTAAAAAATATATCCAGAAATAATCCATAAGTATTTATGGGGCTGTGCCGTAATGTAAAGGGTTACGACACAGCCCTTTTTCCAAAAAAACCATGAAACGCCTGATACTCTCCTTGTTCGTCGTCCTCAACTGCCTGTCATCCTCTGCTTCGCTCGAAGAGGTACGCTCCGCCATACGGAACGAATATCTGTCGTCCTCCCCTTCGCCCCAGACCGCCGTATGGACAAAATCGCTCAACCGGAACGGGCAATGGCGCGACATCGACTACACAGACCGGTCCCGCGCCCTGTGGCAGCTTGAAAGACATCTCGACCGGCTGATAGACATGGCATTGGCATACGAACAAGCCCCCGACAAGAATAAAAAGACGTATCAAGCCATTGTTCGCGGACTCGGCAACTGGTTCGACAACGGATACCGCAACAGCAACTGGTGGTACACCAAAATCGGTATTCCCCGCCGTATGCTCTCCTTAGCGTATATCCTCGACAGCGACCTTCCGCCAGCCTTGCACGACTCTATCGCCAACGCCATATCGATCATCGACTCCGATGATTTTCCCGCCCGACCGGGCGGAGACCGGATACAGGTATTGAGCAACCATGCCAAAGTACTTGTCTGGAAACGCGACTTCGCAGGCGCTACCGCCCTCTTCCGGAAAATCGAAGAAGAAGCCCGCATTGCTCCCTTTGAAGAAATCATGTACGATGCTGCCGGCGGACCCGCCGTGCGCAACACATACATGCCGGCAGGCCGCGGTGTACAAGCCGACATGACATTCCACCACCGCGGCGACCGGATAAATTCCACACTCTCCTACGGTATGGAACTGCCGGAATTCTTTTCCTACTGGGCTGCGCTGTTACGCAACACCGATTGCCGCTTCGATGCCCAAAGGACTCATTTCGTCATAGACTATTATCTCGACGCCGTATGCCGCCACCTTGTGGCAGGACGCTACGCCGAACCCTCCATAATGAACCGCGAACTGGCACGGCCCGGAGAAGGGGTATTCTCTCCGCACCTCGCCAACCAGCTTCTTCCCATCTCCGACGGCTATCGAGCCGACGAACTGCAACATTTCGCCGACGTACAGGCAGGGAAAGCCTTACACAGTGCCTCGTACGCCCACCACTTCTGGCAGTCGGACTATTTCGTGTTCTCCCGTCCGAAGTTCCAGACCGCCGTACGCATCCACTCGATGCGCAATGCCAACTCCGAAGCCGCACACAACAGCGAAGGGCTGCGCAACCATTTCCGCGGCGACGGAGCCTGCATGCTCTCCGTGACAGGGCGTGAATACGCCGATATGGCGCCTCTGACCGACTTCCGCATGATTCCCGGTACGACAACCCCGATGATTGCCTACGAACCGCTCTCCGCATGGGGATCGGTACATATTCTCGACAACCCCACCCGCTTCGCCGGTGCCGTCTGCGATTCGCTCTACGGAGCAGTGGCTTTCGACTTCATCAGTCCGCGCTCCGACCTGCGGGCACGCAAGGCTTGGTTTTTCTTCGACAACGAGTACCTCTGTCTCGGCAGTGCCGTCTGCGCCTCGGGGAGCGACAGCATAGTCACCACAGTCGAACAATGCCTCTCGCCGTCGGCAACCCTGCAACATAACGGCGACTGGTTCTTCCACGCCGGTTCGGGCTACCACATCATCGACGGAAACGCCGAAGGGAGCGTGACACACCGCCGCGGGACTTGGCGCAATTGCGTCGATCATGTCGATTACATCGACGACCCGATGGAAGCCGATGTATTCTCGCTCGCCATCCACCACGGCATAGCCCCCCGGAACGCAACCTATGCCTACGCTGTCGTTCCCGGTACAGACCGACCCGCCGCACACGGATTCCGCATTCTTGCCAACACCCCGGAAGTCCAGGCGGTGGCAAACACCGACGGGTCGATCGTCTACATCGTCTTTTATGAAAAAGGCGAGATCGAGACCCCGGCAGGTCGCTACGGTGCGCAGCAGCCGTGCATGATGATGCTCCGCAACGGCAAACTGCGTGTTGCCGATCCCGCACGCCGGTATTACCTTCTGAAAATCGCCACACCGCAAGGCGACAAAGAAATACAGATACCGACCAACTCCATGGCAGGAACAAGCGTGGAAGTGGCGTTTTAAACGGATTCTTGCATCGGATTGCAATTTCATACTATCGTTTCATATACCGAAATTATAACTTAGCGTTGAAAAAATTTTCAAAATACTTATGACACTACCGAAATCCATGCTGACCGGCTTTATCGCTCTCGTTTCACTGACCCTGTCGGCAGAAACGGAAGCAAAACCGCGGCAGGTGAAATGGGCGGAAAAACAATTGGAATATTGCAACCGCCAGATCGACCGCACCCTCGCCGAACTACCCAACGACAGCGTGCTGCCGCGCAGCATCGACATCGATGAAAACCAATGGCATACCACCAATCCCTACGACTGGACGAGCGGATTCTGGTCGGGTATCCTTTGGTACAGATACGAAAACTCCGACAAACTTACCGACAAACTGCAAGCCCTTGCCTATACCGAGCGGCAGCGTCCTCTCGTAGATGAAGAGCATGATCCCGACCACGATATCGGCTTCCAGCTCCTGTGCAGCTTCGGGCATGCCTATGCCAATACGGGACGCTGCGAATACAAGACAATACTGATCGAAGGCGCACGCAAACTCGCCAGACTCTACAACCCGCAAGTAGGAACTATCCTTTCGTGGCCCCACGCCGTCAAAGCCAACGGTTGGCAGCACAACACGATCATGGACAACATGATGAACCTGCAACTGCTCTTCTTCGCCGCAAACAACGGCGGACCTGCCGAATTCCGCGACATCGCCGTCAGCCACGCCCGACGCACTATGGAGAACCAGTTCCGTCCCGACTACACAAGCTACCACGTGGCTCTCTACGACAGCATAACCGGCAAATTCATCCGCGGCTGCACCAATCAAGGACTCAACGACGACAGTTTCTGGGCACGCGGACAAGCGTGGGGTATCTACGGATTCACCATGGTGTACCGCGAAACCCACGATAAAAGTTTCCTGCGGTTCGCCGAAAAGATCACCGATGTTTATCTGGAACGCCTGCCTGCCGATTACATACCGTATTGGGACTTCGACGACCCCGCGATTCCGAATGCCGTACGCGACGCCTCTTCTGCCGCCATCGTGGCATCGGCTTTGCTCGAACTGGCACAACTCGAAGACAACAGCGCCTATGCGAAAAAATACATTTCGGCTGCCGAGAAGATGTTGCACAGCCTGTCGTCATCGGACTACCAGAGCCGGAAACGAAACAGCGCATTCCTGCTCCACAGCACGGGCAACCTGCCCGCAGGCTACGAAATCGACTCGTCGATAAACTATGCCGACTATTATTATATCGAGGCTCTCACCCGTTACCGCAAACTTTTTACACCCAAGAAAAATGAAAAAAACAGTCCTGACAGCTGCTATTCTTTTACTTACATCGACCGTTAGCCACGCCGTAGAAAACGCCGCCGATAAGGTCGATATGTTCATGGGCGTGCGAGGCAACAGCAATTGCGTCATAGGTCCGCAACTCCCCCACGGCTCCGTAAACCCCGCACCGCAGACAGCGAATGGCGGTCAGAACGGATACGACGAGCACGACCTCATCCGCGGGTTCGGGCAACTCCACGTATCCGGCATAGGCTGGGCACGCTACGGGCAGATATTCCTCTCCCCGCAGACGGGATTTTCAGCCAAAGAAACGGGGCACGACTCACGCAAATCGGGCGAGATCGCTTCGCCGTATTATTATAAAGTGCATCTCGACCGCTACGACATTACCGCCGAGATGGCTCCGACACACCATGCCGTAGCGTATCGCTTCACATACCCCGACCACAAGAAGAAGACCTTGCTGCTCGATATGCGCCACAGCATTCCGCAACACATTGTTCCCATTGTCGGCGGCACGTTCAACGGCGGTGCATTGTCGTGGGACGCTTCGACCTCCGTATTATCGGGCTGGGGCGAATATGCCGGCGGGTTCGGAAGCGAGGACCCGTATAAAGTCTATTTTTCAATGCACATCGACGATCCCGACTGCAAGGTCAGCATCATCGACCGGGGAAATAAAGAACTTTATGCCCGCATCGACCTGAGCAGACAACAGGTAAATGTCGGTATCGGAGTATCGCTCCGCAGCACCGAACGGGCAGGCAACTACCGCTATATAGAGCTGGAAAATAAAGATGTAGACCATGTGGCAGCCCTTGCCAAAGCCGAATGGGAAAAGGCTCTCGGACGCATCGAAGTAGACGGCAAAGAAGAAGATCTGCGCCTGTTCTATACCGCACTCTACCACTCGTTGGTGATGCCGCGCGACCGGTCGGGCGACAACCCGCATTTTCAGGGAACAGACCATATCGACGACCACTTCTGCGTGTGGGACACGTGGCGCACAGCCTATCCCCTGCTCACGCTGATCGAAGAAAGTTTCGTAGCCCGTACCATCAACTCGTTCATCGACCGCATGGCCCACGACGGCAAATGCACCCCCACATATACCGCCTCGATGGAATGGGACAGCAAACAAGGGGGTGACGACGTGGATAACATCATTGCCGATGCCATTCTGAAAGATGTCAAAGGATTCGACCGTAAAAAAGCCTACGGCGTAATGCTCGAAAACGCCCGCCGGGCACGATGTCCCGAATACCTCGAAAAAGGGTGGGTACCCGGTGAAGGGAAGATGATGTCCTGCTCGTACACTATGGAGTATGCCTATAACGACGACTGCCTCGCCCGCATCGCCGCTATCATGGGCGACAGCACCGTTGCCGCCGAAATGGCAGAACGCTCCCGAGCTTGGGAAAACCTGTTCGACCCCACGCTCGAAAGCCACGGATTCAAAGGGTTCATAGCCCCCCGCCGAGCCGACGGCAGCCGGGTAGCTATCGATGCCGCCCATGTCTACGGTCCGTGGGTCGATTATTTCTACGAAGGCAATTCGTGGACCTACACCCTCTTCACACCCGCGCAGATCGAACGTCTGATCCAGCTCTGCGGAGGCAAGAAAGAGATGATCCGCCGCCTGCAATTCGGTTTCGACAACGGTCTGGTGGACATCTCCAACGAACCGGGATTCCTTGCACCGTTCATTTTCAGCCATTGCGACCGCCCCGACCTTACCGCCGATTACGTCGATGCCATACGCCGGAGAAGTTTCTCGATCGCCGGAGGTTACCCCGACAACGAGGACAGCGGTGCCATGGGCTCATGGTATGTATTCACATCCATAGGTCTCTTCCCGAATGCAGGGCAGGATTTCTACTATCTCCTGCCGCCGGCATTCTCCCGCGCAAGCCTCACCATGGAGAACGGCAAAAAAATCACGGTCACGGCACACCGCCGCTCGCCCGATGCCCGCTACATCGCATCGGTCACACTCAACGGCTGCCGCCTCAACCGTTCGTGGATCCGTCACGACGAAATAGCCCAAGGGGCTGTCATAGAATATGAACTGTCGTCCGACCCGGACGAATGGGCTCTGACCGAATTCCAAAGCTCACGCAACAGCCGCCGGCAATTCGGTGTGAATCTCGCCGGTGCCGAATTTTTCCATAAGAAAATGGAGGGTGTCGGACGGTTCAATATCGACTATTTCTATCCCACCACGAGCGAACTCGATTACTGGGCGTCGAAAAACATGAACCTCATCCGCCTGCCGTTCAAATGGGAACGTCTGCAACACGAAGTGGGAGGGGAACTCAATACGCCCGAACTCGAATATATCCGCTACCTGCTCCGCGAAGCCGATGCCCGCGGCATGAAAATTCTCTTGGATATGCACAACTACGGTCGCCGGAAATACTTGGGGAAAAACCGCATCATAGGCGACACCCTGCAAGCCTCCCATTTCGCACAGGCATGGGCGGCAATCGCCCGGGAACTCAAAGATGAACCCGGACTATACGGATACGGACTTTGCAACGAACCGCACGACATGCTCCCGGAATGCCCGTGGGTAGAGATCGCCCAGACGGCTATCGACTCCATACGCACCATAGACCGCCGCACCGCAATCGTCGTAGCAGGAAACACATGGAGCTCGGCAGAACGTTGGGCGGATATCAACCAAGGACTTGAATCGCTCCGCGACCCCTCCGACAACCTGATATACGAAGCCCACTGTTACTTCGACAGCGATGCTTCGGGCATCTACCGCAAAGGGTACGACGAAGAAGGGGCATATCCCACAATCGGCATCGACCGGGCACGACCTTTCGTCAATTGGCTCAAAAAGCACGGCAAGCGCGGCATGTTCGGCGAATACGGAGTGCCCGCCGACGACCCCCGATGGCTCGAATGCCTCGACCTGTTCCTGAACTATCTCGCCGAAAACGGTGTGGAAGGAACTTACTGGGCAGCCGGAGCACGCTGGAACAAATATATTCTCGGCATACATCCCGAAGAGGATTACACGGTCGATCGTCCCCAAGTGAAAATAATAACCCGATACCCTGTCACAAAATGACGAAACGGCGCATACAACTTCTTCTGACCATAGCCATTGCCAGTGTCATGGCTCTGCATGGTGAAAAATTCGACATCGTCATTGTGGGTGCCACCCCCGGCGGAATCATGACCGCCATCGAAGCCGCACGTATGGGCAAATCGTCGGTGATCCTCGAACGCACGGAACACATAGGCGGACTGCCGGCAAACGGACTCGGAGCGACCGACATCGCTACCCGTGGCGCGACCACCGGACTTTTCTCCGAATTTACCGAAGCCATAAAACAGCACTATACCGACACATACGGAGCCGAGTCGCAACAGGTAAAAGATTGTAGCGACGGATTCCATTTCGAACCGTCGGTCGCTGAAAAAATATTCGGCGACATGATTGCCGCCGAAGGCAGGCTTATCGACGTACGCACGATGCGCCAGTTCAACTTCTCCACCGGCGACATAGTCATGACCGACAACGGCAGACGCATCGCAAGCATCCGGGTCATCGACCGTCTCACCGGAAAAGAAGAATTTTATGAAGGCAAGATATTCGTCGATGCCACCTACGAAGGCGACCTCGGTGCCGCCGCCCGCGTACCGTTCCGCATAGGACGCGAAGCCGCTTGGGAATTCGACGAACCGGGAGCCGGACGCACATACGAATATTGGAAATCGACCCCTGCCGAGGGCTCCACCGGTGAAGCCGACAATGCCGTGCAGGCATACAATTACCGCCTGTGCCTGACCCGCGACACCACACAACTCGTACCGTTCTTCAAACCGGAACGTTACGACCGGAGCGAATATGAATCGCTCGTCGAAGATGTCTGGACAGGGCGCCACACATGGAAAGCCATGCGCGACGTCACCCCCGAAATGATGGAACGCAACCGCCGTCACCTGCTCGAAGGCGGGGAACGGTCGATCACCCCGTGGGACAGTTGGGGAATCGAGAAATTAGTGACGATCAACACCGAGCCGAACGGCAAGACCGATGCGAACAACCAACATGCGGCATTCATCTCCACCGACCTGCCCGAAGAAAACTGGCCCTGGCCGACAGCGTCGTGGGAATGGCGCGACCGCTTCGCCCAACGTCTGCGCGACTACACCCTCGGACTTTTCTGGTTTGCCGCCACCGATACCGCCCTGCCGCCGCAATTCCGGCGCGAGATCGGGAAATGGGGCTTCTCCGCACAAGAATACAAGGACAACGGCAACTTCCCGCGTCAGGTCTACGTACGCGAAGGCAGACGGTTCGAAGGCATGTACTTCTTCACGGCAAAAGATGCCCTGCCGGTAGTGGAAGGCGGACGACCGCCCGTACACGCCACAAGCATCACGGCAAGCCACTATGCCCTCGACTCGCACGCCGCACGGAAACGCGAAACCGGACGTGTGCATCTCGACGGATTCATCAGCTACCCCACGGCTGTCTACACAGTGCCTTACGGCGTGATCGTTCCCAAAGAGGTCGAGAACCTGCTGTTGCCGGTACCCGTCAGCGGATCGCACATCGGATTCTCCACTCTGCGTATGGAACCCTGCTGGATGGCTCTCGGACAGGCAGCAGGCGCTGCCGCGGCAATTGCCATCGACCGGGCGACGACCGTACAGAAAGTACCTATCAAACTTCTTCAACAACGGCTTCTCGACGAAAATGCCACCCTGATATACTTCAAAGACATCCGTCCCGGCGATCCCGGATTTGCCGAAGCACAACGCCTCGGGCTGCAAGGCAAGATCGCAGGATGGTCGGTCGAGGAGAGCGGTTTTACAAAAAAATTGCATAAGAAATAATCCGCTTTTGCAGGATATTTGCATATAAATGGCGGATTATTCTACCATATTTGACTTCATTAAAATTACTTTTGCATAGAACCATTAACGAAATTTCTAATCCATCATGAAAAAAATTACTCTTTTAACAACATCAGTATTACTTGCTGCCGGCGCATTTGCCCAAGAAACCACCGAACCCGCAACGCCTATGTGGGTAGTTGAAGTCAATTGCACCGAGCCCGCAGATGTTGCCGGGGTCAGCACCTACGAATTGACAAATACCGGTGCAAAGAACGGAGAGTTCGAGATCTTCTCCTGCTCATTCACCCTTCCCGACGCAAAAGCCAACAAACCGACAAAGAATTTCATTACGCTTACATACACGCCCGAAGATGGCAGTGCCGCTATTACCGCCAAACCCAATTCGAACGGAGCCATCTACGTCCAACCGAATGCAGGCGACCTGACGATTACCGTAAGTTCTTTCAAAAATACAAAGGGATTGCAAACCGTATGGAGTACAACCGCCTACGGACTTACCGATGCCAAACGCCGGGCTCTTGCCTACTTCACGCCAAGCGTTTCCGGTGAGAGTGCAACCGCTTATTTCAACAATGCGATCAACAACAGCGAATACAAAGTAATACAAGGCAACAAAGGTTCGACGGTAAACTATGTTTCCGGTTCGAATGCCGATGTATTCACCTTCACCCCTAAGCAGAAATGGGCTACCGGAATATACAAAACCACGCTCGACTATACCACCATGGACTTCGCTATCGAAGCTGCCCAAAGCATTGAGGTAAATATCGACAGTTTCTGCACATTCGTCGCACCTGCCGATGTCATCATACCCGAAGGTGTGAAAGCCTACACGTTGAAATACAATGCTGAAACGCCCGACACCCTCGAAGCAGTAAAAGTTGAAAGCGGAACGCTGGCAGCAAATACCCCCGTAGTGGTGAAAGCGGAAACAAGCGGTGTCTATACGTTCGACATAACCAGTGCCGCCTCCTACACGACCGAAGGAGAAACTGCCGATACGTTCATCCACGACGTTACCACCGAGGACAACGTACTCACCGGTGTTTTCCAACCCCATAATATCGTGGACGGCACGAATAACGATGGTGTCTATCCCTTTGCGAACGGAGCGTTCAACTTGTGGGACGGCAAAGACAGCACCGACGGAAAAGGTAAAGTCGTAAACTGGCACATCGTATATCCGTTCACCGCTTATGTCGTACTGCCTGCCGATGTGACCGAAAGACCCGAAAGCCTTGCGATCAACTTCCCGACCGAAACCGGCGGTGATCCTACCGGTATCGACAGCATAACCCTCGACAAAGAATCAGATGCCCGGACATACAACCTGCTGGGTATGCCCGTAGACGAAGACTACAAAGGCATCGTGATCCGCAACGGTAAAAAACAGATTCAAAAGTAAAAGAGATATATAGGTTAGTGAAAATGGATTACAAGCCCGGAATCGCCGACCGGCAACCGGAAATGAAAATTCCGGGCTTGTAATCGCAAAAATCCACTTCCGGCAATATCCCGGCACGATTACGAGAAAAATAACCATATCGGAATCAGTCGAACCTTTTAACCCTCAAAAAAAATATAGTTATGAAAACATCTACACGTATTCTCACAGTTGCCTCTTTGGCATTCATCGTAGCCTCCGCCGGCGCACAGACCACACCCGATACTCCTCCCACCATAAAATGGGATCCGGCAGAAGTGGCTGTCATCTACGCCGCCGACCAGGAAACATTCTTCGACGTATTCAAAGATTCACAAGGCAATCCTGCTAATGCATGGACACAGCCAAAATGGGGGCAATCTTGCGTCATCAGCGACGACGAATGCGGCGATGGCGCAGCAGTACGCATCGACAACCTCGACTTCCTGCCCTTGCAGTTCCAAGCCACAGTAGACCTGAGCGAATACCGCTTCTTCCACATGGATATCTGGACTCAGAACGACGATCAGATCTGTATCAAATTCCAGAACTGGTGGCCCGGAGAATCATTCGTTACCGAAGTCTATAACATCAAAGGCGGCGAATGGACCCGTCTCGATATCGATCTCGACCGCGAAGATTTCACTTGGTCGAAGAAAAACGAAGTTCCCCAACACTGCATCAATGTGTTGCAAATCGCCGGAGAGAAAGTTCCCAACGATTATCCCCACTCGCCTGCCATCTATATGACCAATATCATGGCTCATAACGATGCTTCCGTTCTCGACGATTCCGGTATCGACAGCATCACTACCGACAAAGGTGCCGCCGATGGTGCCCTCTACAACATCTTCGGACAACGTGTCGGCAAAGATTACAAAGGCTTAGTCATCACCAAAGGTCGTAAGTTCATACAAAAATAACCGACCCGAGCGCAAGCCTCGAAAAAGGGAAAATAAAGCGTCCCAACTTAAATAAAATGTCCTTTTATTCCACCGTCCTCGCCGCAACTCTGTGGTGAGGACGGTTTTTTCAGATTCGGACGCTTCCGGAAGGTTGCTTCTGCCCTCGCCTTTCACTATCTTTGGATAAGACAGGAGGCGGCTCGGCATGATCAATTCGTGAAACATTCGTTTCCCATTTGCTTCTGCTCTCTCCTTTCACTATCTTTGACGATGTCTTAGATACTCCGCCTCAGCAAACTTGCAAATAAATTTGCGTTTGCACTCGGCTTATCCGTATCTTTGTACGATTTTGGTTGTCAGCCTGCCTTGTAAGCAGCAAGGAGGTGAGGCATCCGGATCTCAACCCCAACCTAATAAATTGTTTCGGTTATGGAATTACTGCATGGTGTCAAAAACTTATTGTTCGATTTAGGCGGCGTATTAATGGATCTGAACCGCCAACGATGCGTCGATGCGTTCGTGGCTTTGGGCTATCGGGATGCCGATAAAATGTTGGGAGAATATGCACAGCAAGGCGTATTCATGGCGTTGGAAGAGGGGAAGGTTTCCCCCGAAGAATTCCGGGCTGCCATCCGTCATGAAATCGGCAAAGAGGTAACGGACGAAGCGATCGACTATGCCCTGAATCAGTTTTTGTTAGGAATTCCCGATGCCAAACTTTCTTTGCTGCGCAAACTCCGCGAACACTATCGGGTGATGATGCTCAGCAACACCAACTCGATCATGTTCGAGCAAGGTATCGACCGGGATTTCCGGATACAGGGACTGACTGTAAACGACTACTTCGACGAAAAATATCTGTCGTACGAACTGGGCGTCGCCAAACCTAAACCCGAAATTTTCGAAAAGGTAATCGCCCTATCGGGCATCAAACCCGAAGAGACCTTATTCTTCGACGACTCGCAAGCCAATCTCGACGCCGCTACCCGATTCGGATTCCGCACCTATTTAGTAGCGCCATTCTCCGATTTCTCATCGCTGTTCAACCTCGAATAATCGTATGCAAGTAGTTTCGTCGCTCCTCTTTACCCCGGATAAACCGCTGATGGCTTCCATCGGCATATTCGACGGTGTACATCTCGGCCACCGGTCGCTATTGGCACAGATCGGACAGTACGCCGGAGAACGGTCGATGTATTCGGCGGTAGTCACATTCAAAGAGCATCCGAAACATGTATTGCATCCGGAATCGGCTCTACCGCTTCTGAACACGCCGGAAGAGCGCATCGAAAAACTCGGTGAAGCGGGCATCGATTATGTGATTTTACTCGATTTCACCGAAGAAATCGCCAATCTGTCTGCCCACGATTTCTTACGGTTGCTCTCCGAAAAATACCACGTGAAAGGTATAGTCATAGGCTACGACCATCGGTTCGGGCACAACCGGACGGAAGGGTTCGAACAATACGCAGCCTATGGAAAAGAATTGGGAATAGAAGTAATTCGCGGCAACGAATCGACATACAAAGGCGCATCGGTCAGTTCGTCGGTAATACGTTCGTTATTGACAAACGGGGATGTACGCACTGCTGCCGAACGGCTCTCCTACCCCTACGCCCTGCAAGGGCGGGTAATCGGCGGATACCGCATCGGACGGAAAATCGGATTTCCCACAGCCAACCTGCAACCGGTCGATCGCAGAAAGATCATTCCGATGTCGGGAGTATATGCCGTACAGGCGGTATTGCCCGACCGCTCCGTTCATCCGGGCATGTTGAACCTCGGACAGCGTCCTACACTGGAACGTCCGAACGATTACAGCATCGAAGTCCATCTGTTCGACTTCTCCGGCGATCTTTACGGAGAAACGATAACAGTCCGTTTCATCGAGTTTTTACGCCCCGAGCGGAAAATGTCGGGACTGGAAGAGTTGTGCCGGCAACTGCGGAATGACGAAGAAAATGCCCGGAAGATTCTTGCCGGCTATTAAAAAGAGATCTGATAATCCTGTTTGTTCAACTTCGGATCGCAGGTAACGAATCCGAACGATTTCAAATCGACGGTCACCCGCACCCGGTCGTCGGATTTGATTTTCTGCCAATAAGCTGCCGCCTCCCGTTTGTTGATACCGCCCAAGAAAAGCAACAACCCCTTCTGCAACGCGGTTTCTATCCATTCGCCCAACTGCTGCGGGTCGCCGCAACCCGAATGCAATACAAGCATATCGCCCGGACGACAAGCCGTAAAGAAATTGCCGACAGTACAAGCCGCCGGCATATCCGGCAACTCTATCTCCGCGCCCCATTCATCGAACAATCCGCCTACGGTTTTCCGCACAGCCGGATCGGAATCGGCAACGACCAAAGCCGCTTTGCCGCTCGCACGTTTCAGATAGAGCGAGGATATGCCCAGACGGGTACCGACCTCCAATATCGATGCCGGATGAAAATGATTGACTAAACGGAAAAGCAGACGTGCCTCTTTCCGGGAAGGAATCCGATAACGTGAAGCGATACCCGACACTTCCGCCCGATGTTTCACCTCTTCCCAGATCGCATCGATTTCATCGTAGGCATAATAGGGCGCACGCTCCTTAATCACCTTCGTCACTAAACGATAAGCGAACGGAGAATGGATGCCGTACCCATGCGCATGCCGCATCCGATTGATCTTATTCCACGTCTTTTTAAGCGGTCGCCGTATCATCACTCCCTTTTTTACGAGTACACAACGAGAAGTATGCCGCAGCTATCGCCGCCAATAAAATCAATGCCATCGATACATACGCAATACTTTCGGTTACCGGAATCGAAGCCGGTTCGAACCGGAATACGATTTCGTGGTCGCCCGCCGGAATATTCAAAGCCCGCAGCACATAGTTCACCCGCCCCATTTCCACCGGCTCTCCGTCGATCGAGACCTTCCAGCCCCACGGGAAATAGATTTCGGAGAAGACCGCCAGCCCGCCATTCCGGCTCACCGCACGATAGCGTAATTCGTTCGGCTTATATACCGTCTCGTAGATCGTATCGTTGTCGGACGGCAGAGCGGCAGGAGCGGACAAGACGGAACGGAACCGTTCGTCGGCAACCGCCGTTTCGCGTAAATCGATCAAGTCGAGAGCCGCCATCTCCTCGTCGGGTGTCGCCGCCCATTCCAAAGCAGATACCCACCAGGCATTGCCGAACGCCTCATCGTTCCGTTCCACAAACGAAGAACGGCGATCTTCCGACGGCAAAATAAAGTAACGCGTATTCAGCATATTGAATACCTCCATATTGCCTTTCAGCAACTGGCGGTCGATCAAATCCTGATAGCGGCGCAATTTCGCCGCGTTATATCCGCCCACCGATTTGTGATAGTACGATGTTCCGGCTTCGTTGAATGAGTTGGCAGCCATATTGAACACCCGATAGTTCGGATCGGTATCCTGCAAAATCAGTTTATCGTTTTCGGTCTTCGGGAAAGGCATTTCCGCTTTTGCTGCCGGAACGAAGTGCGAAGAGTTGAGATAACGTTTGTCTACCCCATACATATCGACCAGAATGATCGCTCCGACCAACGCCACAGTCAGTCCGCGATTGAGCTTACCGGCATAAAACAGCCACAGTACGACGATGCCGCCAGCCAATACCGCTACCGACCGCCACGCATCCGCACTCAATACCGCTTTCCGGGCTTCCGCCACACCCGAGAATATCGGGGCGACACCCGGTTCCTGTGCCATATATGCCAGCTCGTATTCGCTGTTGAACGGTCCGAACATCGACGGGAAAAGCGCAGCCAACAACGAAACTCCCAAAGTAAGCCCGACACTGACATATACGGCTGTACGCTCCGTTTTCAACAACTGCGGACGTTCCAGAATCTCTTTCAAAGCCAATACCGCCAACAACGGAATACAAAACTCCGCCACGACCAGAATACTCGAAACCGCCCGGAAACGGTTATACATCGGGAAATAGTCGATAAACAGATCGGTAAGCGGCATGAAGTTCTTTCCCCACGACAGCATGACAGTGAGTACGGTGACAATCAACAACGCCCATTTCATCGGTGTTTTCACGATAAAGCAGCCCAAGACAAAAAGCAGGAAAACCAACGCGCCCACATATACAGGACCGACCGTACCGGGCTGATCGCCCCAATAGCTGTTTACCTGCGACAGGTAGGGACGTATCTGCGACGATGCCGCCTTACGGGCGGTTTCGTTTTCGCCCAACACGCCCGAACCGCCGCCCTTGATATTCGGAATCAACAGCGACAGGGTTTCCATTTTGCCATAGCTCCATTGCGTGATGTATTCCCGGTCGAGACCGTCCGACTTCTGCGCTCCGGTTTCGGGCGAGGTAAGTTCGGAATGACCGCCCCGCATAGTCTCCTTACTGAATTTATAGGTATGATACAGGTTGGGCAGATTGCATCCTACGGCTATCGCACCGGCAAGCAGCAGCACAGCCGTCGATTTGGCGAACGTCTTCATCGTATGCTCGCGATAGTGCTGCACTCCGAACGCGATCACCCATGCCGCCATGACGAACATGAAGTAATACGACATCTGTATGTGGTTATTGTACAACTGTAACGCACCGAAAAGTGCAGCCAGTACGCACCCCCACAGATAGCGTTTGCGATAGATCAGAATCATACCGGCTATCGTCGGCGGTATATAGGCAAGCGTAATGAATTTCCAGATATGTCCGGCTGTGATGATAATAAAGAAATAGGACGAGAAAGCATACGCCACAGCTCCTATGGCAGCCAGATACCACCGTACGCCCAAAGTCAGCAACAGGATAAAGAAACCGGTCATCATGATGAACACGAACGAAGCCGGTTCTGCCGCGCCCAAACGATACACGCCCGATACGGCACGCAATACGGCATTGTTCTTATACGACGGTGAGATCTGGAACGCAGGCATTCCCGAAAACATCGAATTCGTCCAATACGACTTCTCGCCGGTTTCGGCTTGGTAGGCGGCAATCTCCTGCCCCATAGCCCGTCCTTGCGTGGTATCGTGCTGCGCCAATGCGCGACCTTCCCAAATATCGGGTGCAAAATAGATATACGATACAAGCAGGAAGAACAAAACAGAGCCTACATAAGGCAAGGCTTTTTTCAGGTAAGCCGTCAATGTATTTTTCATACCGGAATCAACTTGGTTTCTGCGAACAAAGGTAAAGATTCGCCAAGAGAATGCCAAGCCCGAATCGGAAAAAGCAGTGGCTGCGAAAGGCTCGGACAATAAAAAAACCGCGTCACCCCTCGCAGGGAACGCGGTTTTCTATTATTTTAAACCTTTGGTTTTCAACAAACGCTGCGCCTCGGCATAATCCATTCAAGCTTCTCTTGACGGCTTCTGCTCTCGGCTTGCAGTTTATTTACATAATCAACGCTTCGCCTCGGCATAATCCGTTCAAGTTTCACTTGACGGCTTCTGCACTCGGCTTGCAGTTTATTTTAAACCTTTACGCTTTTTCTCCGTCTTCTTTCTGTTCGCGACGGGGACGGTCGTTGTTACGAGCCGGACGCGGCTGCAACGCTTTCATCGACAAACGGAATTTACCGGTCTTCTTGTCGATCTCGATCAGTTTCACGGTCAGTTCATCACCTTCCTTGATACCCGATGTTTCCATCGACTCGATACGATCCCAGCTGATTTCGGAAATGTGCAGCAAACCGTCTTTTCCGGGGAGGAATTCAACGAATGCACCGAATGCCAAAATCGATTTTACCTTACCGGTGTACACTTCACCCTCTTCGGGTTGAACTGTGATCGCCTTGATGCGACGCATAGCCTCGTCGATAGATGCACGGTTGGGAGCGGAAACTTCGATATGACCTTCGTTGTCGATCTCTTCAATCGTTACGATAGCACCGCTGGCTTCCTGGATACCTTGAATGATCTTTCCGCCCGGGCCAATCACAGCACCGATCAGATCTTTCGGGATCACCAGCGTTTCGATGCGCGGAACGTGCGGTTTCAAGTCGGCACGCGGTTCGGCAATCGTATCGGTGATGATATCCAAAATGTGCATACGTCCTTCGCGGGCTTGGTTCAATGCTTTTTCCAGCACTTCATACGACAAACCGTCGCACTTGATATCCATCTGCGTAGCAGTGATACCGTCGCGTGTACCGGTTACCTTGAAGTCCATATCGCCCAAGTGATCCTCGTCGCCCAAAATATCGGAGAGGACTGCATATTTCACATTGTCTTTATCGGTAATCAAACCCATGGCGATACCCGATACCGGTTTCTTGATTTTCACACCGGCATCCATCAATGCCAATGTTCCGGCACATACGGTAGCCATCGAAGACGAACCGTTCGATTCCAGAATATCGGAAACGACGCGCACTACATAGGGGTAGTTCTCCGGGATCATCCGTTTCAATGCACGGTGAGCCAAGTTTCCGTGACCGATTTCACGACGTCCTACGCCTCTTTGTGCTTTGGCTTCGCCCGTAGAGAACGGCGGGAAGTTGTAGTGCAGCAAGAAACGTTCGCGACCCTGATTCAATACATCGTCGAGAATCTTTTCGTCGAGTTTCGTACCCAATGTAACCGTAGAGAGCGACTGCGTTTCACCGCGGGTGAAGACAGCCGATCCGTGAGGTCCGGGGATATAATCGGTTTCACACCAGATCGGACGGATTTGAGTTGTCGTACGACCGTCCAAACGGATACCTTCGTCAAGGATGCAACGGCGTACAGCCTCTTTTTCCACATCGTGGTAGTAACGTTTTACCAAAGCTCCTTTTTCAGCAGCTTCTTCTTCGCTCATGCCAGCCAGATATTCATCGACAATGGCATCGAAAGCAGCCTGACGGGCGTGTTTGTCTTTATTTCCCGAACGGGCGATCGCATAAGCCTTGTCGTAGCAAGCTTCCCATACGGCTTTACGCAAATCTTCATCGTTCGTTTCGTGGCAATATTCGCGTTTTACCGTCGAACCTACCATTTCAGCCAGTTCTTTCTGAGCAACGCATTGTACTTTAATCGCTTCGTGAGCCACTTTCAAGGCTTCGAGCAATTCGGCTTCCGACACTTCGTTCATTTCGCCTTCCACCATCATGATGTTTTCGTAGGTCGCACCTACCATCAAATCCATATCGGCTTTTTCGAGTTCTTCGAAAGTCGGGTTAATCTTGAATTGACCGTCGATACGGGCAACACGTACTTCGGAGATCGGGCCGTTGAACGGAATATCCGATACAGCCAAAGCTGCCGAAGCTGCCAAACCCGCCAACGCATCGGGAATATCCACGCCGTCGGACGAGAAAAGGATGATGTTTACAAACGTATCGGCATGATAGTTATCGGGGAACAACGGACGCAATACACGGTCTACCAGACGGGATGTCAGGATTTCGTAGTCCGATGCACGGCCTTCACGTTTCGTGAATCCGCCGGGGAAACGTCCGAATGCAGAAAATTTTTCTTTGTATTCTACTTGAAGAGGCATAAAATCCACCCCTTCGCCGGCTTCCTGAGCCGAACAAACGGTAGCCAGCAACATGGTATTACCCATGCGGACTTCTACCGCGCCATCGGCTTGTTTTGCCAATTTGCCGGTCTCGATGGTGATCGTTCTTCCGTCACCTAAATCAATGGTCTTTACAATTGGGTTCATAAAAAAATTGTACTTATATATATTTTTCCACTTAAAATCACGCAAAGATAATGAAAGTTTATTTGTAATCGGATAAAAAACCGAAAAACATTGTCCCGTTACGACTTATTTGTATGGAAAACCGAAAAAACCGAGACCCGATCCGACAAACTTCAAATAAAATCGGCTTTATTCGCGGCTTGCACAACATAGACCGCGCCTCAACAAATCTCAAATAAATTTGGCTTTGCCTTCGGCTTGCACTATCTTTTCAGAACATAGGCTGCGCCTCAACAAATCTCAAATAAATTTGGCTTTGCCTTCGGCTTGCACTATCTTTGCAGAAAACAAAAAGAAGAAACCATGAACTATCGCATGAAACCCTGCATATTCGGCGCAGCCCTTTTGCTGGCGACAGCCGCTTGCCAGAAAACGCCCCAAGTAGTTGTAGAAGGAACTATCGCCGATGCCGACGGCGCAACGCTTTATATCGAACAGAGGAGCAGCCCGAAATACACGACTCTCGACTCTGTCGTCCTCGACGGGCAAGGCTCTTTCCGGTTTTCGGTCGATGCTCCGGAACAACCTGAGTTTTACCGCCTCCGCCTCGGAGAGGAGAATGTGTTTTTAGCCATCGCCTCCGCCCAGCCGATCACCGTTTCGGGTAATGCCGGCAACTTATCGACAGGATATACCGTCAGCGGTTCGGACGAATCGGTCAAGATGAAAACCGTTGCCGAAGCCGGATCGCGCCTGCGCTCGGCATTCCGACCCATATTGCAACGGAACGCAACGGATGCCGACCGCGACAAAGCACGTACGGCGTTGCAGGAATATAAGAAAGAAATGACCCGCATCATCTTAGAAGATCCCGCATCGCCTGTCGCCTACTACATCGTATTCCAACAGCTCGACGGCTCGCTCATCTTCGACCCCTACGACAAGAACGACTATAAAATACTGGCGGCAGTGGCAACTTCGTACGACCTCAACTTCCCCGACGCTCCACGCACCAAGCAGCTGAAAGGCATCGTACTGCAAGCTCTTGCTTCCGACCGTGCCGCCCAGCAGGCTGAGGAGAACGCCAAGGCAATCCTCGAATTGGGAGCCGAATCGGCATCGTTGATCGACATCGACCTGTACGACATGAAAGGGATCTCGCGCAAGCTCTCCGATTTCGCCCGAAAAGGCGATGTCGTGCTGCTCGACTTCACCGTCTACCTCACCAAGTACTCGCCCGACTACAACATGTTGCTTGCCGACCTCTACCGTAAATACCATAACAAAGGTTTTGAGATTTATCAAGTATCGCTCGATACGGACGAACATGCCTGGAAAGTAGCCGCCGACAACCTGCCGTGGGTTTGCGTACGCGATCCGCAAAGCGTCCGCTCGCGTTTCGCCGCGTTATATAACGTAACGGATATTCCCACCTGCTTCCTGATCAACCGGAAAGGGGAATTGATCAAGCGAATCGAAAAGATAGCCGATATCGAAAAAGAGGTAAAAGCGTTGCTTTGATCTGCAACGGCAGGTCGAGAAATCTGCCGGAGTAACCGAACGGACGAAATGAATTTTTGCTTTTTATTTGGAAAAGCGAGAAAAAGATATTACCTTTGCAATCAAAGAGGTAGAGAAAGGATTCCCAGTCGATCGAACGACGGGGATTCTTTTTTGTTATATATCCGGAATATTAAAATTTAAAAACTATAGGAGATAAAAATTATGGCAATTACTTACATGACCGAAGAAGGTTACAAGAAGATCATGGAGGAGATCGCTTACATGGAAAATGTAAAACGACCCGAAATTTCAAGAGCTATCGGCGAAGCCCGCGATAAAGGCGACTTGTCCGAAAACGCCGAATACGATGCAGCCAAAGAGGCACAAGGCATGCTCGAAATGAAAATTTCGCAATTGAAAGACCTGATCGCCAACGCCCGGTTCATCGACGAGAGCAAACTCAACACCCACACCGTGCAGATTCTGAACAAGGTGAAAATCAAGAATACCAAAAACAACGCCACCATGCAATATACCATCGTATCCGAATCGGAGGCAAATCTGAAAGAAGGCAAGATTGCAGCCAACACCCCGATCGCCAAAGGGTTGCTGGGCAAACAAGTGGGTGACATCGTCGATATTCAAGTGCCGTCGGGCATTATGACATTCGAGATTGTAGATATTTCCATATAACATACTAACGGTCGTTATGCCTTCCGGCAGCGACCGTTTTTTATTTCGACGGCTTTGCTCCTATAGTCGTACAGAATCCGTCGGAATCCGACATTTGTTCCACCTCCAAAAACAAAAGAAACTATGGCATCCATTTTCAGTCGCATCATCGCCGGAGAAATTCCGTGCTACAAAGTTGCCGAAGACGACAACTATTTCGCATTCCTCGACATCAGCCCCGTAGCCGAAGGACACACGTTGGTCGTTCCCAAACACGAGATCGATTATCTGTTCGACCTGTCCGATGCCGAATACAGCGGACTCACCCTTTTCGCCAAACGGGTAGCCGAAGCTATCCGCAAAGCAGTTCCCTGCCAACGAGTAGGCGTTGCCGTCATGGGACTGGAAGTTCCCCACGCACATATCCACCTCGTTCCCATTCAACGCGAATCGGATATGAACTTCTTCAAAGAAAAACTCTCGTTGTCGCCCGAGCGTATGAAAGCCATCGCCGACGCCATCGCCGCAGAGATGAAATAGACAAACGATATATCAACAGTAAAAAAAACGGGAGAGGGTCTTGCTTACGAAACCCTCTCCCGTTTTTTTATTGTTTCTTCTATCACGCACCGGAGGCTTCCACTCACGTCTTTTCTTTCAACAATTTCCTGCGCAAATATTTTGCCGGATACCACGCGGTCAATGCACCCATAATCAAGACGACAAGCAACGTACAAGCCACATCGCCCAACGCCAGTTTCACAGGATAGGCATCGACAATAAAAGCGTCGCTGCCGTCACCCAACCGTATAAAACCGAACTCCTGCTGCAACAGGCAAAGCAATACGCCGATCACCAGCCCGGTTCCGGCTCCAACAGCGGAAATAAGCCAGCCTTCGAGTAAGAAAATACGCGATACCAGCCGGTCGTCCGCCCCCAGACAACGAAGCGTAGCTATATCCTGCTGTTTATCGACAATCAGAATAGATAATGCCCCGATCACGTTGAACGTGGCAATCATCAAGATAAATGCCAATATTAAAAAGGTAATCCATTTTTCGATCTGCACCCAATGATACCAGTCGTTCTGCTGGTGCAGACGGTCTGCAACACGGTATCCGTCTCCCAATACGGAACGAAGCCGGTCAATAACCGCCGCTTCATTCGCATCGGGCATCAACTCGATCTCCATGGCTGTCGCTTCGGTCGTATAATCGAACAACTGTCGGGCAGACGCAAGAGGCACGAATACATATTGGTCGTCATACGCCGCCTGATTGACCGCAAAAATCGACGACACTAAATATTCCTGCTTATTGAACGAATTCATCGGTGCCGCCAGATTCACTCTGCCCTTGCGTTTGGGAGCATACAATTCGAAGCGCGTCACAGAGTACAATCCGCACTCCATCTGTGCGGCAACACCCACGCTCAACGAAATATGGGCTGTATAAGGATCGTTCAACCGGTAATCGCCCCGTACAATGGTCTGCGGGAAGTCGGATATTTCATCGTATCCTTCCGGCACGCCCTTTACCAAAACCGGACGCTGGCGGTCGGCATACACAGCCAACGCCGTCTCTTCGATCACCGGCGAAAGGGCATTCACCTCGCGCCACCCGGAAATGGTGCGCCATACGTCTGCCGAGGCATCGAGCGTCTTTCCTTCTACGGGAGTAACCTTGATCTGCGGATCGACCTGCGAATAAAGCGACCCGATAAGATCGGTGAACCCGTTATAAACCGAAAGCACACAGATAATCGCCATCGTAGTCACAGCCACACCGCACACCGACACCAACGACACGGCATTGATGATGCTATGCGATTTTTTCGAAAAAAGATAGCGTAACGCTATTTTCCGGGAGAGGCTCATGCGATGTTACTGTTTGAGCAATGCGTCGATATTCTCGATATAATCCAACGAATCGTCGAGATAGAACGCCAGTTCGGGAGTCTTACGCAGCTGGTAGCGCGTACGCTGCGCCAATTCATAACGTATCGACTTGCTGTTGGCTTTCAGCGCATCCAATATTTCAGCCGCCTTTGCCGACGGGAATATACTCAAATAGGCTTTGGCAATACTCAGATCGGGGCTTACACGCACCACGCTTACCGACACCAATACGCCCTGCATTTTCCGGGTTTCCGCAAGGAATATATCGCTCAATTCCTTTTGCAGCAAGCGGTTTATTTTGCTTTGTCTGGTTGTTTCCATATCGTATAGTTTATCTTTTTCAAAAGAAATAAATAATCGGAGATTTCACAAAGTTATAACGGTTTTTTCCATATTAAAGTTAATCCGTCGCGCAACGGCAATATCACTTTTTCCACCCGGGTGTCGGCAGCGATCGCATCGTTGAACGCTTCGATACCCGCCGTCTGCGCGTCGCGTCCATGCGGTTCGTCCACCACCTTTCCGTCCCACAACGTGTTATCTGCCAAAATCATTCCTCCGGGACGCACCTTGTCGAACACCAGTTCGTAATACTTCAAATAGTCGCGTTTATTGGCATCTATGAACACCAGATCGTACGTATCGGGCAGGGTAGGCACAATCTCGCAAGCATCCCCGATAAAAAAGCGCACCCGGTCGCCATAAGGCGAACGTTCGAAAAACGAGCGGGTAAAATCTTCGATTTCATCGTCGATATCGATCGTATGCACTTCTCCCCCTTCGTCCATGCCCTCGGCGAAACACAATGCGGAATATCCGGTAAACGTACCCAGTTCAAGCACCCGGCGGGGACGCACCATGCGACAGATCATTTTCAAGATCCGTCCCTGCAAATGCCCCGATACCATACGGGGTCGAAGATGATATACATGCGTATCACGTGCCAACACCGACAAGACAGGTTCTTCCCGGTCGATATGATCGAGTATATACGCTTCTAATTCTTCGGTCATTTCGCTTCTTCTTCGATATTAGGGAGCAGGTATTCGCCATAAAAGTCGAGTACCGTTCCCACCTTGTTGATTTCCAAAAATGTAGTACCCTTGTCGGCTCCGAATCCGCCGCCAAGATAAGCGATCATATCGTCGCGGGTAATCCAATGCTGCTCGATAAGGTGGTTCAGTCCGTTATAAAGATACTGGCGTTGCGTGCCGGTACGTTTTTCATACATCGGGAATACACCGTAAGAGAGCGAAAGCCAACGCACGGCATGTTCGTTATAACAAATTGCCAGCGCCGGATATTTGCCCCGGTACGCTGCAATATACCGGGCAGTGCGTCCGGTATAGCTATCGGTGATAATCGCCCGCGTGCCCACTTTCGTAAACGACTTCACAGCCTGACGCGCCAAAAAAGAGGTCACATCCTGTTCGTCGTCGCCGGTCACTTTGATCCGGTTCTCAAACAATTTCGACCGTTCGGCTTCGCGAGCCACACGTGCCATAGTCGCCACCGCCTCCACCGGATATTTACCGTAAGCGGTTTCGCCGCTCAACATCACGGCATCGGTCTGGTTGTAAATGGCGTTGGCGATGTCGGTCACTTCCGCCCGGGTGGGTCGGGGATTCTTGATCATCGAGTGGAGCATCTGCGTAGCCACAATTACCGGTTTCTTCGCCTGAATACATTTCTTGATCAACCGAGCCTGAATACCCGGAATATACTCCTGCGCCACCTCGATACCCAGATCGCCGCGTGCCACCATCACACCGTAAGTAGCTTCCAATATCTCGTCGATATTATCCACGCCCTCCTGATTCTCGATCTTGGAAATAATCTTGATCGGGCTATTGTGTTCGTCGAGAATCTGTTGGATATCGAGTACATCCTGTTTGTTCCGGACAAACGAATGGGCAATAAAGTCGATATCTTCTTCGATCGCATACAAAATATTCGTTTTGTCGCGCTCGGTCAAAGAGGGCAGATTGATACGTACCCCCGGCACATTCACGCTTTTGCGCGAACCCAGTTCGCCGGAATTCTGCGATTCGCAAAGCAAAGCTCCCTCCTCTTTCGCAAGTACCAGAAAATCAAGTTCGCCATCGTCGATCAGGATATGCTTGCCCACCTCGACATCCTCCGCCAAACGGGTATAAGAAACACAGATACGTTCCTTCTCGCTCAACCGGTCGGGAAGTCCGGCAATCAATACCCGGTCGCCAGTGGCAAACTGCAACGGTTCATCGCCGACAGTGGCAGTCGTACGTATCTCCGGACCTTTCGTATCCATCAAAATTCCGATCTTGTCCGATACCGCCCGCACGTTATTGATAATCCGTTTGAAGCCCTCCCGATCGAGATGTGCCGAATTCATCCGGACGACATTCATCCCATTTTCGTACAATGCCTTGATAAAATCCACATCGCATCGTTTGTCGGAAATCGTGGCAACTATTTTAGTATATTTCGATATCATATATATTGTTTTTGAACGTTTTCTGAAAATTATTTTCTACCGATCAACGCTTCGACAGCCAACCGGTACGAATCCAATCCGAATCCGATCACCGATCCCGCTACTGCCGGTGCGATCATAGAGCGATGACGAAACTCCTCACGGGCATGAATATTGGAAATATGCACCTCGACCACCGGTGCAGGGACTGCCCGTATCGCATCGCAGATGGCAACAGAGGTATGGGTATATCCCCCGGCATTCAACACAATACCGTCGCTCGCGAATCCGGCTTCCTGAATCCGGTCGATCAGCATCCCTTCGACATTCGACTGAAAATAGTCGATCCGATGTTCGGGGTATCGCGCCCGCAACTGTTCGAGATAACTCTCGAAATCACAATCTCCGTAAATACTTTTTTCCCGACGTCCCAACAGATTGAGATTCGGACCGTTGATAATCACAAGGTTCATAATTTCATCCCTTTATTTCCCGTACTTTCCCCCAAACACATTTGCGTCGGAACCGAAAACCGATTTAAACAAAAAACAATCTGCGCCCCCTTTTTCTTTTCTGAAAACATCCAGGACATAAGCGGTGGTCATAGATTTTACCAGCAGGCTGCAAAATTAGCCAATAAAATTGAAGAACACGACGTTAGAAGAAGAGAAATTAAACCTCGGCTTTCTATATTCTTTCATCAATGTATAAACCATTGACATTCCGTTACGATTCAATGTCTTTTAAGATCCCAAATATTGAATACATTTCTATCCGAAATTTACGATATCTCTCAATCATTTCAATAATTTTCGTGCGTCATTATCCCCGCTTTCCAACACACCCATTTGATGAATGGCTATTTGATTGAGTTTAACGAGTCGTTCTCTTTGTGGAACACCCTGTTCAATAAACACCGCATTAAGATTTTCCATATTAGACAAGCAGATAAGTTCATTGATAGTGGCATAATCCCGAATATTCCCTTTCAATTCGGGATTGGCATCCCTCCATTGTTTTGCCGTCATTCCAAACATTGCCACATTCAACACATCTGCTTCATTGGCGTAAATGATATTAATCTGTTTTACAGTTACTTCTGCGGGTATAAGATTCTGTTTAATGGCGTCAGTATGTATACGATAATTGATCTTTGAGAGTTCCCGCTTTGCCGACCAACCTAATTGTTTATATTCCGCCTCTTTTAAGCGTTGAAACTCTTTGACGATATATAACTCAAACTCTACGGAAATCCATCCTGCGAATTTAAATGCGATATCCTTATGAGCATAAGTTCCACCATAGCGTCCTGATTTTGAAATAATTCCGATTGCATTTGTTGCATTTATCCACTTTTGAGAGGATAAAGTAAAAGCATTCAATCCGGCTTCTTTTTTAAACACCTCGAATTCGAGGTGTTTAAAATCAGGATTATATAAACTTTCCCAAATACCAAGATATTCAATCGTATTCCGGTTACGAAGCCAATTCCCGATAACAGCAGTAGGATCGTCGCTTTTGTATTTTGCAATGTCAGTCAAACATATATAATCGTTCTCATTAAACGATATAACAGAGACCGGCATATCCTGAACGATAATTTTCGCCATCAATTTTAAAGTATTGAGTTTCACCGCAAAGATAACTATAATTCGCGAGATTATACCATATTTTGTACCGGAACGGATCTTGTCCTCTCGGAATTTTGTTTTACCTTTGTACAACAAGCACTTCAAGGCAAAGTGCTGCAAACAGCACAAATGTCAAGTCATTACCTCAAAACAGGTAATCTTTCCAATGCCCTTTATACAAGGCACTACAAAATTTTCGGGAATTAAAAAATCTGAGGATATGTCGCCGGAATACACCAACGAATTGGTTAAAAAGTTTACCGCCCATCTGAAATTGGAAAAAGGGCTGTCGGAGAATACGCTCGAAGCGTATCTCAACGACACGGCGAAACTACTGCAATTCGCCGAAAGCGAAAACAAACCGGTAACGGACTTAACGACCGAAGATCTGCACCGATTCGTCTGCGAATTGCAGGACATCGGCATCTGCGCCCGCTCACAGGCACGAATCCTATCGGGAGTCAAAGCCTTCTTCCGATTTCTGAAACTCGACGGATATATCGATTCCGATCCGTCCGAACTGATCGAAACACCCAAGTTAGGACGCAAACTGCCCGAAATACTTACAGTCGAAGAGATCGACGCCATGGTCGGTTCGATCGACCTGTCCCTGCCCGAAGGCAGGCGCAACCGCGCCATACTCGAAACGCTCTACGGATGCGGATTACGGGTTTCCGAACTCACCGGGCTACGTATATCGCAACTATATCTCGACGACGGATATATCCTTGTCGAAGGCAAAGGAAGCAAACAGCGGTTAGTCCCCATTTCTCCGGCAGCCATCCACGAAATCAGACTGTATATGCTCGACCGCAATATGCTGCCCATAAAGAAAGAGAGTACGGATATTCTGTTTCTCAACCGTCGGGGCGGACAACTGACACGGGTCATGATATTTTACATTATCCGGAATGCCTGCGAAGCCTGCGGAATCCGCAAAACCATCAGCCCGCACACATTGCGGCATTCGTTCGCCACGCACCTGCTCGAACATGGAGCCAACCTACGTGCCATACAACAGATGCTCGGGCACGAAAGCATCACCACGACCGAAATCTATGTCCATTTAGACAAGAGTTTCCTCCGGCAGGAAATCCTGTCGCATCACCCCCGGAATCAAAACCAGGAATAAACCTACGGAATCCCGCCCCATTCGAAATACAACGGATAAGCGGGAGAGAGAAACCATCCCTAAACAAAAGGCAATGCGTCATCATGTCCAATCTGTCACATTGCTTTGCGTCTTAGACATTCTAACGCACCGAAAAGGGGTTGTATCGAAAACTTGAAATTCGACACAACCCCTTCGATTTATTTTCATTCCATTTATCGTTTCACAAAACGTTGCACGGCTGTCCGCCCGTCTTTACCCTCTATCCGCACAGCATAAACGCCTTTCGGCAGAGAAGCGGTATTGACCACCTGCATATTTCTCGATCCGGCAACCGTACGGCCTCCCATATCCATGACACGCAACGATGCCACCTCACCGTAGACGATCAACGACGTTTCGGTCTGATACATATCATACGACACTTCCGGTTGAACGGCATCGATTGCCGTCGGTCTGCCCTCTTCATCGACCTGGATATAATTGGAGATATAGAGATCGGTGATATACATATCGCCGGAGGATTTCACATTTTCCAAACGTACGGTTATCGCATGCTTGGTTTTGCGGCTCAAATCCACCGTATAAGTTCCTTCCTTATAAGTAGTGGTCTTTGTCTCCGTCGTACCATCGGCAAACGTATAAGTAACTTTCAGATCACGACCGCCCGTGCAATAGATTTTCGCTTCCAACCGACGGAGGCTCGGCAATGTAATATCGACATAAGCCGTTTTGGGCAAGTAATATGCACCCATACTTCCGGTATATTTACTGCTCGGAACGCCACTGGCATCCACCTTACCCTGATAATCGGGTTTCACCAGCACCGCCGAATTTTCGGAACGTTTCATGAAACTAAGCGAATCGGGCAATACGGCTTCTTGGAACGGATACCAATCCAACACGATATGCTCGGCATAGAAGCTCCCGTTTTCCTCCCATTCGCTGGCTTCGGGAACTGCATCAGGCACACTGCCGTCGTTCTCGGGCAAGGTAAGGATATATTCATTTTCGTCGATACCGTATTCGAACGCACCCATATCGGCAGTCGTACCGGAATAAGGCAACGAAACCGTAATACTGTAATTCTCTTTGGTTCCGCATAACTCGTACTCCGATTTATGGCAATCGACAGTTTGCAGGTTCTCGATAATCGTTCCGGCATCTACAAAGTCGCTCGTCTCTTTCAGACGTCCAAAGGTCAAAGGCAACTCTCCGTTTGCCTGACGCGGAGCCAAAGCATCCTCGTACGACAAACTTACGAACTGTGCCGAGCGGTCGGTAGCCCCGCTCTTATTCAAACCGGTAGCTCCGGTATAGGGATCGCTGCTGTCGCGGTCGTTATACGGGCTGCAATTATCGAGCGTCGTCCAACTGCAATACTGTATATCGGCTCGCGGTACGGAAGGTGAATCTTTCGTATTGAACTGATGGTTACGTTCCTTTCCGCCGAATCCGATGCAATTGCGCAACACCCAATTGCCATTGGCGGGAATCGCATTGTTGAATCCGTAATTCACACCGTTCCGCACCGAAACACAATTCAAGATATAGGTACCCTCGTTGTGATTGTTCTGGTCAAAACCTTTGCTTTGGTTGTCGGTCGAGATACAGTTCGTAAATACATGTGCACCATACGATGTCTTCTTATCGTTGCTGCCACCCATTTTAAAGCCGTTTCCGTTACCCTTGTTGTAACCGTTATTCATCGTCCAGCAGTTATCCACCACGATCGGGAACACCGTATAATAGAAATCCCATCCGTCGTCGGAGTTGTACCACGAACGGCATCCGTGAAATTCATTACCCGGACCGGGGAATAGTTTCACGGCAAATCCGTCGGCATCACCGCCATTGCTCCATACGTCGCAGTTGTTGTACGAATCGCAGTTCAGCACGATATTGTAACGTCCGTAATGGAAATTCGGGTTACGGGTATTGTTTCCGCTGCTATCCTTACCGAAACCTTGTTGCAAACCGGTATCGCCATTGTCGTGAAATACGCAACGTTCCACGACACAAAAGCTGCCTTCGAGCTTCATTGCATTATCGGGGGCATTGCAGAAAGTCAGCCCCTTATAGTGCCAATAGTTGGCTCCGATCTTATGGTAAACACCCCGGTTGGCTTTCGCCACATCTTCGGGAGTGGCTGCCAATCGGCTGAAATTGAATACAGGGATCTCATCTTCATACGCCCACAGACAGATGCGGGCATCTTTCGTACCGGTAGCTGTTACCGACACCATGGCATCCGGAAAATATTCACCGCCACGTACAAAGCAAGTATCGCCCGCAGCCAACATAGATACCGCTTTTGCCAGCGAAGCATACGGTTTTTCAAAAGAACCCGGATTATTGTCCGCTCCCGACGGAGATAAATAATAGGTTTTGGCGTAAGCCGAAACCGAAACTAATAAAAACAAACCTGTTAAAAAGGAGATGTGTTTTTTCATGTTTATGTAATTTTTAATGATGCAAAATTACACAATAAGCCCGGCGGGAATGTATATATATTAATTTGGTTTGTAGATATTTTGGGTTATTTTCATCCCCGGGAGCCGGGTCACGATATACAAAGAGCGGCTTCGCAAAACAGCAAAACCGCTCTATATCAATTGTTTTAAAATAAATCGTTACACATTGAAACGGAAGTGCATGATGTCACCATCCTGAACGACATAGTCTTTGCCTTCGACGCTCATCTTTCCGGCTTCCTTCACAGCCGATTCCGATCCGTAGGCGATATAATCTTCATATTTGATTACCTCTGCCCGGATAAAACCTTTTTCGAAATCGGTATGGATCACACCCGCACACTGGGGTGCTTTCCATCCTTTCTTGAATGTCCATGCCCGTACTTCCGGTTCCCCGGCAGTCAGATAAGTTTGCAGATTCAACAAGTTGTATGCCGACTTGATCAGCCGATTGACACCCGACTCTTCCAACCCGATCTCCTGCAAGAACATCTGCCGTTCTTCGTATGTTTCGAGTTCGGCAATTTCACTTTCGATTTTCGCCGCCACAATCAGTATTTCGGCATCCTCGTCTTTTACTGCCTGACGCACAGCCTCTACATATTTGTTGCCGTTCACCGCACTCGCCTCATCGACATTGCAGACATACAACACCGGTTTGCTGGTCAGCAAGAACAGTTCGCGGGCAATTTTTTGTTCGTCTTTCGTCTCGAATGTGACCGTACGTGCACTCTTGCCCTGTTCCAAAGCCTCCTTGTAACGAGCCAAAACCTCGTAAGCCTGCTTCGCCTGTTTGTCTCCGCCGGTCTGCGCCTGCTTCTGTACTTTGGCGATACGGGCATCGATCGTTTCCAGATCCTTGATCTGCAACTCGGCATCGATAATCTCCTTATCCCGAACCGGATCTACACTGCCATCGACATGCGTAATGTTGTCATCGTCGAAACAACGGAGCACATGGATAATCGCATCCGTCTCGCGGATATTCGCGAGGAATTTATTACCCAGTCCTTCGCCCTTGCTGGCACCTTTCACCAATCCGGCAATATCGACAATCTCGACAGTGGTAGGCACGATACGTTGCGGATGTATCAGCTCTGCCAATTTATTCAACCGTTCGTCGGGAACGGTGATTACCCCCACGTTAGGTTCGATCGTACAAAAAGGGAAGTTTGCCGACTGCGCTTTCGCATTGGACAAACAATTGAAAAGCGTCGATTTTCCCACATTAGGCAAACCGACAATACCGCACTGTAAAGCCATACTATATTATATTTGTTATTTTCAAAATCACACGACGCTCCCAAGCCGAACGGCGGCGCGTCTTAACCGGCTGCAAAGATAATGCAAGCCAAAGGCAAAGCCAAATTTATTTGAGCTTTGTTGAGGCGTAGCCTATGTTCTCAAAAGATAATGTAAATAAGAGTAGAAAACAAGTTTTCACACATTCCGTGAAACAGAGTTCCACCATAAAGAAAAAACAACACATTCCCCGATTTTCCACACGGTTATTTCTATCGGAATAGCTATCTTTGTCCATCTTCAACAAGAATCGAAAATGAATGTAAAAGCCAAAGGATATATCATCGGATCGATTGCCGCCGCTACCTACGGCATGAATCCGTTATTCACCCTGCCCCTCTACGAGGATGGGATGAATCCGGATTCGGTACTCTTTTTCCGTTACCTGTTCGCCATTCCGATATTGGGCATCATGACCAAAGCAAGGGGACGAAGTCTCAGACTAAAACGAAAAGAGACACTCCCGTTGATCTTCATGGGGCTGATCGCCGCCGTATCGTCACTGACGCTGTTTCAGAGCTACAACTACATGGATGCCGGCATAGCATCGTCGCTACTCTTCGTTTACCCTATCATGGTGGCACTGATCATGTCGCTTCTGTTCAAAGAAAAACTATCGTTGCAGACCATCGTCTGTATCGTCATGGCATTGGGGGGAATCGCCCTCCTGTACAAAAACGAAGACGGCGGAACACTCAGTCTGGCGGGAACCATACTGGTTTTCATCTCCTCCCTGTCGTATGCCATATACATCGTAGGGGTGAACCGCCCGTCGCTTAAAACCATTCCCACGCTTAAAATCACGTTCTATGTGCTGCTGTTCGGTGTCACCCTGTTCTTAGCCCGGCTGTTGTGGAACGGCAATTGGAGCGTACCCGGTCAATGGCATTTGTGGGGCAACCTGATTGCTTTGGCTGTATTCCCCACCACCATTTCATTTTTGTGTACAACCCTTGCCATCCAATATATCGGCTCTACCCCCGCCGCCATTTTGGGCGTATTGGAACCTGCCACAGCCGTATTTTTCGGCATCACTGTTTTCGGCGAAGTGCTGACCGCCCGCGACTGCGCCGGATTGGCTCTGATTTTTATAGCGGTCACACTCGTCATTGCCGGAGGCAGTATCGCTCCGGTCATGGTCCGGTTCCGCAAACTATTTCCCAAACTCCCCCGTAAAAACAAAACGACATGAACTCCACGATATTGATAATCGTCGCTCTTATCTGCATCGCCACCGGCGCATTGTGCGGATACTTGTTTGCCCACAGCCGCACGGTAACGCTTGCCGCCTTGTCGCAGGAACGTGAAAAACAGGCGGAACAACTGCAAGCCGCCATGACGGATTTGCAAAACCGCTTCGAAAAAGTTTCGGCAGAGAATACCCGTCTGACCGCCGAAAAACAGGCATTGCTGTCGGAACGGGAGTTGATCGAAAAACATCTGCGGCAGGAAATAGAGACGAAAGACGAACAGCACAAACAGCAGATCGACACACTGAAAATCGAATTCAAGAATCTGGCAACCGAAATTCTGGAACAGAAAAGCAACGGTCTGAAAGAAAATAATAAAGAACAGCTGCAACCGCTGTTCGCCGCCATCAAAGGGCAAATGGACAAAGTGGAAGCGACTTTGCGGCAGACCCGCGAAGACAGCGTCGCCCAAAAGGCTTCGCTCGACCAGGCGATGAAAGATATGATCGAACGCACGATCGCCGTAGGTGTCGAGGCTGACAAACTGACCAAAGCCTTGCGCGGAGGCGATAAAAAGAAACAAGGTATTTACGGCGAACTGGTACTGTCGCAGATACTGAAAGACAGCGGGTTGAAAGAGGGCGTGAACTTCGATTGCCAGAACATGATCCGCGACGAACAGGGAAATGCCGTGCGAAACGATGCGACCGACAAGAAAATGATTCCCGACGTCATTGTCCATTTTGCCGACAAAGACCTGATCATAGATTCCAAGACAAGCCTGTCGGCGTATGTGGACTGGTGCAATGCCGAATCGGACGAAGAACGGAACGATGCTGTAAAACGCCATATCGCCAGCATCCGGAACCACATCAACGAACTCGTCACGGTCTCCTATCCCGCCTACCTCAAAAATGCACAGAAAACGACTATCGACTATGCAATCATGTTTATCCCGAACGAAGGCGCGTTCCAGCTCATGATGCAGGAAGCACCCTCACTCTGGCACGAAGCATACGAAAAGAAAATCATCATCACCAGTCAGCTGGCACTCTTCTCGATGCTGCGCATGATACAAGTGAGCTGGTTGCGGATCGAGCAACAGAAAAATCAGGAAACCATTCTGAACGAAGCCCGGCTGCTCATCAACCGGGTAGCGGATTTCAGCAAATACTTCAACGAAATCGGAAAGCGGCTGTCGGCAGCGACCGATGCATTCAACGATGCCCGGTCGAAAATGACCGACGGAAAACAGAGCATAGCCGTATCGGGGAAAAGGCTGGTTGCCTTAGGTGCCAAATTAGATACCAACAAGACCCTGCCGGAACCCGACGAAACCGGATTGCTGCAATAACGGCTCCCCCCAAGCGATAAAAGAGCGGACGACAGGCGAACCAAGTGCCGGCGTATATCGTTTCTAATAACTGAAAACGAACCGCCATGTCCGAGTTTTATACCGAAATAGCCGAAAGCATATTGCAATGGATTCGCGATGTCCTTGCCTACCTGCACGTATCGCCCGAAAAAATAGCCCGTTACGACCAGACCATTTATGTCGTACTGGTCCTGCTCCTCGCCATCGCGCTGTCGTTACTGCTACGGTGGATCGTCATTCGCATCATACACATCATTGTCAGATACCGGGGTGGAAAAACGTTGAAAAAATTAGTATCCGTACGCCTCATCAACCGCACGAGCCACATCATTCCCCCGATCGTATTGCTGGCTCTGCTGCCTTTTGCATTTCACAAAGGATCGACCTGGCTCCACATATTGGAAAAACTCTGCTGGGTCTACCTGACGGGCGCAATCATCTTCTCCACCAATACCCTGTTGTCGGTACTGTGGAGTTTCTTTTACGCCAATAGCGGGAAAATCCACAACCGCCCCATGAAAGGGCTGGTACAAATCGTGCAGGGAATACTCTTGGGACTGGGTGCAATCATCGCCGGATCGATCTTATTAGACCGGTCGCCGGCAACGCTCATCACCGGTCTGGGCGCATTTGCCGCCGTACTGATGTTGATATTCAAGGACAGTATTTTAGGATTCGTTGCCGGAGTGCAACTGTCGCAAAACGACATGATCCGCAACGGAGACTGGATTGTCGTGGAGGGTTCGCAGGTAGACGGTATCGTCGTCGATGTCTCGTTGAATACCGTAAAAGTCCAGAATTTCGACAACACGATTATCACACTGCCGCCCTACTCGCTCGTGTCGGGTTCCGTCCAAAACTGGCGGGGCATGAGCGAATCGGGCGGACGACGGATCATGCACGCCTACCTGATCGACCTCAACACCGTTCAGTTCTGTACCGACGAGATGCTCGAAGATTTAAAGCAGATCGAACTATTACGCGATTTCATCGAGAAAAAACAGGCTCAGAAAGCAGCCGGAAAAGTGGAGAACGTGGAAAACAGCGCAGGTCTGGTGAACGGGAGCATCGAAACGAATCTGGGTCTGTTCCGGGCATACATGACCCTCTATCTGAAACAACACCGGTTCATCAACAACGATCTGACATTGATGGTGCGCATACTCGAACCGACCGCAAACGGCATACCGTTGCAGATCTACTGCTTCTCGGCAAACAAAGTATGGGTGAGCTACGAAGCGATCAATGCCGAAATTCTGGAACACTTTTCGGCGATCCTGCCCCGGTTCGGTCTGTTCCCGTTCCAAAATGCCGCCAGCCGCGACTACATCAACTCGGCGTTGATTACCGCCGGATTCCGCCCCGAAAAACTATGGGACATACCGCAAGGCGGCAACACGGTTTATGAAAAAAGTCCTACACCGATTCCTGACTCCGGATCAACTCCAACAAGCCAACCGCCTCTTCCACCGAATCGACCTGCGCAATAGCCATCGACCGTTTACCCTTGATCTCGCGGAGCTGACAACGGCGCGGCTCTTTCTGCAAATAGGCAATGATACGTCCGAAAGCCGCCGACTGATAATACGCCACATGTTCGTCGCCTACAAAATAGAGATACATCTTGCCCTGCTTCAACGACACTTTTTCGATGCCGAGCTGTTTGGCAAGACGACGCAGCCGGACAACCCGTATCAACTCCATCGCCTCGTGCGGAATACGCCCGAAGCGGTCGCGAAGCCGGTCGCAGAATTGCAAGATATCGGTTTCGCGCTCCATGTTGTCCAGTTCCTGATACAACGAAATCCGCTCCGACTCCTGCGGAATATAATCTGCGGGGAAAAGCAGTTCGAGATCCGACTCGATCACGCACTCCGTCACGAACTCTTCGGTCTTTTCGGCATCGGCACCATAGTAGAGCTCGCTGAACTCATCGACTTTCAATTCCTCGACCGCCTCTTTCAATATCTTCTGGTAAGTCTCATACCCCAGATCCGCTATGAATCCGCTCTGCTCTGCCCCCAGCAGGTTGCCCGCGCCACGGATATCAAGATCCTGCATGGCGATATGGATGCCGCTGCCCAGTTCCGAGAAACTTTCGATCGCCTGCAACCGACGGCGTGCATCGACCGAAAAAGCATGATGCGAAGGAGTAAGCAGATAACAGAACGCTTTCCGGTTGCTCCTGCCCACACGCCCGCGAAGCTGATGCAGTTCGCTCAATCCGAAGTTCTGCGCATCGTTGATAATGATCGTATTGGTGTTCGGCATATCCACACCCGATTCGATAATCGTAGTAGCCAGCAATACATCGTAATCGTAATTCACGAAATCGAGAATCACCTGTTCCAGTTTATCCGGCGGCATCTGTCCGTGTCCTACTACCACACGGGCATCCGGCACCAACCGATGTATCAGGTTCTCCAACTCATACAACTGTTGGATACGGTTATTGACAAAAAATACCTGACCGCCCCGGCTCAATTCGAAATTGATGGCCTCGCGGATAATGTCGTCATTGAACGGATGTATCTCGGTAGCGATCGGATAACGGTTTGCCGGCGGCGTAGCCAATACGGAAAGGTCGCGTGCCCCCATCAATGAGAACTGCAAGGTTCGCGGAATCGGTGTCGCCGACATAGTGAGCGTATCGACATTCACTTTCATCTGCTTCAACTTCTCTTTCACCGACACGCCGAACTTCTGCTCCTCATCGACAATCAGCAAGCCCAGATCTTTGAACACCACATCCTTGCCGATCAGCTTATGCGTACCGATCAAAATATCGATCTTACCCTCTTTCAAATCTGCCAGTATGCGTTTCACTTCCGAAGCCTTGCGAGCCCGGCTAAGGTATTCGACCCGCACCGGGAACTCCTTCAACCGGTCACGGAACGTCTGGTAATGTTGAAATGCCAATACGGTCGTCGGCACCAATACCGCCACCTGCTTGTTGTCGGCGGCAGCCTTGAATGCCGCACGCACGGCAATCTCCGTCTTACCAAAACCCACATCGCCGCAAATAAGACGGTCCATCGGACGTTCCCGCTCCATATCGGCTTTCACCTCGGCGGTGGATTTCAGCTGGTCGGGAGTATCTTCGTAAACGAACGACGCTTCCAGTTCCTGCTGCATAAAGCTGTCGAGCGAAAAAGCAAAACCTTTTTCATTGCGGCGGGCGGAATAGAGTTTGATCAGATCGCGGGCAATATCTTTCATCTTGCCTTTGGTCTTCTCTTTCATCCGTTCCCACGCACCGCTGCCCAGTTTATTGACGCGAGGTGCCTCACCCTCTTTCGCCCGATACTTCGCTAATTTATGCAAAGCGTGGATGCTGACAAAAATAATATCGTCGTTCTGGTAAGTAAGTTTGATTACCTCCTGCATCTTACCGTTGATCTCGGTGCGGAGCAATCCGCCGAAACGCCCGATACCGTGATCCACATGCACGATATAATCGCCCACTTCGATCTGGTTCAGCTCCTTGATCGACAATGCCAGCTTACCCGATCGCGCTCGGTCGCTCTTCAACGTATATTTATGGAAACGGTCGAATATCTGGTGATCGGTAAAGCAACATATACGCAGCTCCTCGTCCACGAAACCTTCGTGCAGGGTCGGCAATACCGGAGTAAATTCGATGGAATCGCCTCTTTCTTCAAATATCGCCTGCAACCGCTCGATCTGCTTTTCGTTGTCGCTCAAAATATAAAGCCGGTAACCGGCTTGCAGAAAATGGGTGAACGACTCGCTCACCAACTGGAAGTTCTTGTGATACAATCCCTGCGGCGTACTGCGATAGCGCAAAACCGCATCGGCATCACCTTCGCCCGCCGCACCGTAGTCGATGCGACGGAAAGTGTCTATCTTCCGGCGGAAAGCATCGGCATCGACCACTTTCTTCATGGCATCGGCATCACCCTCGCCCGAAATCAAAGTCTGCTCGGACATGGTTTCCGAAGCGATTGCCGCAATCCGGTCGATCGCCCAATCGTGATTATGGAATGCAAAGAGTGTATTTTTTTCGATGAAATCGAGTATTGAGATACCATTTACCTCACGGCGTCCCATATTGGAGATAACAAAAATCTCATTCAGTTTCTCGTCCGACAACTGTGTTTCGACGTTGAACGTACGGATGCTTTCGATGTCGTCGCCGAAAAAATCGACCCGGTAAGGAAGCTCGTTCGAAAAAGAGTAAACATCGAGAATGCTGCCTCGCACGGCAAACTGCCCCGGCTCGTAGACATAATCCACCTCGGCAAATCCCGACATACGCAACCGTTCGCTCACCTTCACGATATCCGCCCGTTCGCTCGTGCTCAAACGCAACGTCTGCTGTGTAAGCGTGTCGCCCGAAACCACTTTCTCCGCCAAAGCCTCCGGGCTTGTCACCACGATCAAAGGCTGTTTCTGCGCCAAACGGTTCAACGCCTCGGTACGCATGATTCCCGCCGGAGCATCGACCTGTCCGTATTTAATATCCCGCTTGTAACCCGACGGAAACAGTACCACGTCGGTATCGCCGCAAAGTTGTACCAAGTCATTGTACAGATAGCCTGCTTCGTCCGGATCGTTCGCCACGATCATCGACTGCAAACCCGAATGGAGCAAATTGGACAAAAAAAGTGCGACGGAAGAGCCTTGAAGCCCCTCCGCAAAAATGCGCTTCACCTTCTTGTCTTTTACCAGTTTCAATAGCCCCTCACGTCGCGCCGGGGTATTGAAAAGCGCAGAAAGTTTTTCTATTTCCATACCTATGAAATTCCTTCTCAATGGGAAGGCAAAATTACACTCTTTTCCCGATACCGCCAATCGGGCGGCACAGATAATCGGCTAATGGGCTTCGAGCCAGTTCTTACCCGACCCGGAATCAGCCAGCAAAGGCACTTTCAGCCGACAGGCATTCTCCATCTCCTCCGTAACCAACCGGGAGACCTGTTCCAACTCCTCTGCCGGAACATTGAAATTCAATTCGTCGTGTACCTGCAATATCATCCGCGTACGCAAACCTTCCGCTTCGATACGGTCGAAGATACGTACCATCGCAATCTTGATAATATCGGCGGCTCCGCCCTGTATCGGCGCATTGATTGCATTCCGTTCGGCATACCCGCGCACCACACTATTGGCGGAATGGATATCGGGCAACATCCGTTTACGACCGAACAACGTCTCCACATACCCTTTCTCCCGCGCCACAGCGATGCTGCGGTCCATATATTCACGTACCTGCGGATAAGTTGCAAAATACCCGTCGATCAATTCTTTCGCTTCCGCCCGGGGGATATTGAGGCGTTCCGCCAGTCCGAACACGGAGATACCGTAAATGATCCCGAAGTTCGCCGTCTTCGCTTTCCGGCGCATCTCCTTCGTTACCTCCTCCATCGGCACTTTATAGATCTTGGATGCCGTAGCGGCATGGATGTCGGCACCCGAACAAAAGGCCTCGATCATATTCCGGTCGTCGCTCAAATGCGCCATAATGCGCAATTCGATCTGCGAATAGTCTGCCGAGAAAAATACCGATCCGGCATCCGGAACAAACGCCCGGCGAATCTCCTTTCCATCCTCATCGCGAATCGGAATATTCTGCAAGTTCGGATTGCTCGAACTCAACCGGCCGGTCGCCGTCACCGTCTGGTTGAACGAGGTGTGTATCTTCCCGGTCTTCGGATTGATCAGTTCGGGCAACGCATTGATATAGGTACTCAACAATTTACGGATGCCTCGCAATTCCAGGATCTTCCCGACGATCGGATGTTTGGAGCGCAGTTTCTCCAACACCTCTTCCGTAGTAGAGTATTGTCCTGTTTTAGTCTTCTTCGCCTTTTCATCGATTTTCAGCCGATCGAACAGCACCTCGCCGACCTGACGGGCAGAACCGATATTGAACTCCATTCCCGCCATTTCGTAAATCTCGCGTTCCAATGCACCTACCCGGGCTTCCAGATTTTCCGACGAGGAACGCAAAGCCTCCGTATCGACATTTACACCGGTAAATTCCATTTCGCTCAGCACCCGCACCAAAGGCATCTCTATCCGGTAAAAAAGATCTTCCAATCCCGACTCCCGCAGTTCACGTTCCAACACGTTTTTCAACCGCAAGGTAACATCGGCATCCTCCGCCGCATACTCGCACACCTGCTCTACCGGAATCTGCCGCATCGACAACTGACCTTTCCCTTTCGCCCCGATCAGGTTTTCTATCGGAATCGGTTTATAACGAAGGTAGACTTCCGAGAGATAATCCATATTGTGACGCAACTCGGGTTGCAACAGATAATGTGCCACCATCGTATCGAACATCTTCCCGCGCACAGTCACGCCATAGTTCCGCAGCACGATGTAATCGTATTTTATATTCTGTCCGATCTTCAACGATGCCGGGTTTTCCAACGCCGGCTGAAAGATCGCCACGATCTGTTCCGCTTCCGACCGGTCGGCAGGCACAGGCACATAATATGCCTCGTGTTCACACAAGGCAAACGACATGCCTACCAGCTCCACCCGCATGGCATCCGTACCGGTCGTCTCGGTATCGAAAGCAAAAGAACCGGCATGCAGCAACCGTTCCGCCAGTTGCGACATCGCCGTACGGTCGGTTACACACTCGTAACGATGCGATAACGTAGAGGCATCGGCGAGTTGCTCCGCTGCCGGCGCATCCGTTTTTTCCGCAACAGGTTCTTCGAAATCGAACAAAGAAGGCTGCCTCGACAGTTTCGGTGCAGGAACAGCCGATACGCCGCTGCCTAAAATCCGGTCTGCCAACGTACGGAACTCCAATTCATCGAAGATTTTGCGCAATTTCACTTCGTCGATCGTCTCGCGTACCAACGCTTTTTCATCGAATTCGACAGGCACATCGGTCTTGATCGTCGCCAGAAAATAAGAAAACTCGATCTGCTCGCGGTTTGTCTCGATCTTGGTCTTCAACGCCCCTTTGAGTTCCGAGGCATGAGCCAGCAACGATTCGATACTGCCGTACTCGGCAATCAGTTTCACCGCCGTTTTCTCCCCGACGCCCGGACAACCCGGAATATTGTCGGACGAGTCGCCCATCAACCCCAGCAAATCAATTACCTGTTCCGGACGCTCGATACCGTATTTTTCAGTCACCTCTTTCGGTCCCAGCACTTCGAATCCGCCGCCGAATTTCGGGCGATACATGAAGATGCGAGGCGACACCAACTGCCCGTAGTCTTTATCGGGTGTCATCATGTAAGTGACAAAACCCGCCTGCTCTGCCTGCTTGGACACTGTACCTATCACATCGTCCGCTTCGAAGCCGGGTACTTCCAGAATCGGAATACGGTATGCCTCCACGATCTCCTTGATGATCGGCACAGAATACCGGATCACCTCAGGCGTCGCTTCGCGCTGCGCCTTATACCGCTCGCACAATTCATGACGGAAAGTAGGACCCGCCGGGTCGAACCCGACCGCAATATGCGTAGGATTTTCATTCTTCAATATCTCTTCCAACGTATTGACAAATCCTAAAATCGCCGACGTATTCACCCCCTTCGAATTGATTCGGGGATTCTTGATAAATGCGTAATACGACCGGTAGATCAAAGCATACGCATCAATTAAAAACAGTTTTTTTTCTTGCATAGGTACAGTGTGGTTATTGCCGCAACTATTATTGCGCTTTTCGGCTATAAAATTACTGAAATATTCTCTATCTTTTGTTTTATTCCTTATTTTTGCACCACAATACAGAATTATGGACAAACTCTCAGCCATACAACAGCCTATTACCGAAGAACTGAACCGATTGAATTTGATTCTCCGTCAGACTTTGCAGACCAGCAGTCCGCTGATGAACGAAGTGGTGGAACGTTACCTAAGTTCCAAAGGTAAACAAATACGTCCGATTTTAGTGTTGTTGTGTGCCAAAATATTCGGAGATATTCTCCCCGAATCCATTTACGCGGCAGCAGCCATAGAACTACTCCACAATGCCAGCCTGATACACGACGACGTAGTGGACGAGTCTGCCATGCGACGGGGGAAACCGACCATAAACCATATCTACGACAACCGCATATCGGTATTGGTAGGCGACTATTTCGTCTCGTGCTCGTTAAAAGAGGCGATTCGTACCGGACATATCGAAATCATCAACTGCATCGGTACCTTAGGGCAAGAACTTGCCCGCGGCGAGATAGACCAGTTGTCGAACGCCCGCAACCATCTGCTCAACGAAGACGCCTACCTCGAAGTCATTTCCCGAAAGACCGCATCGCTTTTTTACGCCTGCATGAAAGTAGGAGCCGTGTCGGCACACGCCGATGAAGAGACGGCACGGATACTTACCCGATACGGAGAATTGCTCGGCCTCTGTTTCCAGATCAAAGACGATATATTCGACTACTTCGAAGACAAGGCAATCGGCAAGCCTACCGGAAACGATCTGCGGGAAGGGAAAGCCACCCTGCCCATTATCCATGCCATCACCGCACACCCGGGAGAAGAAAGCGACCGGATGCGTGCGTTGCTGAACCAACCGGAACTGTCGAATGCCGATATAGAGCAACTGATCGAATACGCCAAAACAAACGGCGGGATCGAATACGCCTATACCAAAATGCAGGAATTGCGCAACGAGGCGGTCGCCTTGCTTTCCGAACTGCCGGCATCGCCGACGATCGATGCTCTGACCGCCATTCTCGACTACACGATCGAACGCAACAAATAATATTTCCAGACCATACCGAAGACGGCGATTTCAAATTGTTTTTGAACCGCCGTCTTTATTGTAATTAACATGAGTTGATATAATTCAAAACATCGTGAGTTACCTGCCTTTGACAAAACACAGGTCAATGGCGGGCTTCTTTTCAAAGAAACAGTAGGTAGTAATAGCAGAATGCATTGAAAATAAAACTATTGAACAAACGGCGTCCGGAATGTTCTATCTGTGCGATATTCTTCAATTCATCATTAACCGTTTCAATCAAGGCACGTTTTCTCAGCAGGATTTTATCCTCAATACCCATCAGGGAGTTTTTCATGTTGTTCTTCACTTTGGTGACCAATTGGATGCCATCAAGGAACAGGTTCTCGAAAAGAACCTGCCCGATAGCACTATAAATTTAATACTTTTATCGCTATATTCCTATTTTTTAGATAAATATATTTTTCGATTATTATCTGTATGGTTTAAGATCTGAAGAATATTAATAATATCCGCTTATGAAAATGCGTATTTGACAGCTAAAAGGTTTATCCCATTCGTCTGTGTGTTTTTCAAACTTAAATTCACATCTCATCCCGTTTAACATTTTGCCGAAATCATCCATTAGTGCACCTCTCCCATTTTCTTGATAAAATGGACTGACACAAACTAAAATATGATTATGGCTCATATCTTGATTCAAGATACTGGCGATATTCTCTCTTTCAAATTCTACAATATCCAATACATTTGAAAAGATATGTATTACCGTTTCTGACTTAGGATGAATATTGTCATCAGTCAATTTTCCCGCTTTAATGTTATAAGCCGTTATATCACAATTTTCAAAGAATTGCTCTAAATATCTAATTCCCTGAGATAATGATGGCTTACTCGGCTCAACCACCGTAAAGTCTACAAAGTTGTCATTGTCTATATAATGTTTTTTTAGAAAATCGGACAATACCATTTCTGCAATACATTGCCCACAACCATAATCAATAATAGAAATTTCACCTTCTCTCCAAACGTTATAAGGGATACTTTCAAATGCGATTTGAAGTTTCTGCCTGTGGATGTCTCCATAGGAGGTCATATACATGTCAAGTTCTTCTTTCGTAGAGAGATTGGCAAGTCCGTTTTCGAGAGCCTCTTTTAATGATTTTTGTTTTGCTTCCGAGAGTGAATTGATATGTGCTTTCGCAGAATCGAGTATGTCATCGAAAGATATTCGTGAAGGGTTTAGATTGGGAGTAAAATGAAGTGTGGTCATGACATTCAAAGTATAGAATCGTTGTCGGGGGTTTGCTGATGTCTGATGAATTTTTGCCTGGCTGAATATGGATTAGCATTGGCGTAGCAATAGACACAGCCGTGTGGACAGCTGTTGTATGTACCAATGTCCTTTGATGTAATGCAGCCGCAAAGTGTACGTTGCCCCTTGTCTGTTTTTAGATTTTGGATATATGGTTG
>UPYI01000009.1 GCA_900538555.1 uncultured Porphyromonadaceae bacterium
TTTTAGAAGTTTTTTTTCATTTTTTCTTCTTACCGCTCTCCGCTCCCGAAAAGCGTTGCAAAGATAAGGCTTTTTATTCCCCCTTTCCAAATTTTTTATCACGTTTTTTATGCAAATTTTTACGACTTTTTACAAGCATCTATTTTTCAAACGCTTGCCGCATAAAAAAAATTTAGAACGGAAGGTCGTCGGTCGATGATGCTGCCGTAAAATCGGAGGGAGCGGCATCGAACGGGGGGAGGTCGTTCGGTACAGGCGGTATATCATTAGGTGCGCTTGCCGCAACTTTTTCCAGTTTCCACGCCTGAATATTGGTGTACCAACGTCCGTTGAACTCACGGCTATCGATATCAAAACTTACAATTACATCGTCGCCGATAGCTGCGGGATATTGATCGACCCGATCGCCGAAGAATCCGAAACATACCTTACGAGGATACTGATCTTCCGTTTCGAGTACATACTCTTGTTTCTTCCATGCGCTACCCGATTTGGAAACGCCGCTTTGCGCCGGGAGTACATGTATAATTCTACCTTTAATTTCCATATTATATAATAATGTATAGTTTTGTTTTCCCCAAACCGGGGACGGGGAGCAAAGATAAGAAAATTTTTATGGAATTGAAGTATTCTTGTTTTTGATTTAAACAAAGTTTCCGAGGTGATTTTTCAGATTATAATTATCGGGACAAAACGGCGGAATAAAAAAAGAATAACGGAAGAAGCACAGAACGGAGAGAAAGCGTTTTTAACTAAAAAATTTAAATTTATAACTTCTATACACCTTCTTATTTATCTTTTCGCATTATCTTTGCAGAAGATAAGCGGCATCTCGGCATAGTCATTCAAACAAGTTTGATGCCCTCTGCCCTCGATTTGCATTATCTTTGCAAAAGGATATATTGCATTTTCATACAGAGATCGAACAAGTTCGACACCGCTGTGTTTTATTTGCATTGTCTTTACCGTAAATCTGTCAATCCGTCACAGGATAAGTTTACTTACTCCTTATTCGGGCGCAACATTTAATCGGGTGAACATATATCCGAGACATATCCACAATCGAGAATCCGGATACATCGACACCACATATATTATATAAGCATCATATTAATTCATGGAAGAAACTACATTGATCGACAACATCGTTAAAGGTATTCAAGAGAGAAAAGGACATCGAATCACTACTGTCGATTTAACACAGATAGAATCAGCTTCGGCTCAATATTTCGTCATTTGCGAAGGCAACTCCACCATGCAGGTAGCCGCTGTCGCCGACAGTATCCGCGAGTATGTACAAGAAAATACAGGCGTAAAACCATTCGGATATGACGGATATCAGAATGCACAATGGATCGTTATCGATTACGGCAACATTATCGTTCACGTCTTTTTAAGAGAAGCCCGCGAATTTTATCGGCTGGAACAGTTGTGGAATGATGCCAAATTGACAGATATTCCCGATTTGGAATAATTTTTGTCGTTGCATTGCTATTACGTCCGGTAAACGATTCGTTCCGGCATTCATTTTTCAAAGCACATTTTTATGAGTAAAAATAATTCACCCCAAGGGCCTAAGAAAAAACTTATCCGCCTTAATTTGTATTGGATGTATCTGATCATCGGGCTTTCCTTGCTCGGGGCATACTTCTTCAACGATACTTCGATAAGCAAAGAAGTGTCGTGGACAGAACTCGACGGGATCGCCAAAGAGAACGGGATCAAGAAACTGACCGTATACAGCCGGAAAGGATATGCGGAAGCTGTGCTTACCGATAGTGCTGCGACCAAAGTATTCTCCAATGCAAAGAATCTCGGAAAAGCTCCGAAGGTTATCTCCAACCTTCCGCCCGACGGTGTATTTTCAACCAATTTAGAGGCATGGAAATCCGACTACGGATTCAATGCCCCGGTCGATTACCAGAATGCGACGGATATGTCCGAAATATTCTGGTCGGCAGCACCATTTATTCTACTGATCGTATTTTGGATATTCATGATGCGTAAAATGTCAGGCGGCGGAGGTGGCGGCGGCAACGGCGTATTCAATGTCGGCAAAGCCAAAGCCCAACTGTTCGACAAGAACGGAGACATGAAGGTTACTTTTGCCGACGTCGCCGGATTATCGGAAGCCAAACAGGAAGTGGAAGAGATCGTCGAGTTCTTGAAGAATCCGGCTAAATATACCGAATTGGGCGGAAAGATTCCGAAAGGTGCTTTATTGGTAGGTCCTCCGGGAACAGGTAAAACCCTGCTCGCCAAAGCAGTGGCAGGCGAAGCCAATGTTCCGTTCTTCTCGTTGTCGGGATCGGACTTCGTCGAAATGTTCGTCGGCGTAGGCGCATCGCGCGTCCGCGACCTGTTCCGTCAAGCCAAAGAAAAAGCCCCGTGTATCGTGTTCATCGACGAAATTGATGCCGTAGGTCGAGCCAGAGGGAAAAACCCGAACATGAATACAAATGACGAACGGGAGAATACGCTTAACCAATTACTGACCGAAATGGACGGATTCGGATCCAACAGCGGTGTCATCATTCTGGCTGCAACCAACCGTGCAGATATTCTGGACAAAGCGTTATTGCGTGCCGGTCGTTTCGATCGTCAGATCTATGTAGAATTGCCCGACTTGAACGACAGGAAAGCAATATTCAAAGTACATCTGAAAAATGTAAAGATCGACGACAGTGTGGATGTGGATCTGCTGGCACGACAGACTCCGGGCTTCTCGGGGGCAGATATTGCCAACGTATGTAACGAAGCTGCCCTGATCGCAGCCCGCAAGAAAAAATCGTCGGTACAAAAACAGGACTTCATGGATGCCGTAGACCGGATTGTCGGAGGACTGGAAAAACGCTCGAAAATCACGACCAACGAAGAAAAACGTTCTATCGCTATTCACGAAGCAGGCCACGCTTCGTTAAGCTGGTTCCTGCAATATGCCAACCCGTTGGTGAAGGTCACGATCGTACCCCGAGGCAAGGCATTGGGTGCCGCATGGTATCTGCCCGAAGAGAGACAGATCACCACCAAAGAGCAATTGCTCGATGAGATGTGTGCGACACTGGGCGGTCGTGCAGCCGAAGAGTTGTTCATCGGACGCATATCTACCGGTGCTGCCAATGACCTTGAACGTGTCACCAAACAAGCCTATGCAATGGTGGTTTACTTCGGTATGAGCGAACGCCTGCCCAACTTGTCGTACTACGACTCTACCGGTCAGGATTACGGATTTACCAAACCGTATAGCGACGACACAGCCAAACTGATCGACACGGAAGTGAGCCGGATCGTAAACGAACAATATGAACGCGCCAAACAGATATTGAAAGAGAAAGCGGACGGACACGCCCAACTGACCGAAGTATTGCTCTCGCGCGAAGTGATCTTCACCGAAGACGTGGAACAGATTTTCGGCAAACGCCAATGGGCTTCACGCACGGAAGAGATTCTACGGGACGAAGCCGACCCGATAGAAGAAACAGGTGCGACGATAACCGAATCGAAACCGGACGAAAAAGAATCAGCAAGCGACTCGTCCGAATCGGAATCGAATGAAACGAAAGCCCCCCAATAAAAAAAACAACCGGAAGCCATTCTGCCAAGAATGGCTTCTGTGATATTATAACGCACAAAAAACGCAACGAGAGCAAACAAAGTACAATTTTTTTATTATATTTGCCACTGTTCGAGAAAGGGGATTATTCTCAACGATCGTTCCCGGCTCCGGCATTCTAAAAGCGACAAGGCTGAATGACTTGTTTTTGAGCACGTCAAAGCAAAGAAAAAGGGCAACAAGCAAATCGCTTCGATAAACATAGTATTGACCTCCAAACCTCAAACGCTTTGAAAACTTTTTCCATACGCACTATCACCGGCGTTTTATTCGTAGCCATATTAGTAACCGCTATCCTGTTAGGAGGCAACTACTTCTTTTTTACATTTCTGGCTCTTATCTGCCTCGCATTATCCGAATTTACCAATCTCATGAACCGGACTACGGTCAATAAAAATTTGAACCGAGAACTCGATATAGCAGGGGGCATCTTCCTGTTTTCCGGTTTATATTACGGTTGTACGGCTCCGGAATGGAAGATGATATATTTAGCTCCGTATCTGCTTTATCTGATGGCAAGAGGTATTTCGGAGCTATATCTGAAAAACCCGAATCCGATACAAAGCTGGGCAAATAGTTTCTTAGGACAATTATACATCGCACTTCCGCTCTCCCTGCTCAACATAATCGTCTATCAGACCGGATCGTACGTATTCCTGTTGTTGTTCTTTATTTTCATTTGGCTGAACGATACCGGAGCATTCCTGGTCGGATGTACTTTCGGGAAGCATCGCTTGTTCGAACGCATCTCCCCCAAAAAGTCGTGGGAGGGATTCTTCGGAGGCCTCGCATTCTGCATTATTTCTGCCGTGTTGTTTGCCCTCTACCTGCCGTTAGAACAATATTCCACCCTGTCGTTTTCCCTCAATCTGTGGCAATGGATCGCATTAGGCATTCTGATTTCGGTATTCTCCACATGGGGAGATCTCTGCGAGTCGATGATAAAACGCACCTTGAACGTTAAAGATTCCGGGAAAATACTGCCCGGACACGGTGGCATATTGGACCGTATCGACAGCGTACTGATGGCTTCACCCGCCGTTGTCATTTATCTGTTTTTTGTAGCGTGACCCAAACACACTCACTCTTGAAAATATAAAAGGCATCCGTACTTTTCATCTGCTTTTTTCTTGCCTCGCATAACCCGAGTAACTTCGGCTCTGCGTCCGGTTTATCGAAATCGTGTGTTTTTATTGCACAGCATTTGTTTTTACATTATTTTTGCATGCAAAATAGCGCGAACCCGATACCCCGAACAGCCTGTTTTGCAAAGTATCCCACCGCTCTATTTCAATGCTTCGAACCAACCTATTTTCTATATATGAGCGATCAACGATACAATCTGCGCGGCGTTTCCGCATCGAAAGAGGATGTGCATAATGCCATTAAAAACATCGACAAAGGCATTTTCCCCCGGGCTTTCTGCAAAATCATTCCGGATATTTTAGGCGGTGACCCTGCCTACTGCAACATCATGCATGCCGACGGAGCCGGAACGAAATCGTCGTTGGCTTACATGTATTGGAAAGAAACCGGCGATCTGTCGGTATGGAAAGGCATCGCACAGGATGCCTTGATCATGAATATCGACGACCTGTTGTGCGTCGGTGCGACCGACAACATTCTGGTATCATCGACCATCGGACGTAACAAACTGCTGATACCGGGCGAAGTTATCTCCGCGATCATCAACGGCACGGAAGAACTTCTTGCCGAGCTCCGCGAACTGGGCGTAAATGCCTATGCTACCGGTGGCGAAACCGCCGATGTCGGCGATTTGGTTCGTACGATTATCGTAGACAGCACCGTAACCTGCCGTATGCGCCGCAATGACGTCATCTCCAATCACAATATCCGCCCCGGCGACGTGATTGTCGGATTGTCGTCTTACGGGCAAGCGACTTATGAAAAATCGTACAATGGTGGCATGGGCAGCAACGGGCTGACTTCTGCACGTCACGATGTATTCTCCAAATATTTAGCGGCTAAATATCCCGAAAGTTACGATGCCGCCGTACCCGAAGAACTGGTTTACTCGGGCGGTCTGAAACTGACCGATGCAATCGAAGGCGTTGGTCTCGATGCCGGTAAATTAGTATTGTCGCCGACCCGTACCTATGCGCCCGTAATCAAAAAGATATTGGATGCGATGCGTCCGAAGATACACGGTATGGTACACTGCTCTGGCGGTGCACAAACCAAAGTCATGCACTTCGTCGAAAATATGCGCGTCGTCAAAAACAACGTCTTCCCCATTCCGCCGCTCTTCCGTACAATCCAGGAACAATCGGGCACAGACTGGAAAGAGATGTACAAAGTGTTCAATATGGGACACCGGATGGAAATATACGTTGCTCCGGAAGACGCCGAGGCAGTTATCGGAATTTCACAATCGTTCGGCATCGACGCCCAGATCGTAGGCTATACCGAAGCCGCATCCCGAAACGAACTCATCATAGAATCGGAAAAAGGACGGTTCGAATACTAATACCGGGAGACAAACTTCTCTCAAAAACAGAAACACAATAAAGATTTCAGAATATGATTATTATCGGAATCGCCGGAGGTACCGGTTCGGGAAAAACAACTGTAGTACGAAAAATCATCGAAAGCCTCCCCAAAGGAGAAGTAACGGTAATTCCTCAGGATTCTTATTATCGCGACCATAGCGAACTCCCGCTGGAAGAACGGTTAAAACTTAATTTCGACGAACCGGCTGCCATCGAATTCGAATTGTTGGTACAACATCTGAAAGAACTGAAAGCCGGACATGCCGTCGAACAGCCGATCTATTCCTACCTCACTTGCACACGCTCGGAAGAAACCATCCGGATAGAGCCTCGCGACGTAGTTATCGTCGAAGGTATTCTGATTCTCTGCAACGAGGAGCTCCGGAATATGATGGATATGAAAGTATTCGTAGATGCCGACAGCGACGACCGATTGATCCGGGTAATCAGCCGCGACATCGTAGAGCGCGGGCGAACGGTGGAAATGGTAATAGACCGCTATGAAAAGGTTCTAAAACCCATGCACCTGCAACACATCGAACCGACCAAACGTTGTGCCGACCTTATCATTCCGCAAGGAGGCAACAACACGGTAGCCATAGATATTATGACAAACTTTATTTCCCATAAACTGAATCTGCAAGGGAAATAACCCAAATACCTCGCCTATGCGGATACACGGGTTTCTATTGCTTTTCTGCCTGATTCTCACGGTTTCGTGCCAATCGAGAATGCAATCGGTAAAAATCGACGACCTCGATTCCATTTTGGTACGGGGCGAATTGAATGTGGCTACACTCTACGGAACTACCACTTATTTTCAATTCGACAATCAAGAGATGGGGCTTGAATATATGTCGGTAAAACGCTTTGCCGACAGCCACCGATTGAAACTGAATGTATTCGTAGCTCCCGACTTCGACCGGATGTTACATTGGGTTCACGACGGGGCATGCGATATCGCTCTCTACGGAATAACCCAAAACTCCATAACCAGAACGCCGGTACTGCTGTGTGGTCCCGCATCATCGTCACATCCGGTACTTGTGCAACGCAAGCACAAAGACACCCCGCCGTTGAAAGAGATTTCGGAATTGGCTGGAAAAGAGATCTACATCAATTCCGGATCGCAATATACCCAGCTATTAAAACGGCTCAACAGAAACTTCGAAGACAAAATCCAAATACGATACTTCGAAAACGATAATATTACGCTCGAAGAACAAATCGACAAAGTCGCCTGCGGAGAGATTTCGTACACCATAGCCGACAGCTATTTGGCTGATATTCTGAAAAAGTTCTACCACAATATCGATACGCATCTGGCTATCGCCGAAGAAGAGGAAACAGCCTGGGCTGTAAATACTCTGGCTCCGAACTTGGCAAATGCCCTCGACGAATGGGCAAAGAAACACCCCCAGACGAAATATAGCGAAATCAGTAAACGCTTTTTCGAATACAGCCGCGACATAGAACCCCATACGATCCTGTCGCCCGAACATGGCATCTTATCGGAATACGACCGCCATTTCAAACGTTACGCCCGACAAATCGGATGGGATTGGCGCATGTTGGCATCTCAGGCTTACAACGAATCGCGTTTCGATACATTGGCGACATCGAGCATCGGCGCGCAAGGACTGATGCAATTGATGCCCCGTACAGCCGCCAGTGTCGGTGCCGACACCACCCGGTTAAGCAATCCGGAAGTAAATATTGCCGCAGCCGTACGTTATATCCGTACATTAGATAAAAGTTTTGCCAGTGTTCCCGACCAAAAAGAACGAGCCAAGTTCATATTGGCTGCATACAACGGCGGAAGCGGTCACATACACGATGCCATGGCTTTGGCACGAAAATACGATAAAGATCCGTATGTCTGGGAAAACAATGTAAAAGAGATGCTCCGACTGAAAAACGACCCGACATACTACAACGACGAGGTGTGCCGGCACGGGAATTTCAAGGCATGGCAAACGATCGCTTACGTGGATGAAGTCTTACGCATCTATCGAATTTATCAGGCTGTTATCCCCCATTAAAAAGTCCTCTTATCAACAAACAGAATACAGAGAAATCAATTCAGGCTATACCGAACGGAGAAAAGGTACATGGTAATGAACGTTTTCGATAAGCTGAGAGCAGAGTCGAACTTGTTCGGACTATGCCGAGGCGAGAAAAGGTGCATGATAATGAACGTTATCCACTCACCAAGTGTTATATTACCGCTCCTATATAACCCGGAATAAATTCGCTCGAAAAAAGAACAGCGATATATGATTATTTTATCCGATAAAATATTACCTTTGTTTTCGGATTAAAAAAATTAAACATTATAAACAACATCAAACATTATAAACAACTAAAAAAAAGTATTATGAAAAGAAGTAAATTGAATTTGGTCGTAGCTATTGCTTTGAGCACCAGCTTGATGTTTTCCTCTTGCATCGGCTCATTCTCTTTGACGAACAAAGTTTTCGATTGGAACAAAAGTGTTGGTGAAAAATGGGTAAACGAATTGGTATTTGCATGTTTCTGCATCCTGCCGGTTTATGAAATCAGCTTGTTCATCGACGGTATCATTATCAACAGTGTTGAATTCTGGTCTGGCAGCAATCCTATTGCCAAATCTACAAAACACATCCAAGGCGAAAACGGTCAATATCTGGTTGAAACGACCGAAAACGGCTATACTATCACAAACGAAACAGCTAACGCAACTATCAACTTCGTTTTCGATCAAAACGAAAAATCTTGGTCGATTGTTTCTAACGGCGAATCCACTACGTTCATGACTTTCGTAGACGACAATCACGCTAAAATGATCACTCCGAACGGTGATATGATCGTTGAATTGTCCGAAGCCGGCGTTATGGCATACCAAGACGTTGTTAAATATGTAAACTTGGCTTTGAACTAATCGGTTCGAACAACAGATAACAGAGAAGAGATACCGGAATTTCCGGTGTCTCTTCTCTGTTTAAGAAAGATTATAACGTAAAAACACTAACAAACTTTTTTCAGCCCCCAATATACAATAAAACACTATTCATTATTTTTGTAACAAAGACATTCGATATGGATATTTGGGACAAAAAGAAACGATCTGCCGTCATGGCAAAAATAAAAAGTAAAGATACCAAACCTGAATGGATCGTAAGACGTTATTTACATGATCGAGGGTATTCTTATCGAAAAAATGTAAAAGGATTGCCCGGTACACCAGATATTGTACTACGCAAATACGGCATAATCATCTTTATACACGGATGTTTTTGGCATGGGCATAACGATGGGCACATTCCACATACCAATAAAACTTTCTGGAATAATAAAATAGAACGGAATAAAAAACGAGACGCACAAGCAAAAGAATTATTAAAAAAAGCAGGATGGAAAGTGATGACTATTTGGGAATGCCAATTAAAGCCTTCCGTTTGCAAACAGACATTGCTAGAAATGGAATATCACATCAATCATTCCTATTTAGAACGTCTGAGAAAATATAAATCAAAAACCTACAATATCAAAGAAGCACAACTAAATATCGCGGCCGAAGACGATGAGATATACGGCTCTCAAACTTGATTTTTTCGTCCACGTCAAAAAAACTATGCCAACTCTTGTTGCTAAAAAAGTATTTTATTTATTTTCGCAATAAAAAATTCAAATAACTATGAGCAACAAAAGTAACAACAATGGTCGCGCTTATGAATTTGTTTTTCTACAAACTCTTAACGAAGAAATTCAAAAATATCGACCTTCTAATATTATACAAAATAGTAGTTACCTTGCTGCAAAACGTTCTTGGGAGACCCTATCAGAAAATACCCAAGAAAATTACAAAACAAGTTCTTTGGCTGCCATCAACAAAATATTTGAATTAGAACCTCGCATCATAGAAGCAGAGAAAGATTGCTTAAACCTTCAAATACAAACAGATGATCAAGGGAAAGAAGGTGATGTACGAGACATTTTAATTCTTCGCCACGATATCCAATGGGAAATCGGACTAAGTCTTAAACATAATCATTTTGCGGTCAAACATAGTCGATTAAGCAAGAACATCGATTTCGGGGAAAAATGGTATGGGATTCCTTGTTCTCAACATTATTGGAATGACATACTACCTGTATTCAGGTATCTTGACCTCGAAAAAGAGAAAAAAACAAAATTCAAAGATCTTCCCAATAAAGAAGAAGATGTTTATATTCCATTATTAACCGCTTTTATTAACGAAATAAATCGTCAATATAAAAAAGACCAGACAATTCCAGCCAAAATGGTCGAATATCTTTTGGGCAAATATGATTTTTATAAAATCATCAGCATTGACAATATGCGAATCACACAACTTCAATCGTACAATTTGCATGGAACCCTAAATCAAAATAGCAAAATCCAACAAACCTCAATTCATATACCGATAGCAACATTACCTACTCGCATTGTAAGTTTAGGATTTGTACCCAATAAAACAAATACAATAGAACTCTATATGAACGGAGGCTGGCAGTTCTCATTTCGCATTCATAACGCAGCCACCATGGTAGAATCCTCTTTAAAATTTGACATTCAAATAATAGGAATGCCGACAACTATTATTACAATAAATTGTTATTGGAAATAACTATGATGAATTTAATAAGTCTTTTTTCCGGAGCTGGTGGTTTAGATTTAGGGTTTCAAAAAGCTGGCTTTAAAACAATTATTGCCAATGAAATAGATGCCAAAATATGCCCGACATTTCGAGTAAATTTTCCTGATGTCCTTTTAATTCAGGAAGACATACGTAATATAAGTTCATCCGATTTCCCGGACAATATTATCGGGATAATCGGAGGTCCCCCTTGCCAATCATGGAGCGAAGCTGGTTCCCTCAAAGGCATCGAGGATACCAGAGGACAATTATTTTACGAATACATCCGTATTTTAAAAGACAAACAGCCTCTATTCTTTGTTGCTGAAAATGTATCGGGAATGCTTGCCAAGCGCCATTCAGAAGCGGTAAACAGCTTCATGGCATTGTTTAACAAAGCAGGCTATGATGTCAATTTAAAAATGCTTAACGCAAATGATTATGATGTCCCGGAAGATCGTGATCGGGTATTTTATATTGGGTTTCGAAAAGATTTAAACATCCGGAACTTTGAATATCCGACACCACAGAAAAACAAACTGACATTACGCGACTGCATTTGGGATCTACAAGATTCGGCTATTCCGGCTCTTAACAAGAACAGGACAAACGGAGATGCCTGCAAGGTTCCTAATAACGAATACTTCGTAGGTTCTTTTTCCCCTATATTCATGTCACGTAACCGAGTACGCTCTTGGGATGAACCCGGATTTACGGTTCAAGCAAGCGGGCGACAATGCCAATTGCACCCACAAGCCCCAAAAATGATTAAAGTCGAAAAAAATTTGCAAAAATTCGTTGAAGGGTATGAGCATCTATATAGACGGATGACTGTCCGGGAAGTTGCACGAATTCAAACATTTCCCGATAATTTTAAATTTATCTACAACGAAATAAATTACGGATACAAAATGATCGGCAATGCCGTCCCAGTCAATTTAGCATATCATGTAGCTATGCAAATAAAAAAGACATTAATACAAAACAAAGCTATTGTTACCAAAGAAGCTAAAATGTAGAGACCAAAAGGGTTCAACATTTTTTACATTTCAATTCTTTTATACCAGAAATTTCTTATCTTTGTAGAAGATAAGCTACGCCTCAACATAGATCAAGTAAACTTATCTCTGTATTCGGCGTACTTTATATTCGCAACATACGGCAGAGAGTACACGACTCTCGACACAGATAATAACCGAAATAAAAAGATGCACTATGAAACGGATAATTTCTTCTCTGTTTGCATTATCTGTTCTCGCTCTTTACGCACAAAGCCCGGGCGATGAGATGTTCAAAAGATACGAAGCATTCAAAAAACAGGCACAAAAAGAATATTCCGATTTCCGGAACGAAGCCAACCAAGCGTATATCCAGTTCATGCGAGAGGCTTGGGAACGATTCTCTCCCCAGCCTGCCGAGGAGGCAACGCCGGTTCCCGATCCGCCCGTACCTCCGGTAGATGTTCCGAAAGATCTGGATCTAAACAAAATACCTCCTACGATCACGATTCTGCATGGAGACGTATATCCGGCTCCGCCGGTCGTCGTACAGCCTGTACCGGTCACACCGATACCCGAAATAGCGGAAGATGACGAGGAGGAGGAAGATATTCCGGAAGAAGACGCTCTGCCGGCTCCGGTTCCTACTCCTACTCCGGCTCCTGCACCTACACCTGCTCCCCAACCGGAGCCTGCCCCGGTAGCCCCTGCCGTAAAAAGCGGATTCTCATTTTCTGTGTTCGGGACGGAATGTCGGGTACGGTTAGACGACAAAGACCGGTTCAAATTGTCCAATGCCCGGGAAGACGCAGTTGCCGACACGTGGCAGAAACTGGCTTCTCCCCGATACAACAATTTGATTATCGACTGCTTGGATTTGCGGGAAGAATTGAATCTCTGCGATTGGGCTTATTTTCAACTACTGGAACAACTTGCCTCCGACTTCTTGGGAAAAGGCACTAACGAGGCGACCGTATTACAGGCTTATCTGTTCAACCAATCGGGTTACAAGGTACGTTTGGCACGCACCCAGCAGGAAAAATTATATCTGTTGGTAGCATCCGACCAAGTGATGTTCGGAAGAAACTATTTCGTGCTCGACAACGAGAAGTTCTTCATCATGCAACCTACCGATGAAGATATGTTTATCTTCAACCGGAAATTCCCGAACGAACAACGTCTGTCGCTGAACATCGGGAAAGAACAACATTTTGCATTCCGACCTTCCCCTGTGGAGAAACGGGAATCGACCGGCCCCAAAGGAATAACAGTGAATCTGTCCTGCAACAAGAATCTCATCGACTTTTTCGATACCTATCCGCAATCATACATCAACAACGATCCTACTACCAAATGGCAGTTCTATGCCAATACGCCATTGTCCGCCAACATTCGGGAAGTATTGTATCCGTCGTTGAAGAAAGCCATCCAGGGATTGAACGAAGTCGATGCCGTAAACGTGCTGTTGAACTTCCTGCAAACCGCATTTGTCTACGGATATGACGACGAGATCTGGGGTGGAGATCGTCCGTTTTTCCCGGACGAAACGATATTCTATCCTTACAGCGATTGCGAAGACCGAGCCATCCTGTTCTCCCGTCTGGTTCGCGACTTGACCGGACTCGAAGCAGTTCTGCTCTATTACCCCGGTCACTTGGCATCAGGAGTACGGTTCACCCAAGAGTCTCCGGGCGCAACGCTTACCGTCAATGGAAAACGATACACCTATTGCGAGCCCACCTGTTCGGGATACGCTCCCGCCGGTTGGTTGCCCGACCAATACGAAGGAGTATCGCCGACGGTCGTTTTTCTGGAATAATCTAAAACCGGAAGACGATATGTCATAATACCCGGCCTGCTGCGTTGCCATCGGAATTCGGGCTAAGTCGTTTACATCAGTAAACACCTGTTGCCTTATCGCCTTGCATCTTAACCACTCTAACGCACCGAAAAGGGATGCATCAAAACTTATGTCTTGACACACCCCACACCAACAGCGGAAACAAAAATTCAGAATACACGATAAACAAACAGCCGCATCGGAATGTTCCGATGCGGCTGTTTGTTTTATAGTTTCAATAAATCTCTATTCGATTTTCTTCCCGAAATAAATCGTACACACCCCGAAGGTCAGTTTCCGATAAAAACAATCCTGAAAACCTACCGAGCGGAAAATATCCAGCATCGCTTCGCCCTGAGGTACTGCCATGATCGAACGGGGCAGGTAAGTATAGGCGCTGCCATCTTTCGAAACCAGTTTCCCTATCCACGGAATAAGCGTCGAGGTATAAAAGCGATATCCCTGTTTATAAGGCGTCCGGTCGGGTGTGGAAAGTTCGATCACGCACAGTACGCCACCCGGCTTCAACACACGGAACATCTCCGCAAAACCTTTGTCGAGGTGCTCGAAGTTCCGTACACCGTAAGCCACCGTGACCGCATCGAAACTGTTATCAGCGAACGACATCGAAAGGCAATCCTGCTTTTCAAAAACAAGCCTGTCCGATACGCCCGCCCGTTCCGCTTTCCGTGCAGCTATCTCCAACATATTTTCGGAGAGGTCGATACCCACCAACACATCGGGTTGCAGCTTGCGTTGCAACAGCAAAGCCAGATCGCCCGTTCCGGTAGCCACATCGAGAATCCGGCGGGGGTTATATGCCGAAAGCATCTTCACCGCGATCTTACGCCACCGTCGATCGATACCGGCAGTCATCGTCCGGTTCATTGTATCGTAAGCCGGAGCTATATTGTCGAACATCTGTTCCACCTGCTCGGCTTTACCCTCCTTATCGTTGTAAGGTTTTATACTTTCCGCCTTATAATCGGTCATGCCTATACGATCTTACTTACGGGATTTCAGATATTCCGTCACATTCTTTTCGATACGGGCTGCGACATCGGTCGTATCTGCTTTCACAAACTTCTCGCCCACGATATGTTCATACAACTCAATATAGCGTTCGCTTACGCTCTCGCAATATTCATCGGTCATTTCGGGCAATGTCTGTCCGACTTTGCCCATAAAATCGTGTTCGATCAACCATTGACGGACAAACTCCTTCGAAAGCTGTTTTTGCGGTTCGCCCTTGGCAAAACGATCTTCGAAACCTTCGGCATAGAAATAGCGCGACGAATCGGGAGTATGTATCTCGTCGATCAGATAGACCTTGCCATCCTTCTTACCGAATTCATATTTCGTATCGACCAATATCAATCCCATAGCCGCAGCCATCTCCGATCCGCGTTGGAAGAGTGCACGGGTATAAGCTTCCATCTGCTCGTAGTCTTCCTTCGATACGATGCCTTGTGCAATGATCTCCTCTTTCGATATATTTTCGTCATGTCCGGCTTCCGCTTTCGTAGTCGGCGTAATTATCGGTTCGGGGAATTTCTGATTCTCTTTCATCCCTTCGGGCAAAGTCACGCCGCAAAGAGAACGTACACCCGCCTTATAATCGCGCCATGCACTTCCGGTCAGATAACCGCGGATAATCATTTCCACCCTGAAACCTTCGCACTTGATACCGACAGTCACCATCGGATCGGGCGTAGCCAGTTTCCAGTTCGGCACAATATCGGCTGTCGCATCCAAAAACTTCGAAGCGATCTGGTTCAGCACCTGTCCTTTGTAGGGTATCCCTTTCGGCAGAATCACATCGAATGCCGAAATACGGTCGCTGGCTACCATTACCAACAGCTCGTCGTCGATGTCGTACACATCGCGCACTTTACCATGATACACTCCCTTTTGTCCGGGAAAATTAAAATCTGTTCTTACCAAAGCATTTTTCATTTCTGTAATACTATTTGTGTTCATTCTATATTCATACACCTTTTCTCTGCCCGGCATAGCCCGAACAAGTCCGACTCCGCTCCCGTCTTATCGAAACCGCCGATTCCCGATGCGCCTATTTTTCGGCAGGCTTCACATCGGGCTGTCCCGCTTTCTTCGCTTTCTCCCGTTCATCGAACTTCTCGTACGCTTCTACTATGCGCTGCACCAATTTGTGTCGCACAATATCTTTCTTCGTGAACTCCACTTTACCTATCCCCGGCACATCCTTCAAAATACGGATAGCCTGTACCAGCCCCGAAGTCTGTGCCGCAGGCAAATCTATCTGCGTCATATCACCGGTCACGATCATTTTTCCGTTCAATCCCAAACGGGTAAGGAACATTTTAATCTGGTGTGTGGTCGTATTCTGCGCCTCATCGAGAATGATCACAGCATCGCTCAACGTTCGTCCGCGCATAAACGCCAACGGGGCAATCTGTATCACATTGCTCTCCATATACTCTTTGAGTTTGGCAGCAGGAATCATATCCTGCAACGCATCGTAAAGCGGTTGCAGATAGGGATCTATCTTGTCTTTCATATCCCCCGGAAGAAACCCCAGTTTCTCACCCGCCTCCACAGCCGGACGGCTCAAAATGATCTTCTTTACCTCTTTGTTTTTCAATGCTCTGACCGCCAACGCTATCGCCACATAAGTTTTGCCCGAACCCGCCGGACCGAGAGCAAATACCAAATCGGAAGACTCGAACTCCTTCACCAGTTTTTGCTGGTTTTCCGTCCGTGCCACAATCGGTTTCCCGTTCGTACCGTAAATAATCAGATGATCTTTCTGCTTCACCTCCACCGGAGCATCGCCTTTTACGATATCGATAATAGCCTCCTCGGTGAGCATGTTGTATTCGGCACAATATTTCTCCAACTGCTTCAACTTCTTTTCAAAAAGTGCGGTCTCCGCCTCATCGCCCATCACACGAAAAACGATACCGCGTGCCGTCAAGCGGATTTTCGGAAACAGATTTTTGATTAACTGGATATTGCAATTGTTTACCCCATAGAAAATTACGGGATCGATATTGTCCAAAAAGATGACGCGTTCTATCATGTAAATAATAGTACCGGAAATTCCGAATTAGATACTTAGAAATGCGAATCATTCGCATTGCAAAGATAAGTATAAAATTACAATCCCGATAATAAACCGAGGCAAATCGCCTTATTCTCTTTTACAGATTCGTCGCGTCGGTACAAATCCCAGTCAAGACGTCCTTGTCTCCATTTATAAAACCGACAAAAGAAAAGCCGCATGCCGGATGCTCCCCAAGATGGACAATTTATAGGGAACAATCCATGCAGCGGCTACGCTTCTCTGTTCAGATACACCTATCGACGGAATACTTTCAATTCATTACCATACGGCTTTTCTTGGATCGGTATCCCCCTAACAGGGGCGGTTCCGCCCTCGACCGATCGGGACGGTGCAAATTTTTTCAATGGCGGTAGTTCCGGGAATCGGTCCAATCCATCGGTTCTAAAATCCGAAAGGGATAGTTTACGTTTTGTTGCCGACCGACCTTTCCGGGCAGCCTGGGTCTCGTAAATCGATGCTTCGCCGAGTTCTGCCCATGTTCCCATATCTATCCAACCTTGTATCTTTCCTGTTACATTATCAATAAGCATATATAAAAATGCCAAAGTCGGTTCCGCCATATCACTGCATAAATAAAGTCCTTCCGTCTGCGAATCTCGATTGAATGTCATGTACGGTAGATAAGCGGTTTTCTCGGCATTCATAACAAAAAGAACAATCGAGCCGGTATCGCCGGTTGTGAGTTTCAGCCCATCTGCCATTAAAGAACCCGAAAAAAGGCGAAAACCTTCGGCTGTCGATTGTACCGGCAGTGCATATAACTGTTCCGGCGGAATATCAGAAACGATCGAAAGTACGCCAGACAACACTCCATGCAAAAAATAATTGAACATATAAAATTTTCCATCCATATTTTCGAACAATGTCGGTGTACAAGAATCAAGAGTAACCTCTCCACAGATATATCCCGGATAATTTTCTTGATCAGTAGATTCCTGTTCGCCAAGCGCCGAGTTATAAGACCATACATAATTGCCTTCTTTCAGTACACCGACCGGCTCAATAGGTTTGACTTGCTCTACCCGCCAATATGCGCCTTCCACCGCTCCGCTATTGAAAGAAGAGGTTACCGCCTCCGATTCCACTCCGGAGAAACCATCTTTCAAAAAACCTTGCGGGAAAGAGACCATTACGGTATAACTATAATTCGTTCGGTCGAGAACGACATCGCCCGGCAATTCCAGACTGATTTGGAGGTAACGTTCCGTATAATCATCGTTGTAAATCTGTTGAATTCGAATATTGGTATCCGAAAAAAGTCCGGATGCCACCTCCGACGCTCTCAGCAACTGTCCAGCCTCATCGTATTCCGTCTGAATGACATTATAAGAGGGAAAAGCAGAGATAGGGTCGAGAGCAGTACTAAATCCTATATACACTTCATTTAAATCATACACCTTTAAGGGACTAAACGAAAAAACTCCCGCATAACCGGAAAAGTCCACCCGTCCTTCTTTCGATAACAACGTCGAAGGCTCGACGGAATAAAAATTCATCTTGATGCTGTCGATTTCTGACGGAATCTCCGTTGAATAACTGCCATTAGAATAATGGATTCCCATGACCCTTACCTGCTTCTGTTGTGCGAAAAGAGGTAAAACCATCGCCAAGCAAAGCCATACGAAAATATATCTGATCTGTTTCATTGTCTTTTAATATTTAAGGTTTTACAATTTTTTGAATTTGCACAGAACTTCCGGTCTCGACACGCACCACATATACGCCCGACGGATACTCCTGCATCGGAACAAGGCTCTCCGTATCTTGCAAAGCAACCGTCTGCAACATCCTGCCCTGCAAATCGAACAGCCGTGCCGTCCCCGGCTGGCTCGTGACTCTTACCGCATCGGCTGCCCGGTCGTAAACCACCGAGAAAGCCCCCTCCTCCGGAGCTTCGGCAAATGCACCTCCGCCCGCATCGGAAAAAGTCAGAACGAGAAAATCGGTAAAAGGATAGGTGTCAGGCTGCTCCGTCCCGACCTGATACAGCAACATCGCGGTATCGGTAAACGTAATTTTCCGGAATCGTTCGATAGCGTATTTTTGCGCCTGCCCGTCTACGGAATTTCCCACATAAAGGTATTCCGGTTCTCCGGCTTGTGACCCCAACGCAATGAAAGACATCACGCACAAGAACAAGCCTCGTCTATAAAAATGTGTCATACAATCCATATTTATATTATTACCAATCATCAACCTTGCGGAAACGATCGTCCAGACTTTCATCGAAGAAATCCGTCTTTCGACAGAAAACACGATAACCCGTAAATATCGTCTCCCTTAAAAAGATTGTCTCTGCCCTCGATTTACCGAGAAGGTGTGAATTTTTTCAACGCAGGTAATTGTTTGGGGAAACGATCCAATCCATCGGTCTTGAAGTCCGATACGGAAAGTTTACGTTTCAGCGCAGACGGGGTTTTCACGCCGTAGGCTGCCGAAGTCTGATAGTTCGATGCCTCACCGAATTCTACCCAAGAACCCATATCCATGTATCCTAACATTTCATTAGTAGCCTCGTTGATCAAGAAGTAAACGAAAAGGGTATTTTCTGTCTCCGGATAGTACAGATAGATTCCAGAGGATTCTGCGTCCGGATTGAATACCATATTTTTACTTTCGAGATACAAATCCTCGCCTTCAAGTCTGCAAACGAAGAGACCGATCGAACCGGTGCCACCGTTGTTAAGTTCCAGCCCAGAAGCCATTAAGGTACCGGATAAAACAGAGAACGTGCCGTCGGCATTCGAAGCTACCGGTGTAGCATAGAGATTTTCCTGCGGAAGGTCAAAAACAATCGAAAGCAGTCCATCCAACAGATAATCTACCGAATACGTTACTTCGTCTACACCTTCGAACGATTCCGGAGTACAAGCGCGAAGCGACACTTCACCACCGATATATCCCAGATAACCGGGTTGCTCTCCCGATTGTTCTTCGGCAAATGCCGAGTCATAAAGCCATACGTAGCCACCTTCTTTCAGTACACCTACCGGCTCTACGGGCTTGACTTGCTCTACCCGCCAATATGCTCCTTCCACCACTCCGCCGTTGAAGGAAGAAACTACCGCCTCCGAACCCACCCCGGAGAGTTTATCTCTCACAAAACCTTGCGGGAAAGAGACCAATACGGTATAGCTATAATTCACTTGATCGAGGACAACTTCACTCGGCAATGTCAGACTGATTTGTAAACACCGTTCGCCACTCGGAGCAGAATCGAAATCAGCTTTCATATCAGAAAAGAGATCGAAGAGACCGGATGCCACTTCCGATGCTCTCAGCAACTGCCCCGCCTCGTCGTATTCCGTCCGAATGACACTATAAGTAGCAGGATCACCCAGAATTATATTACCATCCATCCTCTTTCCATCCGAATCATACACCGTTGGGATACTAAACGAAAAAACGCCCGTATAACCGGAAGATTCCATCCGCCCCTCGTTCAGAAACAACACCGAAGGCTCAACGGAAAGAATATCCATAGTGATGCTGTCGATCCTCGACGGGTTATAAAGAGTAGAACCGCCATTTTTATAATAAGTCTCCATGAACCGTATCTGCTTCTGTTGTGCGAAAAGAGGCAAAACCATTGCCAAACAAAGCCATACGAAAATATATCTGATCTGTTTCATTGTCTTTTAATATTTTAAGGTTTTACAATTTTTTGAATTCGCACAGAACTTCCGGTCTCGACGCGCACCACATATACGCCCGACGGATACTCCTGCATCGGAACAAAGCTCTCCGTATCTTGCAAAGCAACCGTCTGCAACAACCTGCCCTGCAAATCGAACAGCCGAGCCGTCCCCGGCTGGCTCGTAACTCTTACCGCATCGGCTGCCCGGTCGTAAACCACCGAGAAAGCCCCCGCCTCCGGAGCTTCGACAAACGCACCTCCCGCTTCGGAAAAAGCCAGAACGAGAAAATCGGTGAAAGGATAGGTGTCGGGCTGCTCCGTCCCTACCTGATACAACAACATCGCGTCATCGGCAAACGTAATCTTCCGGAACTGTTCGATAGGATACTTCATTATCTCTCCGCCCGTAACTCTCACATAAAGATACTCCGGCTCTTCGGCTTGTAATCCGAACGCAGCAAGAAACGCCACGAACAGAAGCAAGCCTCGTCGATAAAAATGTGTCATACAATCCATATTTATATCATTAACAATCATACCCTTTCCTTACATAACCATTCCGGAAACCGGAACTTCATACAATTAATCTCCGCTTCGAGAAACCAGCACTGACGATTTTCCTCCCTCAGAAAAATATCCGGTCTACGGCTTCAAACCCTTCCACTATTTTCCAATTGACTATTTCCAATATTCAAGAAATAGAAGATAAAGCTTATCGAAGTTTTCTCGCAATCGTATTATCTGATATCCAAAATACATCCAACCCCGGATCGATATTGCAAAAACTCATTACCGCAGCAAATATAAACCAACAAAGAAGAATTATATCAATTTTATTTAAAAATAAAACAAATTCATACAAAATAGTAATATTATTATAGATATAATATTTAATAATATATACAATAATTATCACCTATAAATCAAAAAAAAAATCGCAAATACCCCCTTTCGGGATTTGAGACTCACAAACCGACACAATATGCATCAAAAAATAACCATCGTTGAAATGAACCGAACGCAGAGTCCCCTACCCTAAAAAGCATGGAGATGAACGTTTTCGACAAGCCGAGGGCAGAGCCGAACAAGGTTCGGGCTATGCCGAGGCGAGAAAAGGTGCATGAAAATGAACGTTTTCGATAAGCCGAGAGCAGAGCCGAACAAAGTTCGAGCTATGCCGAGCGAAGAAAAGGTGCATTACAATGAACGTTTTCGATAAGCCGAGGGCAGAGCCGAACAAAGTTCGGGCTATGCCGAGGCGAGAAAAAGGGCATAAATATAAACAAACTTAAACTGACGGTGTCGAGACACAGCACACATCATTAATCAACCGATCGAAAGAAATCGTACCGGAACTTACATTCTGTTCCGGCTACCGTTCGAGATAAATCTCCGTAAGACGAGCTACGGCATAGTCGTCCAACTCCGATTCGCTCACACGCTTATATTCCGCAAGGAGTACAGGCGAAGGGATTTCTATTTCCACCCGATAAAAAGCCGCATGAATGATCCGGTGCGAAAGGACGTGCTTGCAACGATACGGTTCACCGGAAAAACAAACGGGCGACGTACGACCGAAAAGTTCCCCGAAAGCATCGGTCTCCGACAGGTCTGCCCACTCCATCGGCTCATCCGTCTCTATCAACGGAAACTCATACAGGTTGCGCCAAATATCATTTCCCTCACGTCGGCGAATCCAAGTGTCGCCTCCGCATACGATGTGAAAATAATGGAAATAACGAGGCCTCACAGCAGTTTTTCCCTGCTTTACGGGCAGTTGCTCCACCCTGCCGGAGGCATACGCCAGACACTTGTCCGACAACGGACAGAGTTCACAACGGGGTGAACGGGGCACACATTGTAATGCGCCCAACTCCATTAACGCCTGATTGTACAGTCCGGGCTGGTTCCGGTCGAGCAAACGTTCCGCCAGTTCGGCAAAAAGTTTCTTCCCCGCCCCTGTATCGATCGGAGTATCTATATCGAACAATCGGGAAAGCACCCGATACACATTCCCATCGACTACGGCATAGGGCATACCGTAGGCAAACGAGACGATTGCCGCCGCCGTATAGTCGCCGATGCCTTTCAATGCCCGCACACCGTCATACGAACGGGGGAACTCCCCACCGTAATCAGCCAGCATACATTTAGCCGCCGCATGCAGATTGCGTGCCCGGCTATAATATCCGAGTCCCTGCCAATATTTCATTACCTCATCCTCTTCCGCCAACGCCAACGAACGGATATCGGGGAAACGCCCGACAAAACGCAGGTAGTAGTCCAGCCCCTGTACCACGCGAGTCTGCTGTAAGATAATTTCGGAAATCCAGATCCGATACGGATCGGCGGTATTACGCCACGGCAAGTCGCGGCGAAACTCGGCATACCACTCCAACAGCGGGCGTGAGAACGGTGCGGTGTCCTGCAAAGACATATCGGTATTTTTCTTTTTCATTGTATGCAAAACGGTACATCGGCAGAAACTGCCGGAATACATCCTGCCGCAAAATTATAAAAAAGACGACGTATCGAAAATAAAAGAGTGCAGGTTTCGGCAAATGCATCGTTTTGTCGTTTTTTATCCCTACTTTTGCAATATCATACACATAAAAAACAATGGAAAAGAAAAAGAACAATATTTATAGCAGCGACTGGTTGCAACTGCATCCTTATCAGAATTCGGCACGTACCGATTTTTACTACACGCAAATCGCCAACCGCATACTGCACCGCATCGCACCGCTGTTCGATTCGACAGACGAGGATTTTCTGACCCTCTCCGAAAGTGAACAAAAAGAGTTGAGTTGCATACTGGCGGCATATTTCGAGGATGCTATCTCCCAAACCGGAATGTTCCGCGCATTCCGGCAGTTGCATCGCGCCCGCTACGGCACTCCCGTACCGTTCTTCCCGATCGGTAATGAATATGCCGACGAAGAAATCAACAAGGAAGACGTTCAATTCCTCGTATGGCACTACTTCATGCAGCTGAACAATCTGGAAATCCCGCTGCCTCCCGCCCTCGCCCTATTCGGGGAGATAGCAGAAAGTGTCATGAAGATCCTCGACGAAGAATACGAGACCGCACCCGAAAACGAGAAGATGCAGGAATATTTCCGGTTTACCGACAAAGAGGCGGCAAACCTGCATCTGCTGCACTCCAAATTTTTCTGGTTGGGGACACAATCCTACCTGTTCGCCAACAACGGACTTATCCTGCAAGAAGAGGCGGAATCGCTTGCCGAACAAGCTAAAAACGACAATATGGAAGAACAGATTCCCGACATCGTGAATCTGCTTTGCAACGACTTCGGTTACAACAACACCACCGAACTGTTCGCCCTCTCACCGGCTCAATGGCTGGCAGAAATCGTCGGCGAAGGTTCTCCGGCTTACGCTCCGCTCCGGTCGATCGGTCAGAAATACACCGGCTACTTCCGCTTCGAAATGCAAGACGGCGGGAAGCCCGGATTCCGGCATATCGCAACCGATAGAGCCTTTACCGTAAATCCCCAATCGCTCAACGGATTCCCCAAAGAGATGAAGGAGAACGGTGTGATATTATATACCGGATTGGTAGAATTCAACGGCGAATGGTGGCTGACCGGACAGACCCGAAGCTACGAAGAGAATGAAGAACTGCTCGACGAAATCTCTGCCAGCAACGACGAATACGAATTGTTCGAACCCGAGACGGAACTGCCCGACGAAGAGCAGGAAGCCATCCTTGCCGATCTGCTCGCGAACGATACTGCCGACGAAGAAAGTGAATATTCGCACCCCACATGGAATGCGTTGCTTTGTGACGAACTCGGCAAAAAGTTCCTGTACCGACAGATCGAAAAGCAACAACTGCCGGCTCTTGCCCCCATACAGCAGACCGACTTCCCGTTGAACGAAAACTTAAAATTCATACTCGACTATATCAAACGATAACCCCATGAAACGACTATACATGCTGGGCTTGCTTTGCTCGGCACTTTGCACGCTTTCCCTTCCGGCACAGAGAATCGAAACGGTTTCGGTACGAAGTGAAAAAATGAATCGGGAAATCCCGAATACCGTTATCTTGCCCGAAGGATATGCCACCGACACCACCCGGAATTACCCGGTTATCTACCTGTTGCATGGCTGCGGCGACAATTACCGGACATGGGCTGAACGCACCAAAACCGATCTGCCGCAAATCGCCTCCGACAAAGGAATCATTTTTGTCTGCCCCGACGGGGAAAAAAGTTGGTATTGGGATAGTCCCTTACGCCCCGAATCGCAATTCGAGACCTACGTATCGAAAGAACTGGTAGAAGCCATCGACAGCCTCTACCGCACCATTCCAGACCGCACTGCCCGCGCAATCGCCGGATTCAGCATGGGCGGGCACGGAGCTTTGTGGCTGTCGATTCACCATCCCGACACATACGGGGCAGTAGGCAGCATGAGCGGCGGAGCAGACATCCGGCCGTTCCCCAAAAGCTGGGAGATGAGCAAACAGATCGGCGACTACCGGAAAAACAAAAAACGATGGAATGCCCACACCGTGATCAACCGGATACCGGAACTCAAAAACGGAGAATTGGAAATCATTATCGACTGCGGGTACGACGACTTTTTCTTCAAGGTAAACGAACGTCTGCATAAAGCTTTGATAAAGCGGGGAATTATGCACGATTACATCGTCCGTCCGGGAGCGCATACCCATCCGTATTGGAACAATGCCGTCGATTTCCAGATTCTCTTTTTCGAGAAATATTTTAAGAAGAACAAAAATCTGTGAAAATTCGGTGAAGTGTTAATTAAAAAGCAAATAATAGCACAAACAATGTTAAATTAACACTCGATTTTCACACTTGATTTGGAGAATAAAAAAACAAGCCATATATTTGTAGCATGTTTTTTCATAGTATTAGATTTAAGGTTTACAAAACGGGCTGTCGTGAGACAGCCTTTGTTTTTTTTCTTAACTCCGTGATAACCATATATTACAAGGCAAAGCCTATGCGCACCTTCTTTCCTTTGATCTTCTGCGGTGCGATCTTCTTCATACAGGCATGCACCTTGTCGCGGGCAACGGCAACATAAGAAAAATGATCCTTCACATCGATCATTCCCACATCCTCTTTCGTCAAACCGCCCTGTTGAATCAGGAAACCTAAAATATCCGACTTGCTCAGTTTCTCCCGTTTTCCGGCAGCAAAATGCAATGTCGCCATCGGAGGCAATGCCATCCCGGTTTTCCGGCTGTCCGGAACAAATGTTTCTATCTGCGATACATATTCGGGCACTGTTTCGGTAGGTCCGACCAGCAGGTACGCATTTCCGTCGGCATGCATCCGAGCAGTACGCCCGTTGCGGTGGATAAACGCCTCCTCATCCGAGGGTAAATGATAGTGTACGATATGTTTCACATCCGATATATCCAGCCCGCGGGCAGCCAGATCGGTAGAGATACAAATATAAGAACTCCGATTCCGGAACTTGATCAACGCCCGTTCCCGGTCGGGCTGCTCCATACCGCCGTGGAAAGCCTCGCTGATCAGCCCTTTGGTAGTAAGAAAACGTTGCACACGTTCCACACTCTCGCGTTGATTGCAAAACACGAGGGTCAGTCCCGGCTCCACATTATACAATAACGACAACAATGTATCCAGTTTATCTTTCTCCGGAGAATCGACCCGGTACAACGACAAGCGGGATCGCTCCGGTTCGTCTGCCGTATTCTGCAAAAAGTCCAGTTTCACCGGATGTCTCAACCCCGTAAAATCGGGCAATTCGGCACTATCCGTAGCCGAAGTCAATATCCGTTTCCGAAGCGAACGCAATGGACGAAGTATCGCACTCATCTGCTCCCTGAAACCCAGTTCCAGACATTTGTCGAACTCATCCAGCACCAACAATTGCAAACCGTCGAGCGACAGATGTTCCCGCTCGATATGATCGAGAATACGCCCCGGCGTACCGATAAGCAATGCCGGAGGTACCGCCAACGACTTCGTTTCCTCCCGCACCGAATGTCCGCCATAACAACAAACGACCTTAATGCCGGCGGCAATATTGCGCATCACCGTGTCGATCTGCAATGCCAATTCGCGCGAAGGCACCAGAATCAATGCCTGTACCCCTTTGCGGTTCGGATCGATCATCGTCAGCAAAGGTAAAAGAAATGCCAAAGTCTTGCCCGAACCCGTAGGCGAAAGCAGCACGATTTCATCGGCAGACGCACTTCGTTCCAACATAGCACACTGCATCTCGTTCAATGCCTCAATACCCAGATTGCGGCAGGCTTTCTCTATCAATTCACGATTTTGTTTCATACGGCAAAGGTATGGAAAATGAGAGCAGAAGCCAAATTTTTTTGGATTATGCCGAGTGCATCCTACCTTCGCCACCGGCAGAGGTATGGAAAATGAGAGCAGATACCCAATTTATTCGGATTATGCCAAGTGCATAACTATTTTCACCGGCTCAATCGGACGTTATTTGCAAAATAAAGTTAAACAGGACCATTTTTATGGGAGAAACATGTTGCACAACATAAAAATTGGCTTACCTTTGCAGTGTGTTTTTCATAGTATTAGATTAAGGTTAATGAAGATTGGTTGTCGAGAGACAACCTTTTCTTTTTTATAACCGTCTCGACACCCGCCACACAGACCAGAACAGCCGAGATCATCATCGGCAACAAGCAAGATAAAATCAAAACGCCGTCGTCCCGACTTCCACCCGCGCCCGATAACGGCTGTTTTCGCCGATCGGATTCAGCGACAAATAGCCGCCGGTCAATTTCCCGCCGATAATCCGGGCAGGAGCATGCGCCATCCGCATCCGATGGTCGGCAAGCAGCTCCGACGGAGAAGAAAAGAAATCGACAAAATACCCCCCTTCGTCCTCCGGACGCATATACCGGTTATGGAATATCCGGGCAACCATACCCATATTCATCCGAAGATTCACCTCCACACACGGATGTAGCCGGGCACATCCTTTCGCATCGCGATATATCAACATATCCACTCCGAAATAACCGGAATAACCGGGCGATACCCATTCTGTAAAGACCGCCTCCAAAGCCGAGCGGGTCTGGGTCAAAACTGACTGCGGTACAAACCGGCAAAGCGACTGTTCCAACACATCGTCCGAAGCCAGACGGTTTCCCTTATATGCCCCTCTGCTATCGGTTACAAATAAAGAATATCCGGCAAAACGTACCGCCGCGCCGTCGCTTGCAAACTCCATGGCAAAATCGAGTATCTTGTCGTACCGGCATTCCCCCATTACACTACCCTGTTTGCGTAACACTCCGGCAGCCCATCGTTCCAAAGGCTGCGACATTACGCCGTCGCCCCAAAAAAGACCTTTGCCGCTACTCGACCACGGCGATTTCAACACACTATACGGGCAATCCGATAAAAATGAACGAAGAGCCTCCAACGAAAACAGTTCCTGCGGACAATCGGGCAACGGATAATCCACCCGTTCACCCAACCGCCGGATCACCTCGACAGTCAGCGAACGATGCGACAGTCGCCGAAGAAGAGCCAACCGTTCCGCTCCGGGCAGCAGACGATCCGGAATACCGATCGACCGGAACCGGCGGGCGGCATATTCGCTCCATCCCCACGGTACACATGCCGTAAAACAGCCTTGCGCTACATCGGCAGGCAACACCGGTTGCGAACCGATCCCGAAACATTGCAGCATAGACAAAAAGGCAGGATCGGGTATTTCGTCAGAAAGCACGGCACTGCCATTGTCGGCATACCATAACGGGAGCAAGCCCAGATCGGTCGCTATGGCGCGTGCCATAGGCGGAGGTGTATATCCGGCTTTACCGAAAGCTATCGCCAAATCATTTTCGGGATTGAACAGATACAGATCGTTCGGCATGGCTAAATCTTTTTGTGCAAAGATAATGCAAGCCGAATACAGAGGCAAGTTTACTTGACCTATGTTGAGGCGCAGCTTATCTTCTGAAAAGATAGTGCAAGCCGAGAGCAAAGCCAAATTTTATTTGAGCTTAGCCGAGGCGCAGCCTATGTTCTGAAAAGATAATGCAAGCCGAATACAGAGGCAAGTAAAAAAAGAGACGTACTCCGATGTCATCGGAATACGTCCCTCCCTATCTAAAATCGGTTCATTACCATGCACCTTTTCTCGCCTCGGCATAGCCCGAACCCTGTTCGGCTCTGCTCTCGGCTTATCGAAAACGTTCATCACAATGCACCTTTTCTCGCCTCGGCATAGCCCCGAACACTGTTCGGCTCTGCTCTCGGCTTATCGAAAACGTTCGATTAGAAATTATATTGCAGACCGATACCCACCAACTCTTTGAACTGGACACGCGCCGATTTATGCCCATGTTTATCGGCGATCTTCACATCGTCGTCATACAGCAAATTGGTCGTTACCGAAGCCGAGAACCATTTGTTGATAACCATATTCAACTGCACTTCCCAGTTTACATCCACATTTTGCGGATTATGCAGATAATCGGAGAAGAGTTCAAGACGGGAATAAATCGTCATATTCTTCAAGAACTCATAGTTCGCTTCCAGTTTCAAGTTTGCACCGAGACCGTTATACACATGTTTTCCGGCTTCCACACCGTAGTTGCCCGTTCTCGATATCGAATCGCTGAGGATATAAGTACCTTTATAAGTGACCGGCGTCAGCACAGCCGTGAAATATTTGCATGGAGTATAGGTAAGACCGGCACCGATCGTCAGATAAGCAGGAGAAAGAAATTCGGAAACCAAAGTCTTCACATCCTTATAATTATAGCCGGGACCGAATTGAGTTTGGAAAGTCACATTACCGCTGACATACAAGGTCTTGGCAATTTCATAACCGTAGTTAGAGTTGATATACAATTTATCGCTGGTTTTACGGGTTCCGTCGTCGGCTGTATTATTCAGACCGAATGCTGCTTCGAAACGGTTTTGCCATACATGTTTATCTTTGTTCAGGTCGGCTTGATAAGTAGCTTGTCCATCCACGGCAATCGCATTCTGACCACCGGTAGCCCAGTTAGTAAAACTTACTTGTGTGAACTTCAATCCTACAAATCCGTTGGTTGTCCAGACCGAATCCTTAGAAACTCTTGCCTCTACGGCACTTATGCCCAAAACTACGAGCATACAAAATACAAATAATTTTTTCAGCATACGTTTTTACTTTTATTTATGATTAAACTATTTTTTGGGAATAAACTTTCGGCGCAAAATTAATGTTAAAAAAACACACAAACAAATAAAAAAACGTTTTCTATAAGCCGAAAGCAAAACCGAACTCATTCGGGCTATGCCGAGCGAAGAAAAGGTGCATGAATATAAACAAATTGCAATTCCGTTAAGTTTAGATTCCACCCGTTTATTACGCTCCGATCTTCTAAAAATCCTTCAACTCCGTATAAAGACGTTGTATCGGCAATCCCATTACATTATAATAACTGCCATTCATCCCTGTAACCCCGATATAACCGATCCATTCCTGCACACCGTACGCACCCGCCTTATCCAACGGGCGGTAATGCGACACATAATACCCGATCTCCTCATCGGTCAAAGCCGCAAAAGTCACTTCGGTCGATACGGCAAACGATTTACACCGGCATGCCGAAGTCAAAGTCACCCCCGTAATCACCGTATGGGTACGCCCCGACAAAGCCCTTAGCATCTCACAAGCCTCCGCCTCGTCGTGCGGTTTACCATATACTTTTCCATCCAGCCATACGATCGTATCGGCTGTTATCAACAATGTATTCGGTTTCATCTGCGACCGATAAGCATCCGCTTTCAGTTGCGATATATAAAGCGGAATCTCTTCGCCCTGCAACGACGAAGGATACGACTCATCGACATCGGGCAACGATGTCACCCGATATTTCACACCCAGACCTGCCAGCAACTCCCGGCGACGCGGCGAATTGCTCGCCAATAATATTTCGTACGAATCCAAATTACTCAACATAACGCTACTACTTTACCCGGCTCTACCAGCCGAAAGCCTGTTTATCACTCATCCAGTCGCCCCGCGCACGCATCACCTGTTCGATCACATCGCGGCCGCAGCCCTGTCCTCCCGGTTTCGGAGAGACATAACGTGCTACCGACTTGATTTCGGGTGCGGCATCAGCCGGACATGCCGGCAATCCGGCACGACACATCACCTCGTAATCGGGAATATCGTCGCCCATATACATCACCTCGTCTGCCGACAAACCGCACTCCGCCAGCCAATTCTCAAAAGCCGTAATTTTCACACCGGCACCCATATACACATGCTGCACGCCCAAGCCTTCGAAACGTTTCCATACGGCTTCCGTGCGGCCGCCGGTAATGATCGCCACCTGATACCCTTTCTTTACAGCCAGTTGCAAGGCATAGCCATCCTTGATATTGACCATACGCATCGGCTCGCCCGACGGATGCAACGGCACGACATCCGACGACAAAACGCCGTCCACATCGAAAGCAAAAGCCCGTATACGGGTCAAATCGAAATCTATCTTACTCATACATCCCTTCTTTCACACATCCTTCTGCTCGCTGAAACGATAAATACTTCGGCTCAGCAAATCATATATCTCACGTATCGAACGGTCGGAAAGCATCGAACTCTGCTCCGCCATCACATTGCGGTCGAAACGAACCGCCGGACCGGTCTGCGCCGCAACGGGCGACATACGTTCCACCTTTGCCGCAGTTTCCCGGATCAACGGCAACAACACTTCGAACGGTAGCCCATGCTCCTGCAACAACCGCGCGGCAATCGCATACATATGGTTCGAGAAATTTCCGGCAAACACAGCCGACAGATGCAGGTATTTCCGCTGCACCGAATCGGCATCGTACACATTGTCGCTCAAACGAGCGGCGATGTGACGCAACAACGCAGCATCGTCGGGACGAGCCGCTTCGATCAAAAACGGAATTTCCCGAAAATCCACCTCCCGTTCCTTGCTGAATGTCTGCATAGGATAAAACACACCGAACCGCGGCACCCACCCCTCGAACACCGACATGGGAATACTGCCTGCCGTATGTACCCACAACCCGTCGTTCGGAGCGACATGCCGTATCAGATCCGGCAAAACCGTATCCTTGACAGCAAAAATATACAGATCGGCATCCGCCCGTATCTCCTCGACCGAAGTCACATACGGGACACCATCGAGACGAAGGCTAAGTTCCTGTGCCGATTCGGAGGTGCGGCTAAACAACTGTACGATGTTCATGCCCTGCCCCTTCATTGCCAAAGAAAGACGGGTCGCCAGATTACCGGCACCGATCCATACGACTTTCAAACCATCCGTTTCTACCATTGACCGATATGCACTTTCTCCCACAGCATCTTTTCCGGATCGAACGGTTTCCGCTCCTCGTTCTTATGCCCCAAAGTAATGATGCACAGCACGCCCATTTCCTCCGGTATATTCAGCAATTCGCGTACCGTTTCCTCTGCCGGCGTACCGTCTGCGGCATATCTGCCGCGTATCTGTATCCAGCAACTGCCCAAACCTAAATCGGCAGCCTGAACCTGAATGAATGCAGCTGCGATCGACGCATCTTCGATCCATGTATCGGTGACAGTCATATCGGCAACTACAACCACTGCCAAAGCCGCGCCCTCGATCGGTCTGGCACCCATATCCTTACATTCCGCAAGGCGATGCAGCATCTCCTTATCTTCCACCACAACGAAATTCCACGGGGTGGAACGCTTCGACGAAGGTGCCATCAATGCCGCTTCGAGCAACAAACGCACATCGTCAGCCGCCAACGGCTCTTCCGTATATTTACGGATGCTCCGGCGTTGGAGCAACAGTTCATGAAAGTTTTCCATACATTCCTTTATTTTATCTCTGTACAAAAGTAATAATTTCCCGGGACAATCCTATCGGCGAAATTCATAGATATAAACATTCTACAAAAAAACGTTGCACCCTATTCCTCCCATATTTTTTATACTTTTGCAAACGCGATATACGGAAACGGATTTTTTCACGTTATTATTAATGATGTTTCCGCCCACAGGAAACGGTTGCGAACGAACAATGAAACGATATATATACCTTATCCTATTGATTCTGACCACGGCTTTGTCGCTTCGGGCACAAAGCCGGGTGACCTTGACGGGTAAGGTTATCGACGCCGACAACCAACCGATCGAACTGGCGACCATACGGGTAGCCGGCACAACGATCGGCACCATGTCCAACCTGAAAGGCGAATATCAAATATCCCTGCCGATAGCCGACAGCATCACCGTTATCTACTCCTGCCTCGGCTTCCGCGAAGAACGACGGCAGTTGATCGACCTGAAAGAAGATGCATCACTGAACGTACGGTTGCAGAAAAGCAGCAAACTGCTCGACGAAGTGGAAGTAACCGAATACCGACGGCAACACACTTCGTTGCAGCGCATCGAAGCCAAAGACCTGAAAGTGATGCCCGATGCCTCCGGCGGAAGTATCGAGTCGATGCTGACGACATTCGCCGGGGTCAATTCCAGTAACGAACTGAGTTCGCAATATTCGGTACGCGGTGGGAACTTCGACGAAAACATCGTCTATATCAACGGGATAGAAGTGTACCGCCCGCTATTGATCCGTTCCGGGCAACAGGAAGGATTAAGTATCATCAACCCCAATATGGTAGGCTCCGTCGGCTTCTCGTCGGGCGGCTATTCGGTAGAATACGGCGACAAAATGTCGTCGGTACTCGATATTACCTACAAACAGCCCGAAGCATTCGAAGGATCGGTGGCAGGCAGTTTTCTCGGTGCCAGTGCACACGTAGGGCACTCGACCAAAAAATTTTCACAGCTCCACGGATTCCGGTATAAAACCAATTCCACCCTGCTCAGTTCGCTCGACACGAAAGGCGATTACGACCCGTCGTATCTCGATTATCAAACATTTCTGACCTACCGGTTCCACCCCAAATGGGAAATATCGCTCTTGGGCAACATCTCCGTCAATGACTATAAATTCACGCCCCACGAGCGGACAACCTCATTCGGTACGATCAACTCTGCAAAAAAATTCCGCGTCTATTTCGACGGACTGGAAAAAGACCGTTTCGAGACCTATTTCGGCGCATTGGCCCTGAATTACCAGTTGAACAAATACACGCAATTCGCGTGGATGACCTCCGCATTCCTTACCAACGAACTGGTGACCTACGACATCGCCGGACAATATTGGTTAGACAACGTGGAAAACAGCGACGGATCGTCCGATGCGACCGAGTCTACCGGCTCGCAAGGCGTAGGGACCTACCACGAGCACGCACGCAACCGACTGAAAGCAAGCGTAATCGCCACCACATTGAAAGGGGTGACCCAGTTCAAGGCACACGAACTGAAATGGGGATTGACCTACCAGCACGAGCAGATACACGACCGGGTACGCGAATGGGAAATGCGCGACTCTGCCGGATATACCCTGCCCAATCACGACGACCGTATCGACATGATCTACAACCTGTCGTCGAAACACGACATAGGCAGCAACCGCATTTCGGCATTTGCAATGGATACCTACCGGCTACGCACCTCGATCGGGCGCTTCGTATTCGCCGGCGGCGTCAGAATGTCTTATTGGGATTTCAACAACGAATTTTTGGCAAGCCCCAGAGTCTCGGCAAGCTACATCCCCTCGTTCTGCGAGCAGATGACCATGCGCTTCGCCACCGGACTATACTACCAGTCGCCTTTCTACAAAGAATTTCGCGACACCATAGCCCAAGTAGCCAACAGTTACGTCGTACGGCTGAACCGGAACATCAAATCGCAACGCTCCGTGCACGTGGTACTGGGTGGCGACTATACGTTCAGGGCTGTAAACCGCCCGTTCAAACTCACCGTCGAAGCATACTACAAGCACCTCGACCGGTTGGTACCCTACGAAGTGGATAATGTGCGGGTATGGTACAGTGGACGGAACGAAGCCAAAGGATATGCCGCCGGGCTGGATGTAAAACTATTCGGTCAATTCGTCCCCGGTACCGACTCGTGGATCAGTTTCTCATTGATGCGTACCGAAGAGACCTATCGCGGAGTGAAAGTACCGCGCCCCACCGACCAGCGTTACAGCATCGCCCTCTTCTTTCAGGACTATGTACCGCGCTTCCCCAAATACAAAGTCAGCCTGAAAGCGATCTTTGCCGACGGTCTGCCGGTCGGATCGCCCCGTAAAGGTCGTGAAGCCGGATATTTCAAGACACCCGCATACAAACGTGTGGATATAGGCGCGTCGCGCCTCCTCGTCGGCGGAGAAGACAAACTGCTGCAACGGGGAGTGTTGCGGCATCTCAAAAGCGTATGGATCGGGCTCGATGTCTTCAACCTGCTGGGTATCAACAACGTCAATTCATACTATTGGGTAACCGACATCACCAACACGCAATATGCCGTGCCCAACTACCTGACCGGACGGCAATTCAACCTGCGGCTGTCGATTGAGTTCTAACGGATCAGTTGCCGGATGCGATAGTAATCGATAATCCCCGATACGCCGTAAAGAATCACCGAGATCCCGAACAACATGACCAGAATAGCCTGTGTCGCCGAAAACGGATTGACCAGCAGCAATATGCCCATCAGCAATACAACCACCGGTAACAGGTAGTACCAGCCGAAACGCAGTTTGTACGACACTAACAAAATCACCTCGTAAGCTCCGACAAACAGCAATATCAAACCGAAAATCAAGATCAGGAAGTTCATCAGAATCTCGGGATTGACCACGAACACGACTCCGATCAACACCTCGCAGATACCCATTGCCAACAACGGGGTCAGAATATCGCCCGACTTACGCGCCGATACGAAACGCCAGATCGAATCTCCGCCCGAAACCAGCAGCAAAATACCGAACACCAAAAAGAAATAATGAACCGCCTCATTAGGCCATACCAATAACACGATGCCGATCAGCAATGCCAATACGCTACGCACCAACGACTGTTTTAAATAATCCATATTCCACTCTTTTTATGGCTTTCGCCGATATATGTGCAAAAGAAATCATTTTTTTCGTATTTTTGTTGATCTAATCGGAGGTTGTTTAAATTAATTTTGAATTCAAAATTCGGACACCTCCTTAGTCAATCAACAAAACAAAAAAGATTCCGACGGTGAAAAAACATCTTTTAGCAATCATCAATCCCATTTCGGGAACACGGTCGAAAGAAGATTTGCCGGAACTGATTCGTGAAACACTCGACAACGACCGGTTCGAAATCGACATCATATATACCCGATACGCGGGACATGGAGCGGAACTGACCCGTCAGGCAGTGGCAGAACAGATCGACTGCGTGATCGCTATCGGCGGCGACGGTACCTGCAACGAAGTAGCCCGGGAACTGATCGGTAGCAGCACAGCCCTCGGCATCGTCCCCATCGGTTCGGGCAACGGGCTTGCCCGCCATCTCGGAATCCCGATGAATCCCCGCAAAGCATTGCAGATCATCAACGAACAATGCGTCGTCGATCTCGATTGCTGTACAGCCAACGATCGCCCGTTCTTCTGCACCTGCGGTGTCGGATTCGACGCACTCGTCAGCCTGAAATTCGCGCAAGGCACCAAACGCGGGAAACTGTCGTATGTCCGTAAGGCTCTTGCCGAATATCTGAAATACCACTCCGAAAACTATCGCATCGAGATGCCCAACGGAGACATTTGCGAACAAGCATTCCTCATTGCCTGCGGAAATGCCTCGCAATACGGCAATAATGCCTATATAGCCCCTCATGCCAGCATGCAGGACGGCAAAATCGATGTCACCCTGCTCGCGCCCATCACCCCGATCGACGCCCCCCTGCTCGCACTGTTACTCTTCACCCGTCACATCGACGAAGACGAAAACATCCGCTACTTCTCTACCGAATCGCTCACGATCATTCGCGAAAAAGAAGGACCGATGCACATCGACGGCGAACCGATAGAAATGGAGGCACGCATCGAGATACGCTGTATCCCCGGAGCGTTCAAGGCATTAATCCCCGCCCATGCTCCCAAAGCCTCGTTTTTCGCCCCGATAGAAAATCATTTTTGGACGACCATCGACACCGTGCGTCACGAACTGAATATCTAATCCTCGCGCATCGGCTCGTTCTCAGCCAGTTCGATCACCTCCAAATCCTTGATCTCACTGCCGTCGATCGTAAAACGCATCAACGTCCGTTTCTTATGAAACCCATAACGACCGGCAGCACCGGGGTTGATATGCAGACATTTCAACGTCCGGTCGTACATCACTTTCAGAATATGCGAATGCCCGGCAATGAACAACTTCGGCGGGCGCATATAAATCTCCGGGGTCACATTCCGGTCGTAACGACCGGGATATCCGCCGATATGTGTCATCCATACCGACACGCCTTCGACAGTAAACCGCTGATGTTGAGGGAAACGACGACGCAGTTCCTGTCCGTCGATATTCCCCCATACCGCACGCAACGGCTTCACCGCCTGTAACTTGTCCGCCACCTCTTCCGAACCGATGTCGCCGGCATGCCATATCTCGTCGCAATCGGCAAAATAACGGGCATACCGCTCATCCCACCAAGCATGTGTATCGGAAAGCAATCCTATTCGTACCATATCTTCATCTTTTCTTCATAAGCCCGACAATCGCGTCATCCGGCTTCGGATAAAATATCCCGCCACATGCGCATTTCGGCAAAACAAACTTACGGAATTTTTTCGAGCCGGCATCGCGGTTGCTTCGGGAAAAAGTTTATGCCCTTGCACCTTTTTCTCTCCTTGTCGAAGAAAATACGCACGGTAAAACGGCAACCGGGCTTATCGCATCAAAATTCTGAAAACTTACCCGCCCAATAGCTTGTGCATTCAAAAAAAATACCTACATTTGCCTTGCTTTATCCGAAGCACCTGCGGCAGTAGCTCAGTTGGTAGAGCATCAGCTTCCCAAGCTGAGGGTCGCGAGTTCGAGCCTCGTTTGCCGCTCTTCCTGAAAAAGAGAATGACCCAAAGTCGATAGACCGACAGTCATTCTCTTTTCTTATATCCCCATTAATTCATCCCGAATCCCCTCCGGGAACAAACGTTACGATACCATTACCGGAATTCGGACAAAGTCATTATTCCATAAACACCTGTCGTCCGCGATGCCTTGCGCCCGATCTCACCCACCTTTTTCGCGACATCCCGATTTATATTCCGGTACGTACCTATTTAAAGTCCGGTTTGTTGCATGATTAGTCCGATATGTTGCCTTATATATCGGACAACGGATGCATTATATTCCTTAAAATTAATACCTTTGTTGTTACATCTAATACCGACGGCATCATGAATATCCGCAGTTTGTCCTATCTGCTCAAACCGATATTGATTATATTGGTTATAGGGATTCCATTCCATAGCCATTCAGCCCCACAATTACCGGAAGCGGAACTGTCGTGGAAAAATATTGCGGTGGAGAGCAAAAAGACAGCTGTGTTCTGCCTATTCCGGGACTCCCGCGGAATAATGTGGTTAGGCACAAACAGCGGATTGTATTTCTACGACGGAGTAACCACTCACCCGGTGGGAGAGCATGAATTGTTCGGCACACAGATATACTCCATCGTCGAAAAAGACGACCGCCTTTTCATCGGCAGCAACAACGGGCTGTTGATATACGACTACCTTTCCGGCACAGTTTCCCCAAGCGGAACCGCTACTCCCAAAGAAATACGCACACTGCTCCTGATCGACGAGAATCTGTGGATCGGAGGATTGAACGGAATCATCAGGCTCAATCTTAAAAACGAAAAGGTATCCGATTTTTCCAAGGGACTACCCCACAGGTCGGTGTATTCTATCCTGCGCGACAGCAGAGGAATCCTATATGCCGGCACTTACAACGGCGTGGCAAGATGGGATGCGCAGGCTGAAATATTCAAGCCGCTGAAAGTAAAGATAGAAACACCGGGACAACACACCTTGTTTGCCAATTGCCTGCTCGAAGCGGAAGATAACGAAAGCATCTATATCGGAGGGGAAGGCTCGCTCTATAAATATTCTCCGATCATCGAACATTGGGAAAAAGTCATGCTGGTCGAAAGCAACGTCATAAAAAGCCTGTCGAAAGGAGATTCGGGGCACATACTGATCGGTACCGACAACGGTGTATTCGAATTATATGAAGACAGCATCAAGCACTACCGGCACGATTCCCGGCAGGAATTAAGTCTGGCAGACAATGAGATATGGTGCATATACTCCGATGCGGAGCATAATATATGGGCAGGGCACGAACGGGGCTTCTCCATCGCATCCAACACCCGGTCGATACGGACAATCAAACTCAGCACACTCGTACACTCCGGCGAAGGGAACGAAATACACTCCATCTATCGGGACAGCAGAGACAATCTTTGGTTCGGAGGCACAAACGGCGTAATCCGGCTGTCGTACGATTCGACACCCCATTGGTACAGACATACCGGGATATCCAACTCATTGTCGCACAACCGAGTCCGGGCAATCCACGAAGATACGGACAACCAGATCTGGTTTGCCACCGACGGAGGAATCAACCGGTACAACCGGGCGAAAGATTGTTTCGACGTATTCCATATCGTGGATGAACATGGAGAGCGCAATTCGAACTGGGTATATGCCTTAGTAGAAGACGGTGATTATTTATGGGTGGGCAGTTTCCTTAACGGGCTTCATTATGTACACAAAGAGAAGTTCAACCACCGAGGGGGCATTATCGTTTCCGATATGGCTCTCAACGCCGACACGGAATCATCGGGTGCGGGATTGGCGAACGACCTTGTAAACGATGTGATTAAAGACACCCACGGAAATCTTTGGATCCTTTTGTTCCGCGACAATGCTTTGACCCGATACACGCCGTCGTCGAAACAATTAGTGAAATACGATATATTCGAACTGACAGGCGGCTACCCGACCGACATAAGCATGGATAACCGCGGGCGAATCTGGTGCGCATTCAAAGGCGGTGTAATCATTTTCAATGATAACGACGGGACACATAAGACCGTAAACTTCCCCCACACGAACAGCGATGAAACCATTCTGGCTATGGAAAAAGTCGGGGACGGGATGTGGGTATCCACACAAAGCAACGTATGGAGCATCGATGGCAACACCTTGCAAGCAGCCCTTCTGCCCATTCCTCAAAGATCGTACACGGCAATATATGAGGACCGGACAAGCAATCTGGTCTATCTTGGCGGGACGAACGAAATTCTTGCGGTCGATAACGAAGCGATCGGCAACAGTGTCGATTACAAGGCTATCAGAATGGTGCTCAACGACCGGGGCGAAGGACATTTCAATTTGTCCGATATCAAGAGCGGGACCCACGGCTTGACCATTCCCTATGGCGGGAACGTTACATGGATCGTCAGCACACTGAACTATTCCCCTACTTCGGTCCAACGATACATGTATAAACTGACCGAATCTTCCGCCGACACCGTAGACGAATGGATTGTCATGCCCGAAGGCGCAAACGCAATCACTTTCTCCGATTTAAAGATGGGCGACTACAACGTACTAGTCAAGACCGTCGGCTCACCGGCTGCCCCGATCTCGGTACCGCTCACGGTCGAACCGCCGCTGGCATTATCCTGGTGGGCAATTATCCTATATGTCCTTGCAGGATTGGGTATCATATACTGGATCGTCTGGTATGTCCGGAGAAAGAATATCCGAACATTTCAAGAACAAGAGCGACAAACGGCATTAGAGAATGTCGAACGCAAATTGTCATTCTTATCCACCATCTCACACGATCTCAAAACGCCCCTTTCGATGATCCTCGGTCCGGTAAGTCTGATGAAAGAACAGGCAAAAGATCCCGAAAGCAAAAAGGCACTCGAAACCGTATACGACAATGCCGTGCGGCTGAACAATATGATTCACCGCACACTGGAACTTCAACATCTGGAAGATACGGACGAGAATCTCCTGATTATCTCCATATTCGATGTGGTGGATTTTTGTAAAGGCGTATTTGAAGTGTTCAAGGAGAACCACCCTCAAAAGAAATTTATCTTCCATACCTCCTGCCCGCAAATTCTTATCGAAGCCGATGCCGTTAAATTCGAATCGGTAATTACCAATCTGCTTTCCAATGCCTGCAAATACTCCGATGAAGGAGCGACAATATCCTGCGGAATCAGCAAACAGGGAGAACAGGTCGAAATCGTCGTTTCGGACGACGGCGTGGGCATTTCCGACATCGACCAGTCGCTCGTATTCCAAAGGATGTTCCGTTCCCCATCGACCGCCAGACTTCGCGAGGGGACAGGGCTCGGTTTGTATCTGATAAAGAAATACCTGGAACTGATGAACGGCAATATCAATCTTTACAGCAAGGAAGGTCAAGGCACTTCGTTCGTCGTGACCCTACCGATATCGGACAAAGTACTGCCGGAAATCCATCAAAGCGTTTCCGCAGGCGATAACGGCAAATCCAAAATACTCATCGTCGAGGACAATTTGCAGATTGCCGGGTTCATCATGGATATGCTCAAAAACGATTTCACATGCCTTTCTGCCGAGAACGGACGTTCGGGACTTGCCATTGCCGCATCGTTCGTACCCGATCTGATCCTTGTCGATGAGATGATGCCGATCATGAGCGGGCTCGACATGGTCAGACGAATGAAACAGAATCCCCGCCTGGCTTCTATTCCGATCATCATGCTCACTGCCAGAAACGACAATCAAACGGAAAACGAAAGCATCAAACTGAACATCGACGTTTTTATGGCAAAACCGTTCGAACCTGCCGCATTGCTCGGCAGAATCAAACAACTGTTGAAAGCAAGGAGCGAAATAAAGGAAAAAGTCCGTATTCAGACCATCACAGAAGCAGAATCCAAACCGATCGAAGCCGAAACGATCAACGAAAAATCGCTTGCCAAGATCGCAAAAATTATCGAAGACAACATATCGGATCCCGATCTGAATGTCAATCAGCTGTGTGAAAAGAGCGGAATACCCAACAAACAGCTCTACCGCCTCATCAAAAAATACATCGGTGTTCCGCCGTTGGATTATATCAAAAGCGTCCGGCTGCAAAAGGCGGCATTGCTCCTCAGCCAGCACCGATTTACCGTTGCCGAGATAAGTTATTTAGTCGGGTTCAAGACGCCCTCCTATTTTGCCAAGTGTTTCCAGAATCAATTCGGAGTCAAACCCAGCCAATACCAGTCGGACGACGAGAATGTATAAAATATCGGACAAAGTCGCGAATTTTATCCTATCATCACGCTCCGCGTCCGATCTCTTGCATCAATTGTCCGATAATTAAAAAATTTTTTCTTATCAATAAATTATTTTTGTTAAAGACATCGGGGTAAGTTTATGATACTTGATTTTGGAAATGTCTAATACCATATCGATAACCTTAAATTATTATCAAGATAAATAACAACACGTATTTCTAATGAGCAAAGCAATTGGCAATGCCGAAGTAAGGAGTTGGCTATTGGGGCTTCTTCTCTCAATTCTCCTTATACCCGATTCGGCTTATGCCCAGACACAAAGGACAGTGACGGGTACTGTCATTGACGAAACCGGTGAACCGTTGATTGGCGCAACGGTCAAAGTTGTAGGAGAACCGGCTGGTGCATCCACCGACATCGACGGTCATTATTCTCTTAAAACCACTACGGCAGCCAAACAACTTACATTCTCTTATCTCGGCTACGACAACCTGACGGTTGATATCACCTCCGATATTATGAATGTGACCATGAAAACGAATAGCGAAATTCTGGACGAAGTCGTTGTCATCGGCTACGGTGTACGTAAGAAAGACGATCTTACAGGATCGGTTTCGACCGTAAGCGAAAAAGAGTTCAACCAGGGTATGATTTCGTCTCCGGAAGAACTGGTAAACGGAAAAATCGCAGGTGTACAGATTGTAAACGGCGGCGGTTCGCCGACTTCCGGTTCAACGATACGCATCCGTGGCGGAGCCTCGCTCAATGCCTCGAACGATCCTCTTATCGTTCTCGACGGTGTGCCGATGGAAATCGGCGGATCGGTAAGCGGCAGCGGAAACTTTTTAAGCCTCATCAACCCGAACGACATCGAAAGCATGACCATTCTCAAAGACGCATCGTCCACCGCAATCTACGGTTCGCGGGCATCCAACGGAGTCATCATCATCACGACTAAAAAAGGCAAAGGCGACGGGATCAAGGTCTCTTTCCAAACGACCAATTCGTTATCGACAAAGACCAAAACTTCGGACATGCTCTCGACCGACGAATTTATCGGCATCGTGAACGAACTGGGCACCGACCACCAACAATCCCTGCTCGGAGAAAGCCGCACCAATTGGAACGATCTGATCTACCAGACCGCATTCGGCACAGACAACAACCTGAGTGTCTCGGGACGGGCTGCACGTTGGCTTCCTTTCCGGGTTTCTGCCGGAGCATACTATCAGGATGGTATTCTGAAAACCGACAACGCCAAACGTTTCACCGGAAACCTGAACCTCACCCCCTCATTCTTCCGTGACGAACTCCGGTTCCAGATCAGTTTGAAAGGAACGTATTCCAACAACCGGTTTGCCGACACAGACGCAATCTGGGGCGGAGCTACCCTCAACCCGACCATTCCCGTCTATTCGGGAGAAGAAGCTTTCGGCGGATACAACGAAGCGGTCGATGCCAACGGCGTTCCTGTTACCGGAGCTCTCGCCAACGCTTTGGGACGGTTGAATCAATACAAATCGACATCGGATGTATTCCGCGTCATCGGCAATATCGACATCGACTGGAACATCCGCTGGGTCAAAGGATTGAGACTTCATGCCACCGGCGGTTACGACTGGTCGAAAGGAGAAGGCAAGATATTCGTTCCGAAAGAAGCGTTCTCGTACTATACCACCGGCGGCCGCAACTACAAATACGGACCGCAAAAGAATCACAACCGGTTATTAACCGTTTATGCCAACTATAACCGCGATTTCGAATCCATTAAATCCAACATCGACGCCACATTCGGCTACGACTATCAACACTGGCAATATACGACACCGTTTTATGCCGAGCTTAACGCAGACGGCGTACAGCAATCCACATCGGCTGCCACCGACCAACGCCACACGCTCCTTTCATATTACGGACGTCTAAACTATACGTTTATGAACCGCTATCTTCTGACGGCGACCGTGCGCCGCGACGGCTCATCGCGTTTTTCGAAAAACAACCGTTGGGGTACGTTCCCGTCGGTAGCCCTTGCATGGCGTGTCTCGCAGGAAAATTTCTTTGAACCGGTGCGCGACTGGTTCAACGACATGAAACTGCGTGCATCATACGGTGTGACCGGACAGCAGGACGGCATAACCAACTACGGATATATTCCGGTCTATACGCCCGGGCTCGACGGTGCGCAATATCTTTTCGGAGGCAATCCCGTCTACACATACCGCCCGGAAGCATACAACCCGGATCTGAAATGGGAAACCACCAAATCATGGAATTACGGTATCGACCTTGCCTTCCTCGAAAACCGAATCACATTCTCGGCTGACCTTTACACCCGTAAAACAGAGAACCTGCTTGCCACCGTTCCGGTTCCGGCAGGAACGAACTTCGACAAACTGATGCTCGAAAATGTCGGTAATGTCGATTCAAAAGGTGTAGAACTGGCTCTTACCGCCCGAGTGATCGACAAGAAAGACTGGACTTGGAACATCACCGCCAATGCCGCATGGCAGCAAGTCCGCATCAAGAACCTGACCCTGACGCCCGGTGCACCGAGCCCCGACACAGAGGTAGGTCCGTGGATTGACGCTTACCAGATGCAGGTATTCTCGACCGATTATGCGCCCTATGCATTCTATCTGTACAAACAATTGTACGATCAGGAAACAGGCAGACCGATCGAAGGTCTTTACGCCGACCTCGACGGCGACGGTCAGATAACAAACAACGACCGCTATCACTGCCATTCGCCAGCACCCGATTGGATTCTGGGATTCTCCACCAACCTCCGGTACAAGAAATGGACATTGTCCACATCCCTCCGTGCCAACATCGGAGGATATATCTTCAACGGTATGGCTATGAATACCGGTGCATGGGAAACCATGAGCTATAACGACTATCAGTTGAACAACCTCAACCGTAGTTTCCTCGACACCCGTTTCCAGCGCCGTCAGTTCCAGAGCGACTACTACCTCGAAAACGCATCGTTCCTAAAAATGGATAACCTTCAACTGACATACGACTTCGGGCAGATTTACAAAAGCCTGAATCTCCATGTTTCGGCGATGGTCCAGAATGTGTTTACCATAACCAAATACAAGGGCGTCGATCCTGAAAGTTCAAACGGTGTCGATACGGCTGTTTATCCACGGCCACGCACTTATTCAGTAACAATCGGTATCAATTTCTAAAATGAAAATAATGAACAAAATAAATATATTGCTCGGCCTCGTAATGGGATTCGGAATGCTGTTCAGCAGTTGCATCGACGATCTCGATCAGATGCCGGTTACCGAAACGACATCAAAAGATGTCTATACGGAAGCAGCGAACTACAAAAAAGTTCTCGCCAAAATATATGCCTCCTATGTTCTCGCCGGACAAGGACAAGGCGGTGACAACGGCGACCTGACCACGATCAACGGTCAGGATTTCTCCCGCGGCTACTTCAACCTCCAAGAAGCCGCCACAGACGAAGTTGCCAATACATGGTTGTCCGGAAACAACCTCGTGGATCTGACCTATATCGACTGGAACGCCAAAGATTCTTGGGTTTCCGATTCGTATTACTGGTTATTCTTCAACATAACCCTCTGCAATGAATTTCTTCGCAACTGTTCCGACGAAGCCTTGTCGAAGTTCAGCGCATCCGAACAGGAAGAGATAAGAGCGTACCGTTCCGAAGCCCGCTTCATGAGAGCTTTTAGCTATTGGATGGTGCTCGACCTCTATCGCAAAGGTCCCAAGGTAGACGAAAATACGCCCGTCACCGGCTTCATTCCCGAAGCATACGACGGCATCGGGCTGTTCGATTTCATCGAAAGCGAACTGAAATCGCTCGTCGCAGAAGAATCCGAATCGGCACTGCCCGAAACGAACGAATACGGCAGGGCAAGCAGACCTACCGCATGGGCACTCCTCGCACGACTGTATCTGAACAGCGCGGTATATCGCGGCACAACCGACACCAAGTATTATACCGAGTGTATAACCGCATGCCATAAGGTAATATCCAATCCGGCTTACTACCTCGAACCCGAATACGCCAAACTGTTCAATGCAGACAACCACAAACGCACTCACGAAATATTGTTTGCCATGGTATGCGATGCCACCACATCCGTAACGTGGGGCGGAGGAACATACCTCGTATGCGGCTCGTGCGGTAATTCCAGTTCCCAAGATCCGGCGAAATACGGGCTTACAAACGGCTGGGGAATGTTCCGCGCCCGTGGCGAGATCGTCGAAAAATTCGGTGACATCAGCAACACGAAAGACAGCCGTGCCCTGTTCTATACCGACGGGCAGGAACAGTATTTCACCGGTCCGATAGACAACCAGTCGGAAGGATATTTCTTTGAGAAATTCTCCAATCTGACCGACGAAGGTGTGGCTGCCTCCAATTCCGCCGCTACCGGCTGTTCTACCGATTACCCGATGATCCGTCTGGCTGATGTCTACCTCATGGCAGCCGAAGCACTGCTCCGCGGCGGAGCCGGTATTACACGGGCAGAAGCTCTGGATCTTGTAAATGAAGTCCGGCTCAGGGCTTACGGCAGAGATGAGAGTGGAAAGATCTCCGATGCAGATTTCACCCTCGACTTTATACTCGACGAAAGAGGTCGTGAACTCTACCTCGAATCTATCCGTCGCACCGACCTCATAAGATTCGGCAAGTTTACAACCGATGCTTATATCTGGCAATGGAAAGGCGGCGTGTTGAACGGACGATCCGTCAATGAGAAATACAACATCTACCCCATTCCCGATACCGACCTGACCGCAAACCCCAATCTGTCGAACCCGCTTTATTGATAATCGACCATGAAACTGAAAAATATATTACAAACAGCATTCCTGTCGGGGATCACGGCATTGAGCCTTGCCTCTTGCGACAGTGACATCGAACCGGTATATGTCCTGCCTTCCGATCAAATGACGCTGGGAGGCGCGACAGGAGATATAATCCTGACACCCGACAATCCGCAGGCTCTCGCCATGTCCATTTATTGGAGCGGCGACGGACAGCTCGCATTGAGCGATACCCTGCTGCAAGCACCCGTCAATGCAGCGGAAGAAACCATCCAGCTTTCGCCCGACGAACAATTCTCGACCGTCATCGACCTCAGCGTAGAGAAAGGCGTACGTTCCCGTCAGTTCTTGTGCGGAGAATTAAACTCTTTGCTCGGACGTTTGGGATATATCGCCGACGAAAAAGCGCCGCTCTTTATCCGCATCCGTTCCGTACTATCGGCAAACACCGAACCGGCATACTCCACGGTCATCCGGGTTATGGTACAATCCTACCGCATACGTCTGATCCTCGGCACCGTGCTCGATAAAGACTGGAACGAAACCTCCATGCAACTTGCCTCACCCGACGAAAACGGCATCTATCAAGGGTTCATGGGTGTGAATGGCTGGATGAACTGGTGGTTCCGCGAAGCGAACAATGTAGTCTGGGGCAATCTCGGACAAGAAGGAAAGACTTTCCACGCATCGTCTGCCGACGACCACTGGAATTTCTGGTTCCCCGATCCCGCCGGTTGTTACTTCACCACACTGAATACGATAGAAGGCTGGTGGAGCGCACTACACATCGACAATCTCACCGTGGATGGCGATATCAATGGCGAAATGACCTACAATCAAAAAGCCAACCAATGGACACTCCCGGTCGATCTGGCATCCGCTTCGACCGTCACCATCACCGTCAGTGGGCAAGGAAGTCTCTATAACCGCGAGACCACCGATATGGGACCGGCTGTCCAACAATCCGTATCGTTCGGCGGAGATAGCCAGAATCTCACTTTCGGGAATACAGGATCAGCCCTGACTTTGGATCTTCCCGCAGGAGAAACCAATCTCGTCCTCGACCTTTCCAATCCCCTCGAACTGACCATCAAAGCCGGAGAAGCTGCGCCGGAACCCGAGGTTGAACCTTATCTTTACTTCTCGGGGTTAGTAACTTGGGATGGTTTCGACGATTACCTCTCACTCTACGACGAAAGTGCATTGGCGTATGGCGGAGCCCATTGGATCGACTCCGAATGGGGATATCGGGCTTATCCCCAACCCGATTGGGCTACGGCATACAAAGCAGCCGAAGGTTCGGAACCGCTCAGCGGCAGCCTCATCCTCGCCGATTCGGACGGAAACATCCCGGCTCCGGAAAAAGGATTGTATGTAATGGATTTCAATCTAAAAGATCTCACATACTTGCTTACCGAAATTAAAAACGTTACATTTGTGGGACTAAATGATGACTGGACGGAACATCCCATGACTCAATCTGTTGAAAGTCCGGAGATATTTACCGCCGAATTTGTAAAAGAAAAAGAGACTCCGTGGGGAGTAAAAGTCCTTATCAACAACGATTGGGGACTTTTCTTCGGGGGCGGCAACGGAACACTCCGGCTCGGACATTCCGACGCGACGACCGGATTCGACGGAGACAATGCGCTGACAGTCGGGGAGACTTATGTTCTCACCGTAGATTTCGGCAAACAAACCTATTCATATTCGCTTAAATAAAAAGACATCCATGAAAATGACAACAATAATATCCGCATGCCTATTAGCCGCTTCTATCGCTTGCGGCTCATGCTCGGAAAACGGACCGATCACCAACCCGAGACAGGAAAACTCCTCGACAATAAAAAAAGAATCGGGATTTGCCCGTGGTGCCGATGTAAGTTGGCTCACCCAGATGGAAGCAGAGGGACGTAAATTCTATACCCCCGGAACAGACCGTCAGGAGATGGAGTGCATGGAACTGCTACGCGACTACTGCGGTGTCAATTCCATCCGGCTACGGGTCTGGGTCAATCCCAAAGAGGGTTGGAACAACATCGACGATGTAGTCGTCAAAGCCCGTCGTGCCGAACGGCTCGGACTTAGAACGATGATCGACTTTCATTTCTCCGACACATGGGCAGACCCCGGACATCAGGAAATGCCGGCTGCTTGGAAAGAGCTCTCTTTCGACGAACTCAAAAACGCGCTTGCCCAACATGTGACCGAAACCCTGACGGCTCTTGTTCATGCAGGAGTTACCCCCGAATGGGTGCAGGTCGGGAATGAAACGACTCCCGGCATGATGCTACCCGTCGGCTCGGTGGATAACCCCGTCCAACTTACCGGACTCAACAATGCCGGATACGATGCGGTCAAATCCGTACTTCCGGAAGCGAAAGTCATCGTGCATCTCGACGGAGGCAACAACCAATGGGCTTACGACCGCATGTTCGACATTCTTGAAAACAACGGCGGCAAATACGATATGATCGGGATGTCGCTCTATCCCTATTGGGCTGAACAGCAGGGAGAAACCGGCGGTTGGCAAAAAGTAGCAAACGACTGTATTGCAAACATCGCTCATTTGAAGCAGAAATATAACAAGCCTGTAATGATTTGTGAAATCGGCATGCCGTACGACCAAGGGGAGTTGTGCAAGCAGTTGATCACCCAAATGATGGCTACCGATGTAGAAGGTATCTTCTATTGGGAACCGCAGGCACCGAACGGTTATAACGACGGTTATAGCTTGGGATGCTTCGACAACGATGCGCCAACGGTTGCACTCGATGCATTTAAAAACAAATAACTTTTATGAACAGATCCTTAATTTTTACGGTAATGGCTCTTTCGGGAGTCATTACCTTTCCTCTCAAAGCCGAAAGGTGTGTCACTACCCTTAACGACGGTTGGGAATTTACCAAAGGACGTCCGGATACCGGTACACAATGGGAACAGGTCAGAGTCCCGCACGATTGGGCTATATACGGACCGTTCGATAAAGCGAACGACCTCCAAATCGTAGCTGTCGAGCAAAACGGAGAAAAAGAAAAAAGTATAAAAACCGGTCGTACCGGCGGCTTGCCGTTTATCGGGAAAGGGACATACCGTACATCTTTCGAACTCCCCGATACCACCGGACGCAACATAACCCTCGTCTTCGACGGTGCGATGAGTAATGCCCATGTATTTGTCAATGGCATGGAAGTTGCCTACTGGCCTTACGGATACAATTCGTTTTATGCAGATGTCACCGATGCCGTAAAACCGGGAACGAACCAAATGGTGGTCGAACTCGAAAACTTCGAACGGGCATCACGCTGGTATCCGGGAGCCGGGCTTTACCGCAATGTCCATGTTGTGAATACGGACAAAGTACATATTCCCACATGGGGTACATTCGTGACCACCCCGAAAGTTTCGGACGAGTACGCCTCCGTCCGGCTCTCGATAAATATCGATGGAACTGCCAACCGGCAGGAGGTAGCCGTATCGACCGTGATACTGAATCGTCAGGGTAAAGAGGTCGCCCGATCGAATGGAACCCATTGTGCGCGAGGGCAGGAATATACCCAATCGTTCATTATCGACCGTCCGGATCTGTGGAGTCCCGAAAACCCTGCCCTTTACACCGCCCGTACAACACTTTCGGTGAATGGCAAGGAAGTGGATTCCTACGATACGCGCTTTGGAATCCGCTCGATCGAATACATCCCTGAAAAAGGATTCTTCCTGAACGGAAAAGTCACTAAATTCAAAGGAGTATGCAATCACCACGATCTGGGTCCCCTCGGCGCAGCGATCAACCGTTCGGCTCTGCGTCACCAGATCGAACTGCTCAAAGAGATGGGAGCCAATGCGATCCGGACCTCACACAATATGCCTGCACCGGAGTTGGTGGAACTGTGCGACGAAATGGGAATGATGATGATGATCGAGCCGTTCGACGACTGGGGATTCGACCCGAAATCGCCTAACGGGTACGGTGCGGTTTTCAACGAGTGGGCAGACAAGGATATATCGAATATGGTGCGCCATTATCGGAACAACCCGTCGGTGGTCATGTGGTCGATCGGCAATGAAGTACCGAGCCAGTGGGGAGAACCCGGCATCGCCGAACTGATGCGCCTTCGCGATGCCGTCCGTACGCACGACAACACCCGCCCCATAACCTGCGGTATGGATCGGGTGCACAAAGGAGCTGTAATCGAAAACGGATTCGCCGCATCGCTCGATATACCCGGGTTCAATTATAAGCCTCAGTTCTACGACCAGTTCTATGAAAAGCTCCCCCAACGAATCATACTCGGTTCCGAAACCGCCTCGACCGTATCTTCGCGCGGGCAGTATTTCTTCCCGGTCGAATTCGAAGAGCACAAAGTGGAACTCCATCCCAACAAGCAATCCAACAGCTACGATAACGAAAGCTGCTCGTGGTCGAACGTTCCCGATCTCGATTTTGCCCGCGACGACGACCACCCGTGGGTAATCGGTCAGTTCGTATGGACAGGGTTCGACTATCTCGGCGAACCGTCGCCTTACGATACCGACGCATGGCCCAGCCACAGTTCTGTTTTCGGAATAATCGACCTGGCTTCTCTGCCCAAAGACCGCTACTACCTGTACCGTTCGAAATGGAATGAAAAATCACCTACGCTTCATATCCTCCCGCATTGGAACTGGGAAGGCAGGGAAGGCGAGATAACTCCCGTTTTTGTCTATACCTCCTACCCCAAAGCGGAATTATTCATAAACGGCAAAAGTCAGGGAATCCGCGAAAAGAACGACTCCACCGTCTACAACCGCTATCGACTGATGTGGCATGAGACCCGTTACCAACCGGGAGAACTGAAAGTCGTAGCTTACGATAAAGACGGCAAAGCCGTGGCAGAAAAGAGCATCTGCACTGCCGGAAAGCCGCACCATCTGATCGCAACGGCAAATCGGGACACCTTAATTGCCAATGGAGAAGACCTGGCTTATATCACCATACAAGTGGCGGATAAGAACGGACATATCGTTCCTACGGACAGCCGGTGCGTAAAATTTACCGTTAGCGGAGCCGGCAGATTCGAAGCTACCGCCAATGGCGATCCCACCTCTCTCCGCCCGTTCCAAAAACAGGAAATGGATCTGTTCAGCGGGGCAGCCACTGCCATTGTACGAAGCGCAGACAAGAAAGGTAAACTTACGTTCAAAGTTTCGGCACAAGGTGTAAAACCAGCAACCGTTACCATACAGGTACAATAAAAATTCAGAATCGGAAAAAAGATTGCCTTAGGCTGATTCAATTAGGGGCTGTATCGAAATACAAGTTTACGATACAGTCCCTTTCAAATATATAAGAGCCGTAAAAAAACAAAATACTGCCGGCTAAATCGAAACGGATCGACACAGAGGAGCCGTGTTTTCACGGCCGCTCCCCGACCGTAACTTCAATCTCCTGCACGGCTTCTTTGAACACATCATCACCGGGAGCCTCTGCACACAAAGTAATTTTCGCTCTGCGCTTAGGTTCATTCCACGTGGGATGAGAACGGTCGATACGAAATGTACTGTCATTGACAGCGGTTGCAGGTCCGCACATCAATTTCACTTTAATTATCGAACGATCGCGTACCGAGAGCGACGATTTGCGTAAACTATCGGTAAAGACAGCCCGAACCGTAAACGTATCGTCCTCGTCGGGGACAAGGCGGGCTGACACTTTACAATGCCGGTCGGGGTGATAATCCATCAGCGAACCGTCGGCATTCACAAAATGAAGCCAGCAGGACTGTTTGTTCAAGGTCTCGGCATAGCGCCGCTCCGCCCATATCGCCATCTCCTCGTCGAAATACCAGAAAGCATCGTGCCGGCAACCTTTGTATGATGCAAAAGGAGCAGGCAGAGCGCGTTGCTGCTGCGTAGGATTCCACCGTTGGGCGAGCCAGCCGCAAGTAGGATCGATTTTGCGCAACGTTTTCCCGCCGGCTCGCTGCTGCAACGATTTTTCGATAAAACGAGCTATATAATCGGCTGTACGTTCCGACATATCGAAATGTCCGCGTCCCGCATCCCCGAGAAAAGAGATACAACTATTGGGATACATCAGTCGGAAGGCAAGAGCTGGTAAAAGACGGGCTTCCCACCATTCGTATTCCCCCATGATCATCAGCCCCGGTATGCCGTCGATATTACGGGTACGTCCCCACTCGATATTCTCACGACCGTAACCGCAAAGGTTCGTGCGCGGAGCATCGCCGTGAAAAGAAATGATACAGAGCGTACGATCGGGATTCCATGCGGCAAAATTCCACGGGAATGTGGCCTGCGCGGAATGACCGAAAGGAATGACCGGAGCGGCAACGATTTCGGGATGTCCCGTGCCCGAAGCAAAGTCCGCCATGATCTTCTCGAACCTCTCCTGACAACCCTTCGTCACATCCCAGTTCTGTGAACCGTCCTGTATAAAAGCCATCGCAACCCCCAGCCTGTCCATCTGCCGACAGAAATTATCGCTACGGAACAGCACCTCCTCGGTCATGTTCCGGTGACAATAAAGCACGGCACAGACCGAATCGGCACCGTGAGGCATACGGATATACGTACGGATCCCGTCGATGACCGCCACATAATCGGACGGCACATAGGCTTTAAGTGTGCCGCATACCGCGAAAAAGAGCCATAGAAATACAAGACGCAAATTCATGACTACCTACTGTTTTCGATCTCCCAATAGACTACATACCGGCAACGATGGGCATCGTATAACGGTAAAATCTCAACACCATCCGGCGACATGAAGTGCAGGGGCAAACTACCCTTTTTCACGGTTGCCAGAGGATCGGCAGGGTCTATCTTCAAACGCGAAGGAAGATTAGCCGGGATGTGGTAGTTGTACGTATAATAGTCATTTCTGACAGTCGGATCGGAGAAAGGTGCAGGAGCATCCATACCCTCGGTACCGAGATTCCCGACCAGTACAACCGGACCGTAAAGCAACGCCCCGCGACGAGGATTATCGGATGTGGTTTCGACACGGAGTGTCATGGGATAGGTCACCTCCACCCGATCGCCTTTACGCCATTTACGGTCGATAACAATATAGGAAGACGGTACGCTCTTCACCGGAATTTGCTTTCCATTGACTTTCACAACCGGCTTTCCGCTCCATGCAGGATAGCGGAGATTGAACCGGACTTTTGCATTCGAAGATTCCGTAACGGTCAGAAGAATCTGTTCCGATTCGGGGAAAAGGGTTTCCTGCCGTAACCGAAGCCCTTTCTCTCTCCAATGAAGTTCCGACGGAATGAAAAGATTGACAAAAAGTTCCTCGTAGTTATGATAATAAATGCTTTCGGCATATTTGGCGTGGCTCTCGAATCCGCTACCCACGCAACACCAGAAAGATTGTTCGGGCGTACTATACACCTTGTACGCTCCGGTCAGCAACGGCAGGAAATAGCACACCATACCCGACTCGGTGTCCTGTTGTGCCAATATATGATTGTAAAGGGCTCGTTCGTAATAATCTGCCACTGCCGGGTCGGTATCCCAACAGAAGATATGGCGCGAGAGTTTAAGCATATTATAGGTACAGCATGTCTCACCCGTATATCCGTTGATGAATTTCGACAGGCTGTCGGGATCGAAATAATGCTCCTTCTGACTGAGCGAACCGGTGACAAACGAATGGCGGTCTGCCATTTCGCACCAAAAATGCCGGGCAATTTCAGACGCTTCGCCATTACCCGTGAGTTCGTAGTTCCGCGCCTCGCCGATAACTTTGGGGATAAATGTATTGGTGTGCTTCGTCCCGAAATTGTAGTCACCCTGTTTGAGCGGATCTATCACATCGTTGTGGTAGAAATACTCCGCCATTTCTTTAAAATGAGAGTTACCGGTGATCGAATACAGATTATAAAACGCTTCGTTCATTCCGCCAAACTCATTGCGAAGCATCAGGCGGCGTGTCGATTCGCTTTGGACAGATAATTTGTTCCATGCCCATTCGCCCATCCCGACCGCAATGGCAAGAGCCTCTTCATTCCCGATATAAAGATACTGATCGATAAGCCCCGACATAAGTTTATGAAGCGTGTACCACGGAGCCCATACACCTTTGCCCCTAAGATTGCGGTTGATAAGTTCTTCGGGAAAAGCACTGAGATAGCCTTTGTCTCCGAGAGCGGTCTGTACTTCGGCAAGTCCCGACACAAGGCTGTCGCCTTTTAGTTTGAAAACTTCCGCCCCGGTAGCCGCATACATAAGTCCGTAGGCAGAAAGAAGATGCCCGGTCGTATGTCCACGCAGATCACAGTCAAGAGATTCCCAACCGCCCAATTTTTTCACACTCTCATATCCGCCTTCAAGTCCGGCAAAAACTCCGGCATTATTGCGAAAACTATGCAACAGGCGACCGACCGGAATAGATGCCATCCATGCCGAGTCGCGCACCAGATTCTCCCGTACACGCCCGTCCAACAGACGTACATCGCACAAATCGAAACTTTTCGCTTTGACAGATGCCGTATTTCCGACCTTGAATTTTCCTTCGAACTGACCGGGATAAACCGACTGTGCGTCAGCCGATGATACCCCGAAGCAGAGCCATGCCGCGATGATATATGCAACTCTTGTTTTCATTGGTTAATTATATGGTTAAATGAATTTCATTTTTAAATTTTTCAGTTCAGTCCGCCGACTTTACTTGAATCAGATAAACAAGAAATACGACTGTCGGCAGCACGACACCCAAACCGCACACGCATCGTTTCTCCGTTATTTGAATACCACATTCTCGACATGTTCGCCGATAAAGATTCTACCCATGTCGCCGGTTTTATACCACTTGGGCTTGTCGGGCATATCGTCGCTGATGCGTTTCCCGTTGATCACCAGATTGTCGAAAGTGATATGGCTCACCTTCCGTTCCGAATTGTAGCCCGAAATAATCGAAATTTCCGCATTCCTGCCATTGTAAACAATATCCTTGAAAAGCACATTGTGAATGCCCCGACCGGGTGCAAGACAATATTTCTTGTTGTAAAAGATACGGATGTTGAGCAATTGTCCCAACCGGAAATCTTCCACACGGATGTCGTCGAATACCACATTGCGCACCAGATTATTATCACCGCAGTTGATCGTAAAGCACCCTTGATAATCCAGTTGCATCTCCTGATGGTCCAATATATCTATATTCCGGTACAATACATTCTCGATCACATCATTGCCCTCGGCATTCCCGTGGAGACCGATCATAATCGGATGTGCGACATCCGCCCACAAAGTAGAATTTTTCATCGTGATGTTACGACATCCGCCGCCGAACCCTTTACGGGTAGCATAGATCGTAGAACAGTCGTCGCTATTGCGGCAAAACACCCCGTCGTAGCAAATGTTGTTGCTGGCAAATACATTCATGCCGTCGCCCCAGTTGTAAGAACTGATCGCCTTGACATTACTTATCCATACCGAGTCGCAATTCCCGGCGGGAAGCTGAGTAACGATAATACCGTCTACCTTTATATTTTTGGAACGACGGAGGCTCACCCCTTCGCCGCGTCCTTCGGGATGCACTTCACCCCGACCGAAAATATTCACATTCTCCACGCCATCGGCTATCAACGTTGCTTTCACCCGTGCCCCGCCATCGACATAGACCGTCGTATTGGAAGCGATCCGCAACGTATCGCCCGGGAAAGTATGCACGCCGGGGGCAAAATAGATCAGATTCTTATTTCTCTTTGCCCGCTTCAATGCAGCCTTCGACGGACGAAGGGTATCGATCGGATTAGCAAAAAGGTGCAGATTATGGAAAATATCGCCGTTAAATTCCACCGACAGGTTTGCGGGACGGTCTAACGAAAAAGTAATTGAAGAATCGTTCGCCTGATGTGTAATCGAATACGACAACGGACGAATACGGGCTTGTTCGATCATCCCGCCATGCGATACGACTTTAACTTCCACCTTGTCCGAAAAATCGAAATAGCTCATCGAAGCAATCTCTACCTTATGACGAGTGCCGGTCACACGGTCTACCTTTACCGGATAGACCGCAATCTCGCGCCATGCACCACCCGGTTCACGCACAGAAACGGTATAATCGTCCGAAACATCTACATCGGGAGCTGCCGGATATGTCACGAGCTCGCTATGAGCAGACAAGGAAAAAGCAACCGCCCACATCAGGAATAACCTCTTCTTCATATTATCATCAATTTTACTTTATTATAATACGGAAAAAGTTATATTCTCACTCAATCGGGCAAGGAATAAAAACAAAAGCGGCTTTCGAATTACTTCAAAAGCCGCTCGGAAAAGTGGAGTATAGCGGACTCGAACCGCTCACCTCGACACTGCCAGTGTCGCGCTCTAGCCAGATGAGCTAATACCCCGTATTTCTGACGATGCAAAGATGAAAATATATTCTGAAATACACAAATTTTCGGGACATAATTTAATTTTTGTACTACTTTTGTAGAAGATACGTGGCATCTCGGCATAGATCTTCAAACAAGTTTGAGCTTTCTGCTCTCGATTTGCAGTATCTTTGTATCTCATTTTTATTTATATAGCATATATGTTAGTCTATAATACAACCTATCATGCCGACAAAACCCGAAAAGAGGAGTTTGTAAACTGGCTTCGCAACGAATACATTCCCCAAGCCCTGCAACGCGACGAATTGAGCGAAACAAAATTATGTCGGGTATTGGCAGAAGATGAAAACGACGGAATGAGCATTTCGCTGCAATTCCACGTACACGATCTGGACACTCTCTCCCGTTGGTATGAAGCCTGCGGAGAATCGCTACTGAACGAAATGCGACGCAAATTCGGCAATCAGGTCGCCGGTTTTTCCACCTTACTCGAAGTTCTGGATATTTAGACATGGAAAACGACCGCATCATTATCGGGATCGACCCGGGAACGAACGTCATGGGATACGGCGTGATCCGTGTGGTGAACAACCGCCCGGAACTGCTGGCTATGGGTGTACTGCAACTGAACAAATTCGAGAGCCACTACCTTCGGTTGCGCCGGATATTCGAACGGGTAATCGGACTGATCGAACAATACCTGCCCGACGAAATGGCTATCGAAGCTCCGTTCTTCGGCAAGAACGTACAATCGATGCTCAAACTCGGCCGCGCACAAGGCGTAGCGATGGCAGCCGCCTTGTCGCGCGATATTCCGATTACGGAATATGCCCCGCTGAAAATAAAAATGTCGATCACCGGGAACGGCGGTGCATCGAAAGAACAGGTAGCCAACATGCTGCAACGGATACTGAAAATACCGCAAGAAAATATGTTGCCCCAGCTCGATGCGACCGACGGTCTGGCGGCAGCCATGTGCCACTTCTACCAAAGCAGCCGTCCCACCATCGAAAAAGGGTACAACAGTTGGAAAGATTTTATCAATAAACATCCGGATAAAGTTCGAGGCGGGACAAGCAAGGCTACACCCAAAGAGTGAACAGGAACTTTCCCCTTCCGATATACGATATAAAAAGGGTTTCCGCCGAATCGAAAACGGCAGCGAACATCAAACGGCGTTGGCGTGTTATAATGCCAAAACGTTTATTTTCTCCGCGTCAGCCGACCGGAATAAATTATTTATATCGTATGGAAAAAATTACGCTCAAAGGTACACCCGTCCATACATACGGGTCGTTACCGGGGAAAGGATCATTAGCCCCCTGCTTTACGCTGACACAAACCGATTTAAGTGAATTTTCGCTGCGCGATCTGAAAGGGAAACGGATTGTCATGAATATCTTCCCGAGTCTGGATACCGCCGTATGCGCCACTTCGGTCCGTAAATTCAACCAGGAAGCGGCAAACCTCGACAATACGGTGGTGCTCGCCATATCGAAAGACCTGCCATTCGCCCAGTCGAGATTCTGCACGACGGAGGGCATACACAACCTGATTACCCTCTCCGCTTTCCGTTCTCCCGAATTTTCAAAGGCATTCGGTGTAGAAATGATCGACGGTCCGTTAGCCGGGCTGTTGGCACGCGCAGTGGTCGTAATCGACGAAAACGGATTGATCACCTACAAAGAATTAGTCCCCGAAATATCGCAAGAACCGGATTACGAAGCGGCGCTCAAAGCTCTCGGGAAACGGGATATGGTCAATGCTAAAACGAATTGATTGTCTCGGCAATCTCACAAACCGCCTCGTCGGAAAGAATCGGAGATATAGGCAGACTGACCACTTCTGTTGCCAATCGTTCCGCAACCGGAAGCGACAATGAACGATACTCCCGATAACAATCCTGCTTGTGCGGAGGTATGGGGTAGTGGATTCCGGTCCCTACCCCTTTTTCTTCGAGATAGCTACGGAAACAGTCACGGGCGGCACAGCGCACCACATATTGATGCCACACCTGCTCTTCTGCCGACGGTGCAAACTCGGGCAGCACCACCTGCGGATTCCGGATTGTCCGGCTATACAATGCCGCAATTTCACGGCGGCGGCAGTTCTCCGCATCCAGATACGGAAGTTTCACCGACAGGAATGCCGCCTGCATTTCATCGAGACGGCTGTTCAATCCGCAATATATGTTCACATACCGCTCGTGCGAGCCGTAATTTGCCAAAGCCCGGACTACCCGTGCCAGATCGTCGTCGTCGGTAGTCACGGCACCGCCGTCACCCAACGCACCGAGATTTTTCACCGGATAGAAACTGATACCGGCGGCATCGCCCAACGCACCGGTCATCCGGCTGGCGGAAAAACCGGCAACCGACGATTTCGCCCCTATCGCCTGGGCATTGTCCTCCACCACTTTCAAACCATGTCGGCGGGCAACCACTTTCAATGCGTCGTCCCAACATACCCGTCCGTAAAGATGCACGACAAGTATTGCTTTCGTCCGGGGAGTAACAGCCCGTTCGATCAGCGATGTATCGAGATTGTGCGTATGTTCGGACGGTTCGACGAATACCGGAACCAAACCGTTGTCGGTAATCGCCAGAACAGATGCGATAAACGTGTTGGCTGGAACGATCACTTCGTCGCCCGGCTGCATGACACCCAATTCGATATATGCCCGGAATATAAGCCGGAGGGCATCCAAGCCGTTCCCGACCCCGATCGTATGCGTCACACCGAGATAACGGCAAAGATCGGATTCGAACCGTCCGACCGCCTCGCCATGTATATACCAACCGGAGTCGATCACATCGGCGGCGGCTTTTTTCAACGCTTCGGCATACGGAGCGTTATTCTCTTTCAGCTGTAAAAAAGGATGTTTCATAAATTATCTTCACCGTTGCCGTATTCGGCGCGGAAATTATCATATTCGCGTATATAATCCGACTCGTCGTAAAATTCGGATGCCAGTACCAGACAGACCGCTCCCGACGAGAAATTGTTCAGTTCGCGCCAAATGCCCGGAACAATCAACAATCCCTTATCCGGACGATTCAGAAACACGGTTCTCCGTTGCGTCCCGTCGTCGATCAATACATCGAAACTGCCGCTCGCTGCCACAAGGAACTGGTACAACTTACGATGGGCATGACCGCCCCGCTCCTCTCCTGCCGGCACATCGTACAGATAATATACCCGACGCACATCGAACGGCAACTCTTTATTGTTCTCGACAACCGTAATGTTCCCGTTCGGACGTCCGTGACGGGGTAACGGCATCACCCGGCAATCGTCTACCGTAAATTTATCGTTCATCTCGCAACTCCTCCCGATACTGATTAAAATCTTCGATATAATCGGCGGCATCGTACATCGTGGACGACAATACCAACGCCAGCGAATTGGTAGAAAAATTATCCAGTTCACGCCACATCATCGCCGGCACATAAAGTCCGTAATACGAACGCGCCATGTGATAGCGGCACTGTTCGCTGCCGTCATGCAGCACAACATCGAAACTGCCCGAAAGCGCAATAATAAATTCCTGCTGTTCGCGAAAGGCATGCCCTGTGCGGTGTGCATCGCCCGGCACATCATAAAGCCAATAAGTGCGTTTCACCTCGAAAGGCAAGTGACGCCCGCTTTCGATAAACGACAGATTACCACGCCGATCGGTAATCTTGGGCAACTGTATCAATTGTACATGTTCAAAACTCACACTCCGTATATTTTTAACTTATCCGACAAATAATTTCGATCTGTATTTTAGGCGCAATTTACAAAATATCTACGATAGTGTCATTCTCCCGAAGCGAGAAAAGGCGCATGGTAATGAACGTTTTCGGCAGCTGAGAGCAGAGCCGAACCTATTCGAGCTATGCCGAAGCAAGAAAAGGTGCATGATAATGAACGTTTTCGACAGCTGAGAGCAGAGCCGAACTTGTTCAGGCTATGCCGAAGCAAGAAAAGGTGCATGATAATGAGCGTTTTCACTTCTTATCATTCCGGAGCTACGAAATGCGAGGCATATTCTGTCGCCAAACGGAAAGCAGCGGATTGCCCCGGAACCGTAATAAACAGGTGTACTGCCTCCGGGAACTCTATGCGTGTGATTCCGCCGTGTTTAAAACGATCGGCAAACGTTCTGCCCTGATCGCAGAGTATATCCCGCCCTGCCGCTATCAACAAGATCGGAGGTAATCGCAACAATTCTTCGTCGGAAGCCAGCCCCACACTGATCCGCGTATCTGCCGCCGAACCGCAACCCGCATACGCCCGATTGAATGTCTCCATCAAATCCGCATCAAGCCCCAATCCGGTGCCATATTTCCGCCACGATTCCGAACCGTCGGCTTCGGCTATAACCACCGGATAGAACAGCAGCAAACCACTGGCAACTCCGGGTCGGTTCAAAGCCGTAGCCAATGCTAAATTTCCGCCCGAACTATCTCCGCCTACGACAATACGCGAAGGATCGATGCCCAACTCATCTGCCCGGACAACCGCCCAGTCCAACGCCGCTTCGCAATCGCGCAACCCGCAAGGATACGGATACTCCGGCGCAAGACGATAATCGACAGCCAGCACCTTCATCCGTCCGGTAGCCGCCATCGCATCGCAAAACCGGGCACAACTGTTTATACTGCCGAAAGTCCACCCACCGCCATGCAGATATATCAACAAAGGCAGAGCCTCGTCCGAACGTCTCTCCGGTTCGTAAAGCCGCAGGTTGTCGGCAACATATCGGGCTTGCACTCCCGCCGAGAGTTCCGTTTCGACATTTCGGGACGATCGCACCCAATGAAGTTCGGAACAATCGCCGGCAATCGCTTTTTCTATCGCTGCTTTTTGTCCGGCTTGAAGCCCGACCGGCAAGTTCGATAAAAACAAATCGGCTTCCGCCCGCATCGTCCGGTCTTCTGCCGGAATCGTACCGCCGGCATGCAACACACAAGCCATAATTATTACGGTAATGATTATTTTCTGCTTCATACGGCGAAGATACGGTAAACCGATAAATATGCAACTCAAAAAACGCACGATCTTTATAAAATCCGCCCAACCCAAATAAAATTTGGCTTTGCTCTCGGCTTGCACTATCTTTTCAGAACATAGGCGGCGCCTCCGCTAAGCTCAAATAAATTTGGCTTTGCCCTCGGCTTGCACTATCTTTGCACTTATTTTGCAAACATTAAACAGAAAGATATGATTTCAGTAGACGGGCTCACAGTAGAGTTCGGCGGAACCACACTTTTTCAGGATATTTCATTTGTCATCAACGAGAAAGACCGCATTGCCCTGATGGGTAAAAACGGAGCGGGCAAATCGACACTGCTCAAAATTTTAGCCGGAGTACGGCAACCGACTCGCGGAAGCATCTCCGCCTCCAAAGATTCGGTCATCGCCTACCTGCCCCAACACCTTATGACCGAAAACAGCCGGTCGGTATTCGAGGAAACTTCGCAGGCATTCGCTCATCTGTTCGAAATGGAAGAGCGCATCAACCGCATGAACGAAGAGCTTGCCACACGCACCGATTACGAATCGGAAAGTTACTACGCCCTCATCGAAGAAGTGGCAAGCCTAAGCGAAAAGTTCTATGCCATAGACATGACCCATTACGAAGAAGATGTAGAAAAGATTCTACTCGGACTCGGATTCAGCAGGGACGATTTCAACCGCCCTACAAGCGATTTCAGCGGCGGGTGGCGCATGCGTATCGAACTGGCAAAGCTGCTGTTGCAACAACCCGATGTTCTGTTGCTCGACGAGCCCACGAACCACCTCGACATCGAGTCGATTCAATGGCTCGAAGATTTCCTGATCAACAGTTCCAAAGCGGTGATTGTCATTTCGCACGACCGTGCTTTCGTCGATCACATCACCACCCGGACGATAGAGGTTACCATGGGGCGCATCTACGATTACAAAGTAAACTATTCGCAATATCTGCAACTGCGCAAGGAACGACGCGAGCAACAGCAACGGGCTTATGACGACCAGCAGAAAATGATTGCCGAAACCAAAGAGTTTATCGAACGTTTCAAAGGTACCTACTCCAAGACCCTGCAAGTGCAGTCGCGCGTAAAAATGTTGGAGAAACTCGAACTGATTGAAGTAGACGAAGAAGACACTTCGGCACTCCGCCTCCGGTTCCCGCCGTCGCCCCGTTCGGGCAACTATCCGGTTATCGCCGAAGGTGTCGGGAAATCTTACGGCGACCATACGGTATTCCGCAATGCGACATTCACGATCGAACGGGGTGAGAAAGTGGCATTCGTCGGGAAAAACGGTGAGGGTAAATCGACTCTCGTAAAATGTATTATGGGCGAAATAGATTTCGAGGGGTCGCTTACGTTGGGACACAACGTGCAGATCGGGTACTTCGCCCAAAACCAAGCATCGCTGCTCGACGAAAATCTGACCGTATTCCAAACGATCGACGACGTAGCCAAAGGCGATATCCGTACCAAAATCCGCGATATTCTGGGGGCATTCATGTTCGGTGGAGAAGAATCTACCAAGAAAGTAAAGGTGCTGTCGGGAGGAGAACGTACCCGGTTGGCAATGATCAAACTGCTGCTCGAACCGGTAAACCTGCTGATTCTCGACGAGCCTACCAATCACCTCGACTTGAAAACCAAAGATATTCTGAAAGAGGCACTGAAAGCTTTCGACGGCACACTGATCGTGGTATCGCACGACCGCGACTTCTTAGACGGACTGGTTCATAAAGTATATGAATTCGGAAACCAACGGGTCACCGAACATCTCGAAACTATCTACGGATTCTTGGAGAAAAAGAAATTGGACAACCTGCGCGAACTGGAACGGTCGAAAAAATAACCGACCGTCCTGCCGGCGGACCGGTCGCAAAAGAAACGGCGTGCCGCGTCGAAATGCCGGCATATCGGCTTCGGGAATTGTCCGGATATTCGTGTAAAAAGGGTTGCAGCTCTGAACTGCAACCCTTTTAGATGTGTTAGAATGTCTAAGACGCAAGGCGCTGAGGATGAAGGCGACAAGAGTTTACTAACGTAAACGTAAACGACTTAGTCCGAATTCCGATGGCAACGCAGCAGATTGGACATGATGGCACATCGTCTTTTCAGATGTATCTTAAACATTCAGACACACCTCTTCTTTATATCGTTACATATCTACTTCAACATCCAATTACGCCATTCGGCGCTGACCGACGGTCCGGATATTACCTCAGGGGTCTGCGATTTACTGTTCAGCACGACCGATTGCCGACTCACATTTTCATGTACATACTCGAACAGATCGCCATACGACACTTTGCCCGCCGTCTCCTGCCACTTTTTAAGCAGATAATAGGTGAACATGCCGTGCCCCTGTTCCCTGTTCGGATATGCCGTCTCCATTCCCTGCGCAGCCGAGAATACGACCGTATTGCCCGAAGGCACACCTTGTGCCGCTTTTATCGCAATGCCTCGCGCCGAGGTCATCATCTTGCCGTCGCGCCGCGCCCCGCTGAAACAAGCATCTAAAAATACCGACATGCGTTTTGCCGGCATGGCTCCAAGTTCACGGTACAATGCCGCCAACTCATATCCGGTAGAAACATCCGTTCCATAGCCATCGACCGGAAGCAGATACGATGTACGGGTAGCCTCATCGGGAATACCGTGACCGGCATAATAAAATATCGCATTCGCCTCACCGCCGTATGCACTGACAACGCTTTTCAGCCAATTGATCTCCCGGCGCAAATTGTTCAACGTGGCATTCTCCACTTTATGGATATTCGTTTCGGGAATGCCCAGCGTTTTGCAACAATAAGTATAAAATGTACGACCGTCATTCAACGCAAACTCCACACGCGACTCGGTCTGGTAATTCTCGTTCGCCACGATCACCACAAAAGTCATCGCATCTATCTCCGAAGATCCGGGTATGTTCCGGTCTATATCCGATTTTCCCGAACGTGCCACCGTTCGCACCGTAGTTGTGTTTCCTTGTGGTAAAGCCCATTCGATCGCATCGAAATTATACTCCATCGCCACATCCGATGGTTCGACCGGATTATCGTTATAATACGTGAACGAACGTCCGTCAGGGAAAAGGAACTCCAACTCCTGCAACACCGGTTCATCGTTTTCGACCCGGAATTTGGGGAACAGCTGCGCCTCACTCCACTGCCGGATAAATGCGTCGGATTCCGAAACCGGCACATCGACCAGCAACTCGCCGAAACGTCCTGCCGTCATCAGACATCGCTCCGATTGCGGATCATAATCGACATACTGCAAATGTTGTTTCAACGAACCGGAATGTTTTTCTATAAAACTCTGCAATGCTTCCTGTACAAAAAAATCGACCTGCTCGGCACGTGCTTCCGCCGTCACCCGTTCTTTCCAAGCTGCCACCGTTTCGAATTTACCCTTCTTCTGCCATTGATTAACCGCATTTTCCACGTAAATACGGGCATAATTGCTATACTTGGATTCATATTCGTCGCGACTGTCCCAACGGCAATCCGCACGGTCGATCAAAAAGACCTCCCCATTTTTAGAGACTTCGCTCAAACCTCTGGAAAAAGAAGTTGCCCTATCGTAACGCAAAGGGATCACCACTTTGCCTGTACGATCGATAAATCCATGACGACCGTTCACCTCTACCTCGGCAAGCCCTTCCTGAAACGGTCGGGCATCGGTAAAGCGCAACGAAATCACCACCTTACCAGTACGATCGACGTATCCGCTCTTCCCGTTCATCGACACCGGAGCCAGACCGCCGTTGAAATCGCCTGCAAAGTCGAACTTCAACGGAATCACTAATTTTCCGTTCCGATCGGCATAACCGTACTTTCCTTGCGACTTGACGACCGACAATCCTTCCTGCATACTACCGACCGATTGGTATTTCGTCTTCCAGTCTTGTGCATAAACGCCGGCAACAACAGAGAGCGACAACAGAAACAGTCCTATCTTTTTCATACTTTCATACATTTAAAAATCAAAACGCACGACTTACTGCCGTGTCACTTGAATATCTATCTTTTGCACTTGCATCTGAGGATCGAAATTCCGCATCTTCACCAGCCACTTTTGGAAATCGGCAAATGGAAGTTCGCTCAAACCCGACTCAGGATTCACCGTATCGATTGCCTTTACGAATTTATTCGGCGAAAAGAGCACATAGAATACATTCTGTTCCATCTCCGAAACACAGGTCACCTGCAACTCGAACGGGCACTGCGTATAATATTTCTGATTAGGGTCTTTTCTCAACGTATTCTGATAAACCTGTTGAGAAAAAAACACATAACGGTAATCCGCACACACCGGTACGATGCCGCTCTCTTCACTACCGAAAGGCAACAGGCAATAGGTCTGCATGGCATCATCGACCATGTACACCGCCAAATAACCCGCCTCTGCCGATCTGAACGAAAGATAGATATCATCCCCGGCTACAAACCGGTCGGATTTGAACTTATCCTCTATCCCGTTTCGCAACAACGCGGCTGTGAAGTTAGCCGTTGCCTGCACAATCCGACGTGCACGACCTTTCACCGTAGCGGTGATGATCAAGTGACCGTTACGATACGACTCCTTGATCTGCGGCTCGCTTATATCCCCCAGCCACTCGCCTTTTACATCGGTCGCAGCATAGGTAGACATCGACATGCCGCCGTCGGTAGTCCCGTTGTCCCGGTTCTTTACCAACATGGCTGTATTCCCGCTCACCACCGTACCGAACTCATCTGCCAAAGCCTTCAACCGGGCTTGTTCTTCTGCAATCCGATAAGCTTCGACTTTTGTCACATTGTCGGGCATTTCATAAACATATGTTGCGGAAACGACCCGCGCTTTGTTCGATTGCGCCGAAAGCCGGCTCGCACATACTACCGACAACAAAAGGGATAAAACAACTACTATTCGTTTCATAATGTTCATACTCATATACTTTCTCTCAACCTCGGCACAGACCGAACAGGTTCAGCCCTGCTCCCGGCTATCGAAAACGTTCATCTCAATGCACCTTTTCTCGCCTCCGCATAGTCCGAACAAGTACGCCTCTGCTCTCGGCTTATCGAAAACGTTCATATCCATGCACCTTTTCTCGCCTCCGCATAGTCCGAACAAGTTCGGCTCTGCCCTCGGCTATCGAAAACGTTCTAAAAAACGGCGACCTCCCACCAACCGGAATGCTGATCCCGGAACGTGGGAGGTCGAGAATATGGATATCAAGATCTTTTAATTAAAGACCCAACATTTTGTCCAACTTTCCGTGGAGGTTTACACCTTTGTTTTCAAGTTCTTTCTTCACCACTTTTGCAGCAGCTTCTTTTGCCATGTCGCTGTTATATGCCAAACGTACCATAACACGTTGGTTTTTGTTCGGCAACACTTGACGCAATTCAACGACCGTAACAACACGACCGATGCTTTGAGAAATCAAGTTTTTGCTGGCTGTGATCACTTCTGCGATAGAGGCAGCTTCTTCGGGAGCCAGTTCCTGATTGCTGACCGTAGCTTCTACCAATGCCGTCATTTCCGTTTGGATCTTACCTGCCAAATCGATCTTGGCAACTTCGGTAGCCGCTCTTTGGGCAGCAGCATAGTTTTGACCGACAGATTCAGCCGTACCGATGATATATTTCGGATAGCCCTTGTCGTCAAGTTCATATTCCATCATATAGCTGCGGTCCAATTGTTTTTCGATAGGCAGTCCGCCTACGACAGGTTCCCAACCGGCTTTTTTCAAACGTTTCGCTTCTTTACGCGCAGCTTTCGTAGCCTTCGCATTCAATTCCGATTTAGAAGCTTTGTTCACTTCTTTTCTCTCTTTCAGGACTTCTTTTTGTTGTGCGGACAAAGTCAAAGGAGCTGCACACAAAACACTCGCCAATACAAAAAATACTAATCTTTTCATACGTCTTTTATTTTTTTCTGCGGATAGCTCTCCGACCGCAGCCATTTTATCTTTTCCGAAAAGAGAGCGCGAACAACCGGACTTTCATCCGATCGACATTTTCGGTTTTTATTTTCGTTCTTGTACAACGATAGTACAAATGTAGCAAAAATTCCTTAAACAGACAACAATATTTTTGTTTTTTTAATCTGCCCGGATTCTGTTCGTTTTCCGACTTCGTCCGAGAGCCGTACCGCGCCTATTTCAATTCGCGCACCAACATACCCGGATAAAAATTATTGCCTTTCACGATCTGGAATTCCGTGTATTTCAAGTCTGCCCCTTCGGCATTTTCTTCGATAGCCATATAGCGGTTGTCCCAAATCTTCTCCGAAACCGGCTTTATAATTCCTACCCGCTTGTAGTCTGTTTTCCCATTCTTGTCCAGCACGGCTTCCAACACTTCGTATTTCGATTTGGAAGTCACGCCCTCTTTTTTCCCGATCGGGCAACAGACCCTCTTATCCTTAATCTCCACAATAGGCGCTTTCACCTTAAACGCCTCGTACTTTTTTTGCAGGTTTACGATATTCTTATCCAATGCACGGGCACAGACCTTCCGGATCACCTCTTCGTTCGAATTAACGCCGCGCAAAACGGTCTTGTCGCTTTTCGATTTGTACTTACCTACAAATTTCAAAGAAAACAATTGACCGTCGGCATCGTACCCCGAACGCTTGACAGGATCCACAACCGGATCTTCATAATAATACTTCACATAAAATTCATTGGCACAAGCCTCATTCCATTCCAACTGGAAAAGATACGAAGTAATATTGACCGTGAATCCGGCAATCATATCGGATATGGCTCCCCCCAGATCGGAAACGGAAGAGACCAGATCGCTAATGTTGCTTGTCTTGTTGTTTGTCGTACCCGCTGCCACACTCGCGTCATTGCTCACCGCTCCGGCAATCGCCGAAAACATGGAAAAAACCTCCGATGCGATCTGTGCATTCCTTTCCTTGTCGATATAACGGATATCATTGACTACGACAAACGTATTCCCGATCAGTTCCTCTCCCAGATCGGCAAGCAAATTAATACCGCGAGCCGTTTGCTCCGCTTTCTCCACATCTACCCACGAAGCATCGTAATAACCCCGTTCGGCAATTAAGTCCATATCGAAAGCCCCGGTTGCCGCATTGCGGTTAAACCATTTGGAGACCAAGTGCTTTGCCACCTGTTCCTGCAAAAACAGTTTTTCGATATGCGCCAGTTGGTCACGCCCTTGTGCCGCAACAACCGACCGTACCCACAAATTATGGTCGTTGTATTTATCCGGCACGGGCAACTTCAAGAACTCCTGTTTGATCTCCGAGCCGAACTTTTTATCCGGATGTTCTACCAACAGCGTATATATCGAGTTACGCCGATATTGGTCTATCAAAGAATCCACCCGGTGTCTTTGCGCATAAAGCGCACCTATCGACAGTAGCAGCATTGCCAATACCGCCGTCACTTGTTTTTTCATATTCCAGTAAACCCCTGTTATCATTTTTCTCCGATCACCAGCACGGCATATCCCAATCCGCGCGGCAAGACTTTCGCAGGCAACTCATAAGGCGGCGCAGCCAGATACCGTCTCAATTCACGGATAAATCCGTCGGCATCCTGCGTCATCCCGTTCTTCTTGTACAACGGGATTCTCACCTGTTCATAGTCGGCATAGTTTTCCGATCCGTCCGACTTGTTGAACACATGGTTCACCGTCTGTCCGTATAACCACTCGTCGATGATTTCCGCCAGTTCCTTGCCGTCGTATTCCGTCTCCAAGTTGATACCCGAGCCATTGTCGAACACCTGAATGCCCAGACTTATCTTACGACCGTTCGTTTCCAGATCTTCGAAATAAGTTTGAAGCTGGTCGGCAAAATTGTCCATGTGCAGACTTACCGCCTCTTCAAGCAGAACCGGTATTTCCGCAGCGAAAGAGGGATTGCCCGTACCCTGCGCTCCGGCGATCTGCTCATTCGTATAAGCATCTATGCCCTGTATCGCATAAGTCACCGAACGTTTCGGACCTGTCGTATTGACCGACCAGGTAAGTTGCATGATAATATCCGCTTTGGCGCGACGGCGCAACTCATCCAACGGACTTTCAGCCACCGAAGCCCCCGTAAACGAACTTTTGAGCGCTTTGGATTCCACCCGACGCTGTTCGATCTTTTTCATTTCGCTCTCCATGTTTTTCAACGGGAATCCGCGGTCAGCCATCAATATATTGATACGGGCGATCACATTGAGCAGATTTACATCCGACTGGAAAGCTACCTTATAATTCGGTTCGTCATTTTCCGTCACATATCCGTGCTGATAGCACCAGACATCGCTCGGCACCACCATAATCGTAGGACGCTTCGGCTGTGCATACGATGCCAACGCCACCCAGCAAAACAGGCATATCAAAATCGTCTTTTTCATCTCTTTTCCGTTTCTATAATATGTTGTTCGATCAAATACTGTTTCAATGCCGGACGCAATATCGTCAATGTAGTGCGAACCTCCACAAGCGATCCTTTTTTCTCTTTCTTATCGGAATACGCTTTGCGATCTTCATAACTTACAAAATCGGCATACTTTCCTCCATCCTGAAAAAACGCATAAAAGAAATCTTCATATTTCTCCTCTGCATTCACCTCATAGATCAACGGACGGGAAAGGGAAGCCTTACCCGGCACCTTGATTCCTTGAAAAATCGCCGCACGCACGGCATTCTTCTGAGCCTGCTCTTTTGCCGCCGCCTTATTTTTTCCCAATCCCGAAACCCTGACGGTAATCGTACCGTCGGCATCGGCTCTTACGAAATCCAATGTACCCTGTCCCATACACAATACGGCGGAGCACAACATCAAGACCGCAGTCAGTAAACTTTTCCTCCACATAATAACTTATTTTTTTATTTGAAAACATCGTCCAAAGAGCGGATCATGCCGGCATCCTCCAACGCCTTTCTCAATCGACGTTTATCGACCGACACCGTTGCTTTCACCCGATAACCTTTCTTCGTCTTCTGAATCGAAAGATTATGCTCCGCTACCGAAACTACATACGCGGCATACTTTTTCTCTTTCTTCGAAAAGAGGGTCGAGAAAAACACCTTCTGTTCCTCTGTCACTACCTCCGATTTGAACAACGGCGATTGTCCCGGTACGCCCCTTATCGAAGCGTATCCTTTGAATACAATACCATGCACCGCAGCTTCTTTTGCCCGGTCCACCGCATCGGCAACCTTTTTAACCGGAAATACGACCTCGACCAATGTCATCCCGTCTGCTCCGCCACCTACCGGCGAGATTTCATAATCGAAACCCTTATCGGCCGCAGCCCATGTCACTCCCCATGTCAAAATAAGGCAAACAATCCCCAATATTTTTCTCTTCATATCTTCATACCCCTTTTTCCGGATCGGCTTAACCCGAACCTCCTTCTATATTCGCGCATAGTGCAAATATATAAATTTTATTCAAAATTATTTGACCTTATTTATATATAATATTTTAAGCCGTATCATTTCTAAAAGAAATCTGTCTCGTTCCCCCTCTGCACACGACAGGAATGCCCGAACATCAAGGCAAAGATACTTTTCTCACCCCGACATAAGCTCGAACAAGTTCAGTTCCGCCCTTGGGTTACCGAATCAAGCTACTGATATGATTCAAAACAAATACGATACTATTTTGAAAATAGCACCTTTTAGTCATCATACAACAAGAAACCATTCAAAAAAATACAACCATTTAACGCGATTATATCACTATATCTCAAACTACTAACATAACTTTGCATTAAAACATACAACTTATAAAACAAAAAAATTAATATTGCAATCATGAAAACCAACACACTCAAAATTGGGATCTTCACTCTGTTAGTATGCAGCTGTCTGCAACTTCATGCCGGACGCATATACGACGAATTTGAAGACATCAACAAAATCACATGGATAGGCAATCTGAAAATCGTCTCCGGAGCAACCGGCGACTGGGCTATGCGGGCAGGCGATATCTATCGGCTGACGATCGACAATCCGTCGAGCTACTCGTACATGGTGTATGAAATACCGGGAAACGAGATTGTCCACGAAGTAATCGTCGATTTCTATTCCCCAACCGGGCTGCGCCCCACACTTGCCGTAAAAAACGCGGCTGGTGTTGAAACCAAATATGTCGAAGGGTGGGACACCGGATACCCCGAACTTTCCGAAACCGGTACCAACCTGCATCGGTTTGTCCTGAAAGACGAATTGATTCCCGATGACGCCACACAAGTCGTAGTCTACCTCGATGCCCAATCCGACGTAGAAATCATGCGCAATGTCATATATTACGGCGACGGATACACACCCATAGAGTATAACAGCGAGACCAACTATTATCGGGTAAGCCGGTTGATGGAGAAAGCCGAAAACGGAGAGAACATCACCATCGGCACCATTGGCGGTTCCATGACTGCCGGAGCCAATGCCGAACCTATGGCAACCAATTGCTACGGTGCCCGGCTGAAAGCGTGGTTCGAATCGACCTACGGAATCCAAGTCAATCTGATCAACATCGGTATAGGCTCTACCAACTCTTACTTCGGTTGCATACGGGCAGAAGAAAAACTCTTGCGCTTCAACCCCGATCTGATTACCGTCGAATATGCCTGCAACGACCAACTCGACGACATCTACCTCGACTTCTACGAAAGCCTCATCAGAAAGTGTTGGAAGAATCCCGGCGAACCGGCTGTCATCTCAATGATGTTCTGTACCCAAGCCGGTATCTCGAAAATCGACCGTCAATACCCCATCGCACAACATTGTCGGATTCCCATTGTCAGCTACAACGATGTCGTAAAAGATGAAATCATCGCCGGAGGAAAAAGCTGGCTCGACTATTATCAGACTTCGACCCTGAGCGGCGGCGACGGTATCCACCCCAACACTGCGGCACACCAGAAGATTGCCGACTTGATCGCAGCCGAGCTGCTTGCCGGGAAAGCCGCGACGGATGCCGAACGAATGGAAACCCTGCCCACCCCCCTGTACAGCAATATACTGGAAGATGCCTACTATTTGAACGAAACCGACATTACCCCGGTCAAGACCGGCAACTGGATTGCCGGAGGTACTATCTGGGATTTCGGGACAGGCAAAGGCTGGCGCGGCGAGAATGCCAATAGCGAACTCCAATTCAAGATCAACGGCGACGTAGCAGCCGTCACCTATTGGAAAAGACCTGCCAACGAAAACTTCGGAACCGCCCAAGTGTGGGTAGACAATCAAGAACCCGTTGTTGTCGATGGCTCCAACGGCGAACACATCGACCAGATCGTATTGACCGGTCTGGGTGCAGGCGAGCATACGCTCCACATCAAACTCATGGAGAACAAGAAGTTCGAAGTAGTCTGCATCGCCGTATCGGGCAAGCGCTCTTTTTGGGACGGACAGTACGCACTCGAAAACACAGCCAACGGACTGTTCCTGAACCTGAACGGCAACAACGTGACAATGGATTCAAACGGTACGATATTCGACGTTGCCTGTACTGACGACGGCTATATAACATTCAGCAACAACGGTTCATACCTGTCAGTCAATGAAAAAAGCGGTGCACTGGAAGTATCGCAACAGCTCAATTCCGCCTCGAAATTCCTCTATATCGACAAAGGAGAGAAGGCTGCCATACGATCCGTAGCCAACGGGAAATACTTGTCCCAAAAAGAAAACAACGTGACAGCCTCGGCTTCCGCCCTCACCGACAGTGAATACTTTCTGTTCAAAGACAAAGCATCGGGCATAAGCAAAAAGGCGGTCAGTAATATCGACTGTAAGGTCATAGCCAACCGGATCGTCATCAGCAATGCCTCGAACTGCCTGTGCCACATTTTCGACCTGTCGGGCAGACTGCTGTACCGCAACACCCTGTCGAGCGACTACGCCTATATCGACGTCAAAGGGGGAAACTATTTGATACAGGTAGGCGACAAAACCTTCAAATGCAGTCTATAAAATCATTCGGGAAATGATAACAGCAAAAGAAAATGTGATACGGACCCTCCGTCACGACAATCCGCAATGGGTACCTGTAAACCTGTGGCAGTTGCCAGCCACCCGGCTGAAATACGGAGAAGCACTCGATGCCGTCATAGACAGTTGCGACCTCGATATTCTGTCAGCACCGTTCAACGACCCCACCGAAGATCCGCGACACTATCAGATAGGCAGTTATACCGACTGTTGGGGATCGACATGGGTAAACCATCAAGCCGGAATCATCGGCGAGGTAAAAGAGTATCCCTTTGCCGATTTCAGCAAAGTATGGGATTACAAAAGCCCCAAAGAACTTTTCCTTTCGGGGATTGTCGGATTCGAAGAGACCCGTAAATTCATCGATGCCCACAAAGACAAATTTATTTTGGGCGGATGGATCAGTTTATTCGAACGAATGCAATATCTTCGTGGAACCGAAAACCTCTTCATGGACACCTTGATCGAGTCGCCGGAATATTTCAAACTGATGGATATTGTCGAAGATTTCTACAACACCTATGTAGACGAGTGGCTCAAACTCGATATCGACGGCATTATATTCGGCGACGACTGGGGATCGCAACGTTCGCTGCTGATCTCGCCCGACACATGGAGAAAACAATTCAAACCGCTGTACAAAAGATTCTTCGACAAGGTACATGCCGCCGGAAAATTCGTTTTCATGCACAGCGACGGATACATACTCGAACTCTACGACGACCTGATCGAAATCGGGGTCGATGCCATCAACAGCCAAGTGTGGTGTATGGGGCTCGACAAAGTGGCGGAAAAATGCAACGGGCGCATCACCAACTGGGGTGAGATATGCCGCCAGCATATACTGCCCGAAGGCAGTACAGACGATGTCATCAAAGCCGTACACGAAATGAAAGAAAAACTGTGGGTAAACGGCGGGCTTATCGGGCAATTCGAAGCCGGACCCGACATGCCTCTCGAAAACATCAAGGCAGGACTAACACATTGGAACGTTTTCAACAGCTGAGAGCAGAGCCGAACTCGTTCGGACTATGCCGAAGCAAGAAAAGGTGCATGATAATGAACGTTTTCGACAACTGAGAGCAGAGCCGAACTCGTTCGAGCTATGCCGAAGCCAGAAAAGGTGCATGAGTTATGAACAAGTAAAACCCCGCAAGTATGCAACAATTTCAACCCAATGCAAACAATATTCTCGAAGTCCTGTACAACCGGCGTCCCGAGTATCTGCCCTTGTATGAACACCACATCGACATCGGGTTCATCGAGAAATTTACCGGCGAACAACTGTCGGGATACCAAGACAGCGACCCCGAATATTTTTTCCGAAAAGTAACGGAATTCTGGAAAAACAATACCTACGATGCTTTCGATTTCGAAGCTCCCGTCTGCGACGTCTATCCCGACCACGGAGCAATCATGGGCGGGAAACCGGGTCCTATCCAAACCCGGGCAGACTTCGAACGATACCCTTTCGACGAAATCCCTGTCCGGTTTTGGGAAGCGAACAAGCCCAAACTCGACGCGATACGCAAAGTATTGCCTGCGGGTATGAAAGCCTACGGTGGCTGCGGCTACGGCATTTTCGAGTCGGCACAAGACTTGGTCGGTTACGAAAATCTATGTATCCTCCAATACATTGATCCCTACCTGTTCCGCGACCTCTTTATTCGCATCGGCGACCTTTATGTCGAACTGTGGAGCCGAATGATACGAGAGTATAGCGACATCTTTGTGTTCTTCCGTATGGGCGACGACCTCGGTCACCGCACATCAACCATGCTCGAACCCGCTACTATCATCAACCACATACTGCCCCAGACCAAACGGGTAATCGACCTCGTGCATCAGGCACAAAAAAAGTTCCTCATGCACAGCTGCGGCAATATCTTCGAAATCATGCCCGACATCATTGCGTTGGGTATCGATGCCAAACACAGCAACGAAGACCAGATTGCCCCGTTCGACGAATGGATAAAACGATACAACAACCAAATCGGACTATTCGGAGGATTCGACGTGAACCTGCTTTCGTTAGGAAGTTATCAATCGGTCTACGATGAAGTGCTGGATAGAGGAAGCGAGTATCGCCGCATGTGTAAAGGCTACGGATTAGGATCGGGCAACTCCATCGCCACCTATGTCTCGGTCGATGGGTTCAGAGGTATGATCGATGCCGTGAAACAAATCCGGGCACAGGAAAAAACCGACTAACCGGGAAAGCGGCTTATCGGTGCGAAACAAAAACGAAATGAGAAATCATAACACATTCATAGTATGAAACAAAAACTGATCTTTATTGTCTTTACCCTTGCCACATGGATGGCTCCGACAAATCTGCATGCATTCGAATCGGTCATCGCCGAGGAACTGACGACCCCGTGGGAAGGATTCGGATACAACCAATGGGGATTTGCCCGCGAGAGCGACGGCAATACATTCAAGCCGTGGGACGACGATCTGTGGAAAACCACCTCCGAACGAATCCTTGCCATACGGCCTTCGCTTGTACGGCTTCCTGTCATCCGCGACTGGTTCAACAAGGACAACGAAGGCAACAACCTGCCTATCGGCACCTATAACTGGGATAGCAAATACATGCAAGCCTACTTCAAAATCATGGACCTTTACAAAGAACATGACATCAAGGTCATGGGAGGATTCTGGCACGTTACCTACAACGGTGAAGACGAAAAGGATTTCTATTCGACCGACGATTGCGCCCGGCTTCAAGCCGACCTGATCGAATATCTTTTCCGTACAAAAGGCTATGACCGGATCATCACCAGTTATGCCCCCACCAACGAGCCGTTGGGTGTAGGCATCCCCTACAACGATTGGAGCACCATGGTCAAGAAACTCCATGCCGAACTGGAACGGAGAGGGCTTCCCACCGGCATCCTGTCGGGTGCCGACTCGTGGAGCGATTGGATTTGGAAACCGGCACAGTACAACGCCGACGAATTGTCGGCATACGACTTTCACAATTATCTAAACAATACGCCCGACGACACCTACAACCAGCTGTATAACCGCACCATCGAAACCACCTTTGCCAACAACATAGCCAATATCTATAAGTACGACAACACGAACAAACCGGTTCATGTATCGGAAATGGCTCCTATCGGAGTACCCTTTATCGACTGGCCTATCGCCGACGCACCCGCCCACTGCCGCATCGACACCTACGAATATGCGTTAGGATTCTGGGACTACGGCATACAGTTAGCCCGCTCGGGCATGGCTTCGGGATTGGCATGGGCACTCGACGGTTTGGAACAGAACAAAAACGCCGGTATGTGGAACAACGCCGGCACTTACGGCGGCATGACACTGCGCCCGTGGTACTACACTTGGCAACTGATGTGCCGCTATTTCCCCCGTGGAGCCCAAATTCTCCAAATGACGGAACTCGAAGGACGCAAGGACATCCGTATCCTCGGTGCCCGCATCGGCGACGGCGACTACTCGTTTGTCGTGATCAACCGCCGCATGGATGCCCAAAGCCAGACCCGGCAGGTTACCTTCCGGATCGAATGCGACAAACCGGTTTACATCTACCGTTTCAATCGAAGCAACTGCGGCGACGGAGCTGCGCTCTCGCTCCCTTACGAAGTGGCGACACAAAACCTCTCGAACGGAATCACCGTAGATGTACCGCTCGAAGAAGGGGTATTTATCACCACATTGGAACCGCTGAATACCGAAACATCCGAGACGCAATCGACTTTGGACTTGGACTTTGAATCGTCGAGCGGCTACATGCTGCTCGGCGACTACAACAAAGGGATTAGGACCTACACAGGTTCTAATCCCCGCAAACGCGCCCCCAATACCAGCGACAACGCCGGTTATTCCGAAATTCTCATCAACGACGAATACAACGCCAACGACTGTTTCAGCACGATCGTACCGTTAAACAAAATCCTCCTGAGCGAGGAATTACCCTATTTCAACATACAACTCTACCGCAGCCGTCCGGCGCAAATAGCCATCGCCCTCCACATCGAAGGAGAAGAGGAACTGCCGGGCTATGAATTTGAAATTCCCCACCGGGAATGGAAAGAAATACAACTGAACCTGACACCCTTTGCAGGTAAGACACTCGACTACATCGTCATCTATCCATACAGAAACGCGACGGCAACGGAACTCGATTCCGAGTCGCTTATCTTCGACAATCTGTCGTTATCCTCCATCGAAAACAATCCTATCGACTTGCAGCCTATTACTGTAAACGAAAGTTCTCCATATCGGCAAGTGCTCGACATCGACTTCGAGTACCTCAACTCTTTCGTGCAAATCATACCGGCAAATGCTTCGGTCACCACGGCAATCGTCTCCAATCCCAAAACACAGGAAGAGAACCCCAGCAACTACACTTGCCGGATAAACCTGTTATCGAGCGATGCCGGTCAGGAGCTTTCTGCACGCCTGAGTCTCCATCCCTTCGTACAGGTTCCCCAAAACAAGCACAATCTCTTTTTCTCGTACTACCGTCCTACCGGAGAAGCCGAGATCAGATTGGTAATCCACTTCCTATCGGGAAAGAAAGCGACAGGAAGCTACACCTGCAACGGAAAAAGGACTTGGTTCAGTTCGGGAATAGACCTGTCGGAATACACAGGCGAAATCATCACCGACATCGACATCTACCCCTCCGTGAACTATGCCGACAAACTGAACGTACTCGATACCTCGTTCTTCGATAACTTCGTTTTCAGCGACACCGAAGTATCTGCCGTACGCGACATCCCGACCGACAAAGTATCGGTACGCTGCGACAACGGACAGATCCACATCGACCGTCTCGATAATCAGGACGTGGCGTTGTTCTCTGCCGAAGGCAAACTGCTCCACTCGGCAACCGGCAGAAGCGGCAGCTATTCGATACCGGTCGGAAACGGATTCTTCATCATCAAAATCGGAAATAAATCATACAAAATAATCAACTGCTAAAATAGGTAGAGACAATGGTAAAACTGACTGATTTATACGATGCTATCGTCAAGGGCAATCTCGATCTGGCGGTAAACACCACCCGGGAAGCCCTGCAAGAAAACATCTCCCCCCAGTCGCTCATCAGCGACTATCTCATCAAAGGCATGGAAGAGATCGGGACTCAATTCGAGGAGGGGAAAGCCTATGTGCCCAACCTGCTCATGAGTGCGCGTGCCATGAAAGGTGCGCTCGAACTGCTCAAACCCTATATGGAAAATAACAAGGAAGTGGTTTCGCTCGGAAAAGTAGTCGTCGGCACGGTCAAGGGCGACCTGCATGACATCGGTAAAAATCTGGTCTGCTCGATGCTCGAAGGCTGCGGATTCGAAGTAATCAATCTCGGGGTCGATGTCTCCGACGAAAAGTTCGTTCAAGCCGTCAAGGATAACAAAGCCGATATCGTATGTATGTCGGCACTGCTCACCACCACCATGGTCTACATGAAAGAGGTGATCAAAGCCTTCGAAAAAGCCGGCATCCGGAACGAAGTGAAAATCATGGTAGGCGGTGCTCCGCTCAACGAAAAATTCGCCGAAGAAATCGGTGCCGACGGATACAGCGACAATGCCAACGCAGCCGTAACCCTTGCCCGTAAACTCATGCAACGGTAAACGATGGAACACGTATGGCTGTTTAAAGAGCTGAACCTCTCGAAAGAGACCGTATATGCCGACATGGGATACGGCAAGACGATACCCGAAGAACCGGTACGAAGTCTGGTAAACGAACTTTTCATCCAAGCCTGCGAAGTGGTGAAACCCCGTTTCTATTACCGGATAACCGACGGCAGGCTCGACGAAGACCGTATCGTCTGCAACGGCGAAGTACTGCACGTCGATCGCACCATCGCCACCCTGCTGAAAAACTCCGAACGTTTTATCCTATTTACCGCCACCGCCGGCATGGAGTATCAGGAAGTCCATAACCGGTTGGCAAACAGCGACGATGCCCTATCGCTCTTTATCTGGGACTCACTCGGCAGCTGCATCGCCGAAGCGACGGGCGACCTTATGGAAAAATCCGTCGAAGCCGAACTGCCGGGAATCCCCCATACCAACCGGTTCAGCCCCGGCTATTGCGGCTGGCATGTGAGCGAACAGAAACGGTTATTCTCCCTTATGCCTCCCGGCGTATGCGGCATACAACTCAACGACAGCGCCCTCATGTATCCGATCAAATCCATCAGCGGGGTGATAGGTTCGGGGCAGTTCGTTGATACCCGCAAATACGGATGCCAATTCTGCGAACTCGAAAACTGCTATAAAAAACGACTGAAAAAGACGAATCGTTTTCAATAAGCCGGAGAGAGAAGAGTTCAAGTGAAACTTGAATGGAATATGCCGAAGCGCAGCGTTTATTGAAAATTAAAAATATGAACGATCATGAAACTCAACCTCAACCATAATCAAAGACGGGCTATCCCTATCATGACCCATCCGGGCATCGAAATCATCGGAAAAACCGTAAACGATGCCGTAAACGACGGGCAGACGCATGCCGATGCCATTGTCGCACTCGCCGAGAACACGCCATCCGATGCCGCGACGGTCATCATGGACCTCACCGTCGAAGCGGAAGCATTCGGAGCCAAACTCCATTTTTCGGAGAATGACGTACCCAGCGTCTCCGAGCGACTGCTCCACAACATGAGCGAAGTCGAAAGCCTGCCCCTGCCCGACCTTTCGTCCGGTCGCATATCCCAATACCTCAAAGCCAACCGGCTCGCCGCCGGGCGCATCAGCGACCGTCCCGTCTTCGCCGGCTGCATAGGCCCCTATTCCCTTGCCGGGCGGCTCTACGATATGTCCGAAATCATGATGGCGATCTACGTCGAACCCGAATTGGCAAAAATGCTGCTATCGAAATGCGCACAATTCATACACACCTACGTACAAGCCTTGAAAGAGACCGGTGTAGACGGCGTGATCATGGCAGAACCGGCAGCCGGACTGCTCAGCAACGACGATGCCACCCTCTATTCGACCCATTACATCGCACCCATTGTCGAAGCCGTGCAGGACGATGACTTTCTCTTCGTACTCCACAACTGCGGCAATACCGGACACTGCACCCGGTCGATGGTCGATTCGGGCGCACGGGCATTGCATTTCGGCAACCAATGCGATATGGTCGAGGCTCTCAAACAAACGCCCGAAGGAGTGATCGCGATGGGCAACCTCGATCCCGTAGGAATATTCAAATCAGCCACGCCCGAACAGGTATATGCCGCTACAACCGATCTGCTGTCAGCCACAGCGGCATACGACAACTTCGTCATCTCTTCCGGTTGTGACGTCCCTCCGGGAGTATCGCGCGAAAACATAGAGGCATTCTACCGAGCGGTAGAAAATTTCAACCGGCAGTAAAAAATACGAAACTGTGGTAATCTTGCCGGCTGTTTCCTGCATCGACAAGATTACCACAGTTTCGATTTTCATCTACTTCATAATCGCAATTTGAGGAAATGCCCTTCCGGTATACGCCCGGTTTAACGAATCTTTCTACATTAGGCGCATACCGTCATTACGAACAGAAAGAATACTTGCTTCATCTTCGTTCGATTTTATCAATTTCTATTTTTATACAATCCCTGTTACCCGCTACCGACAACAAGACCGGGCGGCTTGCACAAGAGCCAGATAGTTTTCAGCCGGTGTTTCTATCTGCAAAGCGTTCGAAGCGCCCAGCACAAGATTGGGTGCGCCTCGCAATTGCCGGACTAAATCGCCGGTTGCCGAATAGACCGTATCGGCTGAGGATTGCAGCAACATGCCGCAATCGACATTGCCACACAAACATAACGTATCGCGATACCGCCCTGCCAAATCGACAATATCCATGCTGGCAGTACTATCGATCGCTTGAAGAGCATCGATTCCGCTCGATGCAATGCGATCGGTTACGGCATTGATATTTCCGTCGGTGTGCATGATGCACCTCATATTTCGGGCATGAGCGTAATCCGCCCAGCGGGAAAGATAAGGGAAAACATACCGGTCGAGTTGTTCGGGCGAAAAATAAAGCCCATGACCGTCGGCTATATCCGAAGCGGTAAGGACAACATCGACACCGTGATCGCCGCACCAGTCAATTGCGGGCAAGGAGCTCTGAAACTTCGCACGGGCTATCTCGTCGATTCGGTCGGGCTCTGTCATCAACCGTATCGAGAAATCCATGTATTCGTGAGCTTCGGGCATCGCCATTACCCCTCCTACATTGACGACAATAGCCACATCGTCGCCCAATGTCCTCTTCATCAAGTCGATTTGTCGCAAACGATACTCATCGGGCAAATAATACCAAGCCGGTACACCGGGCGACACCTCCCAATAACCGCCGGGAGCAGTCACGGCAGAAAACGACAACAAGTCGCACACGGCAGCCATAGTCTCGACATTCTCCTGCAAGGCACGCTCTTTTTGAGCACGGCTCAATCGCTCGAAATCCACGCCTACGCAGAAACGTCCCTTGCCGAATTTTCCCCACAAATGGAACTCCAATTCCCAAATAGGAAATATTCCGCTCCGGTTCTTTTTGTCCAAAGCATCCAAAAACAGTCCTTTATTCATATCACATCTATAAAAAAAAAGATACCCGAATCCCGGGTCTACCCATCGGCATCACCCCGGTTCGGGTATCTCCTTTCCGCAATAACTCTATCGTAGCACTTTCTCTATCGTTTCTCTATCTTCACTTCCCGGATACGGGTATTGGAGAAATAGCCGTTAGGCAACATCTCGATCTTCAAATAATTGCAGTTTTCAAGCCGTTTTTTGGGTGTCATCGTCGAATGGACAAACCGCCAGACCGACATCTCGGGCTCGGTAAAATCCAATTCGACAGGCTGCCATGTCTTGTTGTCGGACGAGGCATACACCTTGAAGCGGTCAGCTACGGTCTCTACGCCCGACACTTTGATTTCGAAACGGTTGAGTCCGTCGAACTTATAGGTGACATAGGCGCTTTCTTCGTTGGTAGAAGGATGGATCGTTCCATGATCTTCGAGTACCTTGAAGAACTGGAAATCGGGAGTAGCACCGCCACACTCGTCATAGAAACGGGCAAAACTGTTCATACCCAAATTATCGGAGTGGTCGTACATACGCTGGATGCCCTCCATAGGATCGACCATACAACAGTTGTTCTCGACAATCTCGGGCAGCGTACCTCCGTTCGTAGTGAGCAACACAAACCCTTTGGCAGGGAAGTCGATAGTCACGCCCCGGGTCAGATCCACATTTTTCAAGGTCTCTTTCACCACGGGAAAGCCGTCGGCATCGACCGGATAATCGTTCTCGAAATAGACATATTTATTGACCGTAGGACGGTTGGTTACCGTAGGGATCTGCACGGTCACACTCTGTGCAAAATCGGCGGTATTGGTAATGGCAAAAGTCAAATCGCCCGAAGGCATGAGTGCTGCCACACAATTGAGATTTTGCGTGCGATACGAATTGGAATACAAGATCTTGGATCCTTTGGGGATATTGCGCGACATCAACGACCATGTATAGAACCACGGGCGTATATCCGCCTCTTCGGGCTTGTTCTTCTGTTCGGCAACGGAATTCCAGAAACCCCAGCGTTTCTGTTCGTCGAGATCGTCCTTGTAGTGCATGGCATCGTCCATTCCCCATGCAGCTCCTGCCGACCAGCCCGATCGCAGGGTCTGAATAAGGGCATCAGCCACAAACGTACCATACCACCACTGGTGGATAAGGGTATGCTGGTCGAACTTCTCGTCGTGACCGTCGCGAATGCCCATCTCGCCCCAGATATTCGTTTTGCTGCGATCCGACATCTGGGTAAAGAAGCGGAACATGCGGGTTTCATCTTCCACCCGGTTGGTATAAGTCCAGTCTTTATTGATGTACCAGTGATAGTCGATTACCGACACCTCTTTGTCGAGTTCGGTCAATGTCTTGTTGAACCACACATCGACACCCCAGTAACCGCCATCGGGACCTACGATTTTAATATCGTCGAGCCCCCGTTTGTCGAGTTCAGCCCGCAGGTTGAGAATAGATCGTTTCCACTTCTCCCACGAGTAGCCGTTCTTGGGGTCGTTTGCCATGAGGTTCACCTCATTGCCGAGATTGAACTGCTTGATGCAGGTAAATCCTTTGTCCTTGACCAAATGCTCGACCATACGGGCTACCGAAGCGGCATAACGGGGATCGTCGAGTCCGATCGTATATTTGGGCATATCGACGGGGACAGCTTGTTGCCAGTTGGGATCCATCGGCTTCCACCACTCGCCCAAAAGCACGTCGATATCGTTGTCCTTACAAAATTGGAGCTGGCGGTAGAGGTAGTCCATATACCGGCGGGAGTTGGCATACCAACGGGAATCGATCTTGGTCGAATCCATATCCTCCCAAATCAGTACAGGTTTCTGCCCTTCGTAACCGAAGCAGTAGAAATAGGGCATGACGCAACAGCGTATATAACCTAATTTCATAAACTCCACCCGCTTGAAGAGCCGCTCCCACTGTGCCTCGGTCATCGAGTCGCGGTCGGTCGGTTCCCATTGCATGGCACCCCCGTAATAATTATCCAGCAGGACAAAGTCGGTATCTACCACAATCGGGTTCTTTACCTCCGACTGTTCGGGGAGACAACTTGCCAATCCAGCCAGAAGCCCTATTGCATATATCCATTTTTTCATATCAAAATCTGTTGTTTTTTTAATTGCGGATTTTTTTAAATTCATCCGGCACTGAGCGGGGATGCTTATCCCCGCTTAATACCGAATAGCTAAAACAATCTTTAATACCCGGGATTATCCAATGCTCCCTGACTCAAATCCACTTCGCTCTGAGGGATAGGGAACAATTCTCTTTCCTTGATATAATAGCGTCCCTTATCGACATCTTCGGTGGCATAGCCGTTGGCATAGACCGCCTGCATGATTTCGCCGTAACGCCCCTGTTGCATCAAGTCCCGGCGGCGAACGCCCTCACAGGCAAATTCAAAGCGGCGTTCGTCCCAGATAGCCTTGCGCACCACCTCTGCATCGTCCGAAGTAATATCGGGCAACGATGTCGGCTTAGTATCGGGCACATATATCTGCACCACCCGTTTCGGATCGACAGGGCTCGACTCACGGGCACGCTTCCTCACCTGATTCAAATATTTCTTGGCTCCGGTCAAATCGCTTTTCTCCAAGCAAGCCTCGGCATACATCAACAGGACATCGGCATAACGAATGACATAAACCGTAGCCTCGGTATCTTGCGGATATACGGGAGAAGCCGCATTCAAAGTCTCGCACATGGGGACAAAGTGCTTGCGGTCGAAATAACGGTTAGGATAATTGCTGTCTTTCGTTACGAAATCATTTCCTACAAACTGGTCGCCTTGGCGGACAAAAGTCCATGTAATACGCGGGTCTTCGGGATCGAAGGCATCGAGCAAGTGTCGGGTAGGCAAATGGAAACCATAACCGCCGTCGCAATTGGGAATAAACCATACGCCATTCCAGCCTGTCGATTCGTCCCAGTTCTTTCCGTTGGTTACATATTGGATTTCAAAAACCGACTCTTTCGCATTGGAGTTGGCATTAAGCCACTGGGTTGCGAAGTCGGGATCCAATTCATACTCGCCCTTTTGCTCACCCTCCACCAGGATATAGAGCATTTCATACGCCTTGTCAAAATTCCGGTTATACCAGTAAGTCCTGCCCAGCATGGCATAGGCAGCCCCGCTGGTAACGCGACCCAAATCCTCATCCGGATATTCGCTCCGTTTCGGGAGAGCCGTCGCCGCAGTAAAATCGTCAATCACCTGCCCCCAGATCTGCTCTACCGGTGTACGTGGCTTGTAAATATCATCGGGCTGCTCGGCATGCAGGAACAGAGGAACGTCGCCCCACATCTGAGCCAGATTGAAATACCACAGACCGCGAATCCAACGAGCCTCGTTTTCATAACGGGTAAGCAACCGCAGATCGTCTTCGGTCAAATCGGAATGTTCCGCACGGAACTTGGCGCTCTTGTCCAACAAGGTGTTCACCTGATAGATCGCCGAGTATGCCATCTTCCAGAACTGGCTCACTTTGCTGTTGGTCGTAAAGATATTGAAAGTTTCGAGCTGATAGATGTCAGCCTCGTTGGTGAGACCGGCTCCCCCCTTTTCACAATCGTCGGAAGCACAATCGTTGATAAACATCAATTCGAGGCTCATGTCGTTCCAGCTGTCTTTCATATAGAAATAGCAGGCGGTCAAAGATTGGTTGATCTCTTCGAGATTGTTGTAAAACGCCGAATCTTCACGACCTCCGTACATCGTCGTGTCCAGATCCGCATCGGTACACGAAGGAAGAAGGAACAACGTCCCTAACAAAATATATAATATTCCTGATCTTGGTTTCATGACTGTAATCGTTTAAAATTGGACATTGACACCTACGGTAAACGTGCGGGGATTGGGGTATCCCAAATTTTCCATACCCATGTTCAACGCACTGCCATTGGGCACCTCTGGATCCATATACTTGAATTTCGTAATCGTAAAGAGGTTTTCGGCGCTTACGTACAGGCGCAGGGAACTTGCCACCCGGGTAGCTTCAATCCATTTTTTGGGGAACGTATAACCCAATTGCACCGACTTGATTTTCAAGAAGCTGCCATCCTGCACATACCACGACGAAGTCCGGTAATTGTCGTTGTCGTCCTTACGGGAGATCCCGAACACATCGGTCTTGTCGCCGGCTTTCCGCCAGGCATCGGTATAGGTCTCGGCAAGCAGGTTGGTCATACTCGTCTGGCGAAGAAGAGCTTTGGTTCCCGTCCAGATGTCGTTGCCAGCCACCCCCTGGAAGTAGAGGGCAAAATCGAATCCCTTGTAGCCTAACTCGATGTTACCACCGTAAATCACGTCGGGATTAGGATTACCGATATAGGTGCGGTCATCGCTGTCGAGCCGGTTGTCGCCACTGATATTCTTGAAACGGGCATCACCGGGTCTCGCCAGTGGCTGCAACAAAGTCTTGCCGTCCGCTCCCACGTGGGCACGCACCTCTTCTTCCGATTGGAAGATACCGTCGTAGACATAACCGTAGAAGCGGCCGAACTCTTCGCCGATTTCATTCTTGGAAACACTGCCCCAAATGGGATCGTTCGTACCGGTCTCCACCAGTTTGTTCTTCTGGAAAGTAAAGTTGGCACTCACGGCATAACGGAAGTCACCCGTTTTTCCTTGATAACCGATCAAGAATTCAAGACCGCGGTTCTCTACCGAACCGGCATTTACCCACGGTGTTGTCGGATAACCAGCCATATTCGGCAGCGGGTTCTGCATGAGCATGTCGCGCGTGGTCTTGATATAAGCATCGACCGAAAGGGTCAATGAATTCTTGAAGAATCCCAGATCGACACCGACATTACCCTGTTCAACCGTTTCCCATTTGATATTCTTGTTTCCTTTGGAGGTGGAAGCATAGGCTTTGAGTATATTCTGACCGCTGTTGAAGCCATACACCCAAGTTTCGTACGTCGAAACGATGTCGGCATAAGCATATGAAGGGATATTCTGGTTACCGATCTGTCCCCAGCCGCCGCGCAGTTTCACACCGTTCCACACATTCTGGTCCCAGTTTTTGAAGAACTCTTCCTGGTCGATACGCCAGCCCAACGAGAAAGAGGGGAAAGTGCCCCAGCGATTGCCCGAAGCAAATTTCGAGGATCCGTCGGTACGCACGCTGACCGTAGCTAAATAACGGTTGTCGTAGTTATAATTCACACGGCCGAGATACGAAATGAGATAGGTCTCGTAGCGGTAACCGGTAGAGAGCCCCTCTTTGGTTCCGGCACCCACAATCTGGAAAGCCTCGGAATTGCTGGGGGTATCGAGCCGTTGGGCGGTAAAGGTATTGCCCGTATAAGCCTCCCACGTGAAACCGGCAACAGCCGAAATCGAATGCTTGCCGAATGTGTTGTCGTAACTCAATGTGTTCTGGAACGTATAGTTCAGTTCTGTGGTAGAAGTGCTCGCCACACTACTCTGCAACAGGAACTTGCTTTCGAGATTGGTACACAGGTTATAGGGCGTGTCGTTGGGACGCAAATCGAAGAACGGATTGTACTCGGTATAGGTGTACTCGGGCAATTCGAACCCCAACATGGTCTTGAAGTAAAGACCTTTCAACCCCAGATTGATATTCAGATAGACCGTACCGTCGATATTCCGGTTAATATGTTCTTTCTTCTGCCGGTTCAGCTTGGCAACCGGATTGGAATAGTAGCTGTATTGCGAACCCATGTATTTGTTATACTCGTAGTTGGAGTCTTGCTTGTCGGCATCTTTGGCATACACCGGAGTAAAGGGGTCGGGCAGCAGAATTTCGTTGATAGGAGTATTCAGGTCGTGGCTCTTCACATAGGCGACACCCAAAGTCTGCCCGATGGCAATCCACTTGTTGAATTTGTATTCGTTGTTTGCACGCAACGTGATACGTTCGTAATCAGAAGTTTTGATAATACCCTCCTGATTCATATATCCGATGCTGAAATGACTGGAAAGTTTATCGGTACCACCGCTCACCGACAGGTTGTAGCTATGCTTGAAAGCCGTCCGGGTGGTTTCGTTCCACCAGTCGGTATCGTACACATTGATGTCGGTAGGCTCGCCGTATTCATCGAGCGGTCCCTTGCCCTCACCGTCGAGGTGATACAGCCGGGTGATATTGCGGGGCATACGCATACCGTCATTCGCGTAAGCCTCCTGCAAGAAAGCGTACAACTGGTCGCTGTTCATCATACGTACGCGATTCGCAGCATTCGCCCAGCCGAACGAAGCATCGAAGTTGATGATCGCTTTGCCGGCTTTTCCTTTCTTGGTTGTAATAAGTACGACACCGTTGGCACCGCGCGAACCGTAGATAGCGGTAGCCGAGGCATCTTTTAATATTTCTATATTTTCGATGTCGATCGGGTTAATAGCATTTACATTGCTTTCTTCCATAGGCTGTCCATCGACTACATATAACGGTGTCAGGTCGGTCGAGATCGAACCGTAACCGCGGATACGCACCGTTGCTCCGGCTCCCGGAGTTCCCGAATTGGAAGTCACATAAACACCCGGCGCCTTACCTTGCAACGACTGGGTGATATTGGCATCGCCTGTTTTCACAATATCCTCACCGGCTACCGACGACAACGAACCGGTCAAGTCGCTCTTCTTCTGCGTACCGTAACCGATCACCACCACGTCGTCGAGTTCTACCAGATTCTCCTGCATCACCACCGATATTTCCTTTCCGGTCACGACCACCACTTTCGTATCGTGCCCGATATAGTGAAATTCCAATTTCTGTCCCTCAGCAGCCTTTATCGAAAAGCGGCCGTTCACATCGGTCGTGGTTCCCACATTGGTCTCCTTGACAAGGACACTCACCCCCACCAGAGGTTCATGACTTGAATTGGAGACGCTCCCCGAAACGACATAACTGTTATTTTGAGCCCACATTCCCAACGGGAAAACCATCAAGGCGCAAATAACCGATAAAAATTTCCGTAAATCCATCTTTTCTCGTTTTTAATTTTACAAGAAGAGAAAAACTGATCTGCCATGTCTTTCATGGGTAGAGCCGCGAAATCTTCTCCTCCTACTCAAAAACAATATAATTCTTTAATATGCCTAATCTTTCGATACCACCGCCCGGTTTCGACCGGCAGCAAGTCGTTTTAGTACCCGAACATATCCGGTACGACCCCAAGAGAGAGCTACATGATGCGTACTTTATTTTTCATGATACTAATTTATAGTGCGATAAATGAAATCATACAGCCTCCGAATTGCCCGCAGGCTGTATGACCGGTCACCTGTTAATGAACAATTACTTTAAGAACTGCATTTTCGCTTTTTACTAAATAGATACCCGGTGCGAAATCTACTTGCAGAGAACCATTCAAAGCATACGTTCCGACTTCCATACCCGAAACCGAATATACGCTCACCTTTCCGGCATCACCCTCTACATAAAGTTTACCGTTACCACCCCACGCTTTCACCGTCGAGACAACGGTGCTTTCTATTGCCGAAGTAGCCACAGCCGAAATGTAGATGTTGTCGAGATAAGTCGTCTCGGCTACCGTGATGTTATCCGTACCAAAACGCTCGTTGGGTGAGAAATAGAACTGTTTGAACGTAGTACCGATGTATTCTTGCAGGTCGATGACAATCTCTTGCCAGCCTTCCGAGCCGGTAAAGGGTATCTCCTGATCCTTATAGGCACAAGTTCCGCCCCACGTTTCCATACCGAAAGTCGAGTTTTCGTTCCGTAAGATCGAGAAATGCAGATAGCGGCCGTCAGCTTCGGAAATCTCGGTCAGTTGGTTTTCCTCGCCCAAAAGCATACCGATAGCGACACCGAACCAGTCGGCATTTCCCCAAGCCCACTCCGAATCGGTAGGATCCTGTACGATTTTCAATACCTTGTCACTGCCATTAACAGCATCTTTCAACGGATTCTCAACCACTTCGGCAGTAGAGGTAGCATTCGCACCACCCAGTTCGACGCTGTAATTCTCCGATTCGAAATCGACCGCATATTCGGTAGGAACGATCATCAGGTAGGGAGGTTTCACATATTCATACGGATCACCGCCTTCGTAGAAGATTTCGGTACGGCGGTAACAGGGAATCCAGTTCGCTACATCTTCCTTCGCCACCATCGTCACCTTAATCTCTTTAACCCCGGCGGGCAACGCAGCCTGATACCACACATCAACCCAATAGCTGTTTCCTTGCACGGCATCGTACGATTTCTCGATTTTCATATCGGGAATCTCATGATAGTTCAATTCATCGGTCGAATATTCCACAGTAATGAATTCGTCGAAATCAGCCCGGTCGTTGGGCACCATAGCATTGATGATAAAACCTGTGATGTTTTTGTTTCCCCAGACATCCCGATTGAAGATCAGCGACGTAGGAGTTGATGCTGATGATTTTTGTACATAACTTCCGTCTTCGTAAAAGACAGAGGCGTTATCGTTATACAAGGCACTGCCACCTTCGATATAGCAATCGTTTTCGATCTCGGCTTGCGTCATTTCATTTACATAGGTCTGTGCTCCGACACTAAAAGAGGTCAGTGCCATACCCATAACTAATACGTTGAAGATTTTTTTCATAATGTGTTATTTTAAGGGTTAATAATTAGTTCATCAGAAAAAGCAGTAATATTCCAGCAAGGCAATGACAATCAAGGCAATGCTGATATATCTGAAATTTTTATACCAGGGTACTGTTTTCAGTTCGCGTGTATCGTCCTGCCACACCGATTTGTTCCACGTATAAGACTCGACATCGGTCTGCTTACTCTTGTCGCACTTACTTACAATCACATTTACAAGTATGCTCAATACCAACAGAATGGGTACCCACAGCAAGAAATGGAACGGGACTTCACCACCAAAGCCGAACTTATAAGTCATGATCAATGCCGACATAACCAGTCCCGACATCAATCCGGCGAATGCACCGTTACGGGTCGAACCTTTCCAGAAAAGACCGATCAGGAAAGTGCCTACGATCGGAGGTGCCAGATAGGACGAAAACTCCTGATAATAGGCTACCAAAGAGGCAAACTTGCCGATGAGCGGAGCCCACGCCACGGCAATGACAAGGGCGATAAACGAAGTCCACTGTCCCACGCGCACCAAATGACGGGGCGACGATGCGGGACGCCACGACTTGTAAAAGTCCATGGTAAACAGGGTCGATACCGAGTTCAACGTCGCACTCAGTGTAGAGGTGAGCGCCGATACCATACAGGCAATCATCACACCGATCATTCCTACGGGCAACAGTTTCAAGATCAACCGCGGATATACCTCGTTGGTATCAATACCGTATTGCGTACGCAACGTGTTGCCGTCGATAATCTCGTTGGGAAGCACATCGCCCACACCGAAGAGGTCGATCATGCGGGCTACCATTCCCGGCGTAATGAAGATAAACAGGGTGAAGACATAGAGGAACGCCACGAACAGAAAACCCAACCGACCTTCATTTACGGTTTTTGCCGACATGACCCGCTGCACCATCACCTGATTGTTGCCCCAGAAATAGAACCCCAGAATAGGTATGGAGAGAAATATCGAGAACCACGGCACCGTGGTGTCGGTATTGGGACGAATCAGGTTCAACCACACCCCGTCGTGAAAACGGTCTGCAAAATTGTCCCACCCTCCTACCGAGTTGAAACAAAAAACAGATAGCAACACCGATCCGGCTATCAGTATGACCGACTGTATCATATCGGCATTGATTGCCGACGACAGTCCGCCGATAATCGTATAAGTTCCAGCCATAAGCGCCATGCCTATGATTATCCACATCATATCCATTCCGGGAAAGACAATCTTCAAGATAAGCGCACCCGTATAGAGGGCTGCACCGGCATCGAGAAACACATTGCCTATAATGGTGATGAACGAGAAGTATTTGCGCGATCGGTTGTCGAACCGCCGCCCCAGATACTCGGGTATCGTGTATATCCCCGACTTGATGTAGAACGGTAGGAAAAACAGCGATACGAATATGATGACAAAAATCGCACCTACATTATAATTAAAGACGGCAATACCGCTGATGAAACCTTCGCCCGAATGCCCCATGAGCGTCGAACTGCTCACGCTGGCGGCAAACAGCGAAGAGCCCACGACAAACCAGTTCTGCGATTTACCAGCCAGAAAATAGTCGTTGGCATTCTCGTTCTTCTTGTTTTTAAGAGCCCACCAGATGATGCCCACAACAAAAAGGAGAATGACGGCAATATCGATATTGGATATATTCAATTCCATGAGTTCTATTTTTTCCGGCTATTCGATTTCACGAAGTCTATCAGTTCTTTAAAATCGCAGGTGGCAAGATTCACCCATTGATCGGATGCTCCGTAATAGACATACAGCGTACCATCCTTAACGACCGCCCCGGTAGGGAATACCACCCCCCAGCGATACAGCCCCTGGGTCTCTTCATACGTCTCGGGTTCGAGAATAAAATCCCGGGTTCGATACAACACTTTCGTCGGATCGTTCAAATCGAGAATAGCAGCACCTATACGATAGGTGAAGTTCTCATCCACACCGTGATAGAGCAGAAACCAGCCCTCATCGGTCTTGATAGGCGGCGTGTTTCCTCCGATCTTAACCTCCCACTCTTCCTCGCCTTTCATCAGCAATTTGCTTTCGGTATTCCACATCATCAGATCGTCGGAACTCTTAATCCAGATCGAAGGATAATCGGTACCGTAATTGCCGTTGGCATTGACATAATCTTTGGGACGATGCAGCATCCAATACTTACCGTTGATTTTCTCGGGAAACAGAATCACGTCGCGGTCGTCGAGCGAAGGTTCTGTAAGGCGACCCACTTTCTTGAAATGGCGCATATCTTTCGATACGGCAAGAGCCGTATTGCTTATATTCTCCCGCAAGCACTTCGGTGCATCGAGGTCATGCTCGGGCGCATGGACTTTGTCATATTCGTTTTTCCAATATTGCCCGGCAAAATAGGGACGGAAAGCGTATGTAATGAAAAACTCACTTCCCATCTTCACGATACGAGGGTCTTCATTCGAACCGGCATCGAACGAATCCTTACCCGGTGCAAATACCGGCTCGTCAGACACACGATTAAAATGAATACCATCCGTACTCTCGGCTTTTCCCAAATAGACCAAATGTTCCGAATCATCTCCTGCGGCTCTGTAAAGCATGTGAAAAACTCCATCATCATAAATCACACCGGGATTACATACTACCAGACTTTCCCAATAGTTCTCCGGATTAGGCGATAGGATCGGATTACCCTCGTATTTTGTCAATTTCATAATTACTTGATATTTAATATTATTTCTCTGGCAAAAATAAATCAAATACCCCATCAAGCTTGATACATTTTAGTCAAATATATATATTATTTTGAACAACAACGAACAATTTTTTATTAGATTTTTTCAAAATAGTATCTATAACACACCTTTATTATTATATATCAATCATTTATAAAATAAATTTTTAAACAGAATCCATATACATTATTGACAATATCCAAATTATTTATTATATTTGCCCTATACATTAAACTGCTCCGATTATGAAAAATATACAGCACGAAATCACCCCGCTCAACGAAGACGACCTATTCATCATTCTCAATCACCCGAAAGCCGACTTCGACTATCCGATCCATTTCCACTCCGATTTCGAATTGAATCTGGTATTGGATGAGTTCGGCAGGCGCATCGTAGGCGATTCTATCGAACCTTTCGAAGATGTAGATCTGGTTCTGACGGGTCCCAATGTTCCGCACAAATGGGACGGAAACAACATCGAGAGCAACCACGTCATCACCATACAGTTTCACGAGCAGCTCCTCACCTTCCCCATCCTCCAAAAACGCATGTTCGCCTCGATCAAAGAGATGCTCGAAAAGTCGAGAAGAGGTATCCAGTTCACCGAAAACAAGAACTCCGATATCATCAAGCGGATCGTATCCATGACCCAAATGACAGGATTCAACGTCTGCCTCGAATTTTTCGCCCTACTCTATGACCTATCGACCAGCCCGCGCCAAAGGATTCTGGCAAGCGGGACGTTCGACAACAACAGCATCCTGCGCGACTCGAAAAGCCGGCGAATCGCAAAGATCAACGAATACATCAACAGCAACTATATGAACCCGATCAAGTTGTGTGACATTGCCGAACTGGTATCGATGAGCGACTCTGCCCTCAGCCATTTCTTCAAAAAACGTACGAACCGGAATATCGTCGATTATATCAACGACATACGCATAAGCAACGCCACGAAAATGTTGTTCGAAACCACCAACTCGATCAGCGAAATCGCATTCCTGTGCGGATTCAACAACATATCGAACTTCAACCGCATTTTCAAAAAGAACCGGGGCAAAACACCATCGGAATACCGGGAGTCGATTCAGAAAATCATGATCAAATATTGACGGTCTTTCCGGAACCCCGTCCGATATACAATAATTATTTATACCTATATAAAAAAACGCCACATAACGACGACGCACGACGTTGTGTGACGAATCAAATGCTTTACGGCCTCTCCTTAACGCAACTTCCCCGCTTCGGTTCTCCGAAACATTATCCTTCGTCGGGAGAGAGATAAGCGCGTTCCAGCGATTTCCACAAATTGTTATCCGGCACCGGAGCGGTCACATCTATAATCTGATGCGAAACCGGATGTTCGAAACGAATATGTCGGGCATGCAGGCAGATCCCGCCGTCGGGATTGGAACGCTCCGAACCATATTTCAAATCGCCTTTGATCGGACAGCCGATCTTCGCCAGCTGGCAACGGATCTGATGATGTCTTCCGGTCTTCAAATCAATTTCCAGCAAAAAATAGCGATCGCCACGCGCCGCGATCCGATACCCCAGCACCGCTTTCTGCGCACCGGGACGCATCCGGTCGTAAGCCACCGATTTGTTTTGCTTTTCATTACGAACCAAATAGTGCGTAATCTCGTCCGACTCCTTCGGAGGACAGTTTTTCACAATCGCCCAATAGCTCTTCTTCACACTGCCCACTCGAAACATCTCGTTCAGTCTCGCCAAAGCCTTACTGGTTTTCGCGAATACGACAACGCCGCTCACCGGACGATCGAGCCGATGCGTCACACCGACAAACACATTGCCGGGTTTATCGTACTTCTCTTTCAACCATTGTTTCAGCATCTCCGACAACGGAGTGTCTCCGGTCTTATCGCCTTGTACGATTTCCGAATTGTTCTTATTGACAATGAGTATATGATTGTCTTCGTAGATTACCTCCATAACAAACGATTACAGCTAATAAAACAACAAAAAACTTGCCCGACGGTCGCGCCGGTACAAGATCCCGACAATCCGGAATAAAAGAGGGGTTGTGTCGAAATTCAAGTTTGCGATACAACCCCTTTTCGGTGCGTCAGAATGTCTAATTACATATTCATACCGCCATCCACTTGGATAACTTGTCCCGATACATACGACGACATATCGGAAGCGAGGAAAGTGGCAATGTTGGCAACATCTTCCGGCGTACCGCCACGGCGAAGAGGAATTTTCTTTGCCCATTCGGCTTTCACTTCATCCGACAGAGATGCCGTCATATCGGTGATGATAAAGCCCGGAGCGATAGCATTGGCACGGATGCCGCGCGAACCCAACTCCTGAGCAATAGATTTAGCCAACCCGATCATACCGGCTTTCGAAGCCGAATAGTTGCATTGTCCGGCATTTCCGTGTACACCTACGACCGAAGCCATGTTAATAATGCTACCGCCTCTTTGACGCATCATGACAGGCGTAACCGCATGGATAAAGTTGAACGCCGATTTCAGATTGACATTCAATACCATATCCCATTGTTTCTCTTCCATACGCATCATCAGTCCGTCGCGAGTGATGCCGGCATTGTTTACAAGGATGTCGATACGACCGAAATCTTTCATGATTTCAGCAACCACTTTGTGTGTATCTTCATAATCGGCAGCATTCGAAGCATAGCCTTTTGCTTTCACGCCAAACGCTGCGATCTCATCTTCCGTAGCTTTTGCTTTTTCGTCGATCACCAGATCCGTAAAGGCGATATCTGCGCCTTCGGAAGCAAACTTCAAGGCGATAGCTTTACCTATGCCCCGTGCGGCGCCCGTAACGACAGCCACTTTTCCTTCAAGTAATTTCATTGTAATAAAATTTAATTTCTTACCGCCGCACCTTTGTGCAGGGCGGCATTCATGTTAATGTTCTCGTTTATATTCATGCACCTTTTCTACGCCCGGCATAGTCCGAACCAAACCGGCTCTCCGACTATCGAAAATGTGCGTCCCTATTTTTTGATTCCGTACAACACGAAATCGAGTATATACTCTTTCAAGCGGGAAGTATCTACCCCTAATTCCGAGAAATTCCCCCGAATGTAAGGCACTTCCATCCCTTTGATCGCATAGTGCATAATCGCCGCCGTAGCCCGGATGCTCGGTATCCGGAATGCGCCTTTTTCCACACCCTCCTCCAATATGGCATACAGCAAACAAATCTCCTTATTGTCAATATCGCGACGTGCCTGCTCTACATTCCGGATGTTCTGGAAAAATTCGGCACGCAACGAACCGTTACGCTCCACCAGCTCTTTCACCGCCTCCAAGCGCACGAATACGTAATTGACCAGTTTTTCTTCGGGTGGCAAATCTTTTTGAACGATTTCCTTATACCGGGCATACAGCGCATCCGATTCGCTTTTGATCACCGCCAAATAAATCTCATTCTTACTTTTAAAATAAGTATAGACCGTGCGGCGCCCCTTTCCGGATGTTTCCGCTATATCGTTCATTGTCGTATTGGCATACCCCTTGTCGGCAAACAGCCGACGGGCTACATCGATCAATAAAGTTCTCGTTTTGGACATCCGATTCTATTTTTAAGTATTCCGTGCATTCGGCACTCGCCCCACCGCAAAGGCAATCGAAATCGGAATCTCTCCGCTATTGCACATCCGTCAAAGGCTTGTGCAAAAGTAGATATTTTATACAGATACACAAAATTATCCCCCTATTTATTCCATATTTCACGCTCCGTCCCCATCGTTTGGATAGCAAATCCGACAAACCGGAAGAAATCGCCTCTAAAAAAACAGTACACTAAACAACTAACAATCAATAAATTAATACAAACAAAACATTTTGTTTAAAAAAAAGTATCGAAAATATTTGCAAATACAAATACAAGTAGTACCTTTGCACTCACAAACATCGCGGGGTGGAGCAGTGGTAGCTCGTTGGGCTCATAACCCAAAGGTCGTCAGTTCGAGTCTGGCTCCCGCAACTACACAAGGGGTTGTACCGAAAATAAGTTTCGATGCAACCCCTTTTCAGATGCGTTAGAATACCTGAAATAAACTGCAAGCCGAGTGCAGAAGCGGCCAAGTGAAACTTGAACCGATTATGCTGAGGCGCAGCGTGATTATGTAAATAAACTGCAAGCCGAATGCAGAAGCGGCCAAGTGAAACTTGAACCGATTATGCCGAGGCGCAGCGTGATTATGTAAATAAACTGCAAGCCGAGCGTAGAAGCGGTCAAGTGAAACTTAAACCGATTATGCCGAGGCGTAGCATTTATTGAAAACTAAAAGTTTAAAATACAAGATACCGAGAACAAGGGCGACAGGAGTTTCCTGCCGCAAACAACTTAATCCGAACTCCGATGGCAACGCAGCCGATCGGACATGAAGACACACTGCTTTTTTATTTCCTCCTTCCGGTCTGCACTGTTGGAACTTAATAACTAAATGCTTACCTTTGCACCCCGAAAAAGACAGACTATGATAACGGTAAACAATTTAGGTATTCAATTTGGTAAACGGGTTCTTTTCCAAGACGTAAATCTGAAATTCACACCCGGAAACTGCTATGGCATAATCGGCGCGAACGGAGCCGGGAAATCGACATTGATGCGCATCCTGAGCGGACAGCTCGACCCCACGCACGGCACAGTGACGCTCGGTAGCGGAGAACGGCTCTCCGTACTCAGCCAAGACCACTTCGCATTCGACGAATTTACAGTCATCAACACCGTGTTGATGGGACACACCGTACTGTGGGACATCATGCAGGAAAAAGATGCACTCTATATGAAAGAGGATTTTTCCGATGCCGACGGTATTCGCGCAGCCGAGCTCGAAGAAAAATTTGCCGAACTCGAAGGCTGGAATGCCGAAAGCGATGCAGCCAACCTGTTGAGCGGATTAGGCATCAAGGAAGAGAAGCACTACATGCTGATGAAAGATCTGAGCGGTAAAGAGAAAGTGCGCGTATTGTTGGCGAAAGCCCTCTTCGGCCATCCCGACAACCTCCTGCTCGACGAGCCTACCAACGACCTCGACCTTGAAACCGTTATGTGGCTCGAAAATTATCTTGCCAACTTCGAGAACACGGTGTTAGTCGTATCGCACGACCGCCACTTCCTCGACTCGGTTTGTACCCACACGGTCGATATCGACTTCAACCGCGTACAATTGTTTGCCGGCAATTACAGTTTCTGGTACGAATCGAGCCAATTGGCACTCCGCCAGCAGCAGCAACAAAACAAGAAAGCGGAAGAAAAGAAAAAAGAGCTGCAAGAATTTATCCAACGGTTCAGTGCCAACGTAGCGAAATCGAAACAGACGACCAGCCGGAAAAAGATGTTGGAAAAACTGAACATCGAAGAGATACAACCCTCGTCGCGCCGCTATCCGGGTATTATCTTCACGCCGCAACGCGAGCCGGGAAACAAGATTCTGGAAGTAAGAGGTCTGGAAAAATCCATCGACGGACAGGTGCTTTTCAGCGACGTGAACTTCACGGTCGAAAAAGACGACAAAGTCGTATTCATCTCGCGCGACCCGCGTGCCATGACCGCCCTGTTCGAGATCATCAACGGCGAAATGAAAGCGGACAAAGGATCTTACGACTGGGGGCAAACGATCACAACCGCCTACCTTCCGTTGGACAACACTTCGTTCTTCAACACCGACATGAATCTGGTAGACTGGCTCTCGCAATACTCCGACGATACGAGCGAAATCTATCTGAAAGGATTCCTCGGCAAAATGCTCTTCTCCGGCGAAGAACTGCTCAAAAGCGCGTCGGTACTGTCGGGTGGTGAAAAAATGCGCTGCATGATCGCCCGCATGATGATGAAGAACGCCAACACAATGATTCTCGATTCCCCGACCAACCACCTCGACCTCGAATCGATTCAGGCATTCAACAACACGCTGCAAGGATTTAAAGGAAACATCCTGCTGTCGTCGCACGACCACGAATTTATCCAGACCGTCTGCAACCGGGTTATCGAACTGACGCCCAACGGCATCATCGACAAAATGATGGACTATGACGACTACATCACCGACGAAAAAGTGCAGGCTGCCCGCGAACGGCTTTACAAGTAATCTACAAATACCCGAAATATGATCAGACACATTGTGCTTTTCAAACTGAAAGAGATGGACAGCGACAAAAAACTGGACATCATGAACCGCTTCAAATCCGCCCTCGAAGCATTGGTAGGACGTATCGACGTGATCCGCTCCATGCAGGTCGGATTAAACATCAACCCCAACGAAGCGTTCGACATCGCGCTTACCTGCGAATTCGACAACATGGACGATCTGGCAACCTACGCCACGCATCCCGAACATGTGGCAGCCGGCAAGATCATCGCCGAAGCCAAAGAATCCCGTTCATGCGTCGATTACGAATTTTAAGCCGCACCTACAAGGCATAGAAAAAGCCGCACCGATCGAATGTCGGATGCGGCTTTTTCTATATTATATTCACAAGAGGTGATTCAAAGCATATAATGCAGATTGCGCAGGACATCTTTGATCTGCTCGTAGGTCGTGACACGGGTCGGCACCAACGGCAACCGCAGCCGGTTTTCGATATACCCCATCATATTCAGCAGGCACTTCACTCCTGCCGGATTTCCATCTACAAACAACAGACTGAACAGTTCGGTAAAGCGGTGATGAATCTGCAACGCCTGCTTGAAATCGCCGTTCAATGCCAGACGCACCATTTTACTGAACTCTTTCGGGAATGCGTTGCCGATCACCGAAATCACGCCTACCGCCCCCAGTGTGAGCAACGGGAACGTGATACCGTCATCGCCCGAAATCACCATGAAATCGACCGGCTTGTTTTTGATAATATCGTCCATTTGGGTGATGTTCCCCGAAGCCTCTTTGATAGCAATGATGTTATTGCACTCGCGAGCCAGACGCAAAGTCGTTTCCGCAGTCATGTTCACGCCGGTACGTCCCGGCACATTATATAATATCACCGGTTTGACAGTTGCCGCAGCGATTGCCTTATAATGTTGGTAAATCCCTTCCTGCGAAGGTTTGTTGTAGTACGGGACGACCGAAAGCACAGCATCAAAACCGTCCAGCGGATCACGTTTCAAACGATCCACGACAGCCCGTGTATTGTTTCCGCTCACCCCCAGCACCAACGGAATACGTCCCTTCGCACGTTCCAGAACAAAATCCTGAATTGCCATCTTCTCCGCCTCGGTTAAGGTCGGCGTTTCGGCAGTAGTTCCGAGCACCACCAGATAATCGGTGCCGTTTTGTATCTGATATTCTATCAAACGCGCCAACGCATCGAAGTCGATCGACTCATCCTCTTTAAACGGGGTAATCAACGCCACCCCCATCCCGCTCAGGTTTATATGTGCCATAAATTTATTCGCAATCCTATGATCAACAGACGTTGCAAAGTTAAACAATTTCTATTGACGGTCAATCTTACGCCAGTAAAATAGCAGATTCCGCAACAGGTCGAGGCTATCGAACGGAGGCTCGTGCCGGATCGTAAAATCATATACATCCCGTCCCGATTTATGAAAACCCATTTTCAGACGGGCTTTCGAGCAGGCGGTCAGATAAGTCAGCGGTAGCACCTCCTCCAATGTCAGATCGAGCAGGACATCCGATTCGACCGCTTCGAACTGATGCCGGAACGCAGCTTTCGGTACACCCGACAGCCAGCCCAGTTCCTTTTTGCCGAATGTAAACACCCGTCCGGCAGGCAATCCGCCCGACAACGGTTCCGACAACGGATTGTAGACGAACAGCGAGATCGCCTTACCGTCGGTATGCAACTGACGGAGCAACGGCTCGGCATTTTCCAAACTCTTCGGATCGGCAAGAACCACTATCTTCTCCGCCTCTTCGTACCCGACATAGGCAAGTTCCGGACGGTGTCTGCGTGCCATATAAAATCGAAAATCGGTAATCACATTAGCCATAACCTATATCTGTTACTCCTCTATCATTTTCAAAAACTCATCTTCCGAAATAATCCGGACATCCAGCTTCTGCGCTTTTTCCAATTTCGCAGGTCCCATGTTCTCCCCGGCAAGCACATAATCGGTCTTGCCCGAGATAGATCCGGTATTCTTACCGCCATGCAGTTCGATCAACGCCTTATACTCATCGCGCGAATGATGTGCGAACGTGCCGCTGATCACAATCGTCGCCCCGTTCAGACGGTCGGAACGCTGCGACAACTGCTCCTCCGAAATGCGCATCTGCACCCCGGCATTCTGCAAGCGTTCCACCAATGCCCGGTTTCCGGCATCGGCAAAATAGTCGCGGATGCTCCGGGCGATACGCACGCCGATCTCATCGATCGCCGTAAGTTCCTCTTCCGAAGCGGTCATCAGCCGTTCTATCGACTGCATCGACGATGCCACTTTTTTCGCCACCGTTTCGCCGACATAGCGGATACCCAACGCAAACAGCACCCGCTCGAACGGAACTTCTCGCGAGGCTTCGATCGCCCCGATAATATTCCGGGCTGATTTTTCCCCCAGCCGATCGAGCGAAGCAATCGCTTCGGCAGTCAGTCCATACAGGTCTGCCACATCACGCACCATCCCCAAGTTATAGAACTGTTGTATGGTTTCCGGTCCTAACCCGTCGATGTTCATGGCACGACGACTGATAAAATGTTCGATACGGCCTTTTATCTGGGGAGCGCACCCCTTTTCGTTCGGACAATACCATGCAGCCTCGCCCTCTTCGCGTTGCAACGGAGTGCCGCATTCGGGACACTTGCGGATAAACCGCACCTTCTCGCCCAGCAACAACGCACCGGCACGCGCATCCATATCCACCCCGGTAATCTTGGGGATAATCTCTCCACCCTTCTCCACATACACCATATCGCCGATATGCAGATCGAGCGACTGTATAATATCGTCGTTATGCAACGAAGCCCTTTTCACTACCGTACCCGACAGTTGCACCGGATCGAGATTCGCCACCGGAGTGACTGTCCCGGTGCGCCCTACCTGATACGACACCGAATTCAACCGCGTACATGCCTGTTCCGCCTGAAATTTGTAAGCGATAGCCCAGCGCGGCGACTTGGCGGTAAAGCCCAACTGACGTTGCTGACGCAGCGAAGCCACCTTAAACACGATGCCGTCGGTAGCCACCGGGAGGTCCTTACGGGCGACATCCCAATAAGCGATAAACTCTTCGACCTCCGCCAGCGAATGCAAGCGCCTCATCGCATCCGATATTTTAAAGCCCCAAGCACGGGCATGCTGCAAATTTTCCAAATGATCATCGGACGGCAACTTCTCGCCCAACAGGTAATAAAGATAGGCGTCCAGACCGCGTGCAGCCACCACCGACGAGTTTTGCGACTTCAACGTTCCGGCAGCCGCATTCCGGGGATTCGCGAACAAAGGTTCTTCCTGTCGTTCACGTTCCTCGTTCAACGCATCGAACACTTTCCACGGCATCAGTATCTCACCGCGTATTTCAAACTCCGGCGGATAATCCGTACCGCGCAACTGTAACGGGATGCTCCGGATCGTCCGGACATTTTCCGTCACATCATCACCACGCACGCCGTCGCCACGAGTTACCGCACGCACCAACCGTCCCTGTTCATAAACCAGAGAAATGGATGTGCCGTCGAATTTCAGTTCCCCGATTACATCGAACGGTTCGCCCTGCAAACCGTTTTTCACCCGTTCGTAAAAATCAGCCACCTCGCCGATCGAATAGGTATTACCCAGCGAAAGCATCGGATAGCGATGTTCCACCTGTTCGAACGCCCGGTTGAGATCGCTGCCCACCCGGCAAGTCGGCGAATTCGGGTCGGCAAATTCGGGATGTTCCTCCTCCAACCGCTGCAACTGCGCCATCATCTCGTCGAATTCCCGGTCTCCGATGACCGGAGCATTCAACACGTAATAGTTATAATTATGTTCCTCCAACGAACGTCTCAAACGCTCGATGGTCTCTTTTATATTTTCCATACAATCTAATCTCCTGCAAACTTACGAAAAACGATGCAATAAACGAACAGATAAAAAAGAATAACCTCCGACCGCAAGCGCGGCACGATGTCATCCCGCTTCGTCGCGTTGCTTCGTCCGATGAAAATAATTTTTCTGATATGCCGTCGGGCTGCACCCCTTGATCGCCTTAAACTGATGGAAGAAATTCGATATGTTATTGTAGCCGCAGGCATACGCGATCTCTGTCACATTCATCTCATCCTCCATCAACAGCTTACAGGCATTCCCGATGCGGACTTCGATCATGAACTCCATGAACGTCTTTCCGGTGCGTTGCTTGAAATAGCGGCAAAAAGATACTTTCGACAACCCGATCAGGTCGGAGAGCTCCTGCACCTGCACATCGCGACGATAATTCTCCATCACAAAACGGTAGATCTTGCTCAGACGCGACATATCATTCGCACCGCATTGCGACGAAAACGCCTCGCTGCATATCGGACGATACTCCTTCCGCCGCGCGATATACAACAGTATATTCAGCAGACGGATCATCCGGTCGGAATAGTCCGACTTATACAATTGGAACATCTCTTTCTCCATACGCGCCAACGTTTTGCCCGAAAGCGTGATGCCGCGGGCAGAAGCCTCGACCAACTCCCGGATAGGCGACATCTCGGGCAAATCGTAAAAAGAGCCGAATATCTCCGTCGTAAAATGACAGACCACCGCCTCCACCTCCCGGTCGGGAGAATTGTTGCCATACACCATCGTATGAGGCACGTGGCTGCCGATAATCACCATCTGGCTCGCCTCGGTGATCGGCAGCTCCTCGTCGCCGATCACCATCGTACCCTGTCCGCCCCGTGTAAAGAAAATCTCGATCTCGGCATGCTGATGCCACATACTATACACAGGAGCCCCGACATCCATACGCACATGGAACGAATAGTCGGGCGTAACCGAAAAACTGCGATAAGCGGGTTTCATAAAAATTCCGATAAAAAAGATGGTATTTGCAAAGTTTATAACTATATTTGTGATATGCAAGAATTTGATGTTAATATAATACATAAATCAGCTAAGATAAATAATCGCAAATACGGGTTTTCCCCGTACATTTGCAACATCATGTTTAACTCATACACAGCTAAAAGACAATAATATGAAAAACAAAATCGTAACATTAGGTGAAATCATGTTGAGATTATCCACTCCGGGTAATACTCGTTTCGTTCAATCAGATTGTTTCGACGTGGTATACGGCGGCGGCGAAGCCAATGTAGCAGTAAGTTGCGCCAACTACGGACACGACGCATACTTCGTAACCAAACTGCCGAAACACGAAATCGGACAATCTGCTGTAAACGCGCTGCGCAAATACGGTGTTAAAACCGATTTTATCGCCCGTGGCGGCGACCGCGTAGGTATCTACTACCTCGAAACCGGAGCTTCCATGCGTCCGAGCAAAGTGATCTACGACCGCGCACACTCCGCTATCGCAGAAGCCGATGTGAACGATTTTGATTTCGACGCTATCATGGAAGGCGCCGCTTGGTTCCACTGGTCGGGTATCACACCTGCCATTTCGGACAAAGCTGCCGAACTGACCCGCTTGGCTTGCGAAGCTGCCAAACGCCACGGCGTAACGGTTTCGGTAGACCTGAACTTCCGCAAAAAACTGTGGACAAAAGAAAAAGCGCAGTCGATCATGAAACCGTTGATGAAATACGTAGACGTTTGTATCGGTAACGAAGAAGATGCAGAACTCTGCCTCGGATTCAAACCCGATGCCGATGTAAACGCCGGACACACCGACGCCGAAGGTTATAAAGGCATTTTCCAACAAATGATGAAAGAATTCGGATTCAAATACGTGATTTCTACCTTGCGCGAATCGTTCTCCGCTACGCACAACGGATGGAAAGCCATGATCTACAACGGCGAAGAATTCTACACATCGAAACGTTACGACATCAACCCGATCATCGACCGTGTAGGCGGAGGCGACTCTTTCTCCGGAGGTATCATCCACGGCTTGCTGACCAAACCCAACCAAGGCGAAGCCCTTGAATTTGCGGTTGCCGCTTCGGCTTTGAAACACACGATCAACGGCGACTTCAACCTCGTATCGGTAGAAGAAGTGGAAGCATTGGCTGGCGGCGACGCTTCCGGACGTGTTCAACGATAATCGTATCGACAGTTCAACCCTTAAAGGAGACTAAACAATATGGCAAGATTCAATAAGCTGCAAACCATAGCTGCCATGAGCAGCACCGGTATGGTGCCGGTATTCTACCACAAAGACGTAGAGGTAGCGAAAAAAGTAGTGAAAGCCTGTTACGAAGGCGGGGTACGTGCATTCGAATTCACGAACCGCGGTGACTTCGCTCAGGACGTATTCGCCGAATTGGTAAAATTCGCCGAAAAAGAATGCCCCGAAATGATATTGGGTATCGGCTCGATCGTCGATCCTGCAACGGCTGCACTCTATCTGCAATTGGGAGCAAACTTCGTCGTAGGACCGTTGTTCAACGCCGAAATCGCACCGATCTGTAACCGCCGTCTGATTCCCTACATCCCCGGTTGCGGATCCGTTACCGAGATCGGAAAAGCTCAGGAATGCGGTTGCGACGTTTGCAAAGTGTTCCCCGCCGGAAACGTAGGTGGTCCGTCGTTCGTGAAAAACGTAAAAGCCCCGATGCCGTGGTCTATGCTGATGGTTACCGGAGCGGTCGAACCTACCGAAGAAAACCTTACCGGTTGGATCAAAGCAGGGGTAACCTGCGTAGGTATGGGATCGAACCTCTTCCCCAAAGACGTAATCGCCGCCGGAGAATGGAGCAAGATCACAGATCTCTGCAAAAATGCATTGGCTATCATCAAGAAATTGAGATAAACAGTACACCGGAAAATAACTTCCGGATGTTTTGGAGTTAATAAGTATGTGGTTTTAAGCATAGGCGTTCGGTACGCCTATGCTTATTCCGTATTAAAAACATTACGATATGAAAATCAATTATGAAGTGCGTTACGCCGCACACCCCGAAGACGCAAAGCACTATGATACAGCGCGTCTCAGAAAAGATTTCTTAGTTACAAACCTGATGGTCGCCGACGAGATCAATATGGTGTACACCATGTACGACCGTCTGATCGTCGGTGGTGCCGTACCCGTAAACGAAAAACTGGAACTGACTCCGATCGACCCATTGAAAGCCCCGTTCTTCCTGTGGAGAAGAGAGTTGGGTATCATCAATGTCGGTGGCGAAGGTATCGTAGAAGTGGAAGGCAAGAGCTACGAACTCGGTTACAAAGAAGCCCTCTATTTAGGTAAGGGCGACCGCAATGTTACATTCGTCAGCAAAGACCCGTCGAAACCCGCCCATTTCTATTTCAACTCCGCATCGGCTCACTGCACCTACCCCGACCGGAAAATAACGAAAGCCGAAGCCGACGTGCTCGAACTCGGCTCACTCGAAGGCTCGAACCACCGTGTCATCAACCGTCTGATCGTTCAACAGGTGTTGCCCACCTGCCAGCTGCAAATGGGTATGACCGAACTCAAACCGGGTAGCGTATGGAACACCATGCCGGCTCATACGCACAGCCGCCGCATGGAAGCCTACTTCTATTTCGAAGTGCCCGAAGATCAGGCAGTATGCCACTTCATGGGCGAAATGCAGGAAACCCGCCATATCTGGATGCACAACGAAGACGCGGTCATCTCGCCTACCTGGTCGATCCACTCGGCTTGCGCGACAAGCAACTATACCTTCATTTGGGGTATGGCAGGAGAAAACCTCGATTACAGCGACATGGACACCAGCGCACCCACCGAAATGAAATAATCCCGTACACATGGAAGGAATACAACTGTTCGACCTGACCGGGAAAATCGCTTTGGTCACCGGTGCCACACACGGGCTGGGCATGGCAATGGCTGCGGCATTGGGTAAAGCCGGAGCGACAGTAGTCGTAAACGGACGCAATGCCGAAAAACTGAACCATGCACTCGACGAATATGCCGCGATGGGGCTTACCGTCAAAGGATATGTAGCCGATGTCACCAACGAGGCACAGGCAACCGCTTTGGTGAAAAAGATCAACGACGAAATCGGGCTGATCGATATTCTGGTCAATAACGCCGGTATCATCAAACGCATTCCGGCACAGGATATGTCGATCGACGAATGGCAGGATGTGCTGAATGTCGATCTCACCGGACCGTTCATCATGTCGAAAGCCGTATTCGAAGGAATGCGGCAACTCGGCGGCGGAAAAATCATCAACGTCTGCTCCATGATGAGCGAAGTCGGACGCGATACCGTTTCGGCTTACGCCGCAGCCAAAGGCGGATTGAAGATGCTCACCCGCAATCTGGCTACCGAATGGGCTCGCTACAACATTCAGGTAAACGGCATAGGACCGGGCTACTTCGCCACTTCGCAAACCGCTCCGATACGGGTAGACGGACATCCGTTCAATGACTTTATCATCAAACGGACTCCGGCGATGCGCTGGGGAAACCCCGAAGATCTGGGAGGTGCAATCATCTTCCTTGCCTCTCATGCATCGGATTTCGTAAACGGGCAAGTCGTTTATGTAGACGGAGGCATTCTGGCTTCGTTAGGTAAAGCCGCCAACGAAGAATAAAGGCACAACTATCCGACACAATACCGCGCCGGGGAACGTTTTCGGACGACATCCCGGCGCGGTCTCTTTTCAAATAAATAGCCTGTAAAAAGGATCGCAAGGAAATATGTAATTTATCGGAAATAAGTATCTTTGCAGACAAGAAGAACAAACAAAAACGTAACGCGGGTTATGTTAGAAACGATAAAATTACACGGGGTAGACCTGCAATATACCGTCGAGGGCGAAGGACGCAACGTCATTCTCCTACACGGGTGGGGATGCAACCACACTACCATGCAACCGATAGAAGCGGCTCTCGTCCCCGGATTCAAAGTCTACAACATCGACTTCCCCGGATTCGGCGGCAGCAGTGTGCCGCCCGCCGTATGGGGCGTAGAAGAATATACCCGGCTCGTCGAAACATTTGTACAGACCCTGAACATAACCGATCCCATATTGATCGGCCACTCCTTCGGAGGTAGAGTATCCATACTTTATGCCTCGCGCAACACCGTACGGAAAGTCATTCTGGTCGATGCCGCCGGAGTAAAACCCAAGCGTCCGCTCAAATACTACCTGAAAGTATATTCGTTCAAACTCTCCAAACGGGTGCTGCCCTATATCCTCGGGAAAGAACGCGCAGCCCGGAGAATCGAAGAAAAACGCAGAAAAGCAGGATCGACCGACTACAACAACCTGACCGGAACCATGCGCGACATATTAGTGAAAGTCGTCAATGAAGACCTGCGTGCGGTCATGCCCCGCATCGCCTATCCTACCCTGCTGATCTGGGGGAAAAACGACACGGCTACTCCTCTCCGCGACGCCCGCATCATGGAAAAACTGATTCCCGATGCCGGGTTGGTCACGTTCGACAATGCCGGGCATTTCAGTTTTCTGGACTGCCCCTACCTGTTCCGTTCCGTACTTCAAAACTTTTTAAACGAAGACCGTCTTTAACCGAATAAAACTATGATATCGCAAGCCATTTCGATCGTGACCCTCTGCATACTGGTGTTCTACATCGGCACTGCCACAAAACACGAATTGCAGATGATGCAACAGAACTCCTACCGCAACGACCGCTATTACCGTTGGCTGACCGGCAGCAAATCGCTATCGTCGATAAGCCGGCTTATCGACCTGTTCCTGCTGATCATGCTGTTCACCCGCTTTCCGGAAACGATCGTCGGAAGCATCGTATCGATCGTTCTGCTCATCAAAGCGATCAAAGAACTGCGCACCCAATACAAAAAGCCGCTGGTATTTACCCGCAGGGCTACCCGGCTCTACATCGCCTGTCTCGTCGTCACGGCACTCCTTGCCGTCGGCGGATGCCTGCTCCTCACCCCGTCGCTTTATTGGGCAATACGCCTGCTCATGCTCTCGGCTGTACTTTCGCCCGCTATCATCCTGTTCGCCAACCTGCTGATGAAGCCGATCGAAAAATCGATCAACCGCGGATTCTATAACGAAGCAAAAAAAATACTGAGTCAGATGCCCGAACTGACGATCATCGGTGTTACGGGCAGCTACGGAAAGACCAGCACGAAACATTACCTCTATCGCATACTCTCCGAAAAATACAACGTCATCATGACTCCCGGAAGTTTCAACACGCCCATGGGTGTCATCCGGACCGTACGCGAACAGATGAAGCCCTACTACAACATCTTCATCGTGGAAATGGGAGCCAAACAAATCGGAGACATCAAAGAGATCTGCGACCTGGTATGCCCTACGATCGGTATCGTGACCGCCGTAGGCGAACAACACCTCGAATCGTTCAAGACGATCGAAAACGTACAACGCACCAAATTCGAACTGATCGACGCATTGCCTGCCGACGGATTAGCCGTTATCAACAACGACTTCCCGTACATCGCCAACCGGGCAGTATCCCACGTACCGGTACGGCGTTACGCATTGGAGAAGAGTGACGCGACCGACTACCACATCGAAGATATTACCTACGGCACGGAGGACACCCGGTTTACCGTCGTAGGAGGCGGAGAACGGATAGAACTGACCACCAAACTGATCGGCGACTGCAATCTTTCGAATCTGATGGCAGCAGTCATCGTCGCACGGCATCTCGACGTTCCGGTATCCTCGATACAGTACGGGGTAAGCCGCATCGAACAGGTGGAACACCGGCTGAACATGAAACGGACACCCGGCGGCATCTCGATCATCGACGACGCTTTCAACTCCAACCCCGACGGTTCGCGAATGGCACTCGATGTGCTCCGCCGCATCCGTACGGGCAAACGCATCGTCATCACTCCGGGTATGATCGAACTCGGTGAAAAACAGGAATACTACAACCGGAAATTCGGAGAACAACTGGCTACCGCCTGCGACTACGTCATGGTCGTCGGAGAATACAACCGCGCAGCGATTCTCGCCGGATTGGAAGAAGGCGGCATGAACGCCGATTCCATATTCATTGCCGATACCTTCCGGCAAGCCCAGCAACGATTGCAACAAATCGCCGGAGCGGGCGACGTAGTGCTTTACGAAAACGACCTGCCCGACACATTCAAATAGACCGAACAGCCGCGCCGGAATTTTTCGGCACGGCAATAACCAACAGATAGAAACAAGACAATTATGAAAACAAGAATCGGAGTATTCTTCGGAGGACGCTCTACCGAACACGAAATTTCCGTCCTCTCGGCACTGCAAGCCATCAACGCATTCAACAAAGACAAATACGAAATCACCCCCATATATATTACGAAGCAAGGCAAATGGTTCAGCGGGAAAGCCCTGCTCGATGTAAGCAATTACAAAAATATGGAGGCGCTGCAAAAAGTATGCGAAGAGGTGTACATGATTCCCGAATACGGAGACTACAACCTCTATAAGAAACACAAGCCGATGTTCGGCAGCGCCGTACTCACTACTCTCGACGTAGTGATCCCCGTACTGCACGGCAGCAACGGCGAGGACGGCATCTTCGAGGGCGTGCTCGAAACCATCGGCATACCGTATGCCGGATGCAACACGCTGGCTTCGGCAAACGGTATGGACAAGATCACGATGAAAATGGTGATGCAGTCGAGCGGCATCCCCATCGTCGATTACGTATGGTTCACCGACAAACAGTGGTACACGCAACGCGAAAAACTCATTGCCGAGATCGAAGAGAAAATAGGTTATCCCGTCATCGTGAAACCCGCCAATCTCGGTTCGAGCGTAGGAATCTCCCACGCCGACAATCGGGAAGAATTGATCGCCAAAGTAGAAGTAGCGGAACAATACTCCACACGCATCGTCATCGAAGACATGGTCGAAGAGCTGAAAGAGATCAACTGCTCGGTACTGGGCGACTGCGACGACTACCGCCCGTCGGTGTGCGAAGAACCGATCAAAAGCGGCGACATCCTCACATACGAAGACAAATACATGGGTGGCAGCAAATCGGCGAAAGGTATGCAAGCCTCGCAGAAACGCATTCCCGCCGATCTGTGTCCCGAAGATACCGAACGCATACAGTTCCTTGCCGGTGAAACATTCCGGGTACTCTCCTGCCACGGAGTTGCCCGCATCGACTTCATCATCGACCGCAAGACGGGCAAGATCTACGTAAACGAAATCAATACCATTCCCGGATCGCTTTCGTTCTATCTATGGGAAGCCTCCGGCATACCGTTCGATAAACTCATGGACACATTGGTGAACCTCGCTTTGAAACGCAAACGCGAATCAGGTATGAAAACCGTAAGCTACGACCAGAACATTTTCAATCTGGGCAAAGGTATAAAAGGCGGTAAAACCGGTATTAAATAACCGCAAACACATTACATGCAACATAACGGAAGGGAGTGTATCGGAGTAAATTCCGATTACTCCCTTCCGCATATAAAAATCAAACGTTTTCGATAGCCGAGAGCAGAGCCGAACTCGTTCGAGCTATGCCGAGGCAAGAAAAGGTGCATGCAATGAACTTTTCGACAGCCGAGAGCAGAGCCGAATTTATTCGGGCTATGCCGAAGCGAGAAAAGATGCATGAATATAAACAATGCAACAATCCGATAAAAAAAAACGGAAAATACTTGTATATCCGATTTTTATGGTTTAATTTGCAGGTGCAATCAAAGAAAAGATTCTGCGCTTACAAGACGGATGTACTTCTAACCCGGCTTATCACCGGGTGAAATTTCTCTATTACTAAGTTCATAAGCTCCTTTTATTGCCGCCTGCCTACCGGACGAAACTGAGGTTTCCACCAAGGGCGGAGAGTTTTCCCTAATTATTATTTATCTATAACCTATTTTCTTATGAACATTTACATCGGAAACCTCAATTATGGGGTTAAAGAAAACGAACTCCAAACACTTTTAGAAGGATTCGGTTCTGTGGATTCCGTAAAAATCATCATGGATCGCGAAAGCGGTCGTTCCAAAGGTTTCGGCTTCATTGAGATGCCAAACGAAGAGGAAGCCCGTCGCGCAATCGAAGAGCTTGCCGGAAAAGAATTCGCCGGACGCACTATCGTTATCAAAGAAGCCCGACCCAGAGCCTAAGACAATAAACGGCTGTCAGAAAGTATAAGGGGCTATGTCGAAAATGAATTTTTTTCGATGTCGCCCCTTTTCTGCGCGTCAGAATATCTAAGACGCAAGACATGAGGATGAGAACGACAGGGGCTTACCAACATAAACGACTTAGTCCGAACCCCAATGACAGACAGCAGATTGGACATGACAGTACATCGTCTTTGCTTTTCGACTCCGCCATGCCCTCCAAATTAAAGGGAGGGTCTCCTCTTGCCTATCGGCTTCGAGTCCACCCTCCCTTTTAGATTTATCGTTTATATCCTGCTTATTGGGTAACGACTTCCCATTTCAAATTACCACCATCGATGATTTCCTGATATCCGGATGCCGGTTCATAAACGCTCCGGGTTACATGGTTGTAAGCCTTACCGCTGAACTTTCCTCCATTGACAATCACGCTACCGGATTCATAACCGGCATCGTTGTCGCCCGATACGACCGCACTGTTACCTTCGGCTAAACCGCCCGACCAATCATTGGCTCCTGAGAATTCCCCGCCATTAATCGTTACTTCCGCGCCGCTGCTGATATAAACCGGGTAGAATGCATCTCTTTTCCCCGGAGTGTTCTCCGTATAATATTTGCCGCCATTAATCACAGCCCTTGCGCCTTCCTCAACAGAAACGGCTCCTTGAATACCTTTCACCTCACAATCGTTGATTTCGATTTCCGAACCGAACAGACGCATAGCATAAGCCCAATTCCTACCGTTATTCGCATTTGTGGAGGTAGATTCGAAATAGCTGTTGATAAGCGTAACCTTTCCGGTATTGGCACCGCCGCGTCCCATTCCGCAGAGCGTAAACTCACCCGATACGATATGCGCATCCTTTATCGTCACATTGGCATCGTTCCAATAGGATATGGCAGAAGAATTGTAGGGTTCAACAGTACTATGCCAATGGAATTGGGGATCATTGATCAGCGTAACGCCTTCGATCAAACAATCACCGCCTGTGACATGAATCAGCGATTTGTGTTTGTGATTATTCCCGTCGACAGTCAGCCCGCTATGGTCTTCTTGCGTATTGTCAAGAACACCTGTACCGATCAGGGTAATGCCGTTTTCTGCCGTAATCCGGTTCTCATTACCGAGTTGTACCGTTTTGTTTTCTTGAATTTCGATCGTTTTATGCACCGAAAAAGTAAGCTCTTCGACCGTATTCTCCGAGAGATTGATATCGGATGCCACGCTGATGTTGGTCACCGTCGGATCGGACAAAGCCGCAATCAGTTCATCTGCATTGTCTACACTGACAATTACCGGAATATCGGGCGTTTCAAAACCCGGTTCGATCGTAACGGCAAACACACCCAGTTTAGTCAGCAGGTTACCCGAGACATTGGTGCGGTAGTTACGACGAATAGGAATGTTCTTGAAATCGTTGTTGGTCGTAATCTCGTTTTCGCCGTTCAGGAATGTAATCGCGAAATCGGCAAGCGCAGCCTCTTCGACAGGTGCCCAGATGTAATCGACCGTAAGATCGCCCTCGGCACTGAGGACGTCGGCAGTATATTCCACCGGAGCTGTTGCCTCACCGACAAGCGCAGTCTTGGCATTGAACGAAGTCGGGAGAGCCTGGAACGCCACTTTCACCTGCGTAGGTTTCAACGCCTGATCGGGAATAAGCGCGATGTCGTCGGTCTTCACATTCAATTGACCGAACGGACGGTGAAGCGAGATTCTTTCTGCAAACGCCCCGGTCACAGTATAATCGGTCAGCGTACCGGTGAAAGCGTCGAACTCATCGTTATTACCGACATAGTTGCCTTTTACCGTAATGTTAGTCAGATCGCCCGTGTTGTAGTGGTTGTCTTCATTATTTGCCGAGCAGTCAGCCCAGAACACGAAATCATACGTCTGCGAAGCGACTAAACGAAGATTGAATGTCGCAGTATTCCCGGTTACGGTCGCTTTCTGCTGTTCTCCGTAGGGTTGTCCACCCCGATAAATTTGAAGCAGGCAACGGTCGATTTTCGTTCCGCCACCGAAATCATCTGCCGTAGCACGCATCGGTACCCCTGCCGGAATAGCTACGGTAATCGTTTGTGTTGTCGAGGAATCGACTACGAATGTCTCCTCCTGACAAGCCGAGAGAGTCAATACAAGACCCGCTGTCAATAAGAAAAACTTATTCATCCTCATAATAACATAGATTTTAGTTAATATTTATAATCTAATTAAAAATCTCATTTATCAGGGCAATACCGGTTGGCATATACACAATACCGGAATTTCATTATATTATATTATATTCCACTCATTCGAACGTTGCCTGTATATTGGTTCTGAAATTCGGTTGCAACGGCACTGCATCGAGCCCTTTGGTCACCGTTCCTCTGTCATCGCTCACCGTAACCGTCACACCCACAGGTGTATCGGCATCGGAAGGTACGAACAGAAAATCTTCACAAACGACAGCAGATCCGGCAACGACAGACGGATACGATAGCGTTATCTCCTCCGGAACGGAACTCTCTCCGCTCGCCACGTCGTAACAGGTCGGGGCATTGCGATAGACAACCGAAACCGTTTTATCTCCAATGGCGAACTCCGAGGTATTCTGTACGGTCAGTTTTGCCAACGGACGCACAAGCGTGACCGGTATTCCGCCGCCATTCCATGTCACCCCGGTTTTGACGCAGGCAAAGGCATCGCGGTCGTCTGCGACAGAAGTAGTGCGATTTACGGTAACACGGCGCAGATCGGTGGTCGTATAATGCCCCTTGCCATAATCTGCCCAAAACAAGAAATCATAGTCGCCCGGCACCAACCGGATTTCGATCGTCGCTGCGGCAAGCGATCCGTTCGCGGTCGTGTGCAATACACAACGGGGATTGGCATCGCGCGTCCAGGCTTCGCAGGTATAGACCAGCATCGCATCTCCATTTGCCCGGGTCACTTTCTTCGGGGCGGGCGTACTCTCCAATGCGCTTTCGGAACGCAACGAGATCACCCCGCATACCGGTATCGGAGCGGGTTCCGTATCCGTGCCGCAACCGGCAAGAACGGCAAGTGCAAGAAACAGGAAGTATATCTTTTTCATTCCAATATCGTTTTAGTCGGGGATTACAATGTTGATTTCGCCGTCGAACCCGGGAGAAATACTAATACCGGGAGCATAATCGCCTGTAAGGAACTCGTCACGGATCGTCGTCAGTTTGCCCCGCACGATCGGGACATCGATACCGCCGATCTCGTTGATCAGGTTGCCTTCGCCGTCGCGTATGACCAGATTGACTTTCACCGCCGACTCCGAACCATTGACAAAGACATAGTCGCTGGCAAGATGAGCCTCTTTATCGGAAAGCGGTTTCATGGTACAACCGAACGACATTCCCATACGGGCATCATTGGGTTTGTCCGTATAAGCATTGAAACCCGAAGGGAAATAACCGGCATACTCTACCTGCACCCGGATCGTCGAGAGATCGGAGGGGCGCGTCAGCCAGTCTCCGGTTACAGCGCCAGCCCTCGATTGCCTTGCCGCCACTTCGTCGAGAAAACGGTCGATATCGGTCGTAACAAACCGGATCTTTGCCATCGGACGTTGGAGCGTGACTGTTGCATCCGCCGTCTCGTTCCAGCGATCCCTGTATTTTCTAAGATCGATCTCCTGCCGGGCAACATAGGCATCCTTATGATCCTCATCGCCGATATAATCCGCTGTCGCAGGAACAGCAATCGACGAAAGGGAATTCACGACATAATACTTGTCGTCCGTCGAACCTTTGTCCACGTAATCCATCCATACCACAACATGGTAACGGGCGGCATGAAGTGCCAATGAGGTACGAATCGTATGCAGTCCGTCCGATGCCGGCTCGCAGGTCAGCACCCGCTGTTCCACAGGCTCTCCGGCTATCTCATCACGAAATACCTCGACGAACCAGCGAACATCGTGCATGTCGGCTTCTGCCGTACCGGAACGAGCCGGAACATAAGGTTCTATCTTCGGGTCGATTGTAAAAGTCAGATTCAGATTGACCAACGTAGGATCGACACCTCCGTTCTCCGGATATTCCAATATGGACCCGCACCCCGTCAATACGAGGACGAGCAAGCCGGCGATATATATTGTCGTTCTTTTCATTTTCCGCTCCTCCTCTATTTTCCAAAACGATAAATCAGACTGACACCCGCTTTCGTCAAGCCCCAATAGTTGTATGTCAAACCCTTCTCGAACCGGGCTCCATTCGAGATGTTATAAAAGGTGTCGTATTTCGTATAGACATATCCCGCCCCGATAGTAAACTCCGCTGCCCAATGGCGGGAGAAAGGCAACATATAACCGTAGCTAAGCCCCGCACCATAGAAACCGTCGGGCGACTGATAACGGTTACGGTCGTTCACTGCAATATTGAAAATACCGGCATGAAGATGTACTCCGAAGAAATGTCCTTTCATCGGAGTTTTCAGCCAATAACGGAACTCAGGCTGAACGACGAAAAAGCGCAGATGATAATTTTTCGCCACTGTGTAGGGAGAATAAACAACCGGCAGATCGATCGAATAGTGATCGCCGAAACTATACTCTACACCGATATTGGCAACCGTGGCTGCCCAATAAAGCAAATTGGTCTTGATCGCCCACGGGTAGCGCGGTTGAACAGGAACGGACGGCTGCCCTTCCACAACCTCAGGGCGCAGAGAATCTGCCGGCATCTCGCTTTGCGACGGCTCATCCTTTATCGTCCCGGATTGCGGCAGTTCCTCCTGCAAATCGGGATGCAACGATTCCGGCTCGGCTGGCGGCAACTCCTGTTCCGGGGCGGCTGTTATTTCCGGGGCGGAAGGCTGCACCACGTTACACAATGAATCTGCCGGCTCGGCACCGACCTCCGGTTGAACATTTTGCGGTGTGACCGGTTTCGGATTCCGGGGGAGACAGACCAATGCAGTCACATCCGACATTCCATGCCACATCTGAGCCTCATTCGTTGTCCGGAAATGATCTTCTTTCAGCCCCTCATAAACGATGAGATACGACTTGACCTGATTACTCCGGTTCTTCGCCGCCGCAAGATTTTCCGGTAACGAATCGTACGAAGAGCAGAATCCCATAACACCCAATTCGACTTCTCCGGTTACAATCAAAGGTTTAATTTCCCGGACCAGTTGCGTAAGGGAATCGATCGACGCAACGTTTCCCTTATAGTCAGCCCAAAACATAAGCCGCTTCGGAGCGAAACGGAAAACAATCGTATCTTGTTTGTCAATCGGGATATTCGTATTCTGTGCCACGGTTGCAAAACCGCACAATAGGACACACAGAAAAACAACCGTTCGGATCGGTTTCAGAGACCGTCCGGAATAGGATAATATGTTTTTGTCCAAATAAGCCATCCGCCTCAGTAGATTTTTACCCAAACAGACGAGCCATATCTTCGTCCGCTTCGATAGTGTGTTTTTCACATTCACAAATATAATAATTTATTCGATCTTTTTACATGTTTATTATTTGTTTTTTTATAATAATATTATTACCATTCACACTTTCAAAGAGATTTCAAAGCAAAACGCTAATAGAACAACTTCTATTCGTGTTTTCATCCAAGTGCTCCGATCGGAAAGCGACAAAATATTTTTATATTTTTTGAATCATTCATCCAAATCGACCGATAATATCACACAATAAAGGTGCTAATCTATTCCTCCACAGGCAAATCGACTGAAAAAAAAACAGGAACAAACGACTCGTTTATTCCCTGACACCACTTTTTCTCGCCTCGGCATAACTCGAACAAGTTCGGTTCTGCTCTCGGCTTATCAAAAAGTTCATTGTCATGCACCTTTTCTCGCCTCGGCATAGCCTGAACAGGTTCGGCTCTGCTCTCGGCTTATCGAAAACGTTCATATCCATGCACCTTTTCTCGCCTCGGCATAGCCTGAACAAGTTCGGCTCTGCTCTCGGCTTATCGAAAACGTTCATTATCAATCTGCGGCACATCCGAAATTCTACAAAAAAATGCAGGGCAACCGATCGATAGATGGTTGCCCTGCATTCGGTGATCGAGTTGGGATTCGAACCCAAGACCCACAGCTTAGAAGGCTGTTGCTCTATCCAGCTGAGCTACTCGACCTGCCTTTGGCTTAAAAAGCGAGGCAAAGGTACGCCTTATTTATGAATTTCACAAATATATTTTTCAGATTTCACACAAATCATTTCAAAAAGCACTACAAAAAACGTCATGATATCCGACACTTTCTTCTTAGGCGAAGGTAACAGACGGCATCGGCTCGTTACCCGTCTTACATGTTTTTTCAAATTCAGGCAGCCGCTCTCGCCGGAGAATAGCTCAAACAGATTCTGTTCTACTCTCAGATCTTATCGAAAACAGGTAAAGGGAAGAACGGTCGGTAGCGGTTAGAACGGATAACCGATCGTGAAATGAAATGCGGCATCGCGATTGAACCGAGGCTGTTTCAGCACCCAATGTTTCGCCCCCTCCGCCGGATTATAGGCTTTCATACCCAGATCGAACCGCAACAGGAAGTAGTTGAAATCGAGACGAAGTCCCAAGCCGTATGCCAAAGCAATCTCTTTGTAAAAACGATTGATATCGAACGAGCCTCCGGGCTGATTCTCATATTCCTTTATCGTCCAGATATTTCCGGCATCGACAAACAATGCGAGTTCGAATTTCCAGAACAGCCGCGTCCGGTATTCGGCATTCAGGTCAAGACGTATATCACCGCACTGAACGGCAAAACTGCGTGCCATATTGCCGCCTGCGAACTTACCCGGTCCCAACGACCTGACCGACCAACCCCGCACACTATTCGCACCGCCCGAGTAAAAACGTTTCTCAAACGGAAGAATGTCGGAATTGCTATACGGTACACCAGCACCCATACCCACGTGCAATGCCAATGCACTGCGTTCGCCGATGCGATGGGTAAAACTATAATCAAAGTTCACTTTGGCATACTGCGAATAACGGATATTGAATATGTTGTACCCGCCATCGCTTTCGGGTTTCAGGAACAGATGCGATATGCCGTCCAACAGGTTGCCCGCCACCTCGGCAGCGATACGGAACGCATAGACATTCTGCTTACGGGTGGAGAAACTGGCGTTCGAAACCGAATAGTTGTAACCGAGGCGCATGATGAAGTGATCTTCATAACTATACCTCAGCATCGGGTTCTTTTCATTATCCACAATCTGATCCCAAAAATCTTTGGTGCGATACGGCAAATAGACGTAATTGATATCCAGCAAGTCGAATGTATGACGGCTCTGGTGCGGTCCCCGGTTCGAGGTCCACTTATATTTCCATACCGCACCGGCAATCATACGGGTGTATTCGGGGCGTTGTTGGAAATTCAACGAAACATTATATTCGGTCGTCGCTTTCAGCCTTCGTCGGAAATCCGTACGTAAGAACGGGAACAGAAAGCGAGGAAACGACAGCCCCACTTCTCCGCCCACTTCGGTGTAATGGTCGTTGATAAAGTTGGAAAGATCGCCCGATATGGTTTCGTACGCCCCCCTTACCTTCAACGACAGGATCTCCGAACCGCGGAATATATTGCGATGCTGATACGAAGCACCGACAGCAAAACCGAGGTCACCCTCCGAGTTCGTACCCTCCAATTCCAAAGAGACCGTATGCACCTTGCCCTCGTTCAGCAACACATAGCAGTCGAGCGCATACATGCCGTCTTTCATCTCCTGCGTAGGCGAAAAACGGATATTGACATACTTAATATACTGCAACCGGTTGAAAGCCGTATAGGTGTTATCTACGTTCCGGCTGTTGAAACGTGCACCCGGCGTAAGGAAACAGTTCTCGATCAACGGCTCTTTCCGGATATTACGGTGCGGGCCGTAAACAATATGGAATCCCTTATACATCTCCACGCTGTCGGCATTCTGTTTGTTTTCTTCGAAACGCAACGGATCGTACCCCACCATCAAATAAACATCACGCACATAATACGGCGTGTACGGAGCGTACGCAATCGTATCGTTCGCCGGAGGCGGATTGAGACGCAAGGTCAAGTCTACCTCTTTCGCCCCTTTCACCGTATCAGCCTGATAAGAGATATACTCTTTATTAAAGGCATAATAACCCTCGCGGCGTAACGATTCCAAAATCCGCTGCCGCTCTTTATCCAATACCGTGCGGTCGAGAGCAGCGCCCTGACGCAAAAGGGAAGATACCGTATCCCGGAATATCAGTTCGCGGATCCGGTCGTGCGAGATGTCATACGAAAGCGTGGATATGCGGTGCGGTTTCCGCTTATTCACCCAATAGGTAACCGCCATACGTTTCTTTCGGGGAACTGTATCTACAAACACTTCCGCATCCATATATCCCTTGTTGTTCAACGCTTTCTCAATCTGCGAACGCGACATCTCCGTAAGCATCGGATCATAGATCACCGGCGGCATTCCCGACCGGCGCAACCAGCGGTTCACCCATTTCGTCGTATCGCTGCCCGACAGATTGTAGACACCCAGTTGGAAGCGGAACATCCAAAGCATCCGGCGGTTGGGTGTCTGCCGGATATACGGCTTCAACTCCGAAGCCTTTACCTCTTTGGATCCGTCTTCGAACCGCACTTTGACTTTGTTCAACAGATAGTCGCCTTCCGGCACATAGCGGGTGGGACTACAAGATGCCAGCAGACAGGCTCCTATAATCAATATCCATATATATAAACGGCATTTATATCCGGACATCCTCTTCTATCGGTAGTTGATAAACGACAAAGTTAATGATTAATTCGACATAATTCCGACCGTTCCGTCAAAAAGCAAGATAAAGAAGCGTTAAATTAACGGATACAGAACGAAACAGGATTCAAGACCACATCTCCCTGCCCCGTTTGTTATCCTCCGGAATCAAGCTCCTTGCCCATCTCTCCGGCTTAAAAGTTTACAAAAAACAAAGCCCGGTATCCGATAACGGCGAAAAAACTCGTATCTTGCACAACAAATTTCAACCGGACTTGTCCGAGTTATGCCGAGGCGAGAAAAGGCTTATAAAAATAACGATATGGAAGAACAAAAGCTATTCGAATATACCTACTCGTTGGAACCAGCCGACGTGAACGGGCAGAAAGAACTGCCGCTTACTTTATTGGTAAAACGCATATTGGAAGTTGCCACGCTACACGCCGAGTCGTGGAACGCCGGATACAGCACACTGATCAAAACCCGCGAGGCATGGGTATTATCCCGTCTGGTTGTGGAAATGTACCGCTATCCGCAGATACAGGAAGAATATACGTTGCAAACGTGGGTGGAAAGTTACAACCGACACTTCTCCGCCCGCAATTTCACCATTTACGACAAGGATCGGAATGTCTGCGGGTATGCTCAGACCATCTGGGTAGTCATCAACCTCGACACCCGCGAATCGTTAGATATTACGCAGTACGAATATATCGCCCGCAATGTCTGCCCCGAGAAGAAGATAGAGATCGCTCCGCAATCGCGCATCCGCAACGTCGCCGACGAACATCCCCTGCACTTCGACATCAAATACAGTGACATAGACCTCAACCGTCATTTCAACAGTGTGAAATATGTCGAACATATCGTCGATCTGTTTCCGCTGGAACGGTTCGACCGCAACCGGGTCGGCAGATTCGAAATCAGTTTCATGAACGAAGCCGGATATGGCGAAACGGTAGAACTCTACCGATGCGAGGAATCGTCCGGGAATTTTACCGTAGAGATGCGCCACGGAGAAAAGACGCTTTGCCGAAGCCGCATCGTCTTCGTTCCCCGATAGTCCGCAATACGACAAACGCCACACAGATAACTAAACGCCGGAAGAGGGGGCATGATGCCCCCTCTTCCGGCGTTTATAATCATTCGAGAATATTATCTGCGATTCTTATTCTGGCGTTTCTGCTGTTCTCTCAACTGAGCCTGTTGTATCCGTTGAGCCTCTTCGAGCCGAGCCATAAATCCGCTTTTCTTCCGCGGTTTGCTTTGGTTGGCTTTCAGTTTTGCCAATACTTTCTCTTCATTCACCACCTTGCGGAAAATGTAAGTCTGGATGATCGTGATCAACAACGAAAGGAAGTAATAGTAGCTCAAACCGGCTGCATAGTTGTTGAAGAATACCATAAACATGATCGGCATCAGATACATCATCAACTTCATACCGGGCATCTGCTGTTGTCCAGCCTGGCTCGACATGTTCACTTTCGTATAAAGAATATTCGTAACGGTCATCAACAAACAGAACAGACTGATGTGGTTTCCGAAATAAGGCGTTACGAGCGGAATGTATGTATCCCAACTGAATATGGAGTCGTACGACGAAAGGTCTTTCGCCCAAAGGAAAGGTTCGCCACGCAACTCGATCGAAGAGGGGAAGAAGGCGAACATCGCCAACAGGATCGGCATCTGCAACAACAACGGCAAGCATCCGCCCATCGGGTTCACACCCGCCTTGCGGTAAAGGTCCATCGTAAGCTGCTGACGTTCCAATGCTTTCTCCTGTCCCGGATGCTTCTCGTTGATCTCCTTGATTTGAGGAGCCAGCACACGCATCCGCGCCTGCGACATATACGATTTATAGGTGAACGGGAAAAGGATCAACTTGATGAACAAGGTCAGCAACAGAATGATAAGTCCGTAATTGCTGAAATATTTGCCCAAGAACGTGAATACCGGAATGATAATCCATGTATTGATCCAGCGGAAGAACTGATACCCCAGCGGTACGAGCTGATCCAGATCGAGTTCGTCGTTGCCCGAACGTCCCTTGTCGTACGAAGCCAACAACGGATAGAGGTTCGGACCGAGGAAGAAGGTATAACCGTCCAACTGTGCTGCCGACGGATCGTAAGGGATCGTAGCCTCGGTGTGGAACTCTTTCAAATATTTATCGTCGTGCAATACTTTGGATGTCAATATCGCTTCGCTGAACCGGTCGTCGGCAATCAAAGCCGTAGAGAAGAACTGATTTTTATATCCGATCCATTTCAGACTGGTCGTTACCCGTTCGCGATCGTCCTTGTTTTCGCTCAACGATTCCACATCGTCGCCCAAGAATTTATAAGACAACCGGCTGTTCCGTTCTTCGAACATTCTGCCTTTCTCCTGACGGCGCATTTTTTGGTTCCAGAAGAAATCGAGGTAAACGACATTCGACGGAATCACACTCTGCATATTCTCCTGCACAAGATCCATTTTCAGCATATAGCTGTTTTCGGGCAGAGTATAGCGATACCCCCACTTGCTGCCGTTGGTAGTGGTAAGCGTCATCAATACGCTGTTGCCCTGTACCGTAGGCTGGAAATAGAGATCGTTCGTATTTACCACACGGGCATTGGTGCGCAGCACGAAACCGTAATCGTTCTCTTCGCCGGAGAACAGGCACACTTGTGCCGAATCATACGCCAGATAATTATTCAACGTAGCCGAATACAGTCTGCCGCCTTTGGAAGAAAAGGTCAAAGTGACCAGATCGTTCGAAAGGGTGATCAGTTCTTCCGTGCCATTGACACACGAGGCAAACTCTCCGAAACGGTCTAAATAAAGCGAATCTACATTTACTCCCGTTTTCCGGGCTTCTTCGGCTTTACGTTCCTGTTCAGCCACCATAGCCACCTGCTCCAACCGGGCGTTTTCGACACGAGCCAAAGAATCGAGATAATGTTGTTGAGCCTCCAACTGCTCGGGGGTCGGGCGCGAAAGCCACGTAAAGCCGAACAGGATCAGACCCATCAACAGAAATCCGATGATTGTGTTCTTATCCATGAAATTTTTTTTACAATTATTTTTTCTGTTTATTTCTTATCTTCTTTATATGCGATAGCCGCCCGGATGAAATCGACGAACAACGGGTTCGGTCTCAATACGGTACTGTTGTATTCGGGATGGTATTGCGTACCGACGAACCAACGCAACGACGGTATTTCCACCACTTCCACCAAATGCGTATCGGGATTCTCGCCGACGCAACGCATACCGGCTTTTTCAAATTCTTCGCGATATGCGCTGTTGAACTCGAAACGGTGACGGTGGCGTTCGCGGATATGTGTCGTACCATAAGCCTTGCAAGCGATCGAATCTTCCGCCAACACACAATCGTATGCACCCAAACGCATCGTTCCGCCCATGTTGGAAACACTCTTCTGGTCTTCCATCAGGTCGATCACGTTGTATTTTGCGGTTACATTCATCTCCGTCGAATTTGCCTCGGCATAGCCCAACACGTTGCGGGCGAATTCGATCACCATACATTGCATACCCAGACAGATTCCAAAGGTAGGAATATCGTGTTCGCGGGCATATTTCAGAGCCGAGAACTTACCTTCGATACCGCGTTGTCCGAATCCCGGAGCGATTATGATACCGTCCATTTCGCCCAACAGACTTTCGACATTCGAGTCGTTCAGTTTTTCGGAATGGATATGGCGCAGTTCCAGTTTACGGTCGTTATAGGTTGCCGCCTGGAACAACGATTCGTTGATCGATTTATAAGCATCGGGCAGTTCGACATATTTCCCGACCAATCCGATACGTACGGTTTTCGTCGCATTCTTCATCCGGTACAGGAAGTGAGTCCAAGCCTCCAAGTCGGGTTCTTTGTCGCTGGTCACGCCCGTTTTATTCAGAACGATCTCATCGAGATGTTGCTGGTGCATGCGCATCGGCACCTCATAAATCGACGGCACGTCGATCGACTGGATAACCGCCGCAGGGTCTACATTACAGAACTGTGCCACCTTGCGTCGCAGATCGGCAGACAGTTCGTGTTCGGTACGCAGCACCAAGATATCCGGCTGGATACCTACCTCCTGCAACTGTTTTACAGAGTGTTGGGTAGGCTTCGTCTTCAACTCTTTTGCTGCTGCAATAAAGGGAACATAAGTCAAGTGGATGCAAACGCAGTTACGGCCCAATTCCCAACGCAACTGACGCACACTTTCGATAAACGGCAACGATTCGATGTCGCCGACCGTTCCGCCGATCTCCGTGATCACGAAATCGAATTCGTTTTTCGTTCCGAGCAACTTCACATTGCGTTTGATCTCGTCTGTGATATGAGGTATGATCTGTACGGTTTTGCCCAGATAATCGCCACGACGTTCCTTGTCGATCACATTCTGGTAGATACGTCCGGTCGTAATATTATTCGCCCGGGTAGTCTGGATATTGGTGAAACGTTCGTAATGACCCAAATCCAGATCGGCTTCATGCCCATCGACCGTAACATAACATTCTCCATGTTCATAAGGATTGAGCGTACCCGGATCGATATTGATGTACGGATCGAACTTTTGAATGGTCACTTTAAAACCGCGAGCCTGCAACAATCGGGCGAGAGATGCCGATATGATACCTTTTCCTAACGACGAAACCACACCGCCTGTTACAAAAATATACTTTGTATCCACTTCTGTATAGTTTATTTATGTGTATAACTGAGGATAAATTTTTAAATCGCAAAATTAGCAAAAATAATTCATAATGTTTCATATCGAATACGGATAATAAAATCTATTAACAAATCGACTGGGTTTCCGATAGCCGAGTGCAGAGCCGAACTCGTTCGGGCTATGCCGAGAAAAGAAACGGAGTATAAGCACGGACGGAATTCAGGCACGGCATTTTCGCCCCGAAAAGGAGGAGAGACAGAAAATCGTGCATTTTGTTTCTCATTCATCTACATTCCATTATCTTTGTAGAAGATAAGCTGCACTCGGCAAAGCTATTCAAACAAGTTTGATGTCTCTACTTTCGATTTGCAGTATCTTTGTAGAAGATAAACTGCACTCGGCAAAGCACAAGCGAACTCGGCTCTGCTTTCGGCATGTTTTATAAAAAGCAAATGAAATTACAATATATGTCACGTCACATTGCGAACATCTTTCTATTCTTCGGTTTATTGTCAGTCGCTACCGGTCGGGCAGAGACAACGGACTCCATACCCGATCTGCCGTTGGATTCCATTATAGCCCTCATCACCGATACCCTACCGTCGGACAGCATTGCCGAACCGCTGTTATTAGACAACGATATGCGGCAGTCGCTCATCGAGCTGTTATCGGAAGACAGTATCGCAAAACAGGAACAGTCGGTCTCGATTTTCTTTCCGGTCGTTTTCAACGGACAGAAATCGACCCCGCCGCTGAAACTCGACTTCTTGTCCAAACCGAAACCGACCTTTCAAGAGCAATGGACTCTCAACCCCGACATCGCATGGATAGAGAAAGCCGATCGGGAAAGCCGGCTTATGGCTCGTGCCGAAAATGAAGCGATCATCGCACGCCCCGACCGGATACGCTGGACCCGTGAGAATTTTCCGGAATTACCACAGGAGTATATCGTCAAAACGCCCAAAGCAAATACGCTGAAAGTAGAAGAACAGCCGATCGACATTGTACAGACAGTCGGGAAAGAAAACATCCGGATCAAACGGTGGATCACCCAGTTCCATTCGGTCGTACAACTTTCCCAGATATACCTCTCACCCAACTGGTATCAAGGCGGCAACAGCAACTTTACGATCGTAAGCGACCAAAATTTTTCGTTACGTTACAACCACGAAGTATACAACCCTAAAATATTGTTCGAGAACTTCTTCCAATGGAGGTTGAACATCAACAGTACGCCCGACGACAACCTGCACAAGATAAAGTTCAGCGAAGATATGTTCCAGATCAATTCGAAGTTCGGTATCAAGGCTTACAAAAACTGGTACTACTCCACCTCGCTATTGTTCAAGACCATGTTCTTCACCAACTACGAAAGCAACAGCCATGTGCGCACCTCGCAGTTTATGACTCCCAGTGAATTCAACCTCGGTGTCGGTCTCACATACCAATATTCCAAAGGGAAGTTTTCCACGTCGATGGCCATATCGCCGCTCTCATACAACTTGAAATTCGTAGCGGTCAGTTCGCATATAGATGTCACGAGGTTCGGTATCAAGGAAGGCAAGAAATCGCTGAACCAAGTCGGTTCGTCGTTCGACGGCTCGATGACATGGGAGTTTGCCCCACGCATGTTTTGGAGATCCCGGTTGTTCTTCTTTACCGATTACGAGAAACTGCAAGCCGACTTCGAGAATACGCTCGACCTGATGATCAACCGCTATTTCTCCACACGCCTTTTCCTGCATCTGCGCTACGACGATTCGACAGCCAAAGATAAAGATTTCGGCTACTTGCAGATAAAGGAGCTGTTGAGCATCGGTTTCAACTACACATTCTAAAATGAGGAAACACATGAAAAAAGTTCTGGTCAGTCTGCTTTGTCTTGTTTCATTGATCGCCAAAGCACAAATCAGCGACGAAATATATTACTCGGAAACACCGCCGTTCAAAAGCCTTTTCATAGAGAACTATTCGGAAGAACAGGCACGGGCTTATCTGGACTCCGCCATGATCGACATCTGGGAAGGTATCTGGGAATTCATACGGCACGAAACGGTAGTCTGCATCGAACGTTTCTCCGACGATCATTTTTCAGCGCAATTCACACACCGGATCATACTGTTGCATTCGGAAAAATATACCGGTATTCCTACCGGGACAGTCATCGGATACCTTACTAAGGAGTGGATCGAGGACGGCACATTTTGTTGGTTATACGACATCAGAATGGGCAGTGCCATGCTTTATCCCAAACGAAAAACAGCCGTATTATCGAATGACGACAATTTCATCCACTTTCTCCGCACCCGAAAAAGAAACGGATACATACTCAGAAGTCTTGTTTCCAAGGGTTTCCGCCGGGTATATCCCAAAGTGGAGCATCAGAAATACCGGGTAGAAGATATTTATCTGTAAAAAGCGGTCGGACCGTTTGCCGCATTCTGCATACGGAAAGCCGCCATAGTTTAGAATTTTCTGAAAACCAATTTTTTATCCGGCTGATTTTCGGGCGAAAGGATAAGAGCGGACGAGGTCAGCCGTTCGATCTTGAAATGAATGTTCGCCCCCGACGGGTCATCGGCATTTTCCAATTTGACAAACAGCATATTCAGATACGGGCGGTTGTCCGCATCGTCCCAAGTGCCCCACTCCGGCACCACATGATAGCAGATCAGCCGGTCGCCTTCGTGGCTGAACATTCCGTAAACATTCTTCGTCTCGTGCAGTTTCTCATCCGTCAGCCAACGGATATTCAGCACCGTACCCTGAAATTTATAATACATCGTTTCTACCGACGTCTCTTTCTCTCCTTGCTGCACCGTCATCAACTGCCACGTACCGAAAAGTTTCCCGATATGCCCGTTATGCTGCGTACACGAAGTACACAACCCGAGAAGGGCAACCCATATAATCATTCTGACAACTTTCATACCTGTTATTTTTTCCGGTTAAACAGAGATCCCGACTTGCCGACCGTCACCATCGCTCCATATTGATTGCCATACAACGAACCGACATCGCACGAAAATGCCGCCGAGAATGTCCAGCCCGACAGTTTTGCCGGTGTATAAACGCACTCGGCAAGGAACGACCAGTCGTCCTGCGTGCTCGTCAGCGGAATAAACGGCGTACCCCAAGACACCCGATAGGAAGTCAGCATGCGGTATTTCCAATCGCCGGCAATGTACCCGGTCACACCGATATGTCCTCCCCGCACACGGGTATGCAAGTATTTCGGATACCCATCTTTGTTATACAGCGGAGATTTGAGCATCGGCGATCCCATACCCATACCATAATGCGCCCATCCGTTATAAAAATAATTATTATAATAGTCGTCCGCCCCCGACACATGACCGGTGACCGGGCTGCCGGGATGGTCATTTTCGGGCGAATAATGAATCGGACCGCTCTGGTTCGTCATATCCAGATACTCCACGACCGCCCCCGAAAGCCAGTTCTTCCGCCCGCTGTCATATTCCAAGCCATACAGTCCGTCGAAACCATTCAACTTCCCGATGCCCGACCCGTCCTCGAACGGGAACTGCACATAGGCTTTCAGCCGTGCCTTATTTTTGAACGTATATACGCCCGATACGCCCCAAGCCCCGACATGATTCCCGGCATAATAAATCCGTCCGAAAGCATTTTCGACCGGAACGAGAGCCTGAACAAAATCTACGAATGCCAGTTTGGGATTTTGCGACGACTTATAAATCCGCTGTTGCTGAATCTCGTCGAAAAAGCCTCCGGCATACGGATTATAAGTTCCGCCGAACTGTGCGGCATGCTCCATACCTATCGTAAAGACAAACGGTTCGTCCTTCTTCGTACTGAAAAAGAAACGCTTGTAGTGATACCACGAATGCAAGGCGATATTGCTGTTGTAATAATTGTAATGCGAACGGGTGTAATCGTCGTCCGTAAACTTACCGTACATGATATCGATCAATATCCGAAGCCAGCCCTTCGTTCCGGGAATAGCCCAGAAATCGAGAAACCCGATGCGGGCACCCGGTATCGGTCTCGCGTTGCCCGACCAGAGCAGATTTCCCGAACTCAACTCCCGATTGGTTATAAAACTGTCGTATTCCTTTACACCTACGGTCAGATAGAGTTTCCAATATTTGATCTCGGCATACAGTTGCTGCACCCGGAATGCCGACGGGCGATAGCTCGTATATCCCCACTCGCCGCCAAGTGCGGCATCGTAACGGTAGCGGTCTATATCGACCGACGAAGAGTATCCGCCTACAAGATCGGCGCCGAACCCATACGAGAACATCTTATCCGTATCCATAGGACGAAACAGACCTGCCCGCACGTAACCTTGCAGCGATTGCGTAAGCAAACCGTGCCGATTGGACGCCAGATAATAGGGTGCAAAATCGCCGTTTCCTCCTACGAAACCGGCAGACACCCGATATTCCATCGGATATTGAGCCGATGCCGGCACGGCAACCAGCCCGATCAAGCCAAGCAATAAAATCCGTACAATGTACTTTCTCATAAAATCCAGACCGACAAGCGGGATGTTACCGGCAATGATGCCGCCGGAGTACAACTTATCATTTACAAAAATAATGCAAATCGGGAGCAGAGACATCAAACTCGTTTGAATGGCTATGCCGAGTGTAGCTTATCTTCTACAAAGATAAAAGATATTATTCGGGCTACCAATTTTTTAACCGTCGTTTTCGCACTGCCATCAAACAAAAAGGCAACGTATCACAATGTCCGACCTGCTGCGTTGCCACCGGAATCCGGTCTAAGTCGGTTACGTCAGTAAACTCCTTTTATCCTCAGCGACTTGCATCTTAGGCATGTTTACGCACCGACAAGGGGTTGCATCGAAAATTTCATTTCAACACAACCCCTTTACGGCGTGTCAGGCACACCGTCCCTGCAAGCAACAGCCCGATCAGAATGCCACGCCCAGACGGAACCCGATATTGTTCCGCCCGTTCATTCTATATATCAGCACTTTGCTATCGTTCGTAGAATAAAGGTAATACAACGCCAAATGGAATCCGAAACGCTGTGAGGGCACAGGATAAAAGCTCAACCCGATTTCGGGCGATACCGTAAATCCCCACGTATCGTCATAACGCTCCCACGCCTGATAATAGGTAGACATGCGGCTGTAATCCGTACCCAGCTTCACCGTAGCATACGGTTCGCACATTTTACCCAAAATGAAACGATATTTCAACAACACGCCGAAGGGCAGTTGGAACAGCGAATGCTGCTGGTCGGTATTCATCGAAGAGGTCTCGCTCAAATGCAGCGTCTGACGTCCGATATACTTATTGTTGGTATGATAGGAGATAAATGCGCCGACCGCCAGTTTCGGAATCACATAATATCCGCCTTCGAAATTCATACCCCAACCGCTCGCACGGTCGGCATAACTGTTATCCAACAAGGCATTGAACTGCCAATCGATGTTGAAATAGCCCTTAGATACTGCCTGCGCCTGAGCAGGGAGAGCAGTCGATACAACGAGAGAGAATGCCAGAAGTCCTCCCCATACTATTTTTTTCAGAGTTTTCATGCTCGTTCCTTTTTTTAGTGAATAATAAGAAATTATTGTCGGGTCAGATAAGGCGACTGTACAAATGCCTGGTCTACTGCCTGTATCGCCAGATCACGGTTCACTCGCGACGATCCGCTCAGATAGCCTGCCATATAAGAATCCCATACGATTCTCAATCGGCGGGAATTATCGGCATCGGTCAGGTCGATCAACTCGATCAGGAACGAACCGATACTATAACTATACACTACCGGATAAGGATAATACCAGCCTCCGGTCCAACCAGGTCCCCAATAGCCGGGTCCCCAATAACCGGGATAACCATACCACCAATAATTATTTACATAATTCACCAGATAGTTCGTATTCTCGATATAGCTGATTTGCAAGCCCATGTCAGCCGTGCCCTTTTCCTCAATCCGGGTATATCCGCGACCGGTCATGTTCTCCTCCAAGGCTTCCAGAATATACTTCGCCTCACTGTTCGTCCAATACGTCGCCTCCTGCTTTTCGGTAATCAGCAAAATACTGTCGGGCATGTAAAACGTGGTGAAAGTTCCGAAATCAGCCAATCGGTCATAATCGGTAAACACCACATAATCATCGTCCAGATCCGAGAGATTCGGTTCTTTCTGGCATGCGGTAATCGCTACCGCCGTCAAAAGAAAAAGGAATAATTTTTTCATGTCTGTTTTGTTTTTAATGATTGATTATATGTAGTTCTCACTATATACTTGTCAAACAAAACAAACCTGCATTGGTTCACCGTCCGATTTATTTTTTACCGCTATAAAAATCAACCGTCGGGACACGGCAAACCGGATGTACGGCATCCGGTTTGCCGACATCTTATCATCTGTCCTCCCAGAAAAATTATCGAAGTAAATTATACAGATTGGCAAAACGCCGCGTGCCGAGCAGCGATATGATATACAGCACGCCCCGTTTCATCGCAGAAACCCCTTGCGAACGCGATATAGCCGACCACTTCGGCAGACATGCCGCCACCGCCCCGTCGAACTCGTCGGAACGACGCGCTCCCAGCGACTTCAACAAATGGCAATAGACATACATGATCGACAGGAAGTTTTTGCCGCGGTACGGGTCTACCGCAGAACAGCCGTCGCCCATCCGGTATTTTTTCACCAATGCACCCAACCATGCCGACCAACGTTCGGGCGAATAGGCTTTTCGCGACACGGAGTTATCGACATAATAATAGTAATACATTCCGCGATCGGAATAGTAAACGACGGGATGCTGCCCGATCGTCGAAAGCCCGAACAGAATGTCTTCGCAAATAGCCCCCTCCCGAAAACGAAGGGAAGATATGATGTCGCGGCGGAAAATCTTGTCGCAAACCGAATGCGAAAAGCGGCAGGAGAATGTATCGACCAGCAGTTCTTCGTATGTAGAAGAATAGCCCGCCGGACTTTCGTTGAGCGACTCCTTCGACGAACCGTAATCCTGAATAAACGGATATTGAAGCACCCCCACTTCGGGATGAAGTTCAAGAAACTCGATATTCGTCTCGTAAGTGTTCTCTGCGATCTTATCGTCGGCGTCGATGAATGTGACATATTTTCCGCAGGCATATTTCAGCCCCGTGTTCCGGGCTGCGGCAGCGCCTTTGTTCGTCTGATGATACACCGAGACGCACGAATATTTAGCCGACAGTCCATCGCACAATTCCCCCGAACGATCGGCTGAGCCGTCATTCACCAGTATGACCTCATAGTCGTCGCCCCGATGGCGGTCGAGTACACAACCGACAGTCCCTTCGATGTAACGCTCGGCATTATATACCGGTATGATAATGCTCAATATGGGAGATGCTTTCATAGGAATCGTTTTCTTAATCCGAAACACTTGTAATCGACGAAGCGGCGGATGCAAAAAATATAATATCTAAAACTAACTGAAAAAAAGGATTCGGGCAAATAATCGGAAAAATTTTTCGCCATGATCTCCGCACGTTCCCGCCGGAGTATATCCTGATTTTCAGAGCGGCTGCTCATACCGGTCATGTCGTACACCGACACCACGGTATGTACCACGCAATAGCTTTTCTTCCGCAAAAAGAGCGCGTCCATAAAAAACGCCCAATCCGCCACCAACTTATATCGCGTATCGTACAACCCGATTTCAGAGAACAGTTCGCGGCGGATGAAACTGGACTGATGACAAACATTGTCCGACAGGAAGAACCGGAACGGCAAACGGTCGGGCAAACGTTTACGCATGCTGTGACCGCACTCCGTCAATAGGTTTTCCGCAAAAACAAAATCGGTATCCGTCATCCGGTCGGCTACCCGCTGCAAAGCATCGGCATCGGCAAACACATCGCCGCTGTTCAAGAACAGGATATAATCGCCGGTAGCATGTGCAATCGCCTTATTCATCGCATCATACACCCCCTTGTCGGGTTCGGAAACTCCGTAAGCGATCTGCGATTCATACTGCCGCATCACCTCCGCACTGCCGTCGGTAGAAGCGCCGTCGATCACGACCGACTCGTAATCGGCACACGTTTGCGAGAAGACACTCTCCAATGTCTGCCGAAAAGCCTCTTTGTTGTTTCTATTGACTGTGATGATCGTAAATTTCATGGTACCCTCCGCTTTTCTACTTCCGCCAAATACCTTGCGCATCGGTATAAACCAACTTATAATATTGCAACGGAGCCAGAATCACGTGCGGCAACAAAGCGAACGTCAAGCCCCACACCACACCGGACACTCCCCAAAGGTGCGCCAATCCGACCGCCAGAGGGATAGAAACCGCCGTAGAAAAGAATGTATAATACATCTGCAACTTTACCGTACCTATACCGTTGATTACGGTGATGAATATGTTGTACCAAACATATACCAGCGCATACACCGCACACGCCACCGTCACTGAAAATGGCACCTCGACCTTGTCCTGAATCCAAAGATAATAGAAAATCGGCGATACCGCCACCATCACGCCTATACCTACCGCCAGCAAAGCCCCGAATTTCAGGTTCTTGCGGGTAGTCCGTTTGATCCACTCCATATCCCCCCGCGCATACGCATCGGAATAGGCGACCCACAGCGGGGCAAGAACGATCTGGAACAGCATGATCACCATGTTGAAATATTTGTTGGCGATACTGTACGAAGTAACTTCCTTCGCTCCGAATATGGTGTTGATCAGTACCGGCGAAAACTGGAATATGATCACGCACGAAAGTTGTATAAAGAAGAACTTCGCCCCCAACCCCAATAAACTTTTACTATACGAAAAGTCGATCTGCGACCAACGGGGACGCAAATCCTTATACGGGAACATGAACAGATAGATCGAGCCGCACAGAAACACCAATGCGGGGGTCAGCGAGAAAATGATGCTCACCCACAGCAGTGTCGGATCCGAATCGATCTTCGTCAGGATAAATATGAATATCAACGAAATGACATTGCCCAGACTATTCAGCAAATCGCTCATGGCAACCCGCTGAAACGCATGAAGAATCGTACAGATGAGACGCAACACGAAATTCAGCCCGAAGAAAAGTCCGGCGATCAATACCACGCTCTTCACCTCGCCCCGATATTCGTCCGGCACATTCAACAATTTGGCATAGTCGAAAATCTCTCCGCAGAAAAAAAGCAACAGGATGAACAGCAGGGCTATACATCCGATCAGCGCGTATGTGGTACTGACATAAATCAATGCCGATTTCTTATCGTTCCGGGCAATCGCATCGGTCAGTTTATTTTTCAGCCCGTTGCCCAATCCGATATCGAAGTAGATAATGCAGGACAGTACAGAACTCAACGTAAGCCAAATGCCGTATCGTACATCGTTCAGATAGTCGATCGTGATCGGCACCAACAGGAAACTCGCCAAGATGCTTGCGCCTTTCAGCAACATCGTCAAAGCGACATTCTTCTTCACCGTATTCATCCGGCGGTCGTTATCGCTATTCCATATTTTGCTCAAAAAGCCCATCCGTATCAGATTTTAAAGGTTTCTGTTCCGCGGCTTTCATGCGTTTCAAATAATAGAAATCCATGAAGACCGGAATAAAAGCGGTAAATGTAATGATTTCCACGCTCGATACCGATGTAAACAATACGAGCAGCAGACAGCACAAGTCGGCAATTGCCAGCGGCGACAAATGGCGGTTCTTGTAAAAGAACCACAACAGGGAAAAGAAAAACGACAGATATAAAATCGTGCCCAAGAATCCGAGACGCAGGAAGAATATCGACCAGGCTATATCGGCAGTATAAAACGGTATATCCATCTCTGTCATTTCCGAGTTGAACGACTTGACGATAAAATCGACCTTATCCAACGCTACGTCGTTGTCGTCGTTCCAAAAACCGAAACCGAAAGCCGAATACATCGGATCGTCCGCAATGAAGAAGAAACGCTCCATTGCATGACCCGCCCGGTAATACATCGTCTGTTTGGTGGCTACATCGTAATCGAAATCCGTAATATCTCCGCCCGACAACAACTCGCCGATACTGTTCACGCCTCCGGTAGGCGAAGTGAACCGTTCGATCAGAATCCCCGACAGCGGCAGCAATACGACCGAAAGCACCAGCACCGATTTGAAGAAACGGCTCCGGTTACGGTCGATCAGATACAGACCGATCATGACCAATACGACGAAACTGGCGATAAAGCCCCGGTGCATCGGAAGTATGAACGCCATGATCAATACGATCTGCGACAGCAATTTTTTTTGACCGTTCAGCGGATTGGCAAAAAGTCCGTAGAATACGAAATAATAGACCAATATAGGTATATTGTAGCAGCGTTTAAACCGCACGATGCCGAAATCCATATATCCGCCTATCAGACCAGTGAGCAGACGAATACCCGTGAAGACCTGAACAATAAATACGACACTCAGAAAGAGGGTGATATAAAACAGATTCCGACGCAACGAATCCGCCTCCTCTTTCGTAAATGTCGAGAATACGACAAACGAAAGCAAAAGCGGATAGCTCTTGGCTGTAATCAGAATATCGCGCCACGGCACGTCGTAAATCGTCCGGTTCACCCACAAGATCAGCAGAAAGAACGCAAAGAACACCGCATAGGTGATTTTCACGTAACGCACCGGCACGCCACCGGAAGGTTTCCGTTGGAACAGCGTGATGACGAATGCCGCCAACATATAGATATTGGCATACACATCCAGACTCTGTTCACCCTTGAACGCATTCGGCACCAGACCGAACCCATCCGTGAGGAAAAAGAAAAACAGAACCACGGATTCCGCTTTCCATCCCCGCAGGAAAAGGAACAATGCGAATACTAAAATCAGGCTGAACAGTACCATCGGCTTTCAATTACGGCAGGTAAACCCTATTTTTTCTTCTGCATGTGCGCCCCGTAACCATAGCCATAGCCCTGACGAGCCGTCGTGCCATTGATAACCAATGCTACATTTTTCAGTTTACCGGTAGCTACCAGTTCATTGACATACATAATATGGTCCTTGTGCGTATAATTAGCCCGACATACGTAGAGGGTTGCATCCGCAATACGCATCAGAGAGAATGTATCCGATACCATTCCGACAGGAGCCGAATCGACAATCACATAATCATATTGTTCACGCAAATAAGCGAACAAATGATCCAGACGATCCGACAGCAACAGCTCGGAGGGGTTGGGCGGGATAGGTCCGGAGAAAATGACATCCAGATTCGGAGAATAGGTAGAGGGAACAATGATTTCTGATTCGGTCATCGAATTCGACGCCAGATAACTGGTCATACCGATCTTGGAACGCACTTTCATATAGTCCATCAACCGCGGGTTACGGATATCCAGACCGACCAATACCACTTTTTTGTTCAAAAGCGAAAGCGACATCGCCAAGTTGATGCTGATAAACGATTTGCCTTCTCCGCTTACCGAAGAAGTAAGCAGCACCACCTTGCTGTCTTTTGCCGTCAGCAGGAATTGCAGGTTGGTACGCAACAGACGGAACAGTTCGACAATCGAACTGGTATCGCCCTCTTTCACCACCACCGTGTCGGTAGCTGTACTTACGCAAAGTTCTCCGGCAATCGGCAGGTTGGTCAGTTTTCTCAAAGCATGCTTGTCTTCAAACTTCACGGTCAGCATCTGCTTGATAATCACAAACAATACCGGAAGCAACAACGCCAGAATAAACGTGGTAAACGCCAACTTCATTTTCTTCGGCGATTGCGGTTTCGACAAGTTGAATGCCGAGTCGATGATCCGACCCTTCGGTACGGCTGCCGCCAAAGCCAGGTTATTTTCCTCTTTCTGTTGCAACAGGAAGATGTAGAGTTCATCTTTTACCAACTGGTCGCGTTTCAGTTCCATATACAAACGTTCCTGTAACGGCATTCCCTTCAAACGGTTCTGCAACAGGTTCTCCTGCGCCTTCAAATCGTTACGGGCTATTTCATTATACTCCTTCGCCTTGATCACCGTATTCAGCACGTTTTCGCGCATCTGGTCGATCTGCGCAGTCAATGTCTGTAACGAAATATTGGATTCTTTTGCCGTACGCAACATCCGCATGCGTTGCAGCAGCAGCTGGTTGTACATGTTCACTGCGTCGGCAGCTCCATCCGAAGGCAGACCGGCAGTAACCGGCACAAGGGCATATTTATTCTCCGGACGCGAAAGGAATTCCAGCGTCATATTCACTACCGAGTATTGCGTTTCGGCTTCCAATAAAGCCTGACGTTGTTTCGACGAGTTTTCCAGAATGATCTTTGCCTCTACCTCTATATCGGTCAGATTATTATCTTTCTTGAATTTCTCGACTCTCCGTTCAGCCTCTTCCAGTTCCCGTTGGACACTTTCCAGACGCGAATCGATAAACACGGCAGTCGCATGAGCCGACACGTTCTTATCCTCCAATACCCGGCGGTTGTAAATCGCCATCATCGTATTCAGCAGGTCTTTTCCCCGTTCGACATTGATATCCTGATAATCCAGACTGACACCATTCGCTTTTTTCGAAGAAAGAGCCACATGCAGGTATTTTCTCAAACCCTCCGTTTTCAGATCCGAACCGACTATCGAAACATTGAACTTATGTTTCTTGCCGGGGATGTAATACTCCGTCGGACGGACGACAAACGTACCGTAAGCCGTCTCCACAGTCACCGGGAACGATGTTGCCTCCACATTGCCTAAGGTTTTGAAAAATCCGTCTTTTACCTTTACCCGTATGTTTTCGCCTTTCTTGTCTACTTTCACTTTCACACTCAAACCGGTAGAGAGGGTATCCAGCATCATAGGCGGGACATCGACCACAATCGGAGAGTTTTTATAGAAGGTTTTCTTAGCCAAGCCTTTCCGTTCGGTATAGGTACGGCACAAATCCAGTTCTTCCGCCACCTCTTTCAACAGAGAGTGTGTCTTGAACACCAGCACCTCATCGTCCACAGCACCGCCGCCGATCATACCTCCGAACGAAAATCCCTTCATCAGCGACGACGAAAGCAACGATCCGCCCTTACCGCCTTTATCATCTTCCGAAATCAACACCTCGGCATAGATCTGGTAAACCGGATTCTTTATTTTCAAATATACGAACAGCACTCCGAAGCACACCACGAAAGAGACAATGAACAGATACCAGTATTTCAGCAGTCCGTTCCAAATCTCTTTTATATTGATCAGCTCATCTTTCTTTTTCAAGTTCGAATTTTCCATAGTCAAGCAAAAAACAGGATTCAACTATTTACGAATAAACAATGCAATTGCCAACGATGCCAATACCGACAAGGTGCTAACCACAACCGAAGCGACCGACACTTTGAATGAAGCATTCTGGTCGTAGTGCGACGCTCCTTTTTTAGCCTTGTTCGGCTCTACATATACGACATCATTTTGTTTCAGATAATAATACGGCGACGAGAAAATAGCAGGATCGGACAAATCGAAACGTTGGAATACCCGTTTCCCGTCCTCCTCACGAATCAACAGTACATTTTCGCGCATACCATAAATCGTCAGGTCGCCCGCAGCACCGATCGCATCCAATATGGAAATCCGTTCCGACGACATGGTAATGGGACCCGGACGCATCACTTCGCCCAGAACTACCACTTTGAAATTCATAAACTGCACGATCACCAACGGATCTTCCACCGCTTCGGCGATACGGCCTTCTATATATCTTGCCAATTCTCTACGGGTCAGACCCTCGACGTGAATCTTTCCGATTACCGGGAAATAAATATCCCCGTCACGATCGACCGTATAGACTTGAAGATTAGGTATTACCGTCACGTTCGTCTGTCCCGGAGTCGAATACGACACCGCCGGCAAATTATATTGAGCGACTGCCTCCAAAACCGATGAAGCCACCGTAATGGACAACATATCATCGGGTGCAATTTTCAGTTCATAATTTGCCGCAACCTCCATTCCGGTGCTCTCACTGGCATCCAACTGGTTAAAATATGCCATGCCCGAAGTCGAGCGGCAAGATACAAAACAAAGCAACAAACAAGGTAGTAAAAGTAAATATGTTCTCATTACATAAATAATTTGCGAGTGCAAAATTAAAACTTAATTCAACTTAAATTATAACGCGGCTCTTCTTTTTTTATTTTACGTACGTGTACATAAAATTACCTTTTTTTATCGCACGCTCCGAAAGATTCGCAAAGCAATCTATATATCAACCGATTAAACAACGAAGATTTAAATCGGGCAAATAAAAATCCATTTCCGGAGTTATTCTTTTCACCGATCGGTGCACATTCTTCCGAAAAGTTTCTGTACGTTTGCAGTCGGAATACAAAAATTTTAATTGCATCGGCAAACAAATGGGTATTGACTTTTCATTCTCTATTCCGGAACTCATCATCCTGATCGTAACAATATGCGTTGTTTCCATTCTATCGGCATATTGGCTCTATCTGTACCGAGCCCCGATGCGATACATCCAAAAATCCGTTAGCGGGAAAATCCCGTACACCGACGAACTGCCACCGGTTTCCGTAATCGTATATGCCAAAGACAGTGCCGACTATCTCACTCGGTTTCTGAAAAGCTACCTGACACAAAACTACCCGAAATACGAAGTCATTGTCGTCATCGACGGTATTTCGGACAGCAGCCGGGATGTCGTCGCCGACTTCGCATTGCAATACGACAACCTCATACTCTCATACATTCCCGACGACGCCTGCAATGTAAGTCATAAAAAATTAGGCATAACACTCGGCATCAAAGCCGCACGCTACGACCATCTCGTCATTACGCAAGCCAACTGCCGTCCGGCGGGGAAAGAATGGCTGTCGTCGCTGTGCCGGAATTTCACGCCCGAAACGGAAATCGTCATCGGATACACGCCGTTCCAGTACGAGAGTTCCGAAAGCGAGCCGCGTTATCATACATTCGACCGCACCTTGTCGTCGCTCCGCTATCTGGCTTTCGGAAGCATCGGCAGACCCTATCGGGCAAACGGGTACAACATCGCCTACAAAAAAGATCTGTTCTTCGCCAACAAAGGATTCTCCCGCACACTCAACCTGCATGCAGGCGACGACGATCTATTCATCAACCAAATCGCGACAGGCACCAACACCCGCGTCGAATTATCGCCCGAAAGCCGGACGATCTGTGAAGTCAGAAACGAGCGTGCCCATCATCGCATCGGCAAACTGACCCGGACATTTACAGCCCGGCAATTGAAAACCCCGGCAAAGAAACTGTTCCGGCTGCAATCCGTTGCCGAATATATGTTGCTCGCATCATTCATAAGCGCATGGTTTTTCGGGATCGGCAATCCGCTGTTCCTTGCTATTATCCTCCTGCTCTGTCTGACGGCAATCGCCATCCAGATCATCGTATTCAGGCAAGGCGCCAGATTATTGGACACGGCTCCGGGCTATCTGCTTCTCCCGCTGTTCCTGCTGATAAAACCGTGGGTAAACCTGCGGTACGAACTCGAAGTGTCCCGACGGCGATTCATATTCTATACCTGGCATAAACAACATCTCTAAACAGCCTCCGGATTCCCCGGATCATACAGGCTTCGGGAATATCCGTTCTGAGGAAACAAGAAACGGGACAACTATTTTTCTTATTGCGAAATAATTTATTACATTTACCTGCCGATTCCGAAAGAGAATCAAAAAAACGAAATGTAGAACAAGAGACACCCGTTATGATAAAAAAACTCATTTACCCGTTCATTACCCTTGCTGCACTTGCCGGATGCACATTCCAACCGCAATATAACGTAAAACCGATTGCACCCGAAAACTTCGAATCGGAAGTAAACGGGCAAGCTACCGCTCTCTATACCATCCGAAACAAAAACGGGATGGTACTGCAAGCGACGAATTACGGCGCCCGCATGGTGGCTCTTTGGGTACCGTCGGCAGACGGATCGTTTAAAGATGTAATTTGGGGTTACGACAATATAAAAGATTATATCCAGTCGTCCGACAAGTATTGCGGTCCTATTGTCGGCCGCTACGGCAACCGGATCGACAAAGGTCAATTCACCATCGACGGCAAAACCTACCGGCTATCGCTCAACGAACGGGGCAATCACCTGCACGGCGGCAGCGGAGGTTTCGAAGCACAAGTATGGTCTGCCCGGCAAACGACCGATGCAGACGGGAATCAGGCAATCGAAATGAGCTACCGCTCTGCCGACGGGGAAGAAGGGTATCCCGGTAATCTGGATATAACCGTCACCTATTCTCTCTCTCCGGAAAACGAACTGATTATTGATTACCGCGCCACAACCGATGCGCCGACAGTGCTGAACCCGACCAGTCATTCCTATTACAATCTGCACGGCACGACAAACCGATCGACCGATTCGCATCTGCTTACCATCTATGCCGACTACTATACCCCCACCGACGAAGAACTGATTCCGACCGGAGCACTCGCACCGGTAGCCGGAACTCCGCTCGATTTCAGAAACCCGAAGTCTATCGGAGAACGCATCGACGCCAAGTTCGACGACTTGAAATACGGCAACGGATACGATCACAACTGGGCTCTGAACAAAACCGCACCCGGAGCGACAGAACTTGCCGCCGAAGTGTATGAGCCCGCCACCGGAATTGTGATGAAAATCTATACCGACCAACCCGGATTCCAGTTCTATGCCGGACAAGGCATGGATGGAAAGGAGACTGGCAAACGCGGCGACAAACATTACTTCCGGACAGGCATCGCGCTCGAAGCGCAAAACTATCCGGATGCTCCGAACCACGCGAACTTTCCGTGTGCCGTACTGCGACCGGGAGAAACATATACCCAACACACGGTATATGCCTTCTCTATAAAGTAGCATACATCGGAAATCCAGCAATACGCCTTAATCCCCAATCAAATGCCGGCATCCCCTGCACCCGCTGCGGAATACCGGTAAAAGATACGACCATGAGAAAAATCACTCTTTTCATCTGCCTCTGCATCGTATGGCTATCCGCCGCACAACCGCGCGGACGGGTAGAACATATTTCGATCAACAACGGACTGGCACAGGGCGAAGTAAACAACATTCTACAAGACCGGAAAGGATTCATCTGGTTCAGCACATGGAGCGGCCTGAGCAAATACGACGGCTATACATTCAAAAACTATAAAGCATCGGCACAACCCGGATACCCCTTGACCAACAACCGGATCACGTTCTTCGCCGAATCGGGCTGCGGCGACATCTGGTGTCAGTCGTACGACGGAAAGGTACATCTGTTCGATACCCGCGCCGAACGATTTATCGATGTCATGCGCCCGATCGAAGAACCCGACCGGAACGCCCATACCGTCCGCAAAATATACGTTCTGCCCAAAGGGATCGTATGGGTGGTCTACGAAAACGGACAAGTGTACCGAATCGACGAACGATATTGCAAAACAGGCGAGGGCATCGAACGGTATCCGCTGCCGGAAAATATCTCGAAAGGGAAACAGATTCTGAATATCTATCAGGATTCGGAAAGTAAAGAATGGATACTGACCGACCGGGGCGTATTCGTCGCCGGGGATAAACATTTCGACACGCCGGTACTGTACCGCTACCTCAAAGAAAATGCGGGCAAGATATACCTTGCATCCGCCGAAGGCGATCTGGCTTGTTACGATGCCGCATCGAAAACACTGGCTCCGGTCTCTTTGCCCGAAACCGGCAGACTGTACAGTATGAATACAATCGGGCACGACACACTCGCTTTGGCTACCGATTGCGGATTGATCCTGCTTTTGCCCGACCGCACGATCCGGGCTATCGACATCCGGTGTCAGGGACAACCGGCGAAAAGCGTACACTCTTTTTACGAAGACCGGGAAAAGAATATCTGGCTGTTCACACCCACGCCCGGAATCACCCGTCTGAACCTCGCCACCGGCGACAAACAACAGCTGAGCATACGTCGCAAAAACACCGAAAAATACGAACGGGACAGCCGGAATATCATTTTCGAAGATCAGGAGGGAACGATCTGGCTATGCCCGCAAAAAGAAAGTTTCTGTTATTACGACAAGAAGAGCGGCAAGCTCTCGCCTTTCCTACTGAATCCCAGCGATCCCCGCTCGGCTTACACGCCGATGATCCGCCGATGTTATATCGACCGGCAACACAACATCTGGATTGCCGGACAAAGAGGCGCGGACAAACTCACCCTGTTCCCCTCGACCTATCGGTTGCAGGACCTCGACGACGGGTTCGAAGCCCGGGCTTTCCTGCGGGACAGCCGGAACCGGCTGTGGGTCTCGTCTAAAAACAACATCATACGGCTCTACGACGAGCAAGGCGAACTGAAAGGTTATCTGTCGGCGCAAGGAAAGATCGTGCCGCAAGAGGTCAAGTTCGTACAATGTGCCTACTGCTTTGCCGAAGACGGAAAAGGCAACATCTGGATCGGTACCAAAAACAACGGGTTGTTCCGGTTGCAACAGGAGAATGAAAAAAGCTATCGCATCCGGCAATTCAAACACGACCCGAAGCAGCCGTACAGCATAGGCGGGAACAGCATATATTCGATTTACCCCGACCGGCACGGCAACATCTGGATCGGGTCGTACGGAAGCGGAGTCAATTGCATCCCCGGCGACGGCGAGGAGGGTAAGTTCATTCATGCCGACAACCGGTTGAAAAATTATCCGTCGGCGGCAATGAACGTACGGTTTATTACCGAAGCTCCCGACGGGACATTGCTGGCAGGAACGACCAACGGCTTGCTCGCCTTCGGCAACGACATCGGACAAGCCGAAAACATCCGGTTCTATCGGAACCTATACGACCCCGAACGCACATCGAGCCTGCGGGGAAACGACATCATGTACATCTTTTCCGACAGCCGGCAAGATACCTATGTCATGAGTTTTACCGGCGGTATCGGCAAAATCGTTTCGCCCGCCCTGCTAAGCGATTCCATCCGGTTCAAGACCTATACGACACACGACGGACTGGCTTCCGATCTGGCTCTCTCCATGACCGAAGACCGGAACGGCAATCTGTGGGTCATCACCGAAAACGCCCTGTCGCGGTTCGATCCGGCAAACGGAGTTTTCGAAAATTACAGCAACCGATTCTTCCGGCTGGAAGTGTACTTCTCCGAAGCCGCCCCCTGCATTACGTCGCAGGGAGAGTTCATATTGGGGACAAACCGTGGACCGATCCGCATTTCGCCGCAACAAATGGAGAAAAGCAAAGATGTCCCGCCCCTCGTATTCACCGAACTGAAAATACAAGGCGAGACTTCGGCAATCCCGATCGACGAGCAAGAGAAGATCACGTTGTCGCCCGACGAACGGAATGTGACATTCCGGTTTGCCGCACTCGACTTCATCGACCCGAAAGAGATTCGCTATGCCTACCGGCTCAAAGGGCTGGAACAAACATGGAACGAAGCCGACAACAGCCGGACGGCATCCTACATCAACCTGCCACCCGGTGAATATACCCTGCAAATACGTTCGACCAACAGCGACGGCGTATGGATAGACAACCTCCGGGAACTGCCGCTGTACGTCACACCTACATTTTGGGAAACGCCTTGGGCATGGCTATTCTACGCCGTACTCTTCATCCTGCTCGTCGGGATCATCGTCTACATTCTGTTTTACATCTACCGGCTCCGGCATCAAGTAGATATGGAACAACAACTGGCAGACGTGAAGCTCCGTTTCTTCACCGACATATCGCACGAACTGCGGACACCACTTACGCTTATCGCCAGTCCGGTAACGGAAGTACTGACCCAAGAAGAGTTGTCGCCGACAGCCCGGCAGCACCTTACGCTGGTACATAAGAACACCGAACGCATGTTACGGTTAGTAAACCAGATACTGGATTTCCGGAAAATCCAGAACCGGAAAATGAATCTGTTGCTGGAAGAGACCGACATCGTCGCGCAACTGCAACGGATCATGGACAATTTCCGGTTGATCGCCGAAGAAAAAGCCATCGACTTCTCGTTCAAGAGCGAACAGGAATCGCTCGCCATGTGGGTAGACCGCGACAAATTCGAAAAAATATTCTTCAACCTGCTATCCAACGCATTCAAATACACACCGGAAGGGAAAAGCGTTTCGGTCACCGTAGCACAGGAAAACGGCTGCGTCGTCGTCACCGTTGCCGACAAAGGCATCGGCATCGACCCCAAGAAACAGCACGCCCTGTTCAAGCGGTTCGAAACACTGGTACATCAAAATATTCTGCAACCCTCGTCCGGTATCGGATTGTCTTTGGTCAATGAGCTGGTGGAACTGCACCACGGCAGTATCGAGGTGGAAAGCCAGTTGGGCAAAGGCAGTGCGTTCAAGGTGCGCATTCCTACCGACCGCACCCTATTCGAAACGGATCCCCGGGCTGAATTTATTCTGAACGACACACCTTCCTCCGGGAAAGAGATACAACCGCAAGCCTCTGAGGAAAGTTCCGTCCATCCTGCCGGTGAGGATAGGCTCTCGGTCTTGATCGTAGAAGACAATCCGGGATTGCGCAGTTTTCTGCGGAACATACTTTCAAACGAATACTCGGTGTCGGAAGCCGCAAACGGAGAAGAAGGCCTGCGAATGGCGGAAGAATATCTGCCCGATCTGATTGTCAGCGATGTCATGATGCCGGTCATGGACGGGCTGGACATGGTAAGCCGAATCAAAACCAATCGGGAAATCTGCCACATTCCGATCATCCTGCTATCCGCCAAATCGTCGTTGGACGACCGGATAGCCGGACTCGAACACGACATCGACGACTACATCACCAAGCCGTTCAGCGCGACCTATCTGAAAACCCGTATCCGCTCGCTCCTCCGCCAGCGCGAGCAATTGCAGAAAACCTATCTGGAACAACTGCTCCGAAAAGAAAAGACGGAGAGCAAGGAAAACCTGCTCACCCCCTCGCAGCCGGTTGTCGCGTCGCAGGACGAACTGTTCATGCAACAGGCTATGGAATTCATGGAGGCACAAATGGACAATGCCGAACTGACGATCGACGACTTCGCCGTACAATTGGGCGTAAGCCGCACCATACTCTACCGGAAGATGAAGTCGATTGTCGGAGTTTCGCCCGTAGATTTCATTCGGGAAATACGGATAAAACGTGCCGTACAACTACTCGACAGCGGAGAATACAACATCTCCCAAATCGCTTACCAGACCGGATTCAGCGACCCGAAATATTTCAGCAAATGTTTCAAAAAGCAAACCGGTATGAACCCGACAGAATATAAAGCAAATGTTTCCGACAAGCCGAAAACATAACCGCATTTATTCGAACGATGCCGAGGCGGGGAAAAATAATCCGTCGTGGAGACAAAGATAAATCCGTACTCCTTTTGTACCGATTTATCCTCCCTCCACCCGGAATAAAGCCGTAATATTGCCGGAGAATCGAATAGCACAAAACACATGATAAAGCACAAAAAAAGTCTGACTTGGATAGTCGGGGTATGTTTCGCCCTGACGGCATCCGCACAGTATCCCTACCAGAACACGGAACTCACCCCCGAACAACGGGCGGAAGATCTCCTGCACCGGCTGACGCTGGAAGAAAAAGCATCGCTGATGCAAAACGCCTCGCCGGCAATTCCCCGTTTAGGCATCAAGAAATACGAATGGTGGAACGAAGCATTGCACGGGGTAGCCCGCGCCGGCATCGCCACCGTTTTTCCCCAAGCTATCGGTATGGCAGCCTCGTTCAACGACTCCCTGCTGTATGAAGTCTTCACAGCCGTATCGGACGAAGCCCGCGCCAAAAACCGCGACTTCAACAGCCGGGGACAATTCAAGCGTTATCAAGGGCTGACCATGTGGACTCCCAACGTCAATATCTTTCGTGACCCCCGTTGGGGACGCGGACAGGAAACCTATGGTGAAGACCCCTATCTGAGTACGCAAATGGGCATTGCCGCCGTAAAGGGCTTGCAGGGTACGGGCGACCATAAATACGACAAGCTGCATGCCTGTGCCAAACACTTTGCCGTACATTCCGGTCCGGAATGGAACCGGCACAGTTTCAATGCGGAAAACATCGCACCGCGCGACCTTTGGGAAACCTACCTGCCGGCATTCAAAGCCCTTGTACAGACGGCGGACGTGAAAGAGGTCATGTGCGCATACAACCGCTACGAGGGCGATCCGTGCTGCGGTAGCAACCGGCTGCTGACGCAAATCCTGCGCGAACAGTGGGGATTTGAAGGCATCGTCGTTTCCGACTGCGGCGCGATCTCCGACTTTCACCAACCCAAACGCCACGAAACGCACAAGGATGCGGCGGACGCATCGGCTGCCGCCGTATTGAGCGGTACCGACTTGGAGTGCGGAAGCAATTACAAAAGCCTGCCCGAAGCGGTCAAAGCCCGGTTGATAGACGAAAAACAGATCGACATATCGGTAAAACGATTGCTGAAAGCCCGGTTCGAATTGGGAGAAATGGACACGGTATATCCCTACGACATTCCCTATTCGGTCGTAGACAGCCGGGAACACCGCCGGCTTGCCTTGCGCATGGCGCACGAGAGCATCGTACTCCTGCAAAACAAGAACGACATATTGCCATTGGGCAAAGGCATGAAAGTCGCTGTAATCGGTCCGAATGCCAACGACTCGGTGATGCAATGGGGCAACTACAACGGGTTCCCCTCCTCCACCAGCACATTGCTCGACGGCATCCGGTCCAAAATACCGGCATCGCAAATCGTCTGCGAGCAGGCTTGCAGCCACACCGACGACATCACGCTCCATAGCCTTTTCGGACAGTGCGAATACGAAAACCGTCCGGGATTTGCTGCCACCTATTGGAATACCGGCAACTTCGAAGGCGATCCGACAGCCACCGACCGACTGACTACGCCGTTCCATTTCAGCAGCGAAGGCAACACGGCATTCGCCCCCGGAGTAAATCTGAAAGGATTCTCTGCCGTCTACCGTTCCGTATTCCGTCCCGAAAGTTCGGGTTCGGCTGTGTTCCGGCTGATGACAAACGGACGGATCGTATTGAAGATGAACGGAGATACGATTGCAGAGAAATACAATGTAAAAAATCCGGAAAGCATTTACTCGTTCCGCTACGAAAGCGGGAAAGAATACGAACTCGAACTGAGTTTCGTTCAAGTCAAAGACAATCCCTATCTTCGGTTCGATCTGGCACAGGAAGTGCCGCTGGATATCGACCGGCTGATCGAAAAACTGCAAGATGCCGATGTCGTGGTATTTGCCGGGGGTATATCGCCCTATCTCGAAGGGGAACAGATGACCGTATCGGCTCCGGGCTTTAAAGGGGGCGACCGCACCGACATAGAACTTCCTGCGATCCAGCGCAAGATTCTCAACGAGCTGAAAAAAGCCGGAAAGCCGCTGGTTCTGATTAATTTTTCCGGATCGGCTATGGCTTTGTCGCCCGAAACGCAAAGCTGCGACGCAATCGTACAAGCATGGTATCCGGGACAAGCCGGAGGTGCAGCCGTTGCCGATGTCCTGTTCGGCGACTACAATCCTGCCGGACGACTGCCGGTTACATTCTATAAACACACGGAACAGTTGCCCGACTACGAAGACTATTCGCTCCGCAACCGCACCTATCGTTTCATGGAAGAAACACCGTTGTTCCCGTTCGGATACGGACTGAGCTATACCCGGTTCTCTTACGGGAAGGCAAAAACCGACCGGAAACGGATCGCCGAAGGAGAAAGCGCGACCCTCTGCATACCGGTACGGAACGTCGGTAAATACGACGGGGAAGAAGTCGTACAGATATACATCCGGAAAAACGACGATGCCGAAGGGCCCGTCAAGACCTTGCGGGCATACCGGAGGGTAGCCGTACCGCAAGGCACGGAAACGACCGTAAAGATAACGTTGCCCTACTCGGCATTCGAATGGTACGATGCCCGAAGCGAAAGCATGCGTCCGCAAAAAGGCAGCTATACGATCCTGTACGGCAGTAGCTCCGATCCGGCAGACCTGCAAAAACTCGAAATCCGGTTGAAATAACCGCCGGCAGCCATAACATACAAGGCATCCCGAAACGGAAAGAAACCGGTCAGGGATGCCTTGTTTTATCCGGACGGATTCGTCCGATATGCTTGGTTTTCTCGCACAAGCTTTTTACTTTTGTAAAAGATTTCAAATGCAGATCCAACCATGAAAAATCAATTGACACGCTGGCTTATCGCCATCCTGCTCCTATTGACCGTTGTTCCGGCAGAAGCCCGTCGGAAATCGGATGCGGAAAAATGGGCTCAACGCGGCGAATGGCGTAACGGATTCGCTCCGTCGCCCCACAGCACGACCGACTTCGAAGAATTCCGGTCGCAGTATAAAAAGAACAAAGAGTTGTGGGATAAGCTGTTCACTTGGCTGGCGACGAACGACCTGCTCTCCATGCCCGCCGGAGTCTACGAGATAGACGGCAAACGTTGCTACGTAAAAGTCTCCGACCCGAAAACCCGCGACGAAAGCAAAAGCAAAGTCGAATCGCACCGGCAGTATGTCGATTTCCAATACGTAGCCAAAGGAAACGAACGGTTCGGCAGGATCGCAGCGGAGAATGCCACGCCGATTGCCCCGTACAAGCCCGATGTCATTCACTACACGGCGACACACATCGACTATATGGACTCCGATCCCGAAACCTTCTTCCTGTTCTTCCCCCGCAACTTGCACATCGCCATGATCAAGACCGGCGAAGAACCCGAACAGATACGGCTGATCGTCGCTAAAATCGAATACGCGGAATAAACCGCAACGACAATCCGGCGGAATATCGAACAGAAAATTTCCTTATCTGCCGAGAAATCAATATCTTTGATTATCTATTCATACGACCTATGACAAAATCGAAAAGTGAAATTTCGGAAAAAGAGGTCATCAGCGATCTCAGATACCTGAATTTGCTGTCCAAAAAATTTCCGACCATCGCGCAAGCCTGTACGGAAATCATAAACCTCGAAGCTATCCTCGAACTGCCCAAAGGTACGGAACACTTCCTTACCGACATCCACGGCGAATACGAGGCTTTCCAACATGTGCTGAAAAACGCATCCGGATCGGTGCGGCGCAAAGTCGATGAGATATTCGAACAGACCTTGCGCGAAGCGGAAAAACGCGAGCTTTGCACGCTTATCTACTATCCGCAGGAAAAACTCGACCGGGTGAAAAGCACGGAAAAATACCTCGACGAATGGTATCTCGTAACCTTGCACCAACTGATACGGGTCTGCCAGAATATATCGTCGAAATACACCCGGTCGAAAGTCCAGAAAGCCCTGCCCCAAGAGTTCTCCTACATTTTGCAGGAACTGTTGCACGAATCCCAGACCGGACCTAACAAGCAAGACTACGTAAAAGGTATTATCTCTACGATTATCGAAATCGGACGAGCCGACGAATTTATCATTGCCATGTGCAACCTGATCCAACGGTTGGTCATCGACTCGCTCCACATTGTCGGCGACATATTCGACCGGGGTCCCGGCGCACAGATCATCATGGATACGCTTTGCGACTATCACAATGTGGATGTGCAATGGGGTAACCACGACATTCTCTGGATGGGAGCGGCAGCGGGGAACGACTGTTGTATCGCCAACATACTCCGTATGGCGATGCGCTACGGCAACCTCTACACCATCGAAGACGGATACGGTATCAATATCCTGCCTCTCGCCACGTTTGCTATGGAAACCTACGAACAGGATCCGTGCGAACGCTTCCTGCTCCAATCGAGCGGATCGAAACACAGCGAAAAAACCACCCGGCTCATCACGCAAATGCACAAGGCGATCACCATCATCCAATTGAAACTGGAAGGGCAGACAATCAAACGCCGTCCGGAATTCAAAATGGAACACCGCCTGCTGTTGAACCAGATCGACTACAATCTCGGCATCTTCACCCAAGACGGCAAGAGCTATCCGTTGCGCGACTCGTTCCTGCCCACAATCGACCCGGACGATCCCTATAAATTGTCCGAAGAAGAAGCGGTGGTGGTAAACAAACTGCATCACTCGTTCCGGAACAGCGAAAAACTGCGCAAGCACATCCGCTGGCTCTATGCCCACGGAAGCATGTACCTGATACGCAACTCAAACCTGCTGTTCCACGCCTCCATACCGTTGAATGCCGACGGGACGTTTAAAGAAGTTTCGATTGCCGGCAAGAACTACAAGGGCAAACAACTGCTCGACAAGGTAGACCAACTGATACGCACCGCCTATCTGGACGACCTGCACGACGAACCGAACCGTTTCGCGATCGACTTCATGTGGTATCTGTGGTGCGGTCCGGACTCCCCTGCATTCGACAAAGACAAGATGGCAACGTTCGAACGCTACTTTATCGAAGACAAAGAACTGTCGAAAGAGAAAAAGGGCTACTACTACGAACTGCGCAACGAAGAGAGCGTATGCGATATGATCCTCGAAGAATTCGGCATACACAACGACCCGCACGCCCATATCATCAACGGTCATATTCCGGTCAAGACCATCAAGGGCGAACAGCCGGTGAAAGCCGGCGGCAAGCTGCTGGTGATCGACGGAGGATTCTCCAAAGCATATCAATCGGAAACCGGTATCGCCGGATATACCTTGATATACCATTCACGCGGCTTGCAGCTGACCCAGCACGAACCTTTCCAGTCTACACAAAAGGCCATAGAAGAAGGTGCGGACATTATCTCCACCAACTTCCTGCTCGAATTCAATTCGAAACGGATGCGTGTGCGCAACACCGACATGGGCAAAGAGCTGATACACCAGATCGACGATCTGAAAAAACTGTTGTATGCCTACCGGAACGGATTGATCAAAGAACGGAAATAGACGACATACCGATCCATATCCGCACACGGCAGCGCACCGACCGGAAAACACGGTCGATGTACTGCCGTTTTTTTAGGATATCACCGGAGCGAAGTTTATTTATAATCGCGCAGCAACTCCTGCAAACGTTGCCGGGCAAAGAAAATGCGGCTCTTTACCGTGCCCAACGGCAAATCCATCTTTTCGGCGATTTCATAATATTTATATCCGGCAATGTGCATCGAAAACGGAATTTTATATTCATCCGAAAAACTGTTGATCGCTTTCGTAATCTCTTTCACCGTGTACGAACCTTCCGGTGTATTGAACCCCGACTCCTGCGGAAGGTTCAGATGATACAGGTCTTCCGTCTGATCGACCATTGTTTGATTCCTCACCACTCTCCGATAGTTATTAATAAAGATATTGCGCATGATCGTAAATACCCAACCTTTGAAATTCACATTATCGATATACTTCTCTTCATTGTCCAGCGCTTTCAGAGTAGTATCCTGTAACAGATCTTTCGCCTCTTCACGGTTCGATGTCAGCATATATGCAAAATTCAACAGGTTCTCTTGCAAACCCATCAATCGCTCTTGGAATTGAACGGAATTCATAATACGATTTATATTTATTTAAATTTGTAAATAGATTCTCATCCGCAAACTACACTCTCTTTTCATATCAGCTACAAATCTCCAAAGAAACAACTTTTCAAAATCTAAATCACAGAGTTTTTTACGGGAATCTCGGGTTCCGCGATTCATCCAAAAAATTTAGATTAAAAATCGTCAAGATTGTTTTCCTCAACCTTTTTTTCCTTTACATTTGTATGGTTTTGGTTCATCATTCGATTCCTATCAAATATTATATATCATAGTTAAAACAGATTATTTATGAAAAAGTTCTTCATTTTCTTCTCTTATTTACTTCTAAATCTGTTTTATGGGCTACAAGCCTCTGAAACGCCGTTGTTCTACCAGATCAATATCAACAAAGAGATCGGCAGCACGACGTGGCGATACATCAAAACCGGAACTCATAACGCCGAACGGCTCGATGCCGACGGAATCATCCTGCAACTCAACACCTACGGAGGAACCGTAGTACATGCCGACTCGATACGCACCACCCTGCTGAACAGCCCGATTCCGGTATATGCCTTCATCAACAACAATGCGGCATCGGCTGGCGCACTGATTGCCATCGCCTGCGACAGCATCTACATGCGCGAAGGGGCGAACATCGGTGCGGCTACCGTGGTCAATGAAACCGGTGCGGCAATGCCCGACAAATACCAATCGTACATGCGTGCCACCATGCGCTCTACTGCCGAAGCCCACGGCCGCGACACAATCGTTTCGGCAAAAGGCGACACCATCTACCGCTGGCATCGCGAACCGAAAATCGCAGAAGCAATGGTAGACGAACGCATCGTCATACCGTTGCTCTCCGATTCGGGACAAGTACTTACGTTCACCGCAAACGAAGCTCTCAAAAACGGATACTGCGAAGCGATTGTGAACGATATTCCCGAAATCATCCAAAGCCGGTTAGGACAATCCGACTACGAAATCGTCGTATTCGAACCGTCGTTCTACGACGAGCTGGTAGGCTTTCTCGCCAATCCGGCATTGCAAGCCCTGCTGATCACCCTCATCATCGGAGGTATATTCATGGAACTGAAAACACCCGGTATCGGATTGCCCTCGGCTGTGGCATTGATAGCCGCCGTACTCTATTTCGCTCCGCTCTACTTAGACGGATTAGCGGCTAACTGGGAAATCCTGCTGTTCATTGTCGGTGTCATTCTGCTCATCCTCGAATTTTTCGTGATTCCGGGATTCGGTATCGCCGGTATATCCGGAGGCATACTGGTACTTCTCTCGCTCATCCTCGCCCTGCTGGGAAACGTCGATTTCGATTTTGCACCCGTGCAGGAAACCGAAGTCTCGCGCAGCATACTCACCGTCCTTTCGGGCTGTATATTGGGAACGATCGCTCTCATCTGGATTCTGCGCCATGTCGGTAGCCGCGGTCCGCTGTACCGGTTGGCTCTGCACAGCAGCCAGACCATAGAAGAAGGCTTCGTCGGAGTTCCCGTCGAGTTGGGCGAAAAGGTCGGACTTACCGGTATCGCCGCCACCGTACTGCGTCCGTCGGGACGGATTACGATCGGCGGCGACGATTTCGATGCCGTATCGCTGTACGGATTCATCGACGCCGGCACACCGGTGCGCGTCGTCAAATACGAAAACAGCCAGCTCTATGTTGTAGAAGACAAAAAATAGTTGCAACTTCGCATTCGAATAAAAACCAAACAGAATAGACACGATATGAAATTTATCGGCATCATCCCCGCCCGTTACGCATCCACCCGGTTTCCCGGCAAACCGCTGGCGGATATGAAGGGGAAATATATGATTCAACGGGTATATGAACAGGTCAAGACCGTTCTCGACGACGTATATGTAGCGACCGACGACGACCGGATCCTGCAAGCCGTACGTTCTTTCGGCGGCAATGCGGTTCTCACCTCCGACAAACACAAAAGCGGAACAGACCGCTGCAACGAAGCCTACCGCACGATCGGCGGCGGTCAGGACGTTGTCATCAACATACAAGGCGACGAGCCGTTCATCAAACCGGAACAGATCCGAGCCATCATGCAATGTTTCGATACGCCCGATACGCAAATCGCCACATTGGTACGCGCGTTCCATTCCGACGAGACATGGAACGATCTCGTCAATCCCAACTCGCCGAAAGTAATCCTGAACGAACGCAACGAAGCCGTCTATTTCAGCCGGTCGGTAATTCCCTATCTGCGAAACTATCCGACCGACGAATGGTTGTCGCGACACACCTATTACAAACACATCGGCATGTACGCCTACCGCGCCGACATACTGGACTGCCTCACCCGCCTGCCCCAGTCGTCGCTCGAAATAGCCGAGTCGCTCGAACAACTCCGCTGGCTGCAAAACGGATATACCGTGAAAGTCGGTATCACCACGCAGGAAACCATCGGCATAGATACTCCCGAAGACCTCGAAAAAGCACTAACCCTGTTGCCATGACATTAGACCGCATTACGCCGCCGGCGATACAAGACTTCGCGCCGCTTCACCTTCCCGCTCCGACCGTTGGAAAACTCTCCAACGGAATACCCGTATATACTTTCTCGATGGGCGAACAGGAGGTTTGCCGCATCGACTGGATGATCGAAGGCGGAAACTACGAAGAGACGGTGCATCCCGCCGCCACTTTCACACACCTGATGCTGAAAGAGGGTGCAGCCGGACGTCATGCGAAAGAGATTGCCGAAACGCTCGATTTCTACGGTGCCTGGTTGCAGACTTCGACCAGCATGCATTTCAGCTACATTACCGTATATATGCTGAATAAACATGTACATACGCTACTGCCTGTCATGGCGGACCTGATACAGTCGCCCGATTTTCCCGAAGAGGAGTTGCAACGGCTGAAAGAAAAGCGCATGCAACTGCTGTTGCTGAATCGGGAAAAAGTAAACAATCTCTCGCATGCGGCATTCAACAGCATGTTGTTCGGGGCAGATCACCCGTATGCTTACGAAGCCACCGAAACGGATATCGCGCAAATTCAACCGGCACATCTGTTCGAATTTCACCGGCGGTACTACCGCCCCGAACGATGCCGCATCCTCCTGTCGGGAAACATCACGGACGAGATACATGCTGCCGTCGAACAATACTTCGGCAAGGAGTGGACGAACAGTCCCCGGACAGAAACCGTACCGGAAGAGACGATATATCCCATACACCCGCAACCGGAGAAAGAGACCATCGTACACAAAGCCGACGCCCTGCAATCGGGAATCCGGATCGGAGCACAGGTCATCAACCGCGACCATCCCGACTATCAGAAACTCCGGATATTGAGTACCGCACTCGGCGGATATTTCGGCAGCCGCCTCATGGCGAATATCCGTGAGGAGAAAGGCTACACCTACGGCATCTCCTCGTCGGTCGCCGGTCTGCGTCAAGCCGCCTATATCGTGATCAGCACCCAATCGGGAACAGAATTCACCCGCCCGCTCATCCGGGAGGTATTCACAGAAATAGAACGTCTGCGCACCGAAGCGATCGGGGCGGAAGAGATGGAGACCTTGCGCAACTACCTGCGCGGCGAAATGGCACGCACGCTCGACTCCCCGTTTACCATAGCCGACTATTACATCTCGCTGCTGGCAAACAGACTGCCATCCGATTATTTTTCCCTGCAAGACCGAACCATTCGGGAAATCACTGCCGACGAACTTCTACGGGTTGCCCGTACACATCTGGATCCCGAAAAATTCGTTGTCGCCATTGCCGGCGACCGGACGAAAATCGGACAATGATCCGAAGCGAAAACAAAACCGGTACAAAACCCGAACAAAGTTCAAACAAAACCGATAAATTTTTCTGACGCAAGAAATTACCCTTTGAATTTCCCCCGTCCGCCGTTACCTTTGCCTTGAACCATTACCGGCAAACGGCTAAACGTATGAGACACATTTGGGGGTTATCTCCACTTTTTGCATTTCTGTTTCTATCGGGGGCATCTTCCTGTTCCGCTCCCGGCCACACGGACAAAACCGTTCGATTGGGACATGACCGGTCGCACGCCACACTCGCTATCGACCTTCGGGGCGGAGCGATCACGGATTTCCGGCTGCAAGAAACTTCCGTAAACCCGTTCACTTGGTATATGACAAGCGAGCAGATGCCCGCCAACAACCGGAGCGGCGCACCGTTTCAGGGACATTTTCTATGCCTCGGACGTTGGGGAGCACCCACCGACGGGGAGATACGGGCAGGAATCCCGCACAACGGCGAACCGGGCAATTCGCTTTGGAATGTCATCCGGTGCGAAGCCGATACGTTTCTCATTATCGGGGCGAGAGGAGAAAAAGACGGAATAGCCGTCGAACGCAAAATCCGTTTCGATCCGGTCAATGCCGTAGTCCGAATTACCGACAAAGTAAACAACACATACCCGATCGGGCGACTGTTCAACATCGTGCAACATGCCACGATAGGAGCTCCGTTTCTGGACAAAGACACGCAAATACATACGAATGCCGGCTGCGGATTCATGCAACATTTCGGTTATCCCGATCCGTCGCGACACGAATACCGGTTTCCGGACGGTATCATCGATACGCTCGGGCAAACAATAGACCTGAGGCGATCTGACCTTGCGGACAGTTATGTATCCTCACACCTCCTTTCCGATTCGATCGGATGGATCACCGCCTCATCGCCCAAACACGGACTATTACTCGGATACATCTGGAAAACCGACGAATATCCGTGGCTGAACCTCTGGCATCAGACAGAAAACGGCATCCCCTGCGCAAAAGGGCTGGAATTCGGCACCACCGGTATCGGACGACCCTATACCGATCTGACAGCGGTCGATTGCCGCTTCCACGATGTAGCTTCCTATTTCTTTTTCGATGCGCAGGCAACCGTCAGCAAATCGTTTATCGGATTCTTGATGCCCCTGCCCGACCGCTTTCAAGGAGTCGGTTCGATACGTCTTACCCCGAAAGGAATCTGCCTGACCGAAACCGGCAGCCGACAAACCCGAATCATCCCCACCCGACTGACATTATAATACCCCATTCGCATGAAAACGACACGTCACACCCTATTGGCTATACTCACAGTCCTTTGTGCATTCGCCGCACACGCCCAAAACTTCATAGGCACATCGCAGCAGTTGCCCGTAGGCGCATACTACTATCCCGAACATTGGAGCGAAGAGGAATGGGAAACGGATCTGAAACAAATCGCCCAGCTCGGATTCACATTCACCCACTTCGCCGAATTTGCATGGGCGCAACTCGAACCGCAGGAGGGTGTGTTCAATTTCGATTGGCTCGACCGCTGCGTGGCTCTTGCCCAACAATACGGGCTGAAAGTCATTATGTGTACCCCCTCGCCCACTCCGCCCGTCTGGCTCACCGAAAAACATCCCGAAGTATCGGTCGTAACGGACGAGAACCGCATAGTACGACACGGGATGCGGCTGAACTGCAACGGAAACAATCCGGTTTTCCGGAAATACCTCCGGCGCATTCTCGAAAAAATGGCGGAGCGTTACGGCAATCATCCGGCAGTATGCGGCTGGCAGGTAGACAACGAACCGCATTTCGAAGGACTGTACGATTATTCCGATTTCGCCCGCTCCGATTTCCGCCGCTGGCTGCAAGAGAAATACGGCGATATAGAGACCCTAAACGAAGCATGGGGTGCTGACTTTTGGAGCTACCGTTTCCAGAACTTCGATCAGATACACCTGCCGAATGCCCGCGAACACACCGGCAACCCGCATGCGTTTATCGACTTCCGCCGCTATACCGCCGACGCCATAGCTGCCGCCCTGCGGTTTCAGGTCGAGACCTTACGTCCCAAGATAGCCCCGCACCAATGGATCACGACCAACTTCGCCTACTATAAGTTCCTGCCGTCGGTCGATCCGTTCCGCAGCCGGAACGACTTCGATTTCGTATCGCATACCATGTACCTGACCAGCACATCGCTCAATTACGATACCGGCACGCTTGCCCACCGGCTGGGTAGCGGCATGGAACTGGCATTCTCCACCGAACTCGCCCGGTCGGTCGAAGGGCGTACCGGCATCATGGAGTTGCAGCCCGGTCAAATCAACTGGGGTCAATGGAACTCCCAGCCCCTGCCCGGAGCCGTAAGGATGTGGATATGGCACAGTTTCGCATTGGGCGACGAATTTGTCTGTACATATCGGTTCAAACAACCGTTATATGGTGGAGAACAATTTCACAAAGGGATTATCGAACCCGACGGGAAAACCGTATCGCCCGGCGGAGAAGAATATGTACAGGCAATACGGGAAATCAATTCCCTTCCGGTACTCGATGCCCGGCAATGTAAACAGCCCCGGTCATGGACTTCGCGCAATACCGCCCTGTTGTGGAAAGCCGACAATCTGATGGCTCTGGAAGAGGTAAAACATACCCAATTCTGGGATACTTGGGACCATGTCTATACCTATTATCAGAAACTGAAAACATTAGGTGCAGCCGTCACATTCGTGCAGGAGAGCGACAGGCTGACCCCGGAAAAATACCCGTTCGCCATAGCTCCGGCATAC